>JAJQBK010000010.1 GCA_021203305.1 Lachnospiraceae bacterium
GTGCCTTTTTCCGCTTTCTCTTTGGTGGGGGCATGAATTACATTTTCTGAGTTCATCTCCTCACCTCACTTTAACAGAATCCCCGATTCTCTTCAATCGCCACTTTGAAAAAATCGGCCGCATATTCTGCGCTTTTTCGCGGCTATAGGAAGTATAGCATAAAACCTTGTCAAAGAGGGACGATATATCGTCTATTCTATAAAATTTCTATAAATTTTCCCACCTTCAAATGAGCCAAACACCAGAATTCCTCCTTACGCGCCCAAAGAAAAGAGCCGGTTTCCCGCCGACTCTTTTTTCAATGGATTATGACTGGCATGTCTACGCTGTTTTGTGGTTGTCATTCTATACAGTCGGCTCTATTTTCCTCCGATGCTCATGCCCCGCACGATAAAGGAAGGTCCTCCGAAGCAGGAGCCTCCCCGCATGGGCGGACGCAGCTCCCAGTCATCCCCCACCAGGGAAATGTCCTGTAACAGCTGATAGAAGTTGCCGGAAACCGTAAAGTCTTTGACCGGTCCGGTCTTTTTTCCCTTTTCAATCAGGAAGCCCGCGCTTGCCAGGGAGAAGTCGCCGGTCACCGGGTTGGCGCCGGCGTGCATTCCGTTCAGCTCCGTGATGTAAACGCCGTCGCCCAGCTTCTCATACATTTCCTCCGTGGTTCCGCCGCCTCCTTTTTGCAGATAAAAATTGTGGGGCTGGATGCTGACAGGGGCCGCGTAGCCCGCCTTTACGCCGTTGCCGGTGGAAGCCACGCCCGCCCTGTGCGCGGCCGCAAGATTATAGAGCAGGGTCACAAGCCTGCCCTCCTTTACCACATCCCTGCGGCTGGTTGCCACGCCCTCCCCGTCGAAGGGAACCCGTACCAGGCTGTCCCCGCAGAAGGGATCATCGGTCAGCGTCACGCAGGGAGCTGCCACAGGCTCTCCCTCTTTTCCGGCAAGCGGGCTCATTCCCTTCTGCGCCGCCTCCGCGGAAAAAATATTCGCGTAAACCCTGAGCAACGCGGCTGTCATGTGATTGGAAAACATCACGTCATAGGTTCCCGTCGGCAGGATGCGGGCGCCAATCTGGGAAACTGCGTCCTCTACCCCTTTTTGAGCAATCGCCTGGGGATCAAGGCCGGCAAAATCCCCGCCGACGGAATAGAAGCCGCTGAACATTTCCTCTCCCTCTTTCGCGATGGGGGAGCAGTACGCCATCGTATAGGCGTTTTCATGAGTCAGGTCCAGCCCTCTGGAATTGCTCAGGTAAATCTGATTCCGGTAAAAAACCGCGCCGGACTGGCTGCCGTCCGCAACTTTCAAATCCGCTGCGTAGGCCGCTTCTTCTATTTTCATAGCCAGCCCGGTCAGCTGGGACGCGGTGGGTTCGGTGACCGTCCCGGCTTCCACCTTCGTATAGGTATCCCCCGGCCCGTGAATCAAGGCCTCGCCCTCCGTCTCAAGGCATGCGGCGTTCTCCATGGCGGCCTCCACCACCCGCTCCGCCTCCGATAGCGTATAAAGCTCTGTGGAGGCATAACCCAGCTTTCCCTGAGAAACGCAGCGGAAGCAGGCTCCGGTCACATTGCCGGAGGAAAAAGCGGAAATCTCATGATTTAAGGTTTCCGCGCTGATATTTTCCTTCTCCTCCGCGTACAGCTCATATTCCGTCAGGCCCCTGGAGGCTGCCGCCGCCATTACCCGCTCTTTAAACTCCGTATATTTCATCATGCCCCTCCTTTTTACCTGCCGCCCACAGTGATGGACGCCACACGGATCAGGGGCTGGCCCACCTCCGTGGGAATACTGCCGCTGGAAGCGCCGCACATGCCCTGCGCCGTCTCCAGATTATTTCCGATCATATCGATGTCCATGAGGATTTCCGAGCCCTTTCCGATCAGGCTGGCGCCCCGGACCGGTTCGCAGATTTTGCCGTTCCGGATCATATATCCCTCATTGACCGAGAAATTAAAGGCGCCTGTCACCGGATTCACGCTGCCGCCGCCCATGGCCTTCGCGTAAAGGCCGTATTCGATGGAGGAAATAATGTCCTCGTTGCGGTCCGGACCGTTGGCGATAAAGGTGTTGGTCATGCGGGAGGTGGGATCAAAAAGGTAGCTCTGTCTGCGGCTGGAACCGGTGCTCTCCATGCCCATGCGGCGGCCGTTCAGCTTATCCACCATGTAGGACTTCAGAATGCCGTTCTCAATCAGCACCTTTCTCTGCGCCGGCGTTCCCTCGTCATCGATATTCACGGAGCCCCAGGCATTGGGGATGGTGCCGTCGTCTAAAGCCGTCAGCTTGGGATTGGCGATCTGCTGCCCTAATTTACCGCAAAACTGGGACTGCCCCGGCGCCACGCTGGAGGCCTCCAGAGAGTGCCCGCAGGCCTCATGGAAAATCACCCCGCCGAAGCCGTTCTCTATGGCCACCGGCATCCGCCCGGCCTGAATATACCCGGCGCTTAACATAGTGAGCGCCTGTCCGGCCGCCTTCTCCCCGATGGATTTGGGGGAAATCATGTCAAATAACTCCAGTCCCATTCTTCTGCCCGGAGAGCAGGTCCCGCTCTGCTTTTCCCCGCCCTTACTGGCAAAGGCTGTGACCGTCATTCTGGTGCGGATCTGTCTGTCCTGAGCGTACAGGCCGTCGCTGTTGGCAATGAGAATCTGATGATCCACATCCAGCAGACTGGCTCTCACCTGGGAAATATCCTGATGGTAATTCTTCGCCGCGAAATATCCCTCCTTCAGCAGATCTGTCTTTGTCTTAAGGGTAGCGTCCCCGGGCACCACGCGGATGGGATGAATATCCCCGAACAGACGCTCCCGCAAACGCACTGTCCGATTCTCAGGCACGCCGTCCAAAGCGTCTGCCAGTCTGCCCGCGCAGGTAAGCAGATCCTCCTCCTCCAGAGAGGTACAGGAGGCGGTGACGCAGCGGGTGTTCAGAAAAATCCGCATTCCCACGCCGCTGATCAGCTGATCTGTGATCGAATTCACCCTGCTGTCGATCATGGCGATATTATTCTCCTTCGTGTGCTCCACGTAGACCTCCGCGAAGTCCGCCCCGGTGGAGAGGGCTTTCTCCAGCACACGAGTGAGAAGAGCTTTATTTATCATAAAAAATCCTCCACGTTTCGTTATAGAACAGTAAAGAACTGCCGCGAAATAATCTGTACATATCATTTCGCGGCAGTTCCTGAATGGCGGCGCCAGGTCTTTCTCCCGACGCCGCCTGATGATCTTCAGAAATACATGATTTCTCACATACACAATCGCTGTGGCAGGCCGTTCCGCCCCTTCGATTGCCTGTATGGGTTACTTTTCACAGTAACCTGTGAAGAGCACTTTATTTCTGTACCAGATGAATCGCGTAGCCCGCAATCTCGTCCTTCATGTAGATGGCCTTGATGCCGCCCTTGTCGTTCTTCTTGACGGTATCATAATCGAACTCCACGCCCAGGTTCTCCATGTAGGCGATGGCGCGGTTCATGTAGTTGGTGCCGATGGCGATATGGCCCTTTGCGCCAAGGTAGGGCTTCTTCATCACTTCGAAGGCAGTGCCCACAAACATGGAGCTGTTGCCGTTCTTGATGTCGAAGCTGAAAGCATGCGCCAGAGCCTCGGAGGTGGCGTTCGCCTCATCCTCGTCCGCGCAGTTGATACCGACATGCTTAATCTCAAAGCCCAGCATGGTCTGCACCGCCTCGCGGGTCAGCTGTTCGATCTCATCAAACTTGCCCTCATCCACCAGCTTGGCCGGAACCATCCAGGAACCGCCGCAGGCGATGATCTTGGGGAAGCTTAAGTAGTCGTTCAGGTTCTTGGCGTTGACGCCGCCGGTGGGCATGAATTTCATATTCACATAGGGGGCCGCCATAGCCTTGATCTTGGCAAGGCCGCCGGACTGCTCCGCCGGGAAGAACTTCACCACATCCAGGCCCAGTTCAATGGCCTGCTCGATGTCGCTGGGGCTGGAGGTGCCGGGAGTGATCGGAACGCCCTTCTCCTGGCAGTACTTCACAGTCCTCGGATTTAAGCCGGGGCTGACAATAAAGGTAGCGCCCGCTTCCACAGCCGCGTCCACCTGCTCCGCGTTTAAAACGGTACCCGCGCCTACCACCATCTCGGGGCAGGCCTCGGTCATGGCCTTGATGGCGTCCTTCGCCGCCGCGGTGCGAAAGGTAACCTCCGCGCAGGGAAGGCCGCCGGCGCAGAGAGCCTTTGCAAGCGGAACCGCGTCCTCCACCTTATTGATGACAACCACCGGCACGATGCCGATGTTATTCAGTTTCTGTAATACCTCATTCATGGGAATACCCTCTCCTTACGTTTTATAATTTACGTTTTACAATGCCCGCCGCTTTCCGGGGTCAAAGGGCGCCGGAAAGCGGCAGGGCTGTTTTTGGATGGTTCTTACTTTCCGACAACGGCTTCCACAGCCGCCGCCATCTTCTCACACTTGCAGTTAGCGTAGAACAGCTCCTTGAAGTGGTCGCCGCCAAGGGCTCCCTTCACCAGCTCAGGGTCAAGCTTCTGTAAAATATCCGCCATGTCCGCGTAGGTTACGGTCTTGACCTGATCCAGAATCTTCTTGTTGCGCTGCTCCGGCACAACTCTCTCCTTCGGATAACCACCGCCGCCGGGAGTGCCGAACAGCTTCTCAAAGGTATTCTCCAGATTGAGCTCCGCGCCCCAGCCAAAGCCCTGCGCAAAGGGCATGGCCGCGCAGTTGCCGTCATTGACCTGAGAAAACAGGTAGGCATCCAGGGGGTTGGAGATGTGGCCGCAAAGCACCTTCGGGAAGGAATTGCAAGCCAGCATAGCTCCCTGCCCCGTGCCGCAGCCGGTAACCACAAAATCCGCCGCGCCGGAATTTAAGGGTACGCCGGCCAGAATGCCGCACTGCACGTAGGTCAGCTGCTTTTCATCCTCCGCGGAATACATGCCGTAATTATCCACCGTATGTCCCATGGGCTCCACTACCTTTTTGAGCGTGTCGCAGATCAGGGAGTTTTTGGCCGCCTGGGAATTTTCATTGATCAATGCAATCCGCATATTGTCCTCCGTATTACGGCTGCTTGCCGATGTAAGCCAGGATACCGCCGTCCACATACAGCACATGGCCGTTCACAGCGTTGGAAGCCTCGCTTGCCAGGAATACCGCGGGTCCTGTCAGCTCCTCGGTCTGCAGCCAGCGGCCTGCCGGGGTTCTGCCCACGATAAACTGATCGAAGGGATGTCTGGAGCCGTCCGCCTGACGCTCACGAAGAGGAGCGGTCTGAGGAGTCTCGATGTAGCCGGGTCCGATGCCGTTGCACTGGATATTGTACTGGCCGTACTCGGAGCAGATATTCCTGGTCAGCATCTTTAAGCCGCCCTTTGCCGCCGCGTAAGCGGAAACAGTCTCACGGCCAAGCTCGGACATCATGGAGCAGATGTTGATGATCTTGCCGCCGCCCTTGGTGATCATGGACGGAATGCAGGCCTTGGACATGATAAACGGACCGGTCAGGTCTACGTCGATGACCTGGCGCCACGCTTCCGCGCTCATCTCTGTCATCGGGATTCTCTTGATGATGCCGGCATTGTTGACCAGAATGTCGATGACGCCGTGCTCTTCCTCAATCTGAGCCACCATGGCCTTTACCTGCTCCTCGTCGCAGACGTTGCAAACATAGCCGTAGGCGGTGATGCCTTTCTCCGCGTAAGCAGCCAGGCCCTTGTCCACCAGCTCCTGCTTGATATCGCAGAATGTGATGGTTGCGCCGGCCTCAGCGAACGCGCTGGCGATAGCGAAACCGATGCCGTAGGACGCGCCGGTTACCATGGCAACTTTGCCTTCCAAACTAAAACTTACCATAATTTTCTCCTTCTTTCTTTTTTTATGATACAAAGGGCAAAAGGCCCAAAATCAAATGTCTGCGCTGCTCCCTGCGGGTGTGCGGCGCGAAACCGGACCCTTTTGGGCATTCGCATTTATGACTTCGGGAAACACAATGTTGAACCCTTTTGTCGCTTTCATCATTTTTATTTGCCGCGACTTATCTCAACTGCGTGGGTACCAGATTGTCCATGTCGTCAAAGGCCTGATTCTCCCCGCCCATGGCCCAGATAAAGGTGTAATTGGACGTGGCGGAGGCGCAATGGATGCTCCAGGAGGGGCTGATCACCGCTTCCTCATTCTGCATCACCAGGTGTCTGGTCTCGGTGGGCTCGCCCATGAAGTGCATGACCACGTTGTCCTTCGGCACCTCAAAATATGTATAGATCTCCATGCGGCGCTCATGGGTGTGGCAGGGCATGGTATTCCACACGCTGCCCGGCTCCAGGCAGGTCATGCCCATGGAAAGCTGGCAGGTGGGCAGCACATCCGGGTGGATGAACTGGTTGATGGTGCGCTTATTGGAATTCTCTAACGACCCTAAGGTTCTCTTGGCCGCATCCTCAATGGAAATAAAGGTGGTCTTATAGGAACAGTGCGCGGGTGCGCTGACCATGTAGAATTTGGCGGGGTGGGCCGGATCGGCGCTGGCGAAGGTCACCTTCTTCGTCCCCTTGGTGATGTAAAGGCAGTCCTTATAGCCCATCTCGAAGGTCTCATCGTCGGCCACGATGGTGCCCTTTCCCTCCCCGATATTGAAAATACCGATTTCTCTTCTCTCCAGAAAATAATCGGTGCCGAAATTGTGCCAGCAGTCGATGCCCTTGTCAATCGGCACGACCTCGGTGGTAGGCATGCAGCCTACGGTTACCATGCGGTCCACATGAGAGTAAACCGCCACGATCTCATTGGCCACATACAGATTCTGAATCAGGAATTCATCCCGCAGCTCCTGGGTCGTGTAGCGCTTTACGTCCTTCTGGTTCGCAGAATAGCGAATGTCCATTCCCATTTTACTAATGCTCCTTCCTGTGCGCGTTTATTAAAGTGTGATACACGGATTTCTGACTTTTTGTCCCCCCTGTACCATAATATTGCACACAAACATTATTGTAATCTTACCATGAATTGTCAAAACTTACAAGGTTTGAGTCTAAAAACTATATAAAAAATTAAGCGATGGCGTCTTATTTCTCCAGCTTTTCCTGAATCCAGGCAAGGGTTTCGCTGCGGAAGGTCTGCCCGGAGATCTGAAACAGGCGGCGAATCACGCCGGCGGCCTGACGTCTTTTCTCCGGGTCCTGATTCTGCAGGGCGGCCAGCATCCGGCTGATACAGCCCCTGTAGTCCTGGGTGAACTCCACCAGGTCGCTGACGCCGCTGGCCTCCAGCACCTCAAAAAGGGTATCCACAAACTCCCGACGCTCCTCCTCGCTGAGGCAGTCTATCCATTCTCTGACAGAATCGTTGATGATCCGCTGAGGCTCGTCCACCTTTTCCAGATAGGCAAAATCCGTTCCCTCCACCATCCAGGATGAGGGAAAATGCTGCAAAAGCCCTACCGTATTGCTGTCCACCACCCGATAGCCGCCGTAATTTTCCAGAATCATGCCGACCATGGAGGAGCGGGGAATGAATTTCCGGATTTTGGGCTCTATTTTTTCAAAAAGCTCCATCCGGCAGACGCCCTTTTTAAAGCCGGGGCCATCCATATTGTAAATGGTATTGATACGCGCCTGCACGGCATCGGAGGCGTTCATGGCCGCGTACACCGCCAGATTTCCTCCCTTGGAGTGGCCCAGAATATCCAGCGGCCCATCGAGAAGCCCCGCCGCCAGCTCCAGATAGTGGCTGCTGTACTCCTGGCCGGGCACCGGATAAGTAAAGGCCATATCCATATCCTCCCGCCAGCCAGCCAGACTCTCGTCCGTGCCCCTGTAAACCACCTTCACACTGCCGTCCTCCAGCACACAGCTTAAAGCGGAGAACTGCACCTTCTCTTCCTCGCTGACAAAATCGGCAAAAAGGCCGAAACGAACCTTTTTAAACCGGCCGGACAATAAAAGCTGCTCGGCCAGGGCGCGGTTTTCCTCCTCAAACCGGGTGTCGTAAAACATTTTTTCCCGGTTCGGGCTGCGCCAGATGTCCAGAAGTGTTACCATGGGCAGGTTTTTTTCTCTCCGAAGTTTCCGAGGTCTTCAGGATTTTCAGGGTCTTCGGAACTTTCGGGGTCTTCAGGATTTCCGGGGTCTTCGGATGCGTCTTCCTCACAACCCCCAGCCCGCTGGAAGGTTCCGGTTTTCTCCGCGCTTTTATTCAGAAAGCCCTTCCCGGCCCTGTTTTCCGGGATACCTGGAATGATTCCGTCAAATTTTAAATAGGAAAACTGGCACAAAATAAGGGCATCCACTCCATTGAATGCCCTCTGCTGAAAGCTTTCCTGTCCGTATGTCTGTAAATAGGAAATAATATTGGCTTTCATCTTATCTGCTCTCCAAAAATAACGCCTCTCTCAGCGCCTCCTCATCCCCGGGATAGTCGCTGACATAGCTTTCCATCAACTCCTTTGCCGTGTCAAAATCCCCCAGCATCTCGTAGGCCACAATCTGATTGTATCTCAGGTTCTGGCGCAGGGAGGTGTCATTGCACGCCAGCCCCTGGGTAAAGGCCTCCAGCGCCTCCTCATAAAGCCCGCGCTTAAGCTGGCATAAGCCCAGCTGATTGTACAGCACGGCGCTCTCCCCCAGCTCCAGACCGGAGATATAGACGTTGGCCGCGTAATTGTAATCGCCCAGCGCCTCATAGCTCATGGCCAGATACAGAATCACGTCCTGGGTTCCCTGAGATTTTACCTTTTCCAGATAGACAATGGCCTGACTGTACTCCCCTGTGTAATACAGCACCCGTCCTCTGTCATAGTCGCTGATAGAAGCGCTGTTATCCAGAATGTCCGCGATGTACTCCTCGCCCAGCGCCCGGTAGCCGTACTGGGCCAGCGCCTGATAAATGGAAATCATCAGGTCATAGTCCGTGGGAGCCAGCGCCACAGCGGCGTCAAAGCATTCCACCGCGTTCTCATACTGCCCCAGCTCCAGATAAGTGACGCCGTGCATGTACTGGGCATCCGCGTCCTTTGGCTGCAGGGCACAGATGGCGGCGTACACCTCCTCCGCCTTCTCATACTCGCCCAGCTTATTGTAGGACACCGCCAGGTAACGGTTGATATCATAATCGATCTCGTAAATAAAGCCGCCGTTGCAGGCGAGAGCCGCCTCAAAGGCCTCCACCGCCTCCTCATACAGCCCCTGCCCCATATAGCAGATGCCCGCCACCCGCAGACTCTCCTGCTCACCCAGCTCCAAAGTCTCCAAAAGCGCGAGAGCCTCCTCGTACTTCATATCCTCGATCAGCGTATAGACAGTATCCTCCTCCACCGCCGCCGAAGCCTCCTGCGCGGATGAGGAATTTGCCGCGCTGCCGCAGCCGGACAGAAGGAAAATACAAATCATAATAAACAGTATCCGTGTAAAACCTTTATTCATAGAAGTTTCCTTAAAATCTCTCATAAATTAATTACTGAATGAAACTATCCTAAGTTTTACACGAACAAGCCGTCTTGTCAAGCACCAATCACAGGAAAGCATGGCGCGAATTTTCTGTCCTCATCTGCTTGATCCTGCAAATCCGTCCTTTCACGCGACCCTTTTGCCCGATTCATGTCAAAAAATCTCCCGCGCCAGCTCGTCCACCTCCTTCCTCCCAAACAGCACCCTCTCCTCATTCACCACAATACATGGCACACTGCGTATCTGATACTTCTCCCGCAGCGCTGGAAACAGCGACAGGTCAAACACATCCACCCGCACCCTTCTCTTTTTCTTCCTCTCCATAGCCAACAGCGCCGCCGACTGCACCGTCCGGGGGCACATGGTACAGGTCAGCGACACAAAAATCCGCACCCTGACGTCCTCCCCGGCCTCCCGAAGCAGCCGCCCCGCTTCCTCAGGCAGCTCCCTGCCCGGTCCGCCCAGCTGACAGATGGCCAGCAAAAAAGAGGTAAATTCCTCCCCCGTGGGAATCCCGTGAAAACAAAACCCGCTGTCATTACCCTCATTATCAAAGAGCCGGACTGCGGGCCAGAGCTCCTCCGGGATTTCTCTGGTTCCGACGTACTCCAAAGTCAGCTTTTGCGACAACCCGGCCAGTTCATTCAGAAATGAAAATAATTCCCGCTGCTCCTCATCCCGCTTTGCCCAGACTCTCATGACAACCGGCCTCTCCATTTTGTCCAGGAGCTCGCTCACCTGATTTTTCAGTTCTCGGTCAAATAATTCATCGGAATCCGGCAGCTTTTGTTTTTGTTCATTTTCACCGCCGGCCAGCTGAACAAACTCCGGCAGACGCAGACTGTGGTGCAGCTTTTCCACATACAGTTCCAGACTGGTGGCCGCCACCGCCCCATCGGATACCGCCGTCACCACCTGGCGCAGCCCCTTGACGCACACATCCCCCGCGCCGTAAACACCGGGCACATTGGTGGCCTGGTTTTTGTCCGTCACAAGATACCCCTGCCGGTCTCTCTCAATTTCCGAGGGCAGCCAGTCCGAGGCGGGCACATAACCGGCGAAGACAAAGACGCCGATCCCTTCTTTTTCAGGTGCGCTCTCCCAGGTTTTTCCCATCTGGTTATCCACAAAGGAAGCCTTCGTGACAAAGCTCTCCCCCTCCACCCCGGTGATCTCCGTGTGAAAATGAATCTCCACTTTCGGGTGTTCCTTCGCCTTGTCCCCCAGGGTTCTGGCACAGGTAAACTCCTCCTCCCTGACGATCATGACCACTCTTCTGGCGTAGCGGGTGAGAAATAAGCCCTCCTCCACCGCCGCGTAGCCGCCGCCCACCACATAGACCATCCGGTCCGTAAAAAATTCCCCGTCACAGGTGGCACAGTAGGCCACGCCCCTGCCCTGAAATTCCGCCTCCCCCTGAAAATTTAATTTCCGGGGATTGGCTCCCAGCGCCAGGATGATTCCCAGAGTTTCATAGTCGCGGTTTCTGGTTTTTACCTGCTTGATCTGCGTGTTGCACTGAAGATCAATCACCTCCTCCCCGACAAACTCCGCGCCGAAGCTTCTGGCCTGCCGGGCCATGGCGGTAGTCAGCGCTTTTCCGTTGGTGCTCTCAATGCCGGGATAATTTACAATATTGTCCGTGATCCTGATCTGGCCGCCCACGTCCCCCTTTTCCAGCACCAGCACCCGGTATTTTGCCCGGGCCATATAAATGGCGGCGGAGAGTCCGGCAGGGCCTCCGCCCACAATGATGACGTCGTACATATTTTTTTCTTCCATCACAGCATTCCCACCAGATTAAGACTGGGTTTCAGGGTCTTGTCTCCGGGCTGCCATTTCGCCGGGCAGACCTGGTCGCCGTGCTCTGCCACAAACTGGCTGGCCTTCACCCGGCGCAGCAGCTCCACGGCGTTTCTTCCCACATTTCCCGCGATCACCTCGTAAGCCACAATGACGCCATCCGGATTCACGATAAAGGTTCCCCTCTCGGCCGCGCCCTCCTCCTCGATCATCACGTTGAAATCTCTTGTCAACATGCCCGTGGGGTCCGCCAGCATGGGAAACTGCAGCTTTTTGATGGTATCTGACACATCATGCCAGGCCTTGTGGACAAAGTGGCTGTCGCAGGAAACACTGTAAATCTCACAGCCGATCTTTTGAAATTCCCCGTAATGCTCCGCCAGATCCTCTAACTCCGTGGGGCAGACAAAGGTAAAATCCGCCGGATAAAAGAAAAACACGCTCCACTTTCCCAGAATGTCCTTCCGGGAAACCGTTTTGAAAGCATCCTGATGGTAGGCCTGCACCTTAAACTCGCCCACCGGTTTCTTAATCAGTGACATAAAAAATCCTCCCTTTTCGCAATAAAAAATATCAGTTGCAGTGTTCCCGCAGCTGATATTTTTTATTCCATTTACAGTTAAATAACCCACTCCCCGCTCTCGTCCTGGCTCAGCCCATCCAGCTTCTCCTTCTCCTGATGATTGCCGTAGCGGTAAATCAGCTCCGGGCTGGCGATGCTGACGCTGGTGTCCGGCGGAACAGATTTGGTGATAAAGGTGTTGCCGCCGATGACCGTATTACGGCCGATGACGGTCTCGCCGCCCAGAATGGAGGCGTTGGAGTAGATGGTCACGTTGTCCTCGATGGTGGGATGGCGTTTCCTGTTTTTCAGCTTCTGGCCGCCTCTGGTGGAGAGCGCGCCAATGGTCACGCCCTGATAGACCTTCACATTGTCGCCGATGATGGTGGTCTCGCCGATCACGATGCCGGTGCCGTGGTCCATGAAGAAGCTTTTGCCGATGGTGGCGCCGGGGTGAATATCAATTCCGGTGGCGCTGTGGGCGATCTCCGTCATCATCCTGGGAATCAGCGGCACATGGAGCAGCTGCAGCTCATGGGCGATCCGATACACGAAAATGGCATAAAAGCCGGGATAGGAAAAAATAACCTCCTCAATCCCCGAAGCCGCCGGGTCCCCGTCGTAGGCCGCCTGGGCATCCATCTCCAGAGATTCCCTGAGCTTCGGAATCCGGGACAGGAAGGCGATGCAGATATCGTAAGCCCTCTCCTCAGCCTCTTCCCCGGCATTCTCATCCTCTTTTCCATCAGAGGAGCCCTGCAGCACCAGCATGATCTGTTTGCTCAGATTGAAAAGAATATCCTCCAGAAGCATGCTCAGATTATTCTTGGCGGTATAGATCCGGTAGTGCTGGTTGCGGTAATAGCCATGGAATATAATCTGCTGAAGATTGGATAAAATCTCAGTGATGACCGCCTTGTCAGGCTGACTGAAAATTTTGTCGGTGTCGATGCGCCTTTTCAACTCGTAATCCCCGAGGATGTCATCTACCAGTGATATAATCTCATCGTTTAACATATTTTTCATAGGATATTCCTTATGCTCAAAATATCATTTATATTACTGTTATATTCCCGTTTTTGTGTCATGGGACGAAACAGATATTTCACCTTATTGAAAATAATCTGCTGTCATGCCGGACAGCTGTCAATAACAGAATATTGTCTAATCGAGATACTTCTCATACTCCGGATTCATGGCGTCCAGTGCCGTGATGCCCACAATCCCGCCGCCGGTGTGGGCGCCGATCGCGCAGCCAACCTGGCTTGTCAGAATGCCCTTCGCGTGATAACGCTCCTTTAAGTTCTCCCCCACCTGACGGGCCAGGTCCGGGTCGCTTCCGCTGACCACGCCGATGATCTGCCGGTCCAGATCCCGGCACTTTTCGCCGATCATATCCTCCACGCGCCGGACCGCCTTCTTCCAGCCGCGGACATTCTCCGACCCCTTCAGGGCGCCCTCCTCATCCACAACCAGAATGGGCTTGATGTCCAGAAGTCCGCCCGCCGCCGCGCTGACAGCGCCAACTCTGCCTCCCTTATACAGATAATGAAGGGTCTGCACGGTAAACTGAATCGTCATATGTTCACAGAAATACTGCGCCGCCTCGATGATCAGCTCCTTCGGCGCGCCGTTTTTCTGCATCTGCAGCAGATAATAGGTCACCAGGCCAAAACCGATGGAGGCGCATTTTGAATCGATGATGGTAATCTGAAAGTCCGGAAATTCCTCCAGCAGATCAGCCTTCGCCAGATTGGCCGCCTGGAAGGTCCCCGCGATACCGGTGGAAAAGCAGATATACAGCACCTCGTCTCCCGCCTCTGCATAGGGCTTAAAGTGGTCGTAAAACATCTGCTGGCTGATGTGATAGGTCTTGATATTGCTCTTCCCCTCCGCCTGAATTTTGTAAAATTCAGCCGGCTGGATGGTGGAGCCGTCAAAATAATCCACCTCGTCGATGGTGACCGGCGTGGGAATCACATGCAGGCTGTATTCCTCCCTGACAGACTGCGGGACATCGGACGCGGAGTCCGTGATAATGTGAGATGCCATGGAATTTCTCCTTTCTTATGTCGGATTATGTTTTCTTTTCCGGAGTGCGCCGCGCTGACAGCCTCCCCTCGCCTGATCTTCGGAATATCCATCATATGAATATGCCCGCTGCCGCTGACATCACAACATAAGGACATTCTACCATCATCACAGAAAAAACACAACTTTTATTTCCCGGTTACTTTTCACTGCTGATCTGGGAGATATAAACAGACTCGTCAAGCGGCAGTGAATAGTTACTTCCTTCATTCATTCTTCTTCAATCGCTCCCCTCAGCGACAGTCCTCCGTACCCCACCTTCTCAGAGGGATATTCCGCAATTCCCGGCAGCGGGACAGCAGCCTTCATCAGAAACGCTTTCAGTTTTTCCCCATATAAAAAATAATCATGGCCCTGTAAAATGCCCCACTCCATCAGCAGAGCCGCAGCCCCGGTTACAAAGGGCGCGGCAAAGCTGGTGCCTGTGAAGCCGGCATAGCCTCCCCACGGCATGGGAGCTAAAATGTCCACCCCCGGCGCCGCCAGCGTAGGGCGAAGGGCTCCGATATTGCTTTTTTCCTGAAAATAATCTTCCCGCGCCGACCCCTGGCCGCTGAAATCCGCGAAGGCGCCTGTCAGCGGGTGATATGCCGACACGGCAATGGTTCTGGCCGAGGTGGAGGGAATGGTCAGAGTCATCTCCTGGGAGGGATTATAGAACCGCGTGCCCTGATTTCTGGTGGAAGCCACCGGCAGATACATGTAAAAAAATCCGTTTCTGATATGCGCCGGTTCAATCCTGATCCTCCAGATTCCTTCCTCAATATAGAATTCCTCCGGCAAAAGGTCAAAATAGATTTCCTGATTGGCGCTGTAGGGCGTAGGCTGCCCCGCACAGGCAAGCACCCGGGTATTTCCCAGCGTCACCGATATTTTCTGATACTGCCCGGGATCTATGAAAACCGATTCCCCGTCCGGAGCGATCAAACGCAGAGTGTAATCGTCCACGAAATTTTTCCAGAACTGGATATTCAGGCCGGTCTCATAGGACGCCACACGGATTTCCACCTCCGTTGTCCGCCCTTCCTTAAGCCAGCCGCTACAGCGCCCGCCGGACAGGCCCTCGTTTCCGGTGCCCACACAGATTACGTTCCTGCCGATCTCTGCGATATTGTCGATGAAGCGTTCCAGCAGGGAGGTGCCGTTGTGAGAGCCGTAGCTGTTGCCAAAGCTTAAATTGACGGCCATGGGCTGATTTCTCTCCAGGGCAAACCGTGATACAAAGGCCAGAGCACGCATCAGCTCCGTGGTTCTGGGAAAGCCCTTCTCCCCGGGATTGCCCAGCTTTACGATCAGGAGGTCGCTTTCCGGCGCCATGCCGGTGTACGCGCCATTCATGCTGTCGAAAGCCCCCGCGCCATCGGAAGCAATGAATCTGCCGGAGGCTTCCACGCCGCTGAAAGTCACATTGCCACCGTAGCTCTCCCCACCATTGGAAGCCTCCACATTGCCGAAAGCTGTGCCGCCGCCAGAAATCATGACTCTGCCGGAGGCCGCGATGCCCGCCACCGCCGTGCCATGGCCGCTTGTATCCAGAGAAGGCAGCGCTTCCATGGGAAGGACCCGCTCCAGAGCGGCGTTAATATCTTCGGAAGTGAACAGTCTGCCTTGGCGAAACCCCTCAGGAGGAGGATTGGCCGGATCCGGGGAAAGACTCTGATCCCAGAGTGCCACAATCCGGGTGGAGCCGTCCGGGTAACGAAAATCAGGAAGCGTATAATCGATGCCAGAGTCGATGACTGCCACCAGCACGCCTTTGCCTGACAGTGGAATTTCCTCCTGCTCAAATACAGGTCTTTCCACAGGGACTGAAACCTCCTGCCCAAATACAGGTCTTTCCACCGGAGCTGAAACCTCCTGCCCAAATACAGGTCCTCCCACCGAACCGGCACCCTCCGACTCATATACAGGTCTTCCCACCGAACCGGAAGTCTCCTGCCCAAATACAGGTCTTCGTGCCGAACCTGAAACCTCCTGCTCAAAATACAGCCTTTTGGGAAGCTCCGCGTACTCGATCTGAGGATTGGGCGGCACATCCTCAAGAAGAGCCGTGGGCACCGTCAGAATCCCGTACCCCGCAATCAGCGGCTCCAGTGCGATTCCGTCCGGCAGCGTCTCTTCCAGATCACCGTTATATTTGATGATAATCTCCCAGCTGTCCTGACCCGCATCATAGCCCGCATCCAGAATATCCGACCTTTCCCTCAGGCTCTCCTGCTCTGACAGGGCAAGCTGGAGCGCCGCCTCCATCTTTTCATTGTCCATAAAACGTCCTTACGGGGCCGTTTTGCAACAGCCCCGTATCCGTTATTTTATATCATTATATGCAGTCTTTTTATCATCGTACCGATTGATTCCTTAGCCTTTTGTCACTTAAACGGGCAAGAGTGCCACAAATTGCAATTCCTGAGAGGAGAATCAGGCGTTGGCAGCGAGCATATATCTGTCAATATCGTCCTCAGACAGACTGTATTTTCTTACGATCCATTGCCGGATTTCAACCTCAGGAATATTGAACTTCCTATAAGCATCCAGCACAGAATGGATTTCCCGCTCCTGCGCCGCTTCTCTCTCTTCCTTCCTTACTTCTTCCCTCGCGTCCTCGATAGCGTCATACCAGCCCTTGCATAGCTCCTTCTCCCGCTCTCGCGCCGCTTCCCTCTCTTCTATCCTCGCATCCTCGATAGCGTCATACCAGCCTTTGCAAAGCTCCTTCTCCCGCTCTCGCGCCGCTTCCCGTTCTTCTTCCCTCGCGTCCTCGATAGCGTCATACCAGCCCTTGCACACATTTACCACCTCCTCTTCTTCCCTGATCTGAATGTCCACATTCGCACAATCCCTGATGACCCTCGCCGCCTTTCTGTCCAGACTTTTAAACGCGTCATCTCCATTCACAAGCTCCGCCAGCTTCCTCTTGTCCTGTCCCGCTTTCAAAAACCTCAGCACCAGTCCCAGACTGGTAGAGAATTTGTCAAAATCCTCATCACTCATCCTGGCCGGTTCGATCAGGAATACCTTGTAATCCTGAATGTAAGGCAGCAGCCGTTCGTCCGGCAGGTCAAAAAGCTCCATCAGGCTCAGCGCCCCGTCCCAGGCTTCTGTCCCAAAGTGCAGACAGATCGTAATCACCGGGATTAACCTGTCTTCTTTATGCATTCCGGACAAAAACTCCTCTGAACTCCCCTTGTCGCCGTCCAGCCGGTGTTTCATCCGCAGCAGCTCCACCTGTCTGGCATACTGCAATCCGTCATAAACAATACTCTTGACAGCCATGGCGTAATGTGTCATTGTCTGTGCCTCCAGCCCTATAATCACATACGCGCAATGGTCATCTGTCATCATACTGGCCTGGCGCACCACATCGCGGTACCGCTGGACCGGCTCGCTGATTTCCCTGTTCTTTTCTCCGGAAGAAGAAGCCTCCCGGATTTCATCATCCTCCCTGAAAATATGTAAGAGAAGAGCTGAGTCCAATGGTCTGAGGCTTCCCGGATCTATGACCCGCTCTCCGCCATAAAGATAGTAATTCACCGCGTCAGCGAAAATATCCCCGTCGCTGATGTAATCTTTTGTAGAAGTGTCCTGTTTTCCCATCATGGTCCTCGCTTTCCGAGCATCCACACTGAAAAACCTCCTGCCAACAGATTAGCACATTTTATACGTTTAATCAAGTACATGTTTTTAATGTTTTTTGGAAGTTCTCCAAAAAGACGCTCTACTTATATATGCGTGGAACCACTGATTCGTCACAAAGAATTTACAAAAAATGATAAAAAGTCCTCCCGCCGGAAAACTCTTTTCACTGAACACCATATGGAAATAAAGGCAGTATGCCGTCTCAACCATATTTTTAATTATGATTGAAACGGCATACCGGTCACATACTATAAAAATATTTCATCACCTTCACCAGGTATTCGATATCCCGGCTGCCAGCCGTCTCCACCGCGGAATGCATGGCCAGCTGCGCCAGCCCGATATCCACCGTGGCCACAGACATGTGGGTGGCGGAATATTTTCCAAGCGTGCCTCCTCCCAGGCTGTCAGAATGGTTGTGGAAGACCTGACAGGGCACCCCGGCCCGCTGGCAGAGCTGTTTCATGATGCTGCCGGTGTAGGCACTGGTGGTATATTTCTGCGCCGCGGAATATTTGATCACAATTCCGCCGTTCATGGTCGGCCGGTTGGTGGGGTCCGCCTTCTCCGGACTGTTGGGATGCACCGCGTGGGCATTGTCCGCTGAAATCATAAAGCTGTTGGCCATGGTCTCCATGTAGGTGGTCTCGCTGCCGCCAAGGCTGTAAATCACCCGCTTTACCGTATCCCTCAGGAAATCACTGTCCGCGCCCTGGGGAGACATGCTGCCCACCTCCTCATTGTCAAAAACGGCGCACAGGCTGACATAATCCCGGGGCTTACTCTCAATAATTGCTTTCAGGCTGGCAAAGGCGCACTCCTGATCGTCCAGTCTGGGGGAAAGAATCAGATCCTCATCCATTCCGATCAGCGTCCCCGGCTGCCGGGTGTACAGATTCAGGTCATAGCCCAGAATCCGGGACTTTTCTGTCCCTGTCTCCCGCTCCAGCAGCTTCCCGAACGCCTCTCCATCCGCGGTGGTGGAAAGAAGGGGGCATAAATCCTTCTGCACGCTGAATTTCACACCGTTATTAGCTTCCCTGTTCATATGGATCGCCAGAGAAGGAATAACCAGCAGATCCCGGTCAAAATTCACCAGCTTTTTGGCGATCGCTCCATTCTCCTCCAGATACACCTTTCCTGCCACAGACAGGGGCCGGTCAAACCAGGTGGACAAAATCATGCCGCCGTAGCGCTCTACATTCAGCTTTGTATACAGGTTCCCCAGAGTCATTTCCGGACTGGCCTTGATTTTGAAAGCAGGAGAATCGCTGTGGCTGGCCGCCAGATGAAAGCCCTTCCAGGGCTCTTCGGGGATTCGGAAAGCGATGATGGCCGAGCCCTGCCTGGTCACGTAATAGCTCTTTCCTCTCTGAAGCTCCCAGCTCTTTTTTTCACTGATTCTCTCAAAACCCGCCTCCTCCAGCATTTTCTTCGCCTGATCCACCACATGGTAGGGGCTGGGCGCGTGGTCAATAAAATATAACAGCTCCTTCACAATACTGTTCTGTTCCTTCATTTTTTCATTTTCCTACCTTTCGCACCTCCAGAACGCGGCGCTGTAGGGCGGCAGATGGCTGCCTCCGCCAAAATCGTGGGTTTCTCCACTGATCATATCCTGAGCCAGACCACAGCCAGCGTCAAAATGGGCCACGTACTCCTCCCCGTCCGCGTTGATGGCCACCAGTACCCTCTCGCTGTCGCATTTTCTCTCAAAAATACACTGCTTATTGGTCAGCAGCACTGAGCGGAAGGAACCGTGATTCAGCGCCCTGGAAGCTTTCTTTGCCGCGGAAAGCTTACTGATCCATTCCGTCAGTTCATTCCACTGAGGCTTTTCAAAGGCCGGCCGCAGCGCCGGGTCGCCCTCGCTCTTATCGGCCTTCGCGCCCCACTCGCTGCCGTAGTACAGGCAGGGAATGCCGGGCATGCCAAAGAGAAGCGCATAAATTAAGGGCAGATGCTTTTCATTCTGCAATATGCTGGCGATTCTGGACACGTCATGGTTGTCCACAAAGGAAAGCAAGTGCTTTCCGGTATAGAGGCACCACGGCTCTGAACCAAACTGCCGGTTCAGGGAATAGATGATCTCAAACATATTCATGCTGTTGAAGCTGGAATACAGCCCCTTATAGCACTCGTAATTGGTGACGGAATGCAGCATATCCTGGTTCATGATGCGGTTGTAATCCCCGTGGAGCACCTCCCCCACCAGGAAAAAATCCTGCTTTACGTAATTACAGTGAGCCCGCAGTCTTTTCAGGAAATCCAGGTCCAGGCTGTAGGCCACATCCAGGCGCAGTCCGTCGATGTCCCAGGCCTCCACCCAGAAGCTGACGCAGTCCAGCAGATAATCCACCACCTGGGGATTGCACAGATTTAATTTCACCAGATCATAGCAGCCCTCCCAGCCCTCATACCAGAGGCCGTCATTGTAATTGGAATTGCCCCCGAAATCAATGCGGTAAAACCAGTCCCTGTAAGGAGAATTTTCCCGGTTTCGCAGCACGTCCTGAAAGGCCCAGAAGCCCCGGCCCACATGATTAAAGACGCCGTCCAGCACCACCCGGATGCCGTGGAAATGCAGCTCGTTCACCACTTTCCTGAAATCCGCCTCATCCCCCAGTCGGGTATCAATTTTCCGATAATCCCTGGTGTCATAGCCGTGCGTATCGGATTCAAACAGCGGTGAAAAATAAACCGCATCCACGCCCAGCTTCTCCAGATGAGGAATCCAGTCGATCACCTTTAAAATTCTGTGCTCCCGCACGCCGTCATTGGCAAAGGGCGCGCCGCAAAAGCCCATGGGATAAATCTGATAAAAAACACTTTCTTTTGCCCACATAAAAAAGTCCCTCCGTGTTTATAATACCTTTTCCATGCCCACCTTGTAAGGCACAAGCCCGCATTTCTCATAAAATTTCATGGCGCCGGGATTGCAGCTCCATACATTCAGCGTCACGTTGTAGCAGCCGATTTTCCTGGCATAATCCAGCACATACTCATACAGGGTTTCCCCGATGTGCTGACCCCTGACCTCCTCATCCACGCACAGGTCATCGATATAGAGGGTTTTCATATCGGGATGAGTGTTGTCTCCTATGTACTCCTCCAGGATACAGAAGGCGTAGCCTGAAACCTGATTCTTCTCATCCACCGCCGCGAAAACCGGGCGTTTTTCCTCCTTCAGAAGCTCTTCAAGCTCCCGGTCTGTATACTTTTTGACGTCCGGCTTAAATAAATCCGGCCTGCCGTTGTGATGTACCATCAGCACCTGATACAGCAGCTTATTCAGGCCGGGGATGTCCTCGGCCGTGGCTCTTCTTATGTTCATCTGTTTTCTCCCTCCGTTTCTTATGACAGCCGCGGAGCCATAAGCACCCGCCCCGGGTTCCCGATAAGGGCAGTATCCGCTCCACAGCCTTTTGCTTCCGTGATATTTTTTTACTGCCCGCTCATCTTCCTACAGATACTCCCGCAGCCCCTTCTCCAGCTTCTCCTCCGCTTCAATGATATCCCCGGTCAGCTTTTTCACCTCCTGGGTGGCCGCCGGATACTGATGAAGGTAGCGGTACAGCGACTTGATGCCCATGTGGCAGCCGTCCGTCACCATCTCGGCGGCAACCCGGTCGCAGTTTTTGTCATCCATCTTCATCATCGTCTTCGCCCGGGCCATCAGCTTCGCCATGGCCGCAGGCTCCTTGCCATTGTCCCGGTAGCGTTCCAAAAGCCTGTGGGTATCGTCCCCCAGCCTGGAATGGGTGTCCTTGCTCTGCTCCAGCAGATTTTTCAGGCTCTGGTCCTTCACTCTGTCCATCACATCATCCAGTGAGGAAATTCCCATCTTCACCCCGGCGTTGCACTCCCGTAAGAGCTTGATTGTATCGTCATTCATATTATGCGCCTCCCTGCGTATTTGTATGATACAGGGGACAAAAGGTCAGAAATCCGTGTATCATTCCATTTTGCCGCTTTATTATCTGTATCACTACCATTGTCTGCAAGGAGGAAAAAATTATACATTCAGCCATCGGACTGCAGTGAGACCTTCAGAAGCCGCAATTCGCCTATCTGCCAACGCGGGATGGGCATATTATTTCTCCGCTGCCCCTCACTGGCCGCTCATCTTCACTAATTTCGCGGCCTGGTCCGCGGCGATGCAGGCGTCCAGAATCTCATCGATATCGCCGTTCATCACCTTGTCCAGCTTATACAGCGTCAGGCCGATACGGTGGTCAGTGACCCGGCCCTGGGGAAAATTATAGGTGCGGATCTTCTCGGAACGGTCGCCGGTGCCGATCTGGCTGCGGCGAAGCTCCGCTTCCGCGTCATGCTGCTTTTGCTGTTCCATATCGTAGAGCTTGGATTTCAGCAGGGCAAAGGCCTTGGCCTTATTCTGCAGCTGGCTCTTCTCTGTCTGGGAATAGACCACAATTCCTGTGGGATAATGGGTCAGGCGCACCGCGGAATCCGTGGTATTGACGCACTGGCCGCCGTTGCCGGAGGCACGCATCACATCGATGCGGATATCCTTCTCATCAATCACAATGTCAATATCCTCGTCCGCCTCCGGCATCACCGCCACCGTGGCCGTGGAGGTGTGAATCCGTCCGCCGGACTCGGTCTCCGGCACCCTCTGCACCCGATGGACGCCGGACTCATATTTCAGCCGGGAATAAGCCCCTTTTCCGGAAATCTGGAAGTTGACCTCCTTCATGCCGCCGATTCCGCTCTCATCGGCGTACTGGGTCTCCACCTTCCAGCCCCTGCTGAGAGCATATTTTACATATAAACGATACAGCTCCGCCGCAAAGAGCGCCGCCTCGTCTCCGCCGGCCCCGCCGCGGATTTCCATGATCACGTTTTTATCATCATTGGGGTCCTTTGGCAAAAGCAGAAGCTTCAGCCTCTGCTCTGACTCCTCCGCCTCTTTCCTGCTGTCAGCAAGGGTCTCCTTCAAAAGCCCCCGCATCTCCTCATCGGTCTCCTCCTCCAGCATGGCAAGAGAATCCTCAATGTCCTGCTTCGCTTTTTTATAGCCCTTATAGGTCTCCACCACAGGCGTCAGATCGCTCTGCTCCTTCATCAGCTTCCGGAACCGCTCCTGATCGGCTGTGACTGTGGGCTCATTCAATTCATTTAAAATCTCCTCAAAACGATTCAGCAAATCGTCCAGCCTGTCAAACATCTCTCTTCCTCCAACTCCCCGGCATGATCCGGGCAGATCACTCTTTCCCAGTCTTCCCGGTACATCCGGTCAGGCACCATTCTTTTTCCATCTCCCCGATACCACCCGGTCAAACCCGGACAAATCCTGCTTTACGCGGACATCCGCAAAGCCCGCCGCTTTCATCAGATCGCTGACCGCCGCTCCCTGGTCATAACCGATCTCCAGAAAAATAAAGCCGCCCTCTCTTAAATATTTCCCGCTCTCAGGGATCATCCTCCGGTAAAAATCAAGTCCGTCCCCGCCTCCGTCCAGGGCAAGCGCCGGCTCATGGGCCTTTACCTCCGGCTCCAGGGTACCGATCACCTCTGAGGCAATATAGGGCGGATTGGACACAATCACATCAAAGCGGCCTGTCACGGAAGTAAAAAGATCGCTCTTACACAGGCCCGCCCGCAGCTCTTTCTTTTCACTGATCCCGCGCAGGTTCCTCTCCGCCACGGTCAACGCCCCATCGGAAATATCCGTCCCCAGGCCGCGGCAGCCCTCACTATAATAAAGAAGACTAAGCAGAATGCAGCCGCTGCCGGTGCACAGATCAAGAAGCTCCATCCCCGGTTTCAGTACCTTCAGCGCTTCCTCAACCACCGTCTCCGTATCCTGCCTGGGAATCAGCACATTTTCATTGACATAAAAGGGCAGCCCCATGAACTCCTGCGTCCCTGTGATCTGCTGCAGGGGAACGCGGCTTTCTCTGCGGGCGACAGCCTGAAAATAGGCCTGCTCCTCCCTCCCGGCAAGAGACCTGTCTCCGTGAACCAGCAGGTCCTGGCGAGTCACACCGCAGAAATGCTCCAGCAAAAGCCTGGCGTCCAGGGCATATTCCGCCACTCCGGCGTTTTTCAAAAGCTTTGCTCCCTGTCTGTACGCTTCCTCACAGGTCATGTTCAAGAAGCTCCTCGATCTCTCTGCCGGCCTCCTCCTCGCTGCGAACCCTGCCATCCGCCCGCTCACTGATCCCGGCCTCGCCATTGTTTTTAATCTCTGCCTGGTTCGTCTCCTCTTCGCTGCCAGCCACCGTCTGCCCGGCCTGACCGCCGTTTTTTCCCTCCTCCGGCTGCTGGTCGCTCTCATCCGGCTGCCCGTGTTCCTCTGTGTTCGAAACAGCGACGTCATATTCCGCGTATTTCATCAGTTCGGGATCAATCTCGCCCTCTATTTCAGCCAAATCCTGAGCATCCGCTTCAAAATCTTCGATGAACCCATCATCAGAAGCATTATATTCTTCTAATTCATCATCAATAATAGCATCCCCGGAATCATCCTCCATGAGCTCATCGTCAAAATCCTCATCCCCGTACTCTTCTTCATACTCTTCCTCGTATTCCTCCTCCGGCTCCTCCTGATGTCCGAAGGTTTCCTCCTGATAGGCTTCCCAGTCAAACACCGCTTCCACGGCCCCAATCGCCACCTCAATCATATCATCCTCAGGCTCCCTGGTGCTGAGCAGCTGCAGCCCAAGCCCCGGCAGATTCAAAAGCTTCACCAGCGGATTGGCGCTGCGCCCCGCCAGGCGGATCAGTTCATAGGAGACCCCCGCGATCACCGGAATCAGCAGCAGCCTGTACAGCAGCCGAAGCAGCGGATTGGACTCCTGAATGAAGAAAAAAAGCACACAGGAAATCACCATCACGTACAGCATGAAGCTGGTGCCGCAGCGGGGATGAAGCCTGCTGGAACGGCGCACATTCTGCACCGTCAGGGGCTTTCCCCGCTCAATGCAGTTGATACACTTGTGCTCCGCGCCATGATACATATACATTCTGTCAATATCGTCCATCAGTCCGATCAGCGTCACATAGGCGATAAAAATGGCCAGCCGGATGACTTCCTCAAAAACAGAGAGAACCGTCCTGCTTACAATAAACTGCCCCAGAAAGGCGCTCAGGCCGTAGGGCAGCAGAATAAAAACCGCCACCGCCAGAATCACCGCCGCGAACACGGTGCAGGTCATGATGATATCGTTCGCCTTATCGCCAAAGTGCTTTTTTTAAAAAAGCTCAAACCCGCCGGGCTCCTCATCGTCCTCCATGCCCGTCTCCGCGGAGAAATTCAGGCTCTGAAAGCCCACCCTCAGGCTGTCTATAAAATTCACCACCCCCCTGACAAAGGGGATTTGGGATAAAACGCTCTTTTTCTTTTTGCTTCCTGTCTTCTTTTCCAAAGCGATGGCGCCGTCCGCTTTCCGCACCGCGATGGCGTAATCGGCTCCGTTGCGCATCATGATGCCGTCCAGGACGGCCTGGCCGCCGATGCCGCAGTAATGCTGCTTTGTCTTCTTGCGTGACATAGCTTCCTCCTGTGGGATAAAAGAAAAAGGCTGAGATGAAAAACACCTCAACCTCAACCTTTTCAACCGTTTACTACTGCATTCCGTATTTTCTGTTGAACTTATCAATACGTCCGCGAGCCTGAGCTGCCTTCTGCTGTCCGGTATAAAACGGATGACACTTGGAGCAGACCTCCACGTGGATCTCCGGCTTTGTGGAACCGGTCACAAACGTATTGCCGCAGTTGCAGGTAACTGTCGCCTGATAATACTTAGGATGTATTCCCTCTTTCATCGTACCTCACCTCTCTATATGATAAATAGTCGTTCCCATCCAGACTGTCCTCAAACAGACAGCTTACTCATGATAGCATTCAAACGCGGTTTTTGCAAGCCCTTTTGAGAAATTTTATCTACTATTTTCGGGCCTGTGGGGCAATTTTTTTCCGCTTTCCTCAGAACAGACGCTGTTTTTTCACGATCTGCACGAAATCCGCGTTGTTTCTCGTGTGGGAAAATAAATCCAGAATCCGGTCCACCGCCTCGTCCGGCTTCATGCCGTTCAAACCGCGGCGCAGCATGGTCACGGCCTCCTGCTCCTCCTTAGACAGAAGCAGATCCTCTCTGCGGGTGCCGGACCTGGGGATGTCGATGGCCGGGAAAATACGCTTTTCCGAGAGCTTTCTGTCCAGAATGATCTCCATGTTGCCGGTGCCCTTGAATTCCTCATACACCACATCATCCATCTTGGAGCCGGTGTCCACCAGGGCTGTCGCCAGGATGGTCAGGCTGCCGCCCTCCCGCATATTTCTGGCCGCGCCGAAAAACCGCTTCGGCATATACAGAGCCGCCGGGTCCAGACCGCCGGAAAGGGTGCGCCCGCTGGGCTGGACCGTCAGGTTGTAGGCTCTGGTCAGACGGGTGATGCTGTCCAGGAGAATACAGACGTCCTGCTTCTGCTCCACCAGCCTCTTGGCCCTGCCGATGGTCATCTCCGCGACCCTCTTATGGTGCTCCGGCATCTCATCAAAGGTGGAATGAATGACCTCCACGTTATGACCCTGAATGGCCTCCTTCATGTCCGTCACTTCCTCCGGCCGCTCGTCGATCAGCAAAATGATCAGATGCACATCCGGATTATTGTGAATAATCGCCTGGGCTACCGCTTTCAGCAGAGTGGTCTTGCCGGCCTTGGGCGGGGATACGATCATACCGCGCTGCCCCTTGCCCACCGGACTCAGTAAATCCATAACCCGCATGGCCACATTGCAGCCGGGATGCTCCATGACCAGACGCTCATCCGGAAAGATCGGCGTCAGATCCTCGAAGTTGGGGCGCTTCGCCACAATGTCAGGATTGTAGCCGTTGACATTTTTGACATACAGTAAGGCCCTGTATTTTTCCTTATCAATTTTGACCCTGGTGTTGCCGCAGAGGACGTCGCCCGTCTTTAAATTAAAGCGACGGATCTGGTTGGGGGACACATATACGTCCTGGTCGCCGGGCATATAATTGTCGCTTCTGATAAAACCAAAGCCGTCCGGCATGACCTCCAGAATGCCGCGGACCTCCACGCCGCTGTCCAGCTCGGAGCCGCCGTTCTCAAAGGATTTTCTGGGAGCGGACTGGGCGAATTCCATCTGCTGCGCAGCCGCCTCCTCCATCTGCGGCCGGGCGGAGGATTCCGTCCTGTCCACCGAAAATCTGTAATCCTGGGAACCTGATTCCGCCGGTCTCTCTTCAGCCGGTCTCCGCTCCGCCGCTCTTTCCTCAACCATGGCCGGTTCCGCCGCTCTCTCCCCGGCTGTCCTTCGTCCTGCGGGTCTTTCCCCGGCCGTCCGGCGCTCCGCCGGTCTTTCCTCCGTTGCTCTTCCCGCAGTGGCTCCGGATATAGACACCCTCCCGCCAGGCCTTCCCGGAAGCCTTCTGCCCGGCTGCCGGTTTGCTCCCGGTCTGGCCGGGGCGGTTCTTTCTGCCGCCGGCCTTCTTTCCGCTGATGGTATTCTGCCGGTTCCTTTTTCCGCAGCCGTGCCGGATTCATCATTGGAAGCCTCCGTTACTGAGCCGGGTACAGCATTGGAAGAGGCCGTTTCCATAGCCGCGTTATCCGAAACCGCCGCTTCCGCAGCCTCCTTTTCCTCCTTCTGCCGCTTTTCCTCCTCGTCCATCCGGAGCATAGCGTCCACTAGATCCGCTTTTTTCATGGCGGAAACGCCCCTGAGGCCCCTGAATTTCGCCACCTCCTTCAGCTCCGCAAGGCTCAGCGACTCATATTTCTCCCTCATTCAATTCCTCCTTTTTTCCATCTCTGGCAGCGAGGCCTTCCTGTCCCTTGCAACCATATAATTTTCCTACTGTGAAATAATGAAAATTATGAAACTGACAAAAGAAGAAAATACACTGCCGATAAAGTCATAAATGCGAACGCACACCCGCGTGATGCACCTCGCGCAGGCATTCGGTTTCTGACCTTTTGTTCCCTGATCATAAAATTGTAAAAACGAAAATATTAAAAGATATACGAGAGCCGGAAGCGCCCGTCTGTGGCGCCTCCGACGTCCTGAAATGCTCTCAAAGACGGCTGTGAACCATAATTTCCCACCTGTGCTCTTTGGAGCACCCAACCGCGCACGTGAGAAATTTATCAAATACCATAAAGCAGCCGCGAACCGTAATTTTACGTTACTTTTTTAAAGGACTTTCTCTGTAAATAATATCGGATCTGGACGGCCCGTTGCTGATCATGGTGATGGGATAGCCGATCTGCCCCTCAACAAATTCCACATAATCCCTGCAGGCTTCGGGCAGCTCCTCCCAGGTCCTGATCCCGGCAATATCGCATTTCCAGCCCGGCAGGGTCTTCCACACCGGCTTCGCCCTGTGAAGCATACTGGTCACAGGGAAATCCGTGGTAATCTGGCCGTCAATCTCATATCCCACGCAGACCGGAATTTCGTCCAGATAGCCCAGCACATCCAGCACGGAAAAGGCCACATCCGTGGTGCCCTGCAGACGGCAGCCGTATCTGCTGGCCACACAGTCAAACCAGCCTACGCGCCTGGGCCGTCCCGTGGTCGCGCCGTACTCTCCGCCGTCGCCGCCCCGTCTGCGCAGCTCCTCGGCTTCATGACCGAAAATCTCGGAGACAAAATCACCCGCGCCCACCGCGGAGGAATAGGCCTTGCACACGGTCACAATCTGCTGAATCTCATAGGGAGGAATCCCCGCGCCAATGGCGCCGTAGGCCGCGAGAGTGGAGGAGGAGGTAACCATGGGGTAAATTCCGTGGTCCGGATCCTTTAAGGTGCCGAGCTGGCCCTCCAGCAGGATATTTTTGCCCTCCTTCAGCGCCTGGTCCAGATAAGCGCTGACGTCGCACACATAGGGAGCTACCATATCCCGGTACTGATGCAGCGTCTTTAAAAGCTCCTCCGGGTCGATGGCCGGTTTGTGGTATACATATTCCAAAATGACGTTTTTGTAAGCGGTGACGCTTGCCACCTTTTCCTTGAGCACCTCCTCGTCAAACAGCTCACTGACCTGAAAGCCGGTCTTGGCGTATTTATCCGAGTAGAAGGGCGCGATCCCGGATTTGGTGGAGCCAAAGGCCTTTTTGCCCAGCCGCTCCTCCTCATACTGGTCGAAAAGCACATGGTAGGGCATGACAATCTGGCAGCGGTCGCTGACCAGAATGTGAGGCGCCGGCACTCCCTTCTCCACGAGGGACTGAATCTCCCCGAACAGAATGGGAATATTCAAAGCCACGCCGTTTCCGATGATATTGGTGGTGTGGCCGTAAAACACACCGCTGGGCAGGGAATGCAGCGCGAACTTGCCATAGGAATTCTTGATCGTGTGGCCCGCGTTGGCTCCGCCCTGAAAACGGATGACAATGTCGGCGTCCTGAGCCATCATATCCGTGATCTTGCCCTTGCCCTCATCGCCCCAGTTGGCTCCTACTACTGCTTTTACCATAATCGCAACTCTCCTTTACCCCGGATTTCACAGCTCATAAGCTATGATGGGGGTGATCCTTTTTACTTCTTTGAAAAAACAGGCCTCAAACCGCCCTGTATTCGCATCGACCGCCGTATCTTACACAGAAATATCGGCCTTCACGCCCAGCAGATCCTTATTTTCCTCCAGTATGGGCTGCACCACATCCCGCAGGAAACTTTCCGTCTGCTTCTTCGCCCGCCCCACATATCTGGAGGGCTCCATGCAGGCCTTCAGCTCCTCTAAAGAAAGTCCGAAGGTCTCGTCCGCGGCGATCAGCTCCAGCAGATTATTCTCCAGGCCCTTCTCCTTCACATTGCGGCCCGCCTCCATGGACAGGGTGCGAATGCGCTCATGCAGCTCCTGGCGGTCGCCGCCCCGCTTCACCGCGTCCATCATGATGTTCTCGGTAGCCATAAAGGGCAGCTCGCTCATGATGTGCTTCTCAATGACCTTCTCGTAAACCACCAGGCCGTCCACCACATTCAGGCACAGGTCCAGAATGCCGTCCACCGCCAGAAAACCCTCCGGAATGGACAGCCGCTTGTTGGCGGAATCGTCCAGCGTCCGCTCAAACCACTGGGTTGCCGAGGTGATGGCCGGATTCAGGGCGTCCACCATGACATAGCGGCTTAAGGAAGCGATGCGCTCGCTGCGCATGGGGTTTCTCTTGTAAGCCATGGCGGAGGAACCGATCTGGCTCTTCTCAAAGGGCTCCTCCACCTCCTTCAAATGCTGCAGAAGGCGGATGTCATTGCTCATCTTGTGGGCGCTGGCAGCAATCCCGGCAAGCACATTGGCCACCCGGGTGTCCACCTTGCGGGAATAGGTCTGGCCGGAAACCGGATAGCATTCTTTAAAGCCCATCTTCTGCGCGATCATGGGGTCGATCTTGTCAATGGTCTCCTGATCCCCGTTAAATAACTCCAGGAAGGAAGCCTGGGTGCCGGTAGTCCCCTTGGAGCCCAGAAGCTTCATGCTGCCCAGCACATGGTCCAGATCCTCCAGATCCAGCAGAAATTCCTGCATCCAGAGAGTCGCCCGCTTCCCCACCGTGGTGGGCTGGGCCGGCTGAAAATGGGTAAAGGCCAGCGTGGGAAGAGCCTTGTACCGGTCCGCGAATTTGGAAAGCTCCGCGATCACATTGATCAGCTTTTTGCGCACCAGCTTCAAGGCCTCCGTCATCACAATGATGTCGGTATTGTCCCCCACGTAGCAGGAGGTGGCTCCCAGATGAATGATGCCCTTCGCCTTCGGGCACTGGACCCCATAGGCGTAGACATGGCTCATGACGTCGTGGCGGACTTCCTTTTCCCGCTCCTTCGCTACATCATAGTTGATATCGGTGATATGAGCCTTCATCTCATCAATCTGCTCCTGCGTGATGGGCAGACCGAGCTCCTTCTCCACCTCCGCCAGAGCCACCCAGAGCCTTCTCCAGGTGCTGAATTTCATGTCCGGTGAAAAAATATACTGCATCTCCCTGCTGGCATAGCGCTCAGACAGGGGACTGACATATCTGTCGTTGGGCATAATTTCCTCCATCCTATTTCGAAGCCATCTACCCCTCATTCGCAAAAGCATCTGCTTCGAATAGCCGCTTTTATTGATCGAATTCTCCCCTGATATCCTCCTTCGGCGGCTCCATGGGGTAATGCCCCGTAAAGCAGCCGTTGCAGATCTCCAGCCCTCCCGCGATCAGGGGCAGCCGGTCGATTTTGAGATAATCCAGCGAATCCGCGCCGATGACCCTGCAGATCTCAGGAATCGTGCGGTTATAAGCGATCAACTGTTCCCTCGCCGGTACATCCGTGCCGAAATAACAGGGCCAGAGGAAGGGCGGCGAGCTGATGCGCATATGTACCTCCGTCGCGCCCATCTCCCTCAGCATGCAGACAATCTGATTGGAGGTGGTGCCCCGGACAATGGAATCGTCGATCATAATGATCCTCTTTCCCCGCACCGCGTCCCGCAGGACGTTTAGCTTCACCTGGACGCTGCTCTCCCGGTTTTTCTGCCGGGGCTTGATAAAGGTCCGGCCGATGTAGCTGTTCTTCACAAAGGCGGTGCCGTAGGGGATGCCCGACTGGGCCGCGTAGCCCATGGCGGCCACATTTCCCGATTCCGGGACTCCCACCACCATGTCCGCGTCCACCGGCGAGTCCATGGCCAGATATTTGCCCGCCAGCATCCGGGAATTGTACACGCTCATGCCGTCCAGGACAGAATCCGCCCTGGCAAAATAGATATATTCAAATATACATCTGGCGTGCTTTTCTTTGGGAATGCAGTTGGATTTATCGGACTGGATGCCGTACCTGGGGGTGATCGTCACAATCTCTCCCGGCTCCACATCCCGGATAAAGTCCGCGCCGATGGTATCCAGGGCGCAGCTCTCGCTGGCAAGAAAATACGTGTTGTCCCGGACGCCGATGCACAACGGCCTGAAGCCGAAGGGGTCCCGGACGCCGATGATCTTCCTCGGGGACATGATCACCAAGGAATAGGCTCCCTTAATCTTTTTCATGGCGGCGCTGACCGCCTTTTCAATGGTAGGCTGGTTCACCCTCTCCCGGGCGATCAGATAGGCGATCAGCTCGGAATCGATGGTGGTCTGAAAAATAGCGCCGGTGTAGGCCAGCTGTCTGCGAAGATCCGGAGCGTTGACCAGGTTGCCGTTGTGGGCCAGTCCCAGGGTGCCCTTGATATAATTTAACACCAGGGGCTGGGCGTTCTCTCTGGTAGAGCTGCCCGCTGTGGAATACCGCACATGGCCCACGCCGATATTTCCTTTCAGAGAATCCAGCTTCGCCGCGTCGAAGGCCTCGCTCAGCAGCCCCATATCCCGGTAGCTTAAGACCTTGCAGCCGTCGGCGGAGGTGTTGCTGACAGCGATACCGCAGCTCTCCTGCCCCCGATGCTGCAGAGCCAGCAGGCCATAGTAAATACTGCCGGACACATTGCCTCCGTCAAAATCGTAGGCGGCCATCACGCCGCACTCTTCGTGCAGGCCGTCCTGAACCGCGGCGGTTTCGTTTACGTAAAATGGCATATTTTATAACCCCAGACGTTCAAACACTTCGTTGTAGGCTTCCTCCACATTTCCCAGATCTCTGCGGAAACGGTCCTTGTCCAGCTTTTTGTTGGTCTCCACATCCCACAGTCGGCAGGTGTCAGGGCTGGTCTCGTCCGCCAGGATGATCTGTCCGTGGTAACGGCCAAACTCAATCTTGAAGTCGATCAGCTTAATGCCCGCCTGCAGGAAATAGGCCTTCATCACCTCATTGACCTTGAAGGTATATTTCTTAATAATCTCAATCTCTTCCCAGGTGGCCAGCTCCATGGCCACAGCGAAATAGCTGTTGATCAGAGGATCGCCCAGGGCGTCATTTTTGTAGGAAAACTCAATGGTGGGCTCTTTGAAGACAACGCCCTCCGGGACGCCAAGCCTTTTGGAGAAGCTGCCGGCGGCCACATTTCTCACGATCACCTCAAGAGGAACGATCTCCACCTTCTTCACGGCGGTCTCCCGGTCGCTCAACTGCTCCACATAATGGGTGGGAACTCCTTCCTTTTCCAGAATCTGGAAAATATGGTTGGTCATCTTGTTGTTGATCACGCCCTTACCCACGATGGTGCCCTTTTTCTCCCCGTTGAACGCGGTCGCGTCATCCTTGTAATCCACAATCACGATATCCGGGTCGTCCGTCGCGAATACCTTTTTCGCCTTGCCCTCGTAGAGCTGCTCCAGTTTTTTCATAGAATCTCCTCTCATGCTGAATGGCTTATGACCATTCACAACCGCTTTCTCACGTGCTCAAAAGCGTCCACTGTAAATAATTTCCATTTCATCCAAAATTCAAAACTCACCGTTCTGAGCCATTTCCGATTATATAACGAAGCCTTTCAAAATGCAATGATTATGTTCATTTGTTCTGCTGTTGTTCACAGGTTCCGCCTCTCCGTTCGCAATCGCGCCCGCTTCGCGTGCTTTCCCGCCCCTTACGGGGCCAGGATTGCTCATTTTAGGGCGGTTTCTTACTGATAATACTCTCTGTAATCCCTGACCAGCGCCTTCAGCAGCCGGCCGCTGGCCACATAGACGCCCTCCTCGCTGCCGTAGGTCAGCCACTCCGAGAGCTTTTCCAGCTCCTCCCCCTGGCGGGAGTCCTGAAACGCGCCGGTGAGCTTTTTGATCCGCTCCTCCAGCAGAAGGGACTGCTCATGGATTTCCGGATTCTCCCCCAGATAATCCAGGTATTCCTGGCTGGAAAGCACAATCCGGGCGCAGGAAAGCCACTGTGTAAAGGTATCCTCGTCCGCCACCAGCTGATAGGCGGCGTCAAAGGATTCCATGGCCGCATCAAATAAAAACATCCTCGCCTGCACCACGCCGATATTGTGCCAGAGAGAGGCCCTGAGCCGGATTTCCCCCTCCGGCAGCTCCTCCAGAAGCCGCTTATAGCAGGCCATGGCCTGGGAATACCGCTTCGCCTTCAGCAGTTCGTCCCCTTCCTTTTTGCGCTTTTCCAGATACGTCCACTGAGCGCCCACACTTAAGGATTCCCGGATCCGGTCGATTTCCTTTTCGGAAATATAGCCCGCGTAACGCAGAATCGTCTCCACATAAGGAATCAGGCCCTCCTTTTTCTGGGCAATCTGGGAAAGCCGGTAGGCCAGATCGGTACAGCAGCGCTGGGTATGCAGCCACTCCGCCAGCTCCTGGGAGGCAAAATCATCCCCCAGAAGGAAGCTTTTCTGGCGCAGGGCGTAAACCAGCTCCTCCAGGCTGAAAACCGTCAGCTGCATTTCCGATATGTAATAGCCTGTCTCGGCAGTCTCACTGTCGCTGATAAACATGCCCGCCTCCTTAGTCTAGCGTAAAGGTTTCCGTCACGGTCCTGCCGCTGCCCGGCAACAGGCTTCCCAGCCCCGCGTCCGTGACCTGTATCCTGAGCGTGGAAATATTGAGAAAATCAAACTCCACCAAAAGCCTGTTCTCTCCCAACGCCCCGTCCGCCAGCTCTCCTGTGGGCACCCTAAGACGCCTGATCACCCCGTCCCTGGCCCCCTGCGCCAGGACAATCAGATCCTCCCCCTTTTGGGGAAGCACATAAATCCGGTCATGGCAGCGTCCCACATGGGTCCCCGCCTGAAAGACAGGCACATACTCCTCCGCCAGATTCTCCGTCAGAAGCCCCTGTCTGCGGCAGTTCAGCCCGATATGATACCGGATATCCGTGTCGTTCAGTAGCAGATAATCGCCGGCCTCCTCCTCCCCGTCCTCCATCTGAATCAGGGTCAGACAGGCGCCCTGGCTGTATACGTTATTGCCCTGAAAAACCCTGCCATTGTCCAGCAGGATATCCAGAGACTGGACCGCCCAGTCCCCCTTGAAGCCGTCGCCCAAAAGCCATGTCAGGCTGCAGGGCTTATCCTCCAGCTTCCTTAAAACTCCATAAAAAGCCCCATCCAGCTCCTGACTGTATTGAGCCCTCTCCTCCAGCGGCGGAAGCTTCGGCATCCTCTCCGGCGCAAGCTCCGTAAAATGCACGGACCAGGGAGCGGTATTGCCCTCCACTGTACAATACCAGCCGGCCATCCCCTCTTTCTGATAATCAAAAATCAGCGCGCCGCCTCTCCAGAGCTTCTCCTGATCGTTTAAAAAGAAATGAAAAAGGCTTTCCTGGCGGGACTGCAGGTACATTCTGGTCTTTTTGGAAAATAACTGTGCGGTTGCGCGGGCCAGAATTTTGTATGCCCTCTCCTGCTTCACCGGATCCTGAGGCAGATAAGTGGTGAACATCACCGCCCCGGCCCTGTCCGCCCTGCCATATCCCTGCGCCAGCTGCAGAGACAGCCGAAGAAAATGATGCAGAAGCTCCCAGGTTTCATAGCTGCGCCCCCCGGCGGTCACCACATCCTGTTCCATCGCCAGGGCAAATACATTCTCAAAGCTGACGGCCTCCGGCAGCTGAACAATAGTCTCGGCGTCATATCCCGCGTAGTAACGGTTGCGGTACAGCGCCAGCAGCGCCGGGAAGGCATAGATCTCCCCCTTGGGCCTGCTCTTCACGGACACAGGGGAAAGCCCTTCTCCCGGGCACAGGCTGATCTGGGCGTAGCTTCTGCCGAGATCAATGCCCAGCAGCAGGCTGCCGCCCCGGTTTTCTCTGTTAATCCTGTCGATAAATTCTGGTTTCTCGAACATAGTCCCCTCGGTTACTTCGGCCAAAAAAGCCCGGTCAGGGCATCCATCTTAAAGTAATCCTCCAACGCGTGGTACAGCTTTTCATTCTCCCGCTTCTCCCGCTCAGCCAGCATCTGATTGATGCGGCCAAAGCGGCTTCCCTGTCCGTCGAAATCCGCGCCGCCCTGCTCCACGCCCTGCTTTAACAGCACTTCCTCGCTGCCGTCCAGAGTGTACACCTCATACTGAAGCCTTTCATTATAAAAAAGCAGAAACTGGCAGGCATACAAGCCCTCGCAGATTTTTTCCATGGGGAAGGACTCTTCCTTTTCCGGCTCCCGCTCTATCCCCTGGAGCAGCCGGCAGCGCACCCAGACAGGGCCGTCGGCCAGCCCCCGGTATTCCAGGACCTGATAAGCCTCCTTCTCCAGAATCGCTTCATAAAGGGTATGAAGGGATTTAAACCAGGAGAGGTACACGCCGTCCCTGTAAAATTTCTCCAGCCAGAAACCGGCCAGCGAAAGCACCTCTTCCTTCTGTCTCCCCAGACCGGCCCGCAGAATACTTTCCAGGAAATTGACGCGCACCGCCGGACTAAACTCCGTTTCCCGCGCCAGGTCCGTAATCAGGGAAAGCTGCACCGGGCCTATGGATTCCTTTTTCAGGCAGCCCTGAAGGCCGGAAAACTCCAGAAATTCGGACAACAGGAAGAGATCGTCCCCCTCATACGCCGCCAGGATTTCTTCCACATTGGTCAGTATATACTGCTCCTGCGTCATCTGGCCGATCAGGCGGCCCGCGAAATCGGAGGTATCCGCCGAAAGCGCCCGGGCTCTGGCAAAGAGAATCCCCTTTTCCAGCAGGGTGGCGTCCCAGTGATCCATCAGATATTCTATGCCCCAGACGCCGATAGTCTCCTCCCGGTAAAGAGCCTGCCAGAAGGACAGCTCCTGCGCCTGTCCGTCATCGCTGTCATCAAAGATCTGCGCCATGACGCCTTCTATCTCTTCCCCCCGCTTTTCCCTCTCCAGGACAGGAACAATCCGGGCGGCAAATTCTCTCTTATATTCCTCTGTCACAAGAGGATCCCCGAACAGATGAAGTACGCCGGGCAAAAGGCTTCCCAGATTCTCATCCTTTGTCTCCTCAGCCACCGCCATCTGATACAGGCCATACTCACCGGCGTTGTCATTCAGCCAGGCGGCCCAGCCGGTCTGATCCATCATCGGCGTGATGACGGCATCCTCACAGGGATAACGCCTGCCGAAATGATCCTCCGCCCACAGCACATAGCGGCTGCCATACAACGGCAGAATGGCCGACCCGTTTTTGATCCCGGCCCGAATCTCCTGCCAGTAATCCTCATACTCCACAATGGCCGTCCCCTCCGACAGGGGCAGGCCCTCCACACGGCAGGAATAACAGATATCCGCCAAAAGCTCTCCCTGGTCGGGGGAAAGCATGGGAGACACCAGGAAATTACTGTAAAGATAGCACAGGCCCGCATTGACCTTGCCCTTCTTAAACTGCTCCATCATAAAGGGCTGGATCAGCGGCTCATATTCTTTGTACAGGGCCAGCCAGCGGGCCCGGTATTTATGTACAAGGGCGTACAGATAGGCGCAACGCACCTCCTCCGTGGGCGAACTGTGGGCGAAATACTGAAGCACAGTCATGGGAATCGCTCTGTCGGCGGACAACTCCTCCCCGTCCATCTGCCAGCTTTCCACCGGAAGAGACTCCAGATAGATTTCATACAGGCCATTCTGGCTCAGCCCCTCATCGATGGCGCGCCGGTACCAGACCGTCATGCCGGGCTCTCTGTGGCTTCCCAGAATGCCCTGACGGCAGATCGCCTCCAACAGCAGCCTGCCCGGAGCCACCTCGTACATTCCTTTCAGCAGCGGAAGATACAACGGCCTGTAAAAATTCAGGGTAGCCATATATTCCGAGACAATCCTCGCCAGAGAAATGGAAACTCCGGTGTGCCGCAGCATGAAAATCAGCAGATGCTCCTCAAACTCTGAGGTCTCATAGACAAAGGTAGGATTTCTCTCGATCAGCGGCCGCGCCTCCAGATACAGAAGCGGACTTCGGCAGCCCCGGATAAACATGCCCTTCAGATAGTGATACTGTTCAGCGGCGTCCGCCATATTTTCCTTATTTAAATAATAATAAAACCAGGAAATCTGCCACAGGGCGGGATATTTTACGGAAAGCTCCTTCAGCTTGCCGGCCGCCTTCTCATCATAGGCCGGATCATCCTGCAGCAGCGTGGTCAGGTAGAGATAATAGGCATGGCACAGGGGAAAGCGGTCGCTGTAGTCCAGCAGCCAGACAGAGCACTCGTCCAGCAGATTCTCCACCGACTCCGTGTCCCGGCGCATAATACCCAGCTGGACATAGAAAAGCTGGGCGCTGATATCTGTGTCCGGCTCCTCCAAAAGCTTCCCAACAATCTCCTCCGAGTCCCTCATCCAGTCCAGACGGCTCACCCTTCTCAGGCGCATATCGATATATAGTTGTGTCAGCCTTACGCGCAGCTTCCGTGAATTTGTGTTCATCCCAGGTGCCTTCCGTTTTTATCCATACATCAAACAGTATAGCACACTCCGGCGGACTTTCACAACAGGCAATTCATTTTTATTCTTATGATGGTACCTTGAAAGAATACAGGCCCTGATGTATAATATCTCTGTCATACAAAAGAGCAAAAACACGTCAGGATAAATGAATGAAAGGAGGAAAATTCATGGAGGTAACGGAAATGACAGAAAAGGAACTGAAAGACCAGACAATCAGAGAATACGTGAATCTGCTGCGGATCAAAAACGCGGAAGACCGGGAAAAGGAGCTCGCATACCAGGAGAAAATCTTAAAAGCCAGGTTACAGTCCCTCGGAATTCCAACAGAGGATCTGGAACCCTGACGGTTTCATTCAAATACATATGATGGCGAAGCCGGACTTCTGAAAGAAAAATAAGAAGTCCGGCTTTTAAATATTCCTTTATGTCAGTGCTGCATCTTAGGAACTGTCGCGAAATAATATGCCCATCTTGCACTGGCTAATACGCGAATCGCAGCCTCTAAAAGCCTCGCCGTAGCCCATCATGATCAGGAAATGATTAAGGCGCTACGCCAGCTCTTCCGCCCAGCTTTGCGCCAAGTCGGTCTGCTCCCAGGTCATATCGGCGGTATTGCTGCCGAAATGCCCATAGCTCGCGGTCCGGCTGTAAATGGGGCGCCTTAAATCCAGCTTTCTGATGATTGCCGCCGGACGCAGATCCAGATCTCTTCTTATCAGCTCGCTGATCCGTCCACTGGAAATTCTGCCGGTGCCGAAGGTATCCACCAGCACACTGACAGGCTCGGCCACGCCGATCGCGTAGCTTAACTGCACCTCACACCTTTCAGCCAGCCCTGCCGCCACCACATTCTTGGCGATATATCGCGCCATGTAGGCCGCGGACCGGTCCACCTTTGAAGGATCCTTGCCGGAAAAGCAGCCGCCGCCATGCCTGGCGTAGCCGCCGTAGGTATCCACAATGACCTTCCTCCCTGTCAGCCCGGTGTCCCCGGCGGGTCCGCCGATGACAAATCGTCCTGTGGGATTGATATAAAACTTCGTATTCTTATTTAACAGCTTCTCCGGAACAGAAGGCAGGATAACTTCTCTTCTGATATCCTCCCGCAGCCTTTCCAGCTCAATTCCCTCCCTGTGCTGGGTTGAGACCGCAACCGCCGTAACACATGCCGGCTTTCCTGCCTCGTCATATTCCACTGACACCTGACCCTTTCCGTCCGGCAGAAGATAGGGCAGAATGCCCTCCTCCCTGACAAAGGTCAGTCTCTTTGTAAGTCTGTGTGCCAGTTCAATGGGCAGCGGCATGAGACTCTCCGTCTCCGTGCAGGCAAACCCGAACATAATCCCCTGGTCGCCCGCGCCGCTCTCATCCTCAGTCTCCCTGTTCACTCCCATCGCGATGTCCGGGGACTGAGCGTGGATATCCACCTGAATTTGGCAGGTATCTGCATCAAAGCCTATGCCTGGTACGGTATAGCCAATGCTGCGTATCACCTCTCTGGCCACAGCCTCGTAGTCTGCCGAGCAGGCGGCAGTGATCTCGCCCATAATATGTACAGCGTCAGTGATCGCCGTGGTCTCACAGGCCACATGGGCATTTGGATCCTTCGCCAAAACAGCATCCAGAATTCCGTCCGAAATCTGGTCGCAGACCTTATCCGGATGCCCTTTGGTTACACTCTCTGAGGTAAAAATACTTCTTTCCATAGCTCTCCTTTCCTTCGTTTTCCTGGCGTCATGCCGAAGGCATGACAGCCGTCCTCTGATGTGGCCGCCGCTATGAACGACCACAGGAAAGAAGTATAGCAGGAAGAGGTTTAAAAGACAAGAGCGCACGAGGATTGTTTTTTATTTTTTTATGTTTCTGCTCACAGCCGATTTCTCTCCTACAGGGCTCCTTACGGTGTACAGGATGCCCTTCGGGCTCCCTCACCCGCGAAATTACCTGCGGAATTTGCCACGGAGAAGCAGAATGCCGATACACACAACCATAAGTCCCGGCGCAAGTATCCGCAGCGCTTTCTCCATCCGGATCAGCTTCACGGAGGATACAGCCGCCAAAGCCGGGCTATCCTCTGAAGTTTCATCAGGATTTTGCTGCCTGTCCGCCGTCTCCTGTCCGAAAGCCGAATCCACGCACTGCGCTTCTCCGGATTCAGACTCCGGCTCTTCCGCAACAGTCCCCTCCGCGTCCGCCTTCCCGTTCCCGTATTCCGCCCGCGCAGATTCGTCCGTTGACCCGTCCGTCCTCTCGCAGTACACTACATAGCGGTAAAGACCATTGGAAAGATAAGGATGGCAGGTGATCAGCGTCACCAGGTCTCTCCCCTCCTGTATCAGAACCGCCGCGATATCTGACGGGTCAATGACTCTCGTCTCCGTTACCTGATAGACAAGGGTCTCCCACGGATTGACAATATAAATCAGGCTGCCCTCCTTCAGGCTCTCAATCTCCCTGAAATAGGCCATTCCCGCATAGCCCCTGTGTCCCGCGATGACACAGTTAGAGGAAATTCCCCCAATGGGAAGGCTGGTCTGGGAGAGCACCGCCGCCCCGGCCGCCAGGTTCTCCGCAGAAGCCCTCAAATACAGAGGCAAAAGCACATCCATATCCGGGATCTCAATATAACCGACCATATTGTCATCTATGTCCCAGTCTCTCAGATTGATCGGCTCCTGCTGGTAGCTCTAGGCGTCCGTCAATTTCTGCCCGTTCTGAAGCAGGTTCTCATTGTATTCCAGCATCGCCTCGTTGAGGGCGGACAATTCGCTCTCCCCAACGGCGCCATCACGGTCACTTTCCGCATCGGAGGCGGCAATTTTTCCTTGATCATCAGATTCCGTATTTCCGGAATTCCCCATGAAATCTCCGGAATTTGCACTAACGGCATCCGCGTCAGAAGCCGCGGAAGCCGCACTGCTGTAAGCCGCATCGGAGTCATCAGCTTCCCCCTGGTATCTCTCCTCGAAAGCCCGGATCACAGCCCTGACCTGCCTGTCAAACTGCCACTCCCTGATCATGGGACAGGCATAGATTCCCACGCCGGCCAGCATGATCAAGAGCCTGACTCCCACTCTCAGCCTACCCATGGCTCCTCCTGCCGCGCCGCGCTCTCACAGCAAGCATCGCAAACAGGACAGCGATCAGGAGCGCCAGAGAGACCGCCAGCGCCCTGACATATTCGCTCATCCACCGGCTCTCCCCGGTTTTCACTAAAACCGTTCCGGGCTCTTCATATTCCTCCTCATACTCCGTTCTGACGCCTCTGACCAGCAGCCGGTGCGTGTTGACCCCGTATGGCGTACAGGTGACCAGCGTACAGTAATCCATCCCGCTCTCAATCTGCAGAGCGGAGACGTCATTCGGCTCCACCACCAGAATCTGATCCACCTCGTAGGCAAGCTTTTCATCCAGAACCGTGAGAACAAATATATCGCCGATCTCCAGCTGGGTCAGGTCAGTAAACAGCCTGGTGCTGCTTAAGCCTGTATGTCCGGTCAGCACGGAATGGGTGGAGGCGCCGCCAATCGGCAGAGAGGAGCCCGCCAGGTGACCGACGCCCTTTTCCAGCACTTCGCTGTCCGTCCCATGAAGGATCGGCAGGGTCAGGTCCAGGCAGGGAATACTGATATAGCCCATCAGGCCGGTTCCGTTTACATTGAGCAGCTCAGAATAGGTATTCTCCGAATACGACCAGACCTCAGCCGTAAATGGATCCGTGAGCTCCACGCTTCCTGAGGCAATCACCTCATTGTAATGCTCCGCCCGCTCCCTGATCCGGTCAAGCTCCTCCAGCTCCGTGCTGTCGATTTCAGCGTCATAGCTGATGACCAGGCTGTCCGCCCGGTGGACAAACACCCAGTTGGCGATAAAAGGATAACACATCAGCCCGATCCCCGCCGCAACCAGCGCCGCCAGCAGAAGTCTTCTGAGCTTTCCCAATTATGCGCCGCCCTTCTCTTTGCTGCCGAGCACAAAGGCCGCGCCCAGGGCCACCACCAGCGCTCCCGCCAGAGTAAACGCAAGCGTGCCTCTGCCTCCGGTCTGGGGAAGGTCAAAGGTGCTGGTATTCTCAATACTCAGCATCACATAGCCATTGTCGGAAATGGCCTCATATGTCCCAGTGTCAACGACGCCCGCGCCCATTGCGGACGTTTCCCCATTCACAGATACACTTGCGGGCGTTTTTTCATTCTCATATAACTGGCTTACAACCGCCGCCGCGCTCAGATTGCTTCCATTAACCCAGGAAGTCCAGTCCCCCGTATCCGACAGAATGCTGACGCTGGTGGAGCTTATCACGATTGTAATGGAATCCTTCAGCAGAGAATATCCCTCCGCGGTTTCTATCTCCGTCAGTATGTAGGTGCCGGCCTCCAGACCGTCGATTCTGAGATAGCCGCTGCTGGCCGTCCTGATCACAATCGCTTCCGTGATGTCCTGATCCAGCAGATCCTCATACTGGCCGTCCTCGCCGTTGACCATCGGAATACAGTATTTCGCCGAGTTGTCAGTCACATAATATACACCGTCTTTGGTATTCCCTGTTGTGCGGTTAAACACGGTCAACGGCACATAATATCCGTCATCCTCGCCATTTGTGGCATTATACAGGACAAACGCCGCGTCGCTGGCCTCAACGTCATATACCCGGCCTGTTGAATTCGTAAAGATCTTGAATGGATCCGCATCATCCACCTCGGTAGTGAAATAGCCGGATATTCCATAGGTATATACCTCAGCGGCGTCCACAATGGTATACTCCTCCGAGGAAGCGCGCTGCCAGGTCAACGCCGCGATATTGGGTTCCCCGGCGTCTCCGAGTGTCACACTGCTTCCGGAATACAGGGTGGATGTATAGACGACTACCATATAATATCCGCTGTAGTTCTGATTGAGCTCGTTCAGCCCGCTGTCCGTAAGCGTCAGGGTCATCGTGCCTGTTTTGACGCTGGCCGTGCTCAGCGCAAATGTCTGTTCGTCAAGCACATATAAGTCTGAAATCCCGCCGTAGGAAACCGTGAAATAGCCGCTGTCCGACGGCGACCATTGCGCCACCGCTTTCGATCCGGCGGTATCGCTTCCCGCGTATGACTTGTCTTCATACCACCAGATTTCAACGTCCTCGTTGTAATACAGTCCCCCGCTCTGGCTGTCAGTAACCTTAAAGGTCTCCATATAGGTTGTCCCGGATGTAATCTCCGGTACCTCGATCACTATCCTGTAATACAGAACGTCACCCTCGCTGGCGCTTTCCGTGTCCGAGTATGAATCGCTCTCGCCAAAAAGCAGATTGTCGGAATCTCTCACCAGCTTGTCAATTGTCGGCTCGCTTGTCTGATTCTTGGGATAGACGTAGACGTCATAAATCCAGCCGCTCCCATCAGAAACTGACAGAGGCAGAGAGACGAAGAACGGATCTGTGGTCGTTCCCACATTTGCTGTAACGGCGGTCTCCACCACGAGATACAGGCCCTGCTCCAGGTCATCGAAGACAATCTGCCCATTGTCATTCGTTGAGCCGTATGCCGCTGTACTCTGGTCAGAAATCCAGGTTTCCAGGGCTGTCTTGACCGTATTGCTGTCCGCCAGGCTGTCCGCCAGCGCTCCCATGATCTGATTGCTGGTAAAATAGTCGGAATCCCCGTCCGTATACACAGGCTCATAGGAACCTTCGCCTAATCCAATCACTGTCTGCAGAGTGTCCGGGACACAGTAGCATACCATAGCCGAGGTGCCGCCGTCAGTATATTCCATCATCTCACCGACCCTGACAATTCCAAATCCAACGCCCGACATTGCGTAGCCGTTTAACGCGTTCGTTACACTCGTGCTTTCCTCAGTGCCGTTCGACGCCCTCTCCAGTTCGTCGATATCGTAGTCTTCCTGATAAGCCGTTAAGTCGTACTTGCTGATTGTCAGAGAACATTCACGGCTTTCATCCACCGTACTCGTTATCTCAGCCGACGACGCCGACACGCCGACAGGCACTGCCGCCAGCGCTGCCGCCAGGCACGCCGCCGCCATTTTACTCAAAAATTTCTTCATATACTGTGTGGCAGTTTCAGTCAAACTGCCCCTCCTTCCCACCGGAAATAATAATGATGTGCTTTTGTACGGTGGTTCCCAGCCCAGCGGACCGCGGGGCGGAGTCTTCAGTATATTGCAACACTCCGGAAATGAAGATCCGGATGATATCGTTTTATGATTGCCGCGTCAGTTTTATATTCTCCTCACCTCCCATTTGACAGATTTTATCGACAATGGGAGTATATCACACTTTTTTGATGGATGTGGTCGACAGGTCGTCCTTTCTGTAAATTTTTTATAAAATTTGCCGGGATTCCGTTGTGAAAAGAGGTGATCCCCCCTTTATTTTCAGGAGTATCACCTCTTTTTCCATATCTTTATTCAGAAGCTGTTGCGAAATAATATGTACAGATTGTGCTGGATAATGTGTGAAGCGCAGCCTCTAAAAACGTAGGTATAGCGGGCTACATTGCTCACAACATTATCTGGACTGGCTGCCCCGGACGCTGCACAGCGTCACGCCCGCGCAAATCGGCGTCGCTGCGGTCAGGAGCTGCACGAGATACTTTTTCCAGTCCACGGCAAAATAGCTGCGGACGTATTCAACCAGCGTTGACACGGCGGAATTCGGAATGCCAAGGTAATAAAGACTGCTGAGCGATCTGTTGACTATCGAATTGATCGCCGACGCGGAGCCCGCCAGTGCAATCAGCGAAATCAGCGTGAAGATCCCGCCCGCGAACAGCAGCACAATAGAAAACATCGAGGCTTCAATCACCGAGCCGGTTCCATCGGCAACCGCGGACGCGGATTTCGCGGTCTTACGCAGCCCCATCCAGTAACGGTAGAACAGAAAGCCGTCTACGAGCGCACCGACAATCACGCCCAGCCCGATTGCCGCGCCGTCGTCTATGCTCAGGAAGAAAACACCAACGATCAGGAGCAACGCCACCGGAATCCAGGAAATAATGAGGTTCGCGAGCAACGCCCCGCTGATCAGCCGGAAGCCGTTGCTCTTCAACTGCCCCTTTCTGCAGCCGGACTAGGAGAACCACAGGCCGAGGCAGACAATAATTGCTGGAATAGATCCGATCAGATTCAGCAGATTAAACTGAAGGACAGTGGCGCAGACCAGCTTCGCGGTCATGACAATCGTAAAAATCAGGAATATGCCGCCGGAGCAAAAGGCGGTCAGACTTCCCGGGGCGCTTCCCACAGGCGCGTTAGCGACCTCCTCCGGTGCCGGTGCGCCGCAGGTCGGGCAGAATTTGGTGCCGGACGGCAGCTTTTGTCCGCACTGTGCGCAAGTGGCTTCCACCGGCTGGGGCTGGGGTTGGGGCTGCTCAACCACGGGGAGCGGGCCGCCGCACTGCGGGCAGAAGCCGCCGCCGGAAAGCGCCTGAATCTGCAGGCCGCAGCCGGGGCAGGTGATGGTGGTGGTTTTGGTCATGGAAGGATTGCTTTTGGCGGCAAAATCGGCAGCCAGCTTCTTTCCCTCCTCCGATGTAAAGAATTCCCGAAGGAAGTAAAAAGCCGCCACACCATACAGGGCTACATAAACCAGCTTGGAAAAGGTGGCGTAACCCGCGAAATTGATCAGATAAGCGAGCGCTTTGATCGCAAACGCCAGACCGACCGCCCAGTCATTCTCCGCGGCCAGGCACAGCACCAGGCCCACAAGATAGATGACAAAGAACAGGCCGCTGCTCAGATAATAAAATCTGAAAGAGCTGATGTTATAAACCAACAGCAGCAGCGGGTCGATCAGCACAAGTACCGGGGCCGCCGGCAGCAGGGACTTTAAGTAGGCCTGTCCGTCCACCAGGTTTTTGAGTGTCTGTTTGAGTTCTTTCATGTTGTCTCCCTCTCTTTTGTCTTATTTTTGTTGCCTTTTATCTCTGACAGCCATCCTCAGCGCGAGGATGCCGGCCTTGATAACTTCATCAGCGTCTTCTTCTATTCGGAATACGGAATTAAACTCTCCGCAGAGACCCAGCCATAGTAACTATCGCTGATACGATTATTGCCGTTCTGAATTACAATGATATTCCATTCCACACGGAACCAATCAGGATTTTTCTGACTGGTGCCGTATACATGGACAACCTCGTTCGCAGGAATAGTCACTATTACATCGCCTCCATTTGGGCTCGTATACATTATTACAGACGTGTTTGTAATTTGCATTTCTTCTACACTTTGATAAAATTTATAAACCTGACTTTCTGTAGATGGAAAATCGAAAGATTCCGTATCCGGATAACGGTCTTTATTATAAAGCTTATAAAAATACTCAGGATCAGGTATATCGTAAGGTTCCTGCACGGACAGCTCCGAAGATAATCCGGCTTTTTGTTTCGCGTCCGCGAGATCAATGATACCCCAGAGACCATCTTTTTTTGCCCATAACTCGTTATTATAAGCAGAAGCCATATCTTCAAATTCACCAAATTCAATCAGTGTCTGCCCGTCCCGGTAAAGGAGTCCTACCTGACCATTGCACCAGACAACCATTGTGTCGCTGGTACACGGGTATGCAGCATATTTGGTTTCATAGTCTCCAAGATCAAAACTATAATCACCTCCATATGCCCAAATCGCGTCATAAATAAATTCTGTAATTTCATTGCCATCAGCATCAATATAACCCCATTTTCCGTCTCGTGAACAGGCAGCTATTCCTTCAGAGAAATCTTCAGCATCGGAATAAATAAAATCGGTAATTGCCTGACCATCTGAGTCAACATATCCTTTTAATGTATCATTGCCAGAAGATAAAACCTGTTTATAAAATTCAGCATAAAGATCGGTTATCTCCCCAGCTTCACTAACATCTATATTTCCGTTTTCGGAATTAATCTGAACAGCAGGATATGGCTTATGGAGGCCAGCCTCCTTAACCGGAGTGAGGTAAACATTGCGATAACCGCCTATGGTAATAGCTTGCCCCGTATAGATGTCATAATAAATATCCATACTTTCAAATCCCCGCTCTGTCGAGGTAAATAAATACCATGGGGAAGGATAGCTGGCAGTATATGAATATAAATATGAATGAACCAAATCTGTCTCCAAAGCCGCAAGATTAACAATGCCAGTTGCGTCAGTACGCCTGATATATACCGGATCCTGGTCTATAGGGACATCCCCGCTGTCAATATGGTCCGGCATGTAATATAATTTCCAACTGCCATCTGCTAATTGCACTTTATAATACTGAGGCAGGTTAGAATACTCTGGGAAACTCATTTCATAAAAACTCGCGTTGATTGCTGTCTGACCGTCAGAGTATGGACCTTCTGCATCACTGAAGCTATTCCCCCTTAACGGGGCAACTTGCTGGTAATCATATTCCGGTTCAATAATCCAGGTAACGTCTTCTGCAGATAATGTCTGGATACTATTGGAAGTATCTTCATTTTGGTCGCTATCACCATTTAATGCTGCAGATAAAATATCGTCTAATGTGACATCTCCTAAATATGCAGGGTAACCATCGTATTGCCAAGAATGCCCCCAAACTTCAATTGCATAATCAATCGCCGTAGATACACTGATTGCCGTACCGTCTTCTGATTTATATTGTAATGCCTCAAAAATCGCATCCTGTATATCAAATGCATAAAAAAATTCAACAGAATTTGAATTGCCAATTACACAGCTTGCCCCACAATTATATATAGCCATTGCAAGGCTTTCCTGTGGGTCATCATATAAATAATCCCTAAAGGCAGCACATGCATTGAGGTATATAAGGCAATTTCCCATTGCATCACTGTCTACATGTTGCTGGAAAAACCTGGCAGTGATCACAACGACCCCATCATTCTGGACATAAACGGAATCATCCGCTATCTCATCCTTATATTTAATTATTTCTTCCTGGCTTAACCCATTTGTCCCAAAAGAAAGCAAAGACCCTTTCCCCTGAATATATCCTCCATGCCCTTGCCATATAATAATGCTATTCTGGTAGTCCAGATTATGTAATAAATCCAAGTTTACTTCATCGTCATGGTAATCCTGAGTATATACCAACTGGTTACTATATGTTGCCAATTTTTCTGCAACACTATCTGTACTGGTAACCTGCGCAGCATTAAAAACTGCCCCGTACAAAATCCCTACTGGTCCAAACGCCTCAATTAATGGCACATAAATGTATTTCCACAAAGACCCTCCAGTAGTACCCGCAAGTATACTGCTGAGTATCATGTTAATATCCGAATGATATGGCTCTATTGTTATAATATTGACCTCCCCGGATGACCCTGCAAGCATCTCTGCTACATCCGGCATATAAATGCATCCCATCCAGCCATCAATCTGGTAATACACCGCAGTATCACCGTCTGTATATAAACAATCAGTTATTTCCCCTTGTTCATAAAGGCCATAAATATATCCATAAACCTCTTCCAAAAGATCTTTGCTGTCCTCATAAGAGACATAGCCATCTTCATCCAGATATGGCTCCTCAATAGAAGATAGATTTTGAGAGATATCATCAAAGACAGCAAAACTTTCCGAATAGAGATCATCCAGATCAGAATTATCATTTTCGGGCTGGGTTAATATAGAGTCTACAGCTGAGTTGATACTACCACATGAAGACAGTCCTGTAAGAAGCACAAAAAATAAAGCTAAGGCACAGATTTTATAAAAAATGTTCCTTCTCATGTTATTCCCCTCATTTTGCTGGAAATACCAGAAATCCACAGCCCCTAATTACATCTACACATACACCCTGTCCAGCCGCAGCCTGTTCCAGCCGTCCCCCAGCGCCAGCTCCACGCCGCAGGGCACGAGGCTCACCAGCCCTCTTTTGAGTCGCTTTCCGTTCACAAAGGTGCCGTTGCTTGACGTATCAACCACCTCAAAATTATTTTTCTTATGGATATAGCGGATGCTGCAATGCTGTCTGCTGACGCTCTCAGAGCCCTTTCCGATGATTCTGATATTCGCGCTGCTTGCCCTGCCGACCACCGTCCAGACCGCGGGCGGCGTCTCCTCTCTCCTGCCCTGAAAGCAGCCCCCTGTTCCGATAATCAGGCCGGAGGTACGGTAAATTCCTTTCAGGGAAGCTCCCGGACCGCAATGCTTTATGACAGAATCCGCCAGTCTTCCCTCCTCGTCAAACTCCACAATCTCGCACAGAGTCGCCCGCTCCTTCGGTACAGGTTCCCAGCGATCATTCATATAATAAATATGCCTAGACGCCACACTCTTTTTCCGTCCTGCTGCCCCTGATATGTTTCCCATATGTCCTCCTTTACTCACTCCTGTCTGTTCAAAAATACCTTCAATTATAATCTATAGTAACCGTCAAAAAATATTTCATCCTCCGGCACATACCGATTTCAAAGCGAAAATTATAACGTAAATATCTGCCGCGAATCAGCTTATACATTGAAGCAGCAATTTACACTGTTTATAAGTATATATATTCTGATAACTGCTCTCCGCTTTGGTCTCGTCAAAAACGCTGCTCAATGCTCCCTCATATTCTTCCTCTGTTACCTCAACGCCATTCCAATAATAATCATACAAAGGATATCCCTGCTCATCATACTGAACATTGGCATTATCCGCCGCGCCATAGACGCCTGAGCCTATTGATACAAATTCTCCGTCCTGTATCTGATAAACATTATCGTAATATTCATCCATACTACCGCCGCCTGTCCACAGCAGGTTTTCCTTCTCTATCCATTCAGCGTAGCCATGGTCAAAATAAACGCAGTCTGTACTGTTTCCGTTCTGAGTGTAAACCTCGGCTCCCGCATAACCGTATCCATAATCCATCCAGATCTCGGGAACCATGTCGTCATTTACGTAAATCAACCTGCATTCCGTCATATCCGTCGGCTCATCGCCCGCAAAAATATCTTTCAGATACGCGGCGGCCCATCCGCTGCTTACTTCAGTAGTGACAACCGGATAATCCTCATAAATCTCTTCTGTTTTTGAGGAATCTACCCCGAATTTTTCCTGCTCAATGCTCTCAGTCTCCGGATATATAAAGATCTTCGTTGATTTGCCCTCCGCGTCATATTCATAACCCAAAATGATTTCACCCGTGCTTTCATCAAACCAGTCGCTGATCGTGAGCGCGTCCAGAACAATGTCCGTCATATTCCAGTCTTCATCATACAAATACAGAAAAGTATATTCCCCGCTCGAATAATACCCTTCAGAAAAAGATGAGTAATAAACCTGATAAAGCGTGGAACTGCAGAGAAGTCCGTTGTCATAGTACGCATATACTTCATAATAAACAAGCGTGCCTTCCGAATCATAATAATTTTTCCGCGACATTTTCACTGGCGTCATTTTAATCCAGTCGTCCAGATAATTTACTCCCTCATTCGTTACAACAACCGGATTCTGGAAATCGTTCCCATCAGGCCAGATGTAATCCTCATAGCCCTGAGTGGTGACTGTCAGGGTATATTTCCCCTCTGCCAAAATAAGTTCAAAATACCCGGACGAATCTGTCGTTATAGTTTCTGTTTCACCGGTAGCCGTGCTTACTGCTGTAACCTCTGCGCCCTCAATCTTTTCATCCTCATTTTCCACATTGACAACCCAGCCCAGAATGCCGCCATATTCGACACTGTCAATATTTTCCTCTTCAACATTATCCTCGCTATACGGCTCATTCTGGCTCACTACCGCCGCCTCGTCAGACGGCTCATCCTGTCCCGCTACCGCCACCTCGCTCTCATCCTCTTCTGACAATTCCGTAATCAGGGAATAAATCTGATTTACGGAATCACTTAAATCAGAGGATGATCCGCATCCTATAAGCAAACCCACTGTTAAAATCAGTATAGCTGTCAAAACCCTTCCTTTGTTTTTCATCTACTGTCCCTCTCATTACATTTCAAAAGCTTCCTGTAAACCTGATTATTACTATAATATCCTGTATCCCTCCATAAAACTGATCAATAAGTCGCTATCTCCGGGAGCATCGCTTCATAAATAATTCCTTCCTCATAGTAGCCATAGCCATTCTCTAACGGATAGACTTCCACTGCCCCATTTTCATATTTCACTCGCACGTTCACATTTCTTTCCCCATCACTCCCATTGATGTTAATAATTCCATTCTTCCTTAAATAAATGGAAGTTATCCTGTAGCCATCTCCTTTTATCGCTTCCAGAATGTCCTCGGCTCCTTCATACACCAGAAATTCATTTTCAGATATCAGGGTTCCCCCATACTCCATTAATTCTTTAAGGTCATTATCCCAGTAAAAATAATAAACGTTCCATGTACGGCCTGTTCCATCGATAAACGCGTCATACCGTGAATCTGTCATGCTGATTCTTCCTTTCTCATCCTCATACAGTGTCCCCGCTTTCCCGGAAACCGCCAGTTCAATCACTTCTTCTCCGTTGACCCGATAATAATAGCCCAGACTTCCTGTCGTAAAATATTCTGAAATAGATACAATCCTGGAATCTTCAAAGTAAATCACATCCCCCATCGTCCAGTATCCATCCCTTTCACGCAGAGCCGTAACCCCGTTCTCCGTGATAAAATACAAAACACCGATATATATCTGATCCTCATTTTCCTCGCCGCAAAAAGCAAAGGCCTCATAAACACCATTGCCGTCAAAATCGTCATATATAAAAGTCAATACTGTCTCGTCCGTATATGTCTCAAGAATCTCCCATAAGGTTTCTTCCTCCGGAGCTGTCGCCAAGGCCGTTTTTTTCCAGACAATCGTGTAATTCGTATAATCACAATATGTAATATTCCCATCGCTGTCGATGACAGCCATATCACCGAAATCCATCAGCAAATTTCCATCACTGTCAATAGTCAGGACACCTGTTTCTTCAATGCCATCTTCATATCTCTCTATCCAGAAAACAATCTGATTCTCTTCTATTCTCCACGTTCCCTCTCCGCCATAAAAACCTATCCAGTACGAAAAAGTCCCATCTGCTCCAAAAGACATGCCATTTCCATATCGATATGAACTGCCAAACTCATACCAGTAACTCACCTGATTAATTTCCAACATCCGGTTATAATCCGCCTCCCACGTTCCGATCAGATTAACCCCGTCAACAACCGCTCCGTTATCGCTCTCCTCCTGCTCCTCACTGCCGGTCTCTCTGCTTTGAAGCTCCTCCAGAGCCTCCTGCGTCAGCGTAACAAGCACTTCGTCCCCGCCATTATAATACCGGATTTCTGATGGTGTATCATCTTCTGTTCCCTCATAGGTTTCACGATAAATCTGATCATTGTCTCCCCACACACTCTTTCCAAAGTTGAGCGCTTCTTCCACAGTGTTTCCATATAACAGCATATACACAAACGCGTCCTGCATTAAAAAGTTATATCCTGTGCTGACGGATTCTGTGCAGGCCAGGACCGCTTTTGCTCCGCAATCCGCTATTGCCTCCACCAGCGTGTCATTGCGGAATCCGTCACAGCAACCAAGCCAGACAATCGTATCTTTCAAAGCATCATTTCCATAATAATAGGAAAAGAATTCGGGCATCAGACAATAATGAAACTGATTATCCCCTTCCGGCATGATCATGGCGAGCCGGTTTTCCTGTAAATCCCGTACTATCACAGTTCCTTCATATGTAAATGCCATGCCTGCCTCTTTTGCCAAATAATTTGCCCAGTCTATTGTTTCCTGAAGCATAATGAACGTCTGATCTTCATATATTAATCCATGCTCCTGAATGCAGATCAGATCATAGTCGCTCAGGCCGGTGCGATAAAAGGAAACTGTGTCCTCTGTTACCAGAACTGTGGTCAGGTATGCTTCACTCCATCCCTCCTGCGCTTTCTCAGATAACGTTACAAAACCATCAAAGTCTTCATCATCTCCAAAATTACATACTATGAGGGCTGCCAGCCCCTGTTCTTCATAAGGATAGAGTACAGTATTAAATTCCGGAAGCACCGGAAAGACATCCTTACCGTTCTCCCAATAATAAGTCTCATACGAAGCCGTTCCGGTACCGCTTGTCCCTTCGGCAAACTCCTCCAGCATAACGCCGCCACATGTTCCATCCGCATATGTGTAGTAAATAAGTTGAGCTTCTTCATCGTATCCTATAGAATCAGCCGCCACTTCGCCTTCGTCCGCCAGCGTTTCCAGAACATCGAGTATCCGGTCAGCTTTTTCTTCCGTATCCAGATTTTCATAATCATCCGAAGAAGAAACGTCGATAATAGATGCATTCACATTTTCATAATTTTCCAAAGAGGCTTCCATGTCGGCTTCCGCGCCAGTATCCGTTTCCTCTTCTGAATATTCATTTGAAGAACCGTCAATGCGGCCGGCATTCTCTTCAACCAGATTTTTTAAATGATCAAAATAATCAACAATATCTCTGAGCGTATTGCCATCTGAAAAATACGCGCTTCCACACGCTGACAGATTTCCCAGCGCAATAACGCATATAACAAGGGCAGCGGTTCTTTTAAATTTCATATTTCTCCTCAGTCATCCTGCTGCCCCCATTCGCTGTCACCGGCGCAGCAGAGTAAAACGCCAGTTGAAAGCTCCTACCCCACAACCGCGCTGGCCGTCACCGTATCCACCGTAGAATAAATGCCGTTCACGATTTTGAACACATTCCAGTACGAGCAGGAGGCGTCCCGGGTGGGATCCATATCATAATCGCCGATCAGGACGTCGCCGCAGTAAACCTTCACGTTCGCCTCAGAAAGAGACAAGTAACCCAGGAAGGAAAATTTATATACGTAATAATAATAGCTGCCGTCTGTATCCACGTAGAAGGTAATGGTTTCCGGGCCATAGCACATGGTGTCGTCCACATCCAGATTGCCAATCTCCACGTTTTCTGAGTTGACGGCATATTTATCTGAATAATAAATGTGGAAGCCTGTCCCATCCCCGGCAGTCCCTGTCAGATGAGAATCCAGATCCGTGGGAAGGATGCCCCAGGTCAGGACCACCCGGTACACGTCGCTTGACATATTGGGGGACATGGTGCCGTTGGCCGTGGTCGTCTCCCCGTCCTGGACCTGCACATTCATCGAGGTGTCGGAATAATTCTCCAGCTGAAGCGCGAAGGTATAATAACCGGCGTCCAATGTGACGGAATAATTGCCGTTGGAATCTGTAAGCAGAGAGGCAACCACATCGCCCTCGGTGGTGTTGTAGCCCTCCCGGATCACCATGGTCACACCCTCCAGAGGCATTGCAGTAGTGGCGCTGACAATGCTGCCGGACACAGTGCCGACTCCCTCCCTGACCAGAGTCACATTCAGGGTCTGGGTCTGATTTCTCACAATCGTCACCTGAGTGCTGTACTCCACATAATCCTCGGCGGTCACCTTTACCACGTAAGTGCCGCTGTCAATGTCCACGCTGAAATTTCCCTCAGAATCTGTCAGAACCGTTCTTTCCTCCGAAGTATCCTCGCTGTAAATAGATATCAGCGCGGTGTTGATACTACCGCCGTCAGTGTTCTTCACGCTGCCCTTCAGGGTGCCCCGGTCATAGACCTCCACCTCATCAAAGGCGTTTTTGATGATTTTGACCTCTTCCGAACTTAAGCCCATGTTTTTGGCGGCCTTCAGTACAGCCACCCTGACGTCATAAAAATCTGAGTTCGCTGAATAGCCGCTGACCCTCATGGAGGTATACCACAGCTTCGCCAGAGTATTTTTGCTCATCCCATTGCTGTACATCAGGTAAGCCGCATGGGATACGATAGTGGCGTTGGTGTGTCCCCGAGTATCTCCGGAGTTGCTGGTGGAGTAATACTGACTGCTCAGCCTGTCCGGACAGCTTAAGGATTCCGGGTCGGAAGCGCTTCGAATCGTCTTCCAGTCCTCCCCGACCTCCCAGTCTCCTTCCACAAGGCAGCCGAAAATATCCGAATATCCCTCCTGAATCGCCCCAATATAGGTGCCATCGTCATATCCGTAATTTCTGCCCACAATATACTGATATACACCATGTGTATACTCGTGAGCGATGGCGTCCAGCGCATTGGCGGTCGTTGCGGTAAGAGTTGACCCCGGGGCATTATCACAAAAATGCATATCGTTGGTCGACGAACTCCAGTAAGCGTTATTATAGGTGGCGCTGTCATGGACAATCACATTGACCTTCATGCCGTTGCCATCCACAGAATCCCGGTTCAGGGTATTCTTGTACCAGTCATAGGTCTTAATCATATTCGTATAAGCGGACACCGCAGTCTCATCCGTCCACCGGTTGAGCTCACTTCCCACCCAGAAATTAATCCCCAGGGTCTGCGAATACATCTGGATATCCCTGTCCAGATCCTGCATATAATAAAAATACCAGTCCGTCCAGGTAAAAGCCACCGGGAAGGAGACACTTTTCCCCTCCTCGTTCGTGCCGCTGCCGGTCTGGGAGGAGGCGTCAAGCAGGTTGGAGCCGGTGTGCACAACCTCCCCGGTGTCCGCATTCACATACACAGAATCATCATGATATGTACCCCCGCTGGTTCCTGTCACGTTGACGCAGTACACCAGAATCGGGTTTGTCTCATAGTCCCAGAGAGCGTAAATGTACATCACCGTATTTTCCGATACCACGGTGCAGCCCTCATCATACTGCGCAAGCGCCGCTGCCTCCGCCGTCTCCTGATTCAGCGCATAGTCAAAATTCACATTTCCAAAGGTCTCTGTTGCAAGAAGGCTGGAGGCCAGAGAGCTGGTGACGCCCTCGCTGTCCACACAAGCCGTCACGCTGTAGCCATACACCTCATATCCGTTATTCACCTGCGTATACACATAGGAAGACCCATACTCATCGGAAGCGATTGCCATCAGGTCCAGCTCCGAATAAGCGTCCCTGATTCCCAGAATGGAATGAATGCTCTGGAGGGAATCCAGCGCGTCATCCGAATTTTCCACAATGATATCCGAATACTGTCCGTCAATAGAGGTGACCTGAGTCTGCTCCTCATTATATATAATCTCAGCGCCGTAATCATTCATCTGCTGAATATCCAGCACTGAGTAATTTCCAATTTCCTCCTCTGAACGGTTGTCCAGATGAATCACCGTCAGCTCAAAGGCGGCCTGGGCCGTCTCTTCCCCACAAGTCACTGTCGCAGTCATGGTCACCTGTGCGTCCGCGTTGGCCGGCCGATATACCGTCCCATCCGCCGCGATCACACTCTCATCAGAACTGCTCCAGCTGACGAAAATATCCTCCAAGCCATCGACCGCTGTCTGCAAAGTGATATTTCCCGTCACATTCTCCGCATAATCTCCCTGCTGATAGGAGATCCGCAGCTGGGACGCGACATATTCCGCGTTCAGCGCCTGAGGATTGTCCTCGACCCATTTCGCGTACAGGGTGATGTCCTCTGTCACCGTCAGGTTTTCAAAAATCACATAGGAGGCATCGTCCGGCCCGTCATACCAGCCCACGAAAATAAAGCCGCTCTTCTCCGGGTCCTCCGGTGCTTCTATGGTGCCTCCCTCCGCCACCGTAACAGGATCAATCCCGGTCCCGCCATCGGTATCAAAGGAAACCGTATACTCCTTCCCTGAGGAGCCCTGCGAATCTCCCGTTTCGCTTTCTTGGCTCACAGTGACCTCCCCGTCCAGTACACGGACATGGTAAGTCATGGCAACGCCGTCCGCAAAACCCGAAGCTTCATTTTGGCCGGAAGCCTCCGCCAAATCCCCGCCCCCATCAGAAGCGGCTGTCGTGACAGAATCCTCATTTGAGCCAAAGGCTCCAAAGATCCGGCTCCTCCACTCCTCAACCCGGCTGTCAAGGCCGGAGGCAAACTCATGCCATCCATCCTGAAGGCCGCCCAGAAGTCCTCCCAGTAGACTGCCCAATCCTCCTGACGACGATGTCTCCCCCGACAGGGTCTCCGTGATATCCGCTTCCCCGGCGCTGACGCCAGTAATCACGCCCTCCGCGGTGACAGTTACCACCGACTCATCCGAAGAAGCCCACGATCCCAAATCCCCGTAGGCTGCCGGAAGCTTCGCCTTCTCCCCGATATAAATCTCATATTCATTGGGATTCACCTCAACCGCCTCGGAAATCTCCTCCTCCGAGCCTCGGTTCAGCGAACAGCCGGAAACCAACAATATCGAAAGAATCATCAGCAAAATTGTACAAAGCCTGCGCATTTTCTCACCCTCAAAATAAAAAAACTGCCCGGACGGAAAACAGGGCCGCAAGGGTCCTGTTCCCGCCTCGAACAGCCAGTTCCTTAAATCTTATCTCTTTACAGTTTTGTCAAGCTTTAACTTGTTTCTGTCATCCGCCAGAGTCAGCTCCGCTCCGCAGGGAACAATGCTGACCAGGCCCTTCTGCAGGCGCTTGCCGTTCACGAAGGTGCCGTTGCTGGAGGTGTCAGTCACTTCAAAGACATTCTTCTCACGGACGAAACGAATAGTGCAGTGCTGTCCGCTGACGCTCTCAGAGCCCGCGCCCGCGATACGAACATTCGCGTTATCCGCTCTGCCGACCACTACGGGAAGTCCGGGAACCAGTTCCACGCTCTGTCCGGCGAAGCAGCCTCTGGTGCCGATCACGATGCCAACCTCCACAGCGTCCGTTGTCGTGTCATGTCCCAAAGAGCCGCCGGTCATCACATGGCCGGACTCCTCAATGGAATTCATGGACACACCCTCGCCCTTCAGCTCCTGATAAACCAGAGCGGAAGCCTCGCGGCGGTAAGGTGTGGAATAGAACAGTCCCACCAGACCGCTTGTCACCCTGTTCAGCAGGTTCCACGGAATCCAGGAAAGTTCAAATACCAGCAGATCTCCGATATGGCTCTTGGTGCACTTCTTGCTCTCCGCGATTACCTGAGAGGGGGTCAGCTCCGGTCTGTCAGACTTGATCCACTCCACGCACCACAGCTGCAAATTGCCAAACCAGCCCGCGATGAAGATTTCCAAAGCGCCGATAGCTATTACAAACATGCCGGCGCCAACAGTGGTGCCGCCCGCGCACAGGAAGATGCCCAGAATGACAAGCAGCCAGCCGGGAGCCTGATACAGCAGAATGATCAGGGCTCTCAGGCCGAAGGTCAGCATCACATTCCAGAAATCGTTAAATCCGTCCAGCGTAATCGCAATTCCGGGGTTTAAACCATGCTTTACCGTATACAGATAATACCGCCTGTTTCCTACAATGGCAATTCCGGACACCGCATTGGTCATAAACACATTGATAATCGCTAAAAGCAGAAGCGGCAGAATAGCCAGACCGCCCACGGAACCGATGATGGCTCCCAGCGCGTCCTCAATGTCGCCCCCGTTCAAAAGGGTCGTTGCAATGCCAACCACCGCGCCCACACCGCCCAGGGCTGTGGTGACAACAGTGAAATTAAAGGCGGAAGTCACGGAATTTACCACCGTGGTACTGGCCCCATCCAGAAAGCCTGACAACACATTCGCGCCGATCATGCCGGATCTGGAAACCTTTAATCTTGATTTCGCTTTTTCCTTATGGTCAATTCTTTTTATCATAGTATGTTTCCCTCATTCGTTTGAAAAAGTATGTTTTTGGCTTCCCTATTTCTCAATCTCATTGCTCCACTGGAAGCCCTCGCCGCACAGCGGTACGAACACTAGGGTCGTCTCGCCTACACTGATTCTGTCCATGGGCTTCATCTGGGTGGGAGACAACACCAGAGCGTCGTTGATGTAGAAGAGCTCCTTGGCGTCGCCGGGCTGAGCCAGAAATACATTACTCTTGGGATCATAAACCACAACCGCATGAGAAGTGCGGGATACGCTGGTGTCGCCCTTGATGCAGATATCCATCTTATCGCCGCGGCCTACAAAGTTCCTGCCTGCCACGATCCTGTAATCTCTTCCCAGATTATTGCCCTTCACGCATACCAGCCAGCCCACAACCGGCGCTACCGGGGGCTCCTTGGATACAGTGGTCTCCTCCTCGTCGTCCTTCTTTACGTTCCAGAGTTTCACGCCAACCGTCTTCTCATTGTCCACGGGCTCACCCTTCGGTGCAGGTGCAGGGGTCGGAGCAGGTGCGGGCGCCGGAGCCGGCCTCGGTGGTGTCTGCGCCTTCACCGGAACAGTGGCGTCCGTGCCGGAAAATCCGCTGCTTGCGCTGACCGGAACGGTCTGGTCGTAAGAGCTTACATTAGGAGCCTCATAAGAATAATATTCCTGAGACGGCGCCGCGGGTGCGGACGGGTTCAAAGCCATGGTGGCGTCTCCGGACGTGATTGCCTGGTCAGCGCACTGTGGGCAGTTGTTTCCAAATCGGTCCGCATCATAATAGTGGCCATTCGGGCATTGTACTACATTCATTTTTATTCCTCCTGAAAAATTATTTTATATAATGAGACATATGACCTGCCGTCTCTTTATATACTTTGTAAATCTTCTACTGCCGTTTTATCCCCAGATACTGGGTCAGAAGGACGGACGTATTGTCGTGAGGGCCAGGAATTGCCACGGCGGTGGCTGTCAGCGCCTGGGCCGCGCCGTTTACATCCGGAATCTGCATCAGAATCTGGGCAATCTCCTCATCGGTCAGCGACCGGTAGAGGCCGTCGCTGCACTGGATCACCACATCCCCCGGCTCCAGCAGGATGGGAGCCCTGCTGTGGTCGATGATGCTGACCTCCTCCATTCCTACATAGCTGGCCAGCGCCTCCGGCTTTTCCCCGGTATCAATCTGACCCGGGTGCATATTGCCGCTCCGAAGCTGCTCGCTCACCACGCTGGCGTAATTGTGATCCCGGTTCAGCTGCCAGATCCGGTTCCTGTGAAACAGATAAATCCGGCTGTCCCCCACGGAAAACCATCTGAGCTGATTTCCCCGAAGCAGCATGCATGTCAGGGTAGTGCCGCACTGCATCCGGCGGCCATCCTGATCACTGAGACTGTAAACCTCTCTGCTAATTCTCCTGATCGCCTCCGAATAAGCCTCGCTGTCTTCCTCCTCAATGGAAGAAAAGCTCTCAAGGATACCCTCCGCGGCCATCCGGCTGGCATACTCGCCGCCTTCCAGTCCTCCCATACCGTCGCAGAGAGCCCCAAGCACACGTACCATCTCATTGCTGCCCTGCGCCCTCTCCACACGGACACGGACACAGTCCTGCTGATAGCTTCTGGTGCCCAGCGCGGTGGAGGAGGCAGCCCTGGCGAAATCTGCCGGCCCGGAATTCGCCGGAATATCCACCGGCTCCACAGGCCGAGTCATCTCCGTCTTAACCGGGGCCTTTTCCGCAGACTCCTCAAACTGAAGCATCGCCATTTCCATTTCCGCGGAGAAATCCGGCTCCAGTGTCAGCGTTTTTTCCAATATGGGTTGTGTGAGTTTCGCGGCTGCGATGGTAAGCTCCTCCAGATCCCTCTGGCTCAGAACTCCTGTCACTTGTTCCCTGGCCGGTATTCCCTGTTTTTCTGTATTTGCGTATTGTCCACGGCCTCTTCTCATCATCACTCGCTCACCACCCTAAATGTAAATCTCCGCTCAAACAGGTAAAACTGATCCCCGGCCCTGAGCGGATAGCTCATTCCCGGCTGCAGCCGCATGCCGTTGGCCAGGAAGGTGCCATACTTGGAACCGGCGTCCTCCAGGATAAACTGTCTGCGCTGGGAGAAATATCCAATCCGGCAGTGGCGGCGGCTGATCATATTGTGGGCGGGAGTCATAATATCGCTGTCCGGGTGTCTGCCCATGGACATCATTCTGTCAGTGGTCAGGTTCCAGTGGCGGATCGCCCTGCCGTTCTCCAGAAGCTCCAGATACTGCAGCGTCCTGACCTTCCTGCCCCAGAAGCCGCCGGAACCCTTCTGATTCTGTGATACAATCTCCGCCTCCTGCTTCATGCGGCTGAGCACGCTCTGGGACAGCAGCGTAGTCTCCGAACTGACATCCTGCTCCATGGTCTCCAGATCGGTCTCTCTGGTCACCTCGCCCACGTCCTGCAGAAACTCCTGCATGGACTGGTACCTCTCCCGGTAGTTCAGTGCCAGCGCGTGGTCGATCACATCCGATAGCTCTCTGGAAATACCTGTGTCCATTCCATATAAGCTGGGACAGGCCGTCCCTTTCATCCGGCTGGCCGCGTCCACCACCTTGACGCCGGACACCAGTACATAGTAAGATGCCGCCAGTGAATAGACGTCGCACCAGGGGCCCTGGCGGTTTTCCAGGGTGTAAAGCTCCGGAGGAGCATAGCCAGGCTTCAGATAAACCTTATCATCGGGGGAAGGCTGGGAATGGCCGATGGCCTTGGCTGTGCCAAAGTCAATGAGCTTCATATCCCCGCTCTCCGTCAGAATGATATTTTCCGGACTGATATCGCCGTGGAGCAGACCATATCTGTGAATCTCCCCCAGGGCGTTGCCGATCACCATCAGCATCTGCAGTGCCACCGCCCGAACCGCCTGTCCGGAGTGATCCTTACTGTACTGCTTCAGGTTTTCCCCCTTCAGAAGCTCCATCACATAATAGGCTGTGCCGTTCTCCTCGAAACTATCCCAGGCGTGGACCACCGTGGCGTTCTTTTTTAATTCATCCAGGATCTCCGCCTCTGTCAGGAAGTGATCCTCCCCCAACTCAAACTCTCTGGTATCCCCGGAGCTGTGCAGCATCAGGCTTCCGTCGTTGTATCTGCCCGCCACGTACTCCGAGGGACAGTATTCCTTAATACAACAAAGGCTGTTCCTGCCCACATCCAGGGCCGTGTAGGTGATGCCGAAGCCCCTACCCCCAGGACCTTGCCGGTCACATACTGATTTTTCAGAATATGAAAATAAGGCAGCGCCAGCTTCCTCTCCGGCTCCATTTCCGGTACAAATCCGCAGGAAGGGCAAACGCCTCCAAGCACTCTGCTTTTAAAACAATTCGGACATGTGTCGTTCATCTTTAAAGTAAATCCGCCCTTCCCGCTTCGATAGATTTCTATTCAAGCCGTCTGTGAATAGTATCATGTTCTCCAATACTGGAAAATCTCATTCCCCAGGGTGACATAATCACCGCTGTTCAACGCTGTCATGACGCTGGGCATCAGCCTGTCGTCATTGACAAAGGTCCCGTTGGTGGAACGGTTGTCGCTGATCATACACATCGCGCCGGTGCTGATCAGCTGGGCATGAAGCCCGCTGACCGACGGATTATTCAGCACGCAGATCTGGTTGGTGGGGATGCGCCCCATATTCAGAACTGCGTTGGGCTGAATCTCAAATATTTCACCGGTATTGAGTCTGATCAGCTGGTCCTTCGGGCCCAGCTGGGAGGTCACCTGCTGCTGCTCACCATAGCTGTAATAATCTCCATACATGTTCTGGCTCAGCAGAGTGGTCTCCCCGCAGTTGTCAGGCTGCCCGGAACTGAGCATACTCTGATCAAGCACGCCAGTTTCAGCGTTGACGTCAGTATTACAGTCCTCCGCGGTCAGGATGCTGTTGTATCTCTCGTCACTCATGCCCTTTACCTTTCTTTCTTTTGTTCTTCATCTTCCTCTGAATCCTTCTTCTTTCCTGCGACCAGCAATCTTCTTCTGCGGATTGCAGTGATAGCCAGCGTGACCGCAAAGATCACAACCATCGCACCACCGCCGAAGACCAGCAGCGCCTGAAGAGGACTGTCAAAGCCCATATCGAAGATGAAGGAGTACCACGCGGTTGTTACACGGAAGGAGTATACCGTCACGGTATGGTTGGTATGTCCGATGGACGTATCCTCCGTCACATCCGTCCTGTTGCCGGCTTCATCGCCTGCCGCTACTCTGATGTATATGGCATTATTTTTATCTTCGTCCACTCTCAGCACATATCTGAAAAGTCCGTCACCGCTTTCCTCAGAAGCGCCGGAGTCCAGATTCAGCGGGGACATTGCGTACACCAGAACCGGGCACAGCTGCGAGCTTCCTGAGCCGTCCTCGTCCGCCATCATGTAAACTATCGTCAGATCGGAGACATCGGATACAGAATATACGCTTCCGGAAAGCTCCTCATCGGTCAGGGTCTTTACCCCATCTCCATTTACTGCCACGTTGCTGTAGCTGCCATCCGCATTCAACTGGTACACGCCGCTGTAGTATTCCGTGCCATTCTCTGCCGTGTAGGTTGCCGCGAACAGGATGCTGTAGTACTCCAGACGGCTGGTAACGCCGTTGACCTGCATATCGCCATAGCTGCTTCTGTCCGCCGCTCCAATGCTCAGTTCATTGGTGGTGACCAGAACGCCCAGCCATATCATACTGTCGTTGTCATTGTAGGTAATGGTTACTTCCTTGTATTCCTCATCGTAAATCTCATCCTGAGTAATGCCCTGGATGGCTATAACCGGGTCCTCCATATCGATGTTGAATACCAGGCTGATGGCACGGCTCTGAACACCGTTTACATCAGCGTTGTCCAGAGTTCTGTAATTCCACATCTCATTGCCTGTGGCGTCCATGGAGTACAGGCGGAGCTCATACTGACCGTTTACATACTGGCCGCTGTCATCCTTGAAGGCCTCCGCGCCCAGCTGATAGGTCCTGAGCACCCAGCCGAAGGTCTCGCTGCCGCCGTCGGTGGTCTTATTTTCATCGTAGGAATCGGAGTTCCATGTCCAGACCACTTCCTCTGTGTAAATCAGCTCGTATTCCTCCCCTTCATCGGAGGTGTAGACCGCTGTGGTGTAGCTTCCGTTCTCCGTCTCCACAGTGTTCGTCTCTGCGGCGCGGATTCTGGAATGAATTCCATTGATGTACAGGTCAATCAGTCCATCGGACAGCACGTCCAGACTGTACTCGTAAATCACCAATCCGCCTTCCACATCCTGAATGTAGGTGTTGCCCACCGAGGTCAGCACACTGCCGCTGGTTCCGCTGTCTACCATATATACGGAGTCATAGCGGTTTATGATAAATGTGACCGTATCCTGACTGGGGTTGCCCGCCAGATCAGTGGCGTAGATTGTCAGCCGGTAAAGGCCGTCCACGCTCTCGGAGGTATCAGTAATCTGATACCAGGAATAGCTGTCAGTTCCGGTGTAGCTGTCCGTTTCACCCACCAGGTAGCGCAGTTCACTGTAATTGCCGGTTACCGTTGAGGACGCAAAGGCACTGACCTCCTCATTTCTCTCTCCGGAGGAGATATCCTTGCTGTCAGTATTCCACACCACCTTCTCCAGCTCGAAGGTCACGCCCGCGCTGGGGTCGATGTTGGTATCATCAAACCAGTCTGCCACGTTGATATTAATTTCGCTGTCCGGGCCGAAGATCGTCTGATCCGCCAGTCCGCCTGCGGTGATGTCCACTGTAGGAGCCGTCAGGTCAATGGTAAAGGGATCCACCACCACCTGCACCGCCGGGTTGCCCGCCAGGTCAGTATAATCCACCGTCATGGTGTAGTAGCCGTCGTCTCCAAAGTACACCTGAGCCGTGCTGGTGTCGCCGCTGGTGCTCCAGCCGCCCTCGGAGGGCACACCGGCCGCCGCGGTCATAACGGAGTCGGATACATATTTGGCGATGGCCACAATGGCTTCCGCGGAGCGGAAATTGTGCTCCTCGATGGTGATAGTCGCCGTCCTTGCCGCCAGATAATAGTTGCCGTTCAGGGCGTCATTGTTGTCAAAGACCACATAAATCACAGGGTTGGTCATATCCAGGGTGAAGGACTCCGGTGCTACGCTGCTGCCGTAATCGATTCCGCTGTTGCTCCAGCCTGCCCGGTCTGTAGTGTCTGCCGTAAAGGTATAATCATTGTCCACGACATAGCTGACGGTGGCCGTCCAGGTATCATCGTCATGGTTGCTCTCGGAGCCCGAGGTATAGGTCCAGCCGCTGATTACAGCCGCGGACTCGGTCTCAATGTAGGTGGTATCGGGATCAAAGTTTCTCTCTGTTACTACCACAGTGGCCGTTCTGGTCTCCTTGAAATAGAACTCATTCTGAGCGTCATTGTTGTCATAGCTGACCGTGATCAGCGGGACAGTCACATCCATACCGAAGGCATAGACATTTTTACTGCTGTTGGAGTCGTAAGTGGTGCCGCCGTTTCCGGAGTTATCCTCCACCCACACCCGCAGCTCGATGTTATTGTTGTTAAATACCGTTCCATCCGGATTGAAGGTAAACGTAATGGTATCGGAATAGGTCAGCTTTTCATTGAGCTCGGACGTATCAGAAGCGAAATCCGTTCCCACGCCTGAGGTGCCGTAGTCAATATAGTCAACCGAGCCTTCACTTCCGGTGGTACCGCTGCCGCTGGCGCTGACCAGCCCCGGATCCACGGCGACGCCATTCACCAGTACCTCAAAGTACACCCGGTACAGACCGGAGGAAGCGTACTGGGTATCCGCGTTTCCATAGGGATCCTCCACAGTAGCCGTAATCTGAATGGAGCCATTGTAGAGCGGATTGCCCACAGGTCCCGCACCTGTAATCACTGTAGAATAGGAGCTCGGGTAGGACAGGTCTACTACCGCGCCCACACCGTCGCCGCCGGGCGCCTGCACATCCAGATACAACTTGTTAATCACAGAGCCGTTATAGTAGGAGCCGGTGGAAACAGAGGCAATGACCTCATTGCCCGCACGGTCTTTTACGCTCAGCAGGGTGATTTCCACTGTCTGCTGTCCGTCAAAGGTGATGGAGGAAACCGCGTTGTTGACGCTCCATCCGCTGGAATCGCTGGCTGTGGTGCCCAGAGTTCCATAGGTTCTGGTCATATTGGTGTTGGTCGGATCTGTTCCCGCTCCCGTTGTCTTAAAGGTGTAGGCAATGGAAGTAGGCGACATGTCTGAGGTCAAAATGCTGGCGCTGCCAGTGCTTTCACTCTGGTAAGGCATATTCTTTGTTACCGCCAGCGTGGTCTCCCCGGACTGTACGCCGGAGGAAAGACTGAGCCTTGCGGCAAAGATTTCCATGGTTCCCGCCAGAATACTCAGATCCAGAACCGGCGCTACTGTATCGCGGACCTTATTGTAGGTCCAGTAAGGGCCGTCGGTCACCTTCAAAGTTTCCAGATAGGTGTCTGCCTTGGCTTCCTCCGCCTCGCTCTGCACCAGCAGGTTGCCCGCCTTGTCGCGGCCGCTGATCTCGAAGCGGTATACGCCGTCCACAGATACCGTATCCGTGGTATAAACCTGAGTGGTTGCGTACTGGGTGGTCTTGGTCAGAGTGATGTCCGCCCAGGTCGGTACATAATTGTAATAATCCTCTACTTCTCCCGCAAAGGAGGTCACCGCCACATTCACAAGACCTGTGTCGATATTGGTATCCTCAACGGTAAACTGCGCCTTCACATCCTGATTGTAATATGCGGAGAACAGCTCATCCACCGTATCAGGGTTCGTTTCCAGATCCAGATCCGGAAGCATGGCGGAGGTATACACTGGCGATACGGTATCGAGCACCTTTCCCTGGGCCGTATAAGTGGTGCCGCAATCCTCTGTGGTCATGCTCTCGCCGCCCATCAGGCCGTTCTCGGTGATGACCAGTGTGTTGCCGGCCTTATCCTCGCCGTAAGCCAGATAATGATAGATGCCGTTGTAGGACTCCGACGCCGGAATGGTCCAGCTCTTCACCACATCGCTTCCATCCGCCATATCCGCCTGTGTGGAGCCGATGGCTGTTACTGCCAAAGCCGCGTCCACAGTCTCAAGGCTCTCATCCGCCTCAAAGGCGCGCCCCGCAAAAATCTTGCTGTAATCCAGGCCGCTCTCGTCATTGAAGGTATAGGTGGTCGTGATGGCCTTATTGTAATAAGCGTTGATCTCACTGCCGTCCAGCGCCTCGCTGTCGTCATAATAATAATCATCGCTCAGTGCCGTGTAGGCAATATCCAGCGTGGGCGCCACGGTATCCATGATCTTGCCCAGGGTGGTGTAGGAGGAATATACCTTCGCCGAAGAGACTTCCGTGGAGGCCTCTCTCACGGCGTTGCTCTGCCCACTGTCATAGCCGTTGATCTGCTCCTCATAAACGTACACCGGGTTGCCCGCCCAGTCCTTGCCGGACACGGTAAACTTATACTGCCCGTCACCGGTTCCGGTGGTAACGGTCCATGTAATCACATTATCTACTGTCGCGGACGTCGGCTCCGAGACCTCCCCATCGCCGATCTGGGTGAAGGTGTAACCGCTGCCCACATAGTCCATATTCAGGTTGGTGTCCGCGAAGGTCAGGAACGCGTTGAAATCTACATTGTAGTACGCGCCCTCTTCATAATAATAAGTATCCTCCCGCTCCGTGTAGGTGATAGTTACGGTGGGCTGGATGGTATCCATAACCTTGGAATAATAACCCGTGTAGGGATTGTCCCCATTGTGAACCGTCTCCGTGCCGGAGGTATAGGAATCTCCCGCGGTACCGGAGGTCAAATACTCGGTGACAATCAGTCCGTTGCCGGCCTTATCCTCCCCGTAAACTTTAAATAAATAGGTGCCGTCATTGTCATGGCCGTCCGCCAGCTCGCTGATATCATCCGCCTCGATGGTATAGCTTGTGGTCATTTTTGCGGTGGTCGACGTACTTGTCTGGGACTTGATGGTTTCCGCCAGACAATCGTATTCGTCCGCCTGATCCTCGCCATCGTGGCTGTAATTGGTGAACAGCTTGTTATAATCCAGACTGTAGTCCGTAAAGGTATAGGTGGCCGTGAAGTCCAGATTGTAATAAGCGATGTCACTGTCATCATAGCAATCGTCTTCATTGTCCGTGGCGGTATAGGTGATCACCACTTCCGGTGCCGTGTTATCAAGGATCTTGCTGTCACCGGTATAGGTGGAGTAAGTACCGTTGTTATCTACGGTTGTGGTATCATCATCTGAAACGATAGTGTGATCCTCTTCCGCCGACGTTATCTGCTCCTCATACACATATACCGGATTGCCCGCCCAATCCATGCCGGATACGGTGAAGTAATATACGCCGTCATCATTTTCGTCTGTATCCACGGTCTGCGTCACGATGTACGTGCTGGTTTCCTCATTGTTTTCATCCAACACCATTTCGCCTGACTTTGTCAGATCGATTTCGTCCGCTTCATCAACGCCATAGGTATAAACCGCGCCACTACCGTCATACATGTAGTCCGTGTTCAGGTTGGTATCCTCAAAGAGGTATTCCGCGCTGAAGGATTCGCTGTAATAAACACCTTCCTTATAATAATAGGTAGCGTCCCGCTCCGTGTAGGTCATGATCACGGTAGGCTGGATGGTATCCATGACCTTGGTGTATACGCTGGTGTAAAGCTCTGAGGCTTCTGTTGTTGCCTCATTACTTGTTTCCCCTCCGGCATCCATATAATCCGTCACCGACAGGCCGTTGCCCGCTTTGTCATATCCCAGAACTTGGAAACAATAGCATCCGTCTGTGGTATTATCTGCACTGATAACATAAGTTACCTGTGCCGTGGGAGTGGCGGCACTGTCAACATTCTCAGCAGAATAGCTTGCAAAATCGTCCTCAAACTCACCTTCCGCAATTCCTTTAGCAACATTGACGGAATTGTTTATTTCCTCCGTATCTATTTCGTCATCAATGTCGGAAGCGTAGATGTATCCAGTCTGCAGACGGTCTGTATCCAGATTGCTGTCAGCGAAGGTAATGACAGCTGTTAAATCCACATTGTAATACGCGATACCGTTTTCTGTATCATAGTTTAAAAGAGAACCGTCAATCCCCTCAAACATAGTGTTTGAATAATCCATGACCACTTCAGGAGCAAAGTTGTCGATGACGCGCACTGCATCCAGAACTGCCACAGTACCAATCTTTTCATCCTCTGATGCTATAACATTGTAAGCAGCGCCATTGGAAAGTCCGCTCTTCTCTACCTCCAAAGTATTGCCCGCTTTGTCGGTAACTGCAATTGTGAAGATATAGACGTCACTTTTTGTATTATTCTCTGGCGTCAGGGTAATGCTGACTGCCTCCTGATCAGATGTATCAATAACATAATCATCAGATTTCAGCGTTGTTTCTTTGTCCTCCTCGGACGTTGCAGTCTCAACGGCGGAGGCGTTTACGTTAACTTTTCCAGAGTCATAGTTGGTCTCGGTTGTTTCATAATAAGTAGTAAATTCACTGTTATAGTAAACCGCATCCTGTGTTTCCCCGTTCAGCTCATAGTCATCTGCGTAATAATTATCTGTGATACTGTCAGTGCTGTCCCAAACTTTTGTCAATTCAGGCGCAGTTGTATCCAGAATAAATACAGCCTTATTGCTATTCACATCATCTGACGAAGTATCCTCAAGTACCACCCCGGCGGAAGGTGCGCTTTCAGCACCAACACTATTGAAAGTCTGAGAACTATTCTCAGCGCTGTCTGTGAGTGAGATTGTCACGTAAACATTTCCATCTGAGAAGGTATCACAAACCACATCATTTGTAATGGTTATGACAATTTCGTATACATCGTCTTCATCAGTATCCTCCGAGGCAGCTGTAATTCCCTCCTTATTCCAGTCAGTGTTGGAATTACTAATATCAGAAATACCTGTTTTACTGCTTCCACTGATGGTGATTTCTTCATTTTCTCCTCCGGTGACAGTGATTTCATACTTCACGGGATTGTCATCGCACAGCAGATTATCATCAACAGTAATTTTAATCTCACTATTATCAGCTCTATAATAGACGCCATCGTTTTCGTACTCGATTCCATCCGTCATCACAATGTATGCCGTGGGATCAGTGTTATCAAAATTCAATGTCGCCGTTGCAGGCTCAGAGGCGTTTCCACTGAAATCGTATGCGATTACAGTCAGCGTATAAGTTCCTTCCAAATCGTCTGGAAGGTCAATGCCTGTTTCTGTCACCACTCGTACATCTGCTACACCCTTAAGTTCTTCTGGTGTTGTCTTCGTGACCTCATCGGTATACGAATAGTCCTCTTCACCACTCAATACCCAGACAACCTTTTGAATTCCTGAATAATCAAAAGTTTCCGCATATTCTTCCAAAGCATCATATGCAATAAAGCTGAACGTGTGGGTATTTTTATATGCCAGCCCTCCCGTGACATTATCATCCATACCTTCTTCAACTGAATTGCTATCTATAGCAATATGCACCACAGGCTTATCATCCTCAACCACAAGGGAGCGAAGAGCGTTTTCAATTGTTATATTGCCTGCGTAATCAGATGCTTTAATGTATAAAGTACCATATGCCGGAATAATTGCAGTAAACTGATATTTACCATCTTCCAACGCCACCGGAGATACAGAATTCCAAGCTGATAATACTCCCTCATAATATGAAGCCCACCAAACCTCATCTTCATACAATCCGCTGACTGCTGTTCCATCTGTACCAGTATCTTCCAGGGTAATGGTGTATTGGATCATATTACTGGTGCTGTTTCCCAAATCAAGACTGTTTGAAGTATTATCGTCTATTTCTTTTCCATCAGAATCCACATATACAGCACCTGTCAGTGTAACTGTAGGCGGAGTTTTATCATATAAATACTTAATGCTGACCGTACCATAGAAAATATTTGATGCATCTTCACAAATATAAAGATTATTAAAAAAGCTCCCGCTTTCTATGCTCTCCAGTATGTAGTCATCACTTCCCAAAGTAATTTGGCTATAAGTGACAGTCCCATCAGCCGATGTATTTTTCTCCCACAGGCTATATCCCGAATTTTCTGAAAGAGACAGACTGACATCAGGGCCGTACCAATACGTTGTTGAGCTTTCACCTCCATCATCAGTTGTTGTTTTTTCACTTCCCTGAGCAAACGAAATTTCAAAATTGTCGTTGTCGCTTCCATAGGAAAGCTTAAACGTACCATCAGTGTCTGTTGTTAAATCCAAAGATACGTTGTCTCCAACAGACACAGGAACTACTTCAATTTCAAAACTTCCATCAACCACAATTTCATAATTACCGGACAGATCAATAGTAATCCCTTCGCTATCAAGATATACTCCAAAATCATTCCCACTCACATTGTACAAATACAAAGTGCCTGGATAAGAAGTTTCATCACCATTTTCGTCAACAACCGTCCAGTCTGCCGCCAAACCACTACTATCTTCGTCTTCTATTGGATTAACATACACATCAGTTCCATCAGGAATATCTGTATCACCATTAGAAGCTTCAACAGTGTAAGAAACAAGAGCACTATCATATGGAACTGTTACTTTCCCATCACTATATTTTTCCAGAATATCATATTGAGAAACTGTAATTCCAAAAGGAATAACAGTCAGCTTTACTTCATCCCCATCTGTTTCCGTGATCTCATTTATTGCATCAATAATTTCATCAGTATTGCCTAAAGTGTAATTCTCTAACAAGACAGCAAGTTTTTCATTAATGTCGTCATCTTCCGCGTCCTCCACGGTTAATGTCACGCTGCTGCTTTCAGTGGCACTTGCCTCGATCACCAGTCCAGTCCAATTTCCGCTATCATCATAAGCAACATTTGATTCCTTTATATACTCTTCGGCTTCATTATCATACAGCACAGTATCATAAGAAATCCCGGTTAATGTGAAATATTCTGCAAAGATTTCGTCAGTTCCATCAACAAATCCGTCCAATGAAAGTTCAATATAAGAAGCGTCAACAGAACTGGAGGCATCATAAGTTTTTGTTTTCTCATTGCCATCATCATCCTTTGATATTGATATGCCTGCCAAATAAAGAGATGCTGGATTTATTGTCAATGAACCGCTGACTTCACCGAAGGTATAATATTCTTCTTCATCTACTTTATCGTTTTCAATCAAATAAATTTCAAAGATATCTGACCATGTGACGTCTGCACTGTTATCTTCACCAAATGTGTATTTCCCGACATTTATATAATCGTCACCAAAATCACCGGATGCCGAGTTACTGTCAGTGTCTGTATTCTTCAATCGAACAGATACAATGTCTTCATAATTATCTCCAACGCTGATTGTAATTTCATTATCTTCACCGTCAGTCCAATCCACGACCCCTGTTGCATCATAGGTCTTTTCTGCCTCAAACGAAACTGTCAGCTCGATCGGATTTACCTCTACCTCAACGGTGCCTCCAATTTCATAAGACCCTTCACCTGCAGAAGAGGAAGCAGGAGTCACTGTATATGTCCATTGAATCACATAGGTACCCTTACCCCAATTCGATGAATCTTTTACAAGGTCGCTAATGGAAGCATAAGAAGAAGAAATGTCTTCACCATCCTTTGATACGGAAAATTTAAACTCTATTTCTGCTCCCTCAACCACCAACTCTTCATCATCAACCGAAGGTAAAGGCAGAGTAATCGCTGTGCCATAACTGGTGGTAATTGCAACAGCAGTATCCTCAATACTGGCATTTTTGTTTGCTTTTTGTATAGCCTCATTTATGGCATCTACAATTGCAGCATTTCCACTGATACTTTCCTTATTATAGTTATAAGTAATATTTACTGCATAGCCTGCAACACCATCCACTGTATTGTAATAACCGGAATTAGGTGTAAAAGTGTAGCTTATTGTTGAAGACTCGCTTTGTATTCCACAATTGTACGATCCGACATAACTACCAGATTCATTAATGGTTACACTAACTTCCTCTTCATCATTAATATTAAAAACACCTGGTACATCCGAGATAAGCTCAAATTTCACCTCTTCCGGATATTCAACGGTGACATCATCAACTTCCACAACCGGGTCAGCTTTCTCCACAGTGTAGGAAACGCTGTCCGTCAAAATATTATAATTGGAAGTATCAGAAGGAGTAAACGTATATTCCAAAGTCCCTTCTGTTACATTTCCTTCTGCATCTAATTCCGGAGTTAACACACCGGCTTCAATTGTAATTGTATACTGACCGGATGACGCATCCACCTCACTCATAGTAAATTCAGTATTATTGTTAAACTTGAATGTTCCGGGCACGCTAATAGCAAGGTTAAATACCACATCATCCACCAGATACTGAGCAGTTCCTTTCTGCTCAACACTGACAGTTGCGTCTGTTTTATCTACCGTTACTGCGCTTTTCCCGTCTGCAGAACCATATGTACTGTTTCCAGAAAAGGATACAATTACATAATACGTTCCTACGCTTGAAGGGGTGAAATCTTTGCTTGCTGCATCCTCTATAGCTTCTTCATCGTCACTGTACCACTGATAGGAATAATCCAACCCATCAACAGTAGTCGCTTCTTCCCCCTCTCCGGCCGTTGCTTCCACAACAACAGTCAGAGTATCTCCATAAACGAAACTGCCGTCGCTGCCACTGCCTCCTTCAATTGTCACATTCAACGTAACAGAAGTCTTGGTAGTCTCAGTCCCCTCTTCGCTTTCTTCTTCGCCTTCTTCCCCGTTCTCACTAGCCAAAGCAATACCGGAGCCAACGCTCCCGATGATTCCAGCAACAGCTTCACTGTTCTCCGCGGACTCATCATCTTCTGCGCCGCTCACGTCCGAACCTTCCTCAACATTCGTGTCGCTATCTGCTTCCACGATCTCTTCGGTATCGGCATCTTCATCGCTTTCGGTATCCCCGGCATTCTCAGAGTCCGTTTCATCCGCATCCTCAGAGTCCTCATCCGCAAAATCGTCCGCAGCTGCTTCATCGGAATCTCCGGATTCCTTTTCCTCGGTTGACTCTTCTTCAACGCTCTCTTCCTCGATAGTCGCCTCTTCAGCTGACTCTTCCTCGGTTGTCTCCTCTTCAGCTGACTCTTCCTCAGTTGTTGACTCTTCAGCTGGCTCTTCCTCGGCTGTTGACTCTTCCTCGGTTGTCTCCTCTTCGGCAGCCTCTTCCCCGGTCGACTCTTCCTCAGTTTCTTCGTCAATCTCCTCAGCCGACACTGCCGTCGCGTATGCCGAGAACATCTGGGTCGGCATCATGCCAAGCACCAGCGTAATCACACACAGCCAGGAAATTATCCGTTTATGAAGGGCATTCTTTCGTCTTTTCATGTTTTTTTACCTTTCTTCTGTTCCTCTGAAACTCCTGATCTTAGGAACCGTTAAAGAATTAATCTTTACAGTTCCTTAGCCTTTGGGCTGCAATCAGATCTTCTCGTCTGTATGAACCACCAGAATATTCTGGATTATTTCAAAACGCCGGTTCGGCGCGATGGTCGGATTCTGTCGTCCGGACTCGTGCAGCACCGTAGTCATATTCCCCGCGTCGCCCTGTCTCAGGACGGAGGTGACTGCCATCTCTGAAGGAGCCGTCCCCCGGTTCTGCGGGGAGACCTGACGGGGCGTCGCATTCGCTCCCGGCGGAGACGCTGCCCTGGAAGGGCTGCCTTGAGAAGTTCCTCCCTTTGTCTCACCGGAGGGAGTGATGTACTGTGGCCGGGACGCCGCGTGCTCTCCCAGGTCCGAGGAGCTGTCCCTGCTCTGGTACCTTTCCTGTTTTTGTTTGATACGCTTTCGTCTGCCTTTCCTGCTGGAAGCCCGGAGCACGCCCCGGATATCCAGGAAGAAAAAGAGAAATATGGCCGCCATCCCGGAAAGGAGGGTAATCAACAGTGATATCATTCTTCCTACTTCATATGCTGACATTTTTTCTCCCCTCCTTTTTACATTGTCTTTTTGATCGAGTCGATGGCGTCGCTGATCTCTGTCCTGATGTCCTCATTGCCCGACACGCTCTCCGCCCGGTCTCCGATCATATCCAGCAGCTCGCCCACGATATCGGAGGTGACGCTGACGGTTCCGCCGGAGGAAACACTGAGGATGGTTCCGTTTTCCACGTAGGTCTGCCACAGCTCTTCATTATCCAGCGCTTCCTGAATGTCGGCGGAGGTGGCGCTGAGGCCTGAGCGGTAATTCTCCGCGTTCATCCCGATCATGTTGACCAGGAAGAGGTAAAGCCTGAGCCTGAAATTATCATTATAATCTGTAAAATCATCCAGCAGCTCAATCGCCCATTGCGCCCGGAGCAGCTCCGTAATGTACTCCGCGTCTGACTTCTTTTCAATGCTGCTGTTGTTGATCAGGCCGCTGAGGATGTAGTACAGGGCGGTGCTGACCTCCTGCCGGTAGGTCTCGCCGTCCTGCTCCATAACGACCCGGAAACAGGTGCGGGCATTCTTCCACACGCTGGTGCTGGTGGAATTATTGGTACCATAGGCCAGGTACTGCAGACCCAGGCTGTATTCAAAGGCCAGATATTCGTCCAGGTTCTCCTCCTGAAAATAAATTTCCCCGGCGGTTCCATTGGAGTCGGTCAGCAGGAGCTGGCTCATCATCGTCCACTCATCCTCGGTGAACTCGGCGTCATATGTCAGCTCCTCCAGAAACTGGGTGTATGCCTCGCTTCTGGCGGGATACAGTCCCACAGCCGCCTGGTAGTACTGAATCTTGGTGATCTCATTTTCATCCAGCCCCGTCCGCTCCCAGTTGGCGGTCTCCGCACTCTTAAGGTTCTCCTCGTAGGAGGCCACATTTTCACTTTCTACTAACTGTGTAAAGAAATAAGAAGAAATTCCCCCAAAAGCACACAGCCCAAGGCAGCTGAAGAACGCCGCCAGCTTACGCTTACGCGTGCTCTGAGCCTTGCGGCCGATTTCATTGAGGTGGTCTAAGTCATCCCACAGCTCCGCGCAGTTCTGGTAGCGGTCCTGGGGATTGGGCCGGGTGCAGGTCAGGATGACCTTCTCCAGTCCATCGGAGAGAGCCGGGTTGACCTGGCGGATGGGCACCATCTCGTAGGGCGGCTCGCCCGGGTTTCTGCCGGTCACCAGATGATAGAGGGTTGCCCCCAGATTATAGATATCGGTCCGGGCGTCGGTCTGCCCCTGTCCGCCGTACTGCTCCGGGGCCGCATAGCCTCTGGTGCCAAGGCAGGTGGTGTCGTCGCCCGCGTAACGGGATTTGTATTCTCTCGCGGTGCCAAAGTCCAGCAGCATGATCACCCCGTCAGGGCGAAGACGCACGTTGCTGGGCTTCATATCACGGTAAATAATCGGCGGGTTCTGGGAATGGAGGTAGGCAAGCACGTCGCAGAGCTGTTTGCCCCAGTCCACCACATCCTTCTCGGAGCAGGCCTGGCCGTCCTTCAAAAATTCCCCCAGATCCGAACCTTCAACATAGTCCATGACGATCACGAAGGCGTCGTCCATATCGATCACGTCCACGATGCTGGGCAGGTGGGGGTTGTCCAGCCGTTTCAGAATCTCTGTCTCCACGATCAGGTTCTGCTTTACCACATCATACTGGGCGCTGCCGTTTTTGCGCAGCTCCTTGACCGCCCAGTTCTTATTCGCACGAACATTCTGAGCCAGATAGACGACGCTCATGCCGCCTCTTCCCACCTCACTCAGAATTCTGTATTTCCCATCCAGTACGGTTCCGACCTTCAGCATTTTCTCATTCTCCGTGTTTTCTTCTCAGGTATTATTCTACGGCTGCCACAAGGACAGAGGTAATATTGTCGGTCTCTCCCCGCTGCTTGTCCGTCTCCGTCAGGCGCACCAGGGCGTTTTTCATCCCGGCCTCGTCCCACCGGCCTCCGGCGCGGATCTCCGCCTCAATCTCCTGCTGGGTGACCACATGGCGGAAGCCGTCGCAGCAGATCAGGAAACCGTCCCCCACCTGAAAGGAGCCCTCCATAAAGTCAATCTGTATCTTCTCACTGGCGCCGATGCACTGGAGCAGGGTGTTGCGCATCCGGTCCACCTTCGCCTGCTGGGGCGTCATGGAGCCCAGATCCATCTGCTGCTGCACGTAGGTCTGGTCCTTGGTCAGCTGGATCATGGCTCCCCCGATATAATAGGTGCGGCAGTCACCCACATGGAAAATATAGTACTTGCCCGCCACCAAAAGCAGCATCTCCAGGGTGGTGCCCAGCTCGCAGCCGTTGGCGCGGCCATACTGGTGGATGTTGGCGTTCAGAGTTCCAACCAGCATCTCGATGCTCTCCCTGAAATCCGTGATCCTCAGTCCATTCTCCAGAACCCCCGGCAATATATAGCCAAACCAGTCTGAGAGGGCCTTCACCGCCGCCGCGGACGCCACCTCTCCCTTTTTCAATCCGCCCAGTCCGTCACAGACGGAAGCCATCAGTACAGGGCCGCAGTCGCACATTGCCTGCCTGACCACCAGAGAATCCTGGTTGGTCGATTTCTTCGTACCGATGTCCGTATGGTATGCCGTTAAATATCTCACTCGCTTCTCCTCCCGCCCGGATATGTCTTTCTTTCATCATTTCAACAATAATATTTGTACACGCACTTTCCTCTCGTGTACCTTCTCGTTAGTACATTATACACGGGTTTATTATAATGCCATGGTTGATAAAAATCAACTAAAATGTGAATTTTTGATGAAAATTGTCGAAAGAAATCTTGTACTGTCGGATTGTGTCCGGCTTTTGGCCGCCCACTGAAGGGCGCAGGTCAGAAAAACATTAAAAAACCGCCAAAGCTCTGATCCACTCAAAGCTTTGGCGGCATTCTTTCTTATTTTATATCCTGCTTTATAGTGCCCGGCGCATTGCATTCTGTAGCCGCAAAATTCCTGGATTTTCTAAAATAATTCTAAATTCACATCATTTGTCCGATATTTATCATATCTATATGCTTTTATCTATCTAATGATTAAATCATCATTCTATGGTTGATTTATGTAATCTATAGTCGCTTATTTTCCAATGCTATTGTTGATATTATTGAGCAATATTATGAAAGAAGAAAAAATTAATATGGATGATTTACTAAAGCAAATGGGGACGAGCATTCACGATCGCCGTAAACAGCTGAGGCTGACGCAGGAGGAACTCGCGGAGAGAGCCGATATCACCCCGCAGACGGTTTCCACCGCGGAGCTCGGCAAGAAAGCGCTTCGTCCTGAAAATATCATACGGATCTGCTCTGCGCTGGAGATCAGCACAGACTATCTGCTTCTGGGAATCGTGACGAACGAGGACCGCGTTCTGATGTCCGAAAAGCTCTCCCAGCTCTCCCCGCGGGAGTACCGGTATCTGGAGGATATCGTAAACAGCTATGTCGCGGTTCTGAAAAATCCCGAAGATGAGGGTGGTTGGAAAAAGCTGTTTCCTGATTGAAGCCTCCCCGGAACAGGGGCACAACTTCGCGCCAAAAAGGTCGGCATTTTTTGACGCCGGCCTCTTTATTGTGTTTATAGACAGTAAGCTGCGCTTTTATCAAAGAAAAGAGGCCGGATATCACCCACGCAGGGGTTCGGAAGCTGTCTACGCCATCTGCTTTCCCCGGAGGAACTCTTTCGCCTGATCCAGAGACACACACAGCCTGGTCTGAAGCTTTTCCAGAATTCCCTCATCGGAGAGACCCTGCTCTCTGTATATGCCCACAATCTCCTGTGCTCTTCCCTCGATTTTGCCTTCTGCTTTTCCTTCCGCTTTTCCTTCATCGTAAACATCATCAAATACCGTTCTCATGTTTCCTCCTTCCCGCTCAAACCGGTCATAGTCCATTTTAACACCGCTTAATCCACATACTACCATCATAACATCCTTCGATGGATTGTGCTCTTCCTCGTACCGGAGCAGCCTTTTCCGTGTTTCGGAGAAGGAATGGCGCCGGTCAAGGGCGATCCTGAGCATGCCAAACAAGTCGATATTGTCGTCATTGTGCAGCTTCAGGTTGCTGTTTCGCACCTCCACCAGTAGCATCCGGTAATTACCTACATACCCCTCCAACTCCGGCGGAATGTCCAGCATTTCATGAAGCGTAGTCGGGCCGTCCCAGGGTTCCTGACCATAGTACACCACAATGTTGATGATCGGCATGAGCCTGTCCTCTTTTTTCATCCTGGAAAGGAACTCATCCCTGGTCATGGTACTTCTTTTGAGGTCATCTTCCCCCTGATACTGCTCAGCATTGCTCTTATATAGCTTGTGATATGCGCTATAGTCATATCCCATCATCTTCAGCGGCATCAGGTAAGAGATATAGTCCTGAAACTCCAGCCCAAGCAATCCGGTTCCCTTGCCATCGGAACCCAGTTTCTTATGTATCTTAATCTTGTCCCGGGATCCTTCAAGAGATTCGACAGCCTTTTTGTATTCCAAAACCGTTGAACTATCTGTATCATCCGGCGCCAGCTCCCGCGCCCTGATTACGTTTTGCCCATCATAAAGCACAGCATTGAAAAAATCTGCAAATCTCTCTGTCCCGTTCCAATAGTTCTTCAAAATCGTATCAGGTTTCAGGCCTTCCTTTGCCATATATTGTCGATACCTTTCAGATTTTGATGAGAAGAGTTTACATCATATATGAGTTTTTGGCAACCACAACATTCTTGAAATTTATAAAAAATCTATAAATTACGGCAGATGAATTATGCTGCCCGGCTGCGCTCTTTTCCGGAATTTCCGCTTTTTCACGCCCTGATTTCGGGCTGCGGCGAGGCTTTTAGAGGCTGCGATTCGCGTATTAGCCAGTGCAAGATGGGCATATTATTTCGCGACAGTTCCTTAGTTCCACTCTCAATCTTCCGCGCATATAATAAATAAATCCAGCATTTTGAGGATACTTTATGCCGCAGGAAACAACCATCGGACGCCTGCTTGTCAACGTCCGGATCGAAAGAGGATATATTCCTGTTCCAAACGCCAGGGTGGTGATCCAGTCCATGGACGGCTCCATGGAGCCGCTGACCTACATGACGGATTCCTCCGGGCAGACGCCGGAAATTGAGTTGCCCGCGCCGCCTTTAGCCTATTCTGAATCGCCCCAGGAGCCGCGGCCCTATTCGGAGTACATCATCACCGTCGACGCCGAAGGATACGGGACATCTGTTGTGGAGGGTACTGAAATTCTGCCCGGGGAGCTATCCATACAGGCGGTACCAATGCAGCCCCTTGAAGCAGGTACGGAGCAGGTATCTCCTTTATCTGACGACTCCGTCTCTCAAATTCAGCTGACTCCGTCTGCCGATTCCGTCATTCAAGTTCGGCCAACTCCGCCCTCCGCTCCCACCATCATCATCCCGGAGCACACCCTGTACGGAGATTATCCCACCAAGATTCCGGAGGCGGAGGTCAAGCCGGTGCCGGAGAGTGGGGAAATCGTGCTCTCCCGGGTGGTCATTCCGGAATATATCATCGTCCACGACGGCCTGCCGACGGATTCCTCCGCCCCGGACTACTGGGTGCGCTATACGGACTATATCAAAAACGTGACATCCAGCGAGATCTACGCCACCTGGGAGGACTCCACGATTCTGGCCAATATTCTGGTCATCATGTCCTTCACACTGAACCGGGTCTACACGGAATACTACCGCAGCCGGGGATACGATTTTACCATCACCTCCTCCACCGCCTACGACCAGAAATTTGTTTACGGCAGAAATATCTATGAAAATATTTCCTATCTGGTGGACCAGGTATTCAACAATTATCTGGCCCGCCCCGGCGTGACCCAGCCCATTTTTACCTCCTACTGCGATGGCCAGAGGGCCACCTGCACGGGCTTAAGCCAGTGGGGCAGCAAGTATCTGGGGGACGAGGGCTACAGCGCCATTGAAATCGTCCGCTACTATTACGGCTCTGACATGTATATCGCCACCGCCGAGCAGATTTCCGGGGTGCCGGCCTCCTATCCGGGGTACGATCTGACCATCGGCTCCACCGGCGACAAGGTGCGCCAGCTTCAGCAGCAGCTCAACCGGATCGCCCAGAATTATCCCGCTATCCCAAAGCTGACCGCGGACGGAATCTACGGCTCCCTGACCGCGGAGAGCGTGCGCGCCTTCCAGAAAATCTTCAGTCTTCCCCAGACCGGCGTCACCGACTTTCCGACCTGGTACGCTATCAGCCGCATCTATGTGGCGGTGAGCAGGATCAGCGAGCCGGGCGCATACTGATAAAATATCACCAAATACGGCTCACTCTTTCATCAGCGGCGTCACCCCTGATTTCCTGAAAAAGCAGACCTCTCTTAACTGAGAGGCCTGCTTTTCATTGAGAAACATTATTTCTTACGCCAGGCTTCCATATTGCCTTTCTCTTCCTCCTTGAGCATGCTCCAGACGTATTCCGGTGATTCAGCATACAGTCCGGATTCTTTATCATAAAGCAGTTCATAGGTTGAAGTTCTCAGCAACTTTTTCAACGCATCCTCTTCAGAGCAGCCATCTTCCCTGCTCATTCGCTGTACCAGGTAAAAAGAAATGGATTGTATTGATTTATTTATATTTACATCTGAAACCTTCATCCGACAACCTCTCTCTTCACAGCCTTAAACCGAAGCTTCTGGAGCGCAGCCTCTGTTCCGAAAAAATATTGCTTGGGCAGGTTTTCTGGCTTTAACTCATTGATCAGTCTTTTCAAAATATCATCTGCATAATCTGTCGCAATTAAATCCTCTTTATAGGTGTTTATAATAGTCACTGTATTTTCATCGGCAGTAGGGCCAATTACAATGTCATAATCATGAATACTCATTTCTGACTCTCTGTTTTTCAGGACGAACCGCATCCACTCCAGGTCAGCGCTGCTGAATACTTTTACCTTTAGCCCCTTCGGATTTTGAATACAGTCATCATCAAATTCAAGATTGTACCGATATGCGCGGTATACTGTAGGATGATACTTAATTCCCCTTCGTTTCAACAGGGCATCTCTCGATTCCAGCCTATACTTATTTCTTCTGGCAATATTGTCTGCATGATTTTTTATCGCTGTTGCATAAAAGCCTTTTCCAAAGTCCTTATACCCTTTCCCCTGAGTCAGATCAATATTATTGATATCATACGTAGTTCCATGAAATAAATCTTTCATCAGCCTGCCTCATCCAAAATATCCATATAGGATCTCAGATCCAGTAAAATTCCCTGCATCCCCATAGAGTTATATTCTTCATAATTAGCAGCAATATATTTCAACAAATCATATCTTTCCAGCAGATCGCTGACTTTGCAAAAATCAATATCCCATTCCCGCTTCATACACCAGGTAATTGTGATCTGCATATTCAGAACATTATCATTTCGTGACATGCCCCGCTTCCTCCCGCATTTTATGAGAAATCTGGATTTTTATAATATCATTTAACCACTCGTTCATTTCAATGTCAACAAACAATATCACACTTATCAATATTTCAGATTCTTTAATCCGGACATCCGCAATATTATTTATAAACACCAAAATCCCTCCGGAAGCAATCCTGCAGGATTCTCCCGGAGGGGTTTTTACATTATCGGATAAAATATTCGTTCCCTACTGCGTCACCTGATTACCGGTATACAGTTGGTAATACTTGCCCTTCTGCGCAATCAGCTCATCGTGGCTGCCGCGCTCGATGATGCGGCCCATCTCCAGCACCATGATGCAGTCGGAGTTTTTGATGGTGGACAGTCTGTGGGCAATGACGAAGGTAGTCCTGCCGGCCATCAGGCGGTCCATGCCCTCCTGCACCAGACGCTCGGTCCTGGTATCGATGGAGGAGGTAGCCTCATCCAGAATCAGCGCGGGCGGGTTGGCCACAGCCGCTCTGGCGATGGCCAGAAGCTGCCTCTGGCCCTGGGAGAGGTTGCTGCCGTCGCCGGTCAGCATGGTATTGTAGCCGTCCGGCAGTCTGTCGATGAAGAAGTCTGCCCTGGCCAGCTTCGCGGCCTCGATGCACTCCGCGTCGGTGGCGTCCAGCTTGCCGTAGCGGATGTTGTCCATGACGGTGCCGGTGAACAGGTGGGTATCCTGCAGCACCATGCCCAGGGAACGGCGCAGGTCGCCCTTTTTGATCTTATTGATATTGATGCCATCGTAGCGGATCTTGCCGTCCTGAATATCGTAGAAACGGTTGATCAGGTTGGTGATGGTGGTCTTGCCGGCGCCGGTGGAGCCGACGAAGGCGATCTTCTGTCCCGGCTGGGCATAGAGCTCAATATCGTGCAGCACCATCTTGTCATCCGTATAACCGAAGTCCACGTGATCCATCACCAGATCGCCCTGCAGAAGCTGGTAGGTGGTGGTGTCGCTGTCCTTGTGGTAATGCTTCCAGGCCCAGACGCCGGTGTGCTCCCTGACCTCGATGACCTTGCCCATATTGTTCACACGGGCGTTGCAAAGGCCCACATAACCGTCGTCCTTTTCCGGCTCCGCGTCCAGCAGATTGAAAATACGCTCCGCGCCGGCCATGGCCATGATGATGGAGTTAAACTGCATGGACACCTGGTTGATAGGCTGGCCCAGGCTCTTCACCAGCTGCAGGAACGTGACCAGAGTCCCCAGCGTCACACCCGCGATGCCGCCGCCCATGATCACCAGCGTGCCGCCGATGGCGGCGCACAGCACGTAGCTTAAGTTGGACAGCTGTGAGTTCACAGGCCCCAGCATGTTAGAGAAGGCGTTGGCCCTGGTGGCGTTAACCCGCAGCTCCTCATTGAGCTCGTCAAATTTCTCGATGGCCTTCTCCTCGTGGTAGAAGACCTTCACCACCTTCTGGCCGGTCATCATCTCCTCAATATAGCCGTTCAGCACGCCCAGCGCTTTCTGCTGGCGGGTGAAATACATGCCGCTTCGCTTGGTCAGCGCCCTCACCGCTCCGACCATCACGCATACCATAATCAGGGCGATGCAGGTCAGCGGCAGGCTCAGCACAATCATGGAAACCACCGTGCCCACAATGGTTACGCCGCTGTTTAAAATCTGCGGCAGCGCCTGGCTGATCAGCTGGCGCAGGGTATCAATATCGTTGGTGTACACCGACATGATATCGCCGTGGGCGTGGGTGTCAAAATATTTGATGGGCAGGCTCTCCATGTTGTTAAACAGCTTGATACGCATATTCCGGAGAGTCCCCTGAGTCACATAGATCATCAGGCGGTTGTAAATAAAGTTGCTGGCTGCGCCCAGCAAATAGACAAAGGCCACACTGATCAGCGCGGTCAAAAGGCCGCCAAAATCCGGATTATCCGCCGCCAGCAGAGGTGTAATATAATCATCGATCAAGGACCGGATAAACAGCGTTCCGCGAAGGCTCGCCAGGGCCGAAATCAGAATACACACCACCACTACGATCAGATGAACCTTATACTCCTCCAGAAGCACCTGAAAAACTCTCGTCAGGAGTTCTGTCATGCTTTTTTCCGTTTTGGGTTTTGCCCCGATCTGTTGTCTCGGCATATTCAGTCACCTCCCACTTCATCGAAGTCACCGCTGCCCTGAGTCTGGGACTCATAGATGCTTCTGTAGATTTCATTGGTCTTCATCAGCTCCTCGTGGGTGCCAAAGCCGTCCACGAGGCCGTCCTCCAGCACGATGATCTTATCCGCGTCCTCAATGCTGGACACTCTCTGAGAAATAATGAATTTAGTGGTATTGGGGATCTGCTCCCGGAAAGCTTTGCGAATCTTTGCGTCGGTAGCGGTGTCCACCGCGCTGGTGGAATCGTCCAGGATCAGAACCTTCGGCTTCTTTAACAAAGCTCTGGCAATGCACAGACGCTGGCGCTGGCCGCCGGAGACGTTGGTACCGCCCTGTTCAATGTGCGTATTGTAGCCTTCCGGCATTCTCTGGATAAACTCATCCGCGCAGGCCATCTTACAGGCTTCCCTGCATTCCTCTTCGGTGGCGTTCTCATTACCCCAGCGCAGATTCTCTAAAATGGTGCCGGAGAAAAGCTGATTATTCTGTAATACAACGGAAACCTCATTGCGCAGGGTTTCCAGGTCGTAGTCCCTGACATTGTGGCCGCCCACCATGACCTTGCCCTGGGTCACGTCATACAGGCGGCTGATCAGATTGACGAAGCTGGTCTTACCGGTGCCGGTGCCGCCCATGATGCCAATCGTCTCACCGGCCTTCACATGAACGTCAATATCAAAGAGCACATCCTTGCGGGCTGTTTTGTGATAGGAAAAATAAACGTGGCTGAAATCCACGCTGCCATCCGGCACCTCAAAGAACGGGTGCGGGGGGTTGACCAGGTCCGGCTCCTCATTTAAGACCTCAGCGATACGCCGGGCGCTGGCGATGGCCATGGAGAGCATGACGAAGATCATGGAGAGCATCATCAGGCTCATCAGCACGCTCATGCAGTACTGCAGCAGGCTGGACAGGTTGCCGGTGGTCATATTGCCGGCCACAATCATGTGGGCGGAGATCCAGGACAGCACCAGCATGGTGGCATAGATGGTAATCATCATGGCCGGGCTGTTGTAGGCGATAATCTTCTCAGCCTTGACGAACATCTGGTAGATATTCTCCGCGGCGGACTTGAACTTTTTCTTCTCATAGTCCTCGCGGACGAAGGCCTTGACCACGCGGATGCCGGTGACGTTCTCCTGGACGCTGGCGTTTAAGTCATCGTACTTGTTGAATGTCTCGTCAAAGTACTTCATGGCCATCATGGAAAGCACCACCAGAAGAGTACCCAGCAGCACCGCCGCCACCAGGAACGCGCTGGCCACCGCCGGATTGATCATGAACGAAAGCACCAGGGCGCAGATCAGCGTGATTGGAGCGCGCAGACACATGCGCAGCAGCATCATGTAGGCATTCTGGATGTTGGTCACGTCCGTGGTCAGCCTGGTGACCAGGCCGGCGGTGGAAAATTTGTCAATATTGGAAAATGAAAAGGTCTGGATTTTGCGGTACATCCCGTCTCTTAGGTTGCTGCCGAAGCCCATGGCCGCCTGTGCGCCAAAATGCGCCGAGCCAAGGCCGCAGCCAAGACTGCCCACGGCCATCAGAATCATCAGGCCGCCGTAGAGAAGAATCTTTGTCAGATTCCCCGCTTCGATGCCCTGATCAATGATTGCCGCAGTTACCAGAGGAAGAGATGTCTCCAGAGCCACTTCGCCGATGGTACACAGAGCAGTGATAAGCGAAACTTTTTTATACTGCTGTATGTACTTCGCAAGCGTTTTAAGCATATGATTTCCTCCCTGCATATTTATTTTCTGGAGATTATTCTAATGGATGTTGGTAATGAAATCAATAGATGCTTTATGAAATTTTTATTAATTTCAATCGCTTGCGATTAAATGGCGCTCTGCATAAGTGTCGTGGGGAAGCAAATAAACTGTTTTGCTTCCCCACTCTGTTATGCAAAGTTTTACAACAGCATATTTGGGTTATAGCAAAAGACAGACTCAGTGTAATTTTTCTCTGAATCTGTCTTTTAAGCTTTCATATAAATTTTGTACTGAGCGTAATGTTACTTCTGCTTCGCGCTCTCGCAGCCGCCGCAGCTTCCCGCCGAACAGCCGGGGCAGTTATATCCGCAGGAATGGACGCCCTTTTTCTTATTGATCACCAGGCTTCTGACCGCCAGCACCACCATAAGGATGACCAGCGCCAGTACAATAATGTTTGCCAGATTGGCTGAAAGAAATGCTGCCATAGCCGCCTCCCGTTTCTATTTGTTATCCTTGTTGTCCTTTTTAAAGAAGCCGATCACAACCCGGATTCCCAGGATAAACAGTACCAGTACAATAAGAAGAATAATTGCGTCAACTGTGTTAATTTCCAGATTGATATTCATATTACCATGCCTTACCACATTCCGTCAACTTAACGGTTCTGTCTTTTACGCCGCCTGCTTTGCGTTAGCCGCGATATTGGACGCTTTTTTATTCGGGTCAGGTCTGAACAGCAGGTACAGAATGCCTGCCAGAACGATGACCGCCGCCACGGTGCCGACGCCGAAGGCCACCTCGCCGAGGATCAGGCCGCCGATCTGGTACACCACCAGCGCCAGGCAGTATGCCGATACATTCTGGAACAGAACCGCGAACCAGAACTTCTTCCTGCCGCCGATTTCCTTCGCCATGGTGGACAGCGCCGCCAGGCACGGTGAATCGAAGAGGTTGAAGATCAGGAAGGATACGGCCGCGATGCCGGTGGGGAAGAACGCCGCGAACTGATCATGCATGGACAGCTCGTACTCCTCCACCTCGCCCAGGCCTGCCAGCACGCCCATGGTGCTCAGGATGCCTTCCTTCGTGACAAAGCCGCTGAGGGAGGAAGCAACCGCCTGCCAAGTACCAAAGCCGAGCGGGACAAAAATCCAGGCAATCGCGCCGCCGATGTAACGCAGCAGAGAGTCTTCTGTCTCTACCAGGCCGAAAGCGCCGTCCGAGAAGCCGAAGCTTGCCAGGAACCACATCACCACGCAGCAGAGGAAGAGGATGGTTCCGGCCTTCTTTAAGAACGCCCATACGCGCTCCCACACATGCATCAGCACGCCCTTGATGGACGGTACGTGATACTGCGGCAGCTCAATGACAAAGGGTGCCGGATCGCCCGCGAAGGCCCTCATCTTCTTTAAAATAATACAGGAAATCACAACCACCGCGATACCCACGAAGTACATCACAGGAGCCAGCCACCAGGCGCCGTCCAGCAGATATCCGGCAATCAGTGCGATCACCGGCAGCTTGGCGCCGCAGGGGATGGAGCAGGTGGTCATCATGGTCATCCGCCTGTCCTTCTCATTCTCGATGGTACGGGTGGACATGATGCCCGGAACGCCGCAGCCGGAGGAGATCAGGAAGGGAATAAAGCTCCTGCCGGATAAGCCGAATCTGCGGAAAATTCTGTCCATGATGAACGCCACGCGGGCCATATAGCCGCAGTCCTCCAGAATGGACAGGAAGAAGAATACAATCGCCATCTGCGGCGCAAACCCGATGGGAGCCGCGATGCCGCCCAGAATACCGTCAACCACCAGGGAAATCACCCAGTCGGAAGCTCCCACGCTCTCAAGCAGGCTCTCCGCGCCACCCTGAATCCACTCGCCGAAGAGGACGTCGTTGGTCCAGTCCGTCACCACGGTGCCGATGGTGGAAACCGCGATATAATAGACGATAAACATGATTACTACAAAAATCGGCAACGCCAGAATACGATTGGTCACGATGCGGTCGATCCTGTCGGATACAGTCAGACCCTTGTTGACCTTCTTGTAGCATTTGCTCATGAGGGAGGCGATGTAGGTGTAGCGCTCGTTGGTAATGATGCTCTCCGCGTCATCATCCATGGCATCCTCCACCCTCTTCACGACAGTGGACACATCCGGCATACTTTTCAGCTGCTCGGAAATCTTCTCATCGCCCTCAAAGAGCTTGATCGCGAAATAGCGCTTCTGGTCTTCCTTCACACCGGTCAGCATACCCTCGATTTCCTCCAGGGCACTCTCAACTGTTTTGTCAAACTTATGTACGATTCTCTGGCTCTGTCCGGACTTCGCGGCCTTCACCACCGCGTCCGTCGCCTCTTTAATGCCGGTGCCCTTCAGCGCGGAAATCTCTACAACCTCGCAGCCAAGCTCTTTGCTGAGCTTGCTGATATTGATCTCATCGCCGTTCTTCTTCACCAGATCCATCATGTTGATGGCCAGGACCACCGGAATACCGAGCTCCAGAAGCTGCGTGGACAGGTACAGGTTCCTCTCCAGGTTGGTGCCGTCCACAATATTTAAGATCGCGTCCGGTCTCTCCTCGACCAGATATTTTCTGGCGACCACTTCCTCCAGTGTATACGGGGACAGGGAATAAATGCCGGGAAGATCCATGATCTCCACATCGGACTGTCCCTTTAATTTGCCGCCCTTCTGCTCCACCGTCACGCCGGGCCAGTTGCCCACGTACTGATTGGAGCCGGTCAGCGCGTTAAATAATGTGGTTTTGCCGCTGTTTGGGTTGCCGGCAAGCGCAATTATAACTGCCATTTTTTCCTCCTTCGGGTTATTTTACACTAACCCACCCTCTTAAAAATAAGCTGCTTCCGCAGCCGCACAGGCCTCCCGGCTGTACTCCGGCCTTAAAATGAGCCATCACTGCCGGGGATGCGCATTTCATCACTGCACTTCGATCATCTGGGCGTCATCCCTTCTCAGGGACAGCTCATAGCCGCGGACCGTGATCTCCACCGGGTCTCCCAGGGGTGCCACCTTGCGCACATAAATCTGCGTTCCCTTTGTGATGCCCATATCCATGATGCGGCGTTTCAGGGCGCCGGTTCCGTTCAGCTTCACAACGGTCACCGTGCTTCCTACCGGTACCTCTTTCAGTGTCTGCATGCTCTTCTCCTTCCTCTCATAAAAGCTCTCTTCACGCCACCAGGATCTTGCTGGCCAGCCCTCTGTCCAGCGCGATGCGGGTTCCCTTGACCAAAAGGATCATGCCTCCCGCGTTTCCTCCTACCACTTCCACCTCGGCTCCGGGAGCAAAGCCCATGTCCTGCAGGTGTCTGACCACTTCATCCTTGCCGTGGATGCTGGCCACTTTACGCTTCTCCCCCACACTCATCAATGCCAAAGCCATCATGTGTCCTCCTTATCTTTCTGTAAGAGACTGTAATAAAACAGCCGCTTTTCCCGCCTGTTCTGAAAATCATCAGCCCGACAGCTCCGCGGCAAAAGCAGTTCCGCCGGAATGGTGGAGTCCTGTTGTTATGTGTCGCTAACTTTTCTTTCCCCTTGATTATATGCAAACAGTTAGTCAATGTCAACTAACTTTTTCACAATTTTACCACAAAATCTGTCAGATATTTGTTGCTTTTTGCAAATTCCGCCATCGTCAAAAGCTGCCTTTAAATAAATGCCTGCCCGCAACAGATCTTCCGGGTGCCTGTCATCCCTTTCTAAAAAACGAGAAGCCCTTCTTTTTCTCATACGGCTCCACGCTCACATCCAGCACCCGGTACCCGTCCGCCTTCACAGCCGATTTAATCCTGGCGATATCCGGCGTCTCATCCATGATGATCTCCGCCCTTCCCTCCGTGTGGGAGGAGGAAACCTTTGCCTTTTCACCGCATACCTTGCGGATGGCGTCATTGACATGGGCCTCGCACATGCCGCACTGCATGCCGTCGATTTTCAGAGTGATTTTATTCATGCTTTTTGTCCTTCCTTCCGTCTTTTCCTCCTGTACATCCAGTTGAAAACTCCTGCGCAAATAATCCGGTTTGTTTTCCCGATAGTACAGGTAAAAAGCTCCAATATAACCATTGAAAGTTAGTTGCATTTAACTGCCTGTAAATTAATTATAGCACTATAACTTTTATTGTCAATCAGTTTTCACTATCCATTTTTCACTTCAGGCTTCTAAATTCCAGCCCAGCTAAATTCTTCGCATACCAGCTAAATTCCTTGCTTACCCAACTAAATTCTTGCTAAATTCATAGCAAACCGAGTATGCCAATTCTTCACAAAACGAGTATGTCAATTCTTCGCAAACCGAGTATTGACAATTTTCATGCCTCATGATAAACTGATTTCCAATCCAACTGAAAGAACAGTTAGAATTACAAAGGAAAATGAGTTTCGACCTACTTTAAGCTAATTTAAAGAGAAATCGAAGCTCATTTTTTGTTTTCAGATACCTTTGTACCCTGACAAATGAATAATGCCTTTAATAAAGGAGCTGACAGGGTGTAAACACCTCGTTTCTGAGACCTTGACAGAAAGGGGGCTTTTCCTATGAGTACATATGAGGAATTTATGATTATCATTGCTGTTGCAGGATTAATTGTATCTATCTTAAATTACACGCATAAGAAATAGCACCTCCGCTCAGTGAGGTGCTATTATAAGTAAATAACATTTTCGCCGGAAACGGATAGGCCCAAACTATCGTGTCGGCTCCCTTGTTAAGGGCATTATATACCAGTTTTCTCTGTTTTGCAAGACAAAATTTTTAAAAGTTACGCGTCCTTCTGCTTTGTCAGAAGCATCATAATCTCATTACTGCGGGAGATAAAGCGCCCCATTTCATCGCCCTCCAACGGCGCGTGCTGAAGCTTCGCCAGGTCATAGAGCTGCTCACAGATGGTTTTCGCGTTGGCGTTGTCCTCATTGTCAAGGACAAACTTCACAAGCGGGTTGGCGGCGTTCAGCACCAGAGTCTCGTCCTCCTTGCCCAGATCGCCCATGCTCATGCCGTTGGCAGCATACATCTTCATCATGTCCTGCATCCGGCGGCTCTCCTCCGGCACGGTGATCAGCGCCGCGACCTTGCTGTTGCGCAGCTTCTCCAGCTTCACGGTCAGGTTTTCCTTCTTGATCGTCTTTTTCATCAGCCTGCTGACGATCTCCGCCTTCTCCGTCAGCTCCTTCTGCGCCTTCTTGCTGGTCTTCGCCTTCAGGCTCTCGGTCAGGTCGGCGTCGATCCGCTGGAAATGAATGCCCTCGTTCTTATTTTCCAGCTGGGAAATAAAGGGCTGGTCGATATTCTGGTCCAGAATTACAGCGTCCATCTTCGCGCCCTGGAACAGGCGGATATACTGGGCCTGCTGCCGCTCATCGGTGACGTAGTAGATGGTCTTATTTTTCTGCTCCTCTTCCCCGCTCTCTTCGGAGTCTTCCTCCTCGTCTGTCACCTCACCGGTTTCTGTGATATTGTCGTTCTCATCCACCGCAGTTTCTTCAGCAGACGTTTCATCTACTACCTCGGCCTCCACAGCATTGCCGTCCTCATCCACTGCGGTTCCTTCAGCAGACGCTTCATCTACTACCTCAGCTTCCACAGCGTTGCCGTTTTCATCCATCGCGGTTTCTTCAGCAGACGTTTCATCTACTACCTCGGCCTCCACAGCATTGCCGTTCT
>JAJQBK010000041.1:0-22050 GCA_021203305.1 Lachnospiraceae bacterium
AGGAAGTATAACACAGAACCTTGTTGAATTAGGTCGATATATCGTCCTTTTTGAAATTTTATATTTTTTAGAATTGGTATATCGGTTCGTACGCGAATTCTTTTAAATGTATAATTTTACTTATTCTATGTGTAATTAAAATATATCACGATACAGCATTTCTGTCAAGCAGGATGAAACCCTCTGCATTCCCGTTTCTTTCAACAAAATCCCTGATTCCGGAACTCCGCTCAGCCCTACAGCGTCATCCGCCCCTCCAGCGCCTCAAAATCAATTTTTTTCTCTGTTCCGTCCTTCAGGCAGATAACAATCGGCCCATAACCGCCGCAGCGCTCCGGATCTGTATAGCGCACCTCCCTGACGGGAAATAATTCCTCCTCCGCAAAGTCCTCATGGCTCTCCTTCGTGATCACCTGAGAAATGAGAAAATATGGCTCATACCCATACTGTTTCTGGCGCCCAGTTTTCGCGTAAATGATCAGGGAATTCTCTGAATCCGGGTTTGTGCCCCGGCTTTTCATAACGCCGATTTCCGTCCAGCCGTCATAGATCGTCATGGCCAGCTGCTTTTCCTTCCCGGTAAAATCCTTTCCCTTTAAAATAACAGCCTTTGCGCCGTCCATCTCCCGACGAATGATTTCCGTCCCGTTATCCGGGAAGCCAAAGGCGCCCAGAGTAATGGTCACCGGCCTTCGATAAAAGCGGAATTTGTCCGCCCTGAGCATCCCACAGTGCACGGGGAAATCCGCCAGATTGACGGCCTGCATCCAGTGGCACTCCGCCTCCGGATTATAATTGAAAAACTGTCGGCGGTAGAGGACGCCGTCCCGCTCCCCGGCCCAAAATGTCACGTTGGCGCGAGTCAGCTCACCGGTAGTGCCGTCTTTCATGACATACTGCATGGACTCCACCTCGCCGGGTCCCACCGGAGCCTGCTCCGCTTCCGGAAACGATATATCAGCCTTCCCCTCCGCCGCCATACTCGTAGACGATATATCATCTGCCCATGACTTCCCGGCTTTCTCAACAGCCACTGTCTCCCCCACCGGTGCAGCCTCCCATGGGTATTTGCTGTGAAAACAAAGCTTCGAGTAATTCCACATGCCATGAATGTCCGTTGACTTTTTCACCACCTTGCCGGTGCGCAGCAGATTGCTGCCGTTGGCCTTATGATTGGTAAAGCAAAGCGCCGGCCCGTCCAGAGCCGTCTCCTTCACTTCCCTTTCTCCAAGCCTCTCCCAGCTGCCGTTATGCTCCTTTGCCGTCCAGAAGGGATGGTCCACCGGCAGATGCAGGCACAGATAAGCCTTTCCCAGCCAGAGCGGCGACTCCGCGCAGGAATACCCCTGTACCAGCGGGCCAAACTGCCCGTAAAAGCCCAGCGACGGTATTCCATCCGCCAGGAAATCCTCCCGGGAGAGAAACTGCATCAGCGATCCGGAGGAAATCCGCCTGGCCAGCCCAGGATCCGCCGTACTGTTTTTCAGGAGAAGATTGCCCACAAAGGCGCTGGTGGCCGCGTTTCTGTAAATATTGCTCCTGCCCCACATCATGGTGAAGCCGTCCTCGTCAAAGAAATCCCCGTAGGTTTCCATCAGCCTGTTGGAATTTTCCTCAAATTTTGCCGCCAGATAAGGCTCGTTTTCATAGCCATACCACAGATTCCAGATGGGCGCGTACATGTTGAACGCCCAGCAGGAATAATAGTCAAAGCAGTGTCCATCCCTGTACCACCCGTCTCCGGCGTAATAATTTAAGATCACCTGGGCATGGTCGCGCATGATGTCCCGGTCAATGGGATAGCCTTCCTTATATAAAAAGGCCATGTCCAGCATATTGAACAGACGCCAGTTCTGGGGCACCGTGTTGGCGTGGGCATAGCTGGTGAGAAAGGCCGCGATCCGGTCCTTCTCCTCCTTCGTAAAGCTTTCCCAGATTTCCCCCTCGCTCATCCACAGGCAGATCACCAGGGCGCAGGTCTCCACGGTCTGCTGAAAAGCGCGGAAAGGATTCTCATGCCCGGTGATCTCCTGCTGATCCTCGTAGGTACCCACATAGGAGGAATCGCCCCGGGTCACACTTTTCAATATCTGATTTTTATAATATTCCCTGAGCCTGAAGCCGCAGATTTCCAGCTCCGGCTCAATATGAATCAGCGGCGCCGCGATGAAAAAGGACCGGGCCAGCCCTTCAAACATCTCCGCCAGCCGCTGGGTATGCTGATCCTCCTCACTGTCCCGCAAGTGAGGATAGGTAATCTCCGTCTCCCGGCGGGGCATGACCACCGGGTCGTCAAAGCCTCTGATATGCTGAAAAATACCCTCCAGCATGTACTTGCCCGCCTCAATCCAGCTTTCCCGGGTCAGGCCAGTGTAAGGGCTTATATTATAATCCGTATGTTTTGGCTGAAATATCATTGTGTTGTCCTCTTACCAATACTGCTTCCAATCCTTCGACAGCCTGGTCAGCGCCTCCATATAATAATAATCCCCCCAGATATTGCACTCGTCCACTCCCGCAGGATGACAGGTATTATAAGGCGACTTCTTTGAATAGGTACTGTGCAGCACCAGCCCGTTGGACTCCTCAAAGCTCTTCACCGCGTACTTCTCATACAGCGCCTTCATCAGCTTTTTCGCCAAATTCATATAATACGCCGCCTTCTCTTCAGGCAGATACCGGCTCATCTCCAGCATTCCGCAGGCCGCAATGGAGGCCGCCGAGGAATCCCTGGGTTCGTCGGAGCCGTCCGTGAACGTAAAATCCCAGTACGGCACCAGGTCCTCAGGCAGATGCTCCAGAAAATATTCTGTCACCTTTTCAAACAGCGGAATATATTCCGCGCGGCCCGTATACCGATAAGCCGTAGCCAACCCGGCCACTCCCCAGGCCTGGCCCCTAGCCCAGACAGAGGTATCCCGATAGCCCTGGCAGGTGGCCCCGTGATCAGGATCACCGGTCTCAGGGTCAAAGAAAAAGGTGTGCCAGGTGGAATAATCCTCCCGAATCACAGATTTCACCGCCGTATGAATATGCTTTTCCGCGATATCGCGGTATTTCTGGTCTCCCGCCTCGGAGCTTGCCCAGTACAGCAGAGGCAGATTATTCAGGCAGTCGATGATCAGCCGATAATTCTCCTTCGCGCCCATGGGCCCCCAGGCCTGCAGGAACTCTCCCTTGGGCTGGTATCTGGTCAACAGCTGATCAGCCGCTAAAAGTGCCGCCTTCCTTGCCTTATCGTTCCCCGTCAGCTTGTAGGCCGCCACACAGGAGGGCGAATACAGAAAACCCATATCATGGTGATCCACCAGTCTTTTATTCACAATCCGGTCATAAAAGGAATCCACCTGGGTCAGCCCCGCCGCCTTCAGTCTGGCCGCCGCTCCCTTCTCAAACCGTCCCGGATTCTCCAGCACATACTCGTAGGCCAGCCAGATCTCCCCGGTCCAGAAGCCGGTGGTCCAGTCCTCATTGTCCGATGGCTGATAAAAGCCACCCTCACTGTAAGCCTTCTCAAACTTCTCCGTAAATTCCGGCAGCACATGCAAAATCTGCTCCACCGCGAAATCCATCCCCGCCGCCAGGTCCGAACCGCTCAGTGTCGGGTAACCGCTGAAATCTCTGCTCATCTTCTCTTCTCCTTCATCGTAAAAAATCTGTTTTCAGAATACAGCATCCACGAAAAATGTCAACACCGTCGATGCCGCAAATTTGAACCCCATGCGGCTGTGAATAGTAACAATTCCGTGCTGCTGTTCCCTGCCGACCGGAATAGCCATCCTTTCCAGACATCTGCCGCCAGCAAAGCGGCAGGCAGACGATTCATTCTAACAAAAAAGGGCGCTGCAGAAAGGTAAGAAGAATTTCCTTTCACAGCGCCCGGATTCTGTCAATTTCATTTTGGCGGCGGCTCTCAGCCGCCGTTTTTATGAAAGCCTGTCACCTGATCAGCGGTTTCCATCGCGATGCATCTGTCCATCTGTCTATCCTCAATCTGATGGGTAACTGCCCAGCGTCGCGGTCACTTCCATTTCCGTCCATCCCCCGTCGGTATTTCTCAGAAATGTCACGGTCACTTCCGTCCCCGCGGAATAATACTGTAATATGGCCGCCAGATCGTCGTACCCTGTCACCGTGCTGCCGTTCACCGCCGTAATCACATCATTGGCCTGAATGCCGGCGTTGTCCGCGGCTCCGCCCTCTTCCACAGATCTGACATAGGCGCCCTCCGGAATGCCGTACATTTCGCGCTGGGACTGGGTGTTATAGCTGTCGCTGAGTACGGTCACGCCCAGATAGCCCTTCTCATCATCGGAAAGCTTGATCATGGTCGTGTTGGTGGACAGCTCATTGATGATATCTACCGCGGAATTAATGGGGATGGCAAAGCCCATGCCCTCCACCGTGTCGCCGCCGATCTTGGCGGACACAATGCCGATCACCCGGCCATAGGAGTCAAGAAGCGCGCCGCCGCTGTTGCCGGGGTTCACCGCCGCGTTGGTCTGGATAAAATAGCTGCTGCCGCCGCTTTCCGTCTCTATCTCCCGGTTCAGCGCGGACACAATGCCGTTGGTCACGCTCTGTCCATAACCCAGGGCATTGCCAATGGCCACTACTTCCTGGCCTAATACCAGCTCATCACTGTCTCCCAAAACCGCGATCCGGATTTCCTCCAGGGTACTGTCGTCAATGTCCTCATACAGCACCGCCAGCACCGCCAGATCCATATCCGTGTCGCTGCCCTTCAGGTAGGCGGTCACCTCGCTGCCGTCCACAAAAGTCACACTCAGGGACTTATAGCTGTCAATGACATGCTGGTTGGTGGCAATCAGGAGCTCCGTATCATTGGAGCCGATGATGATGCCGCTGCCGGCGGACACCACTTCCTGAGTATAGCTGTATCCGAAATAGCTGGACTGCTCCGTGTAGCTGTTTGTCACGGATACCATGGAAGGCATCACCGCCTCCGCCACCTCGGTAATCCAGGTGGAACCCGCGGACGCGGTATCCGTACTGTCACCATCATCCACATTGACCACATCCGAATTGCTGACCACCACTGTGGACGTACCGCTGCTCTGTCCTGCCTCCACGATACTCTCTACGATCTCAGGGCCGCCCGCCAGCTGGTAAATTCCGTAAAAGGTGCCGGCCGCCGCTCCGCCAAAGAGGACGCCGCAAAGCGCCGCTGCGAAAGCTCTCTTTACAATTCCGGCCGGCTTCTTTTCCTTTGCTTTCTTTTCCCGGTGTTTCTTGGCCTTTTTGGCCTTTGCCTTCTTCTCCGGCTCCTCCGGTATCGGAGAGACGGGCGTGCTTCCGGAGAAGGTACCCTGCCCCGCTCCGGAGTACGTGCCCCGGATTTCTTCGGCATTTCCGCTCTGTACGGTTCCTGTATTACTGCCTTGAGATTCAGACGTATTCGCATTCTGCGCGCTGGCTGAGTAACTGTCCTGCTCCCCTGCTGTATCCATATTCTGCGCAATGTCTGTATTAGTGTCCTGGACTTCCCCTGTACCGGCACTCCGCTGCCTCTCCTGTCTGCTCTGCGCCACAATCGGAGTTGCTGTGGTCCAGTTCACTGTGGAGTTTCCCACTTCATCCGCCGGATTTATCTTCTCCTGAGGCGCGCTTTCCTCCGATTCCGCGGAATATATATTTTCCGGATTCTGTCCGCCATCTGCGTTATCCGGATTATGCGGCACCTCCGTGTTATCCTGATTATTCTCCATCTCGTGATCCAGCATTATATGTCAGCCTCCCTCGATATTTCTCCTGTTCACCCTCACCCGCGGCCATATTTACTGATATCATTCACAGCCGCTTTTAACAAAATATAAACGGCATTTGTGTTAAATCTGTGTCTGATTCATGTAGAAAAAATTAATCTTTCCGAACGCCCGCGGCATACCGTGAAGTAACCACGGAGCCGCGAAATTCCTTCATCCTTCAGCCCAGTATTCCTTATTGGAAGTACAGAATAAAACAACCCGCCGGGGCAGCTTCCGGTACCTCTTCCCCAGCAGATACCCGCTGTAGCGGCCCACACACTGCCAGAGGAAGGGCACGATGGCCCAGGGGCTTTTGTGCCTTGCGAAATACTGAAAAGACCGGCTGATCATGCGCATCCCCTCCTGCTCCGATGAGATTCCCTCAAAAACCTCCGGATGGTCCGCCTGGGAAACCGCCAGGTCAAAGTTGCGGTGAAACTGCTCCCAAAAGCCGTAATTATGAGAGTGAAACACCTCCGCCCGGGCCGCGTAGCCTACCAGGTACCCGGCCCGCATGGCCTTACAGGCGTAAATCATATCCTCATTAAAAATCGCTCTCTCCTCAAAGCCGCCAACCTGATAAAACACGTCCCTGCGGTACATGGCGCAAACATCCGAACAGAAAAAGGTCTTGACGCCCAGCTCCGGAAGATCATCGATTCCCTTGATCCGCTCCCGGTCCGGGTAATTGAACTCCCGGCCGCAGCGCTCCGTCAGGGCGGCGCTCTCCTTCGGAAGCTGTCTCGCATAAGCTACGGCAATGCGCGGATCTCTCTGAAGCATGGCGGACAGCTCCTCCAAAAGCCTGTCGTTTGCCGGCACCGCGTCCTGAGTCATAAACAGTACAAAATCCGCGCCGGAGCAGTCCATGCCCCGGCGCCTTACTGCCGCGTGATCAAATTCCGCTTTGGAGATATGGGTAAGCTGTGCCATCCCCTCCGGAAGCTTCGCGATCGCTTCTCTTACCGGCTCCGTGAGCAGGCTCTCCTCCGTATTAAACAGTATGATCTTACGGACGGGACAGCTCTGCTTCGTCAGGCGGCTTAAAATTTCAATGAATTCCCTCCCCGGCCGATAGGTGGGGATCATCACGTCAATGGTCATATTTTACTCTTTAATAGCTGACATAAGGAGAGGTATCCTCTTTAATCTGGGCGGCAATCGCCTTCAACTCATCCGATGGCTCATAATCATAGTCATCAAAGAAGATCTGATGGAACTCGGTCACCGCGGTCTCCAGATCCGTGCAGATGACAACGCTTCCGATATTATTCCCCATGGTGGCGCTGGTGCGGTAATCCTCAAAGGGGAAGCCTCCGTCATCAATAACGGTATAAGAGCTCAGGTCAGAAAGAAGGGAAATAATCTCCGACAACTCAATGGAGGTATACACAGAGCCGAACACGTTATTGACCAGCTTCGTCAGGGTGGTGATATCCATGGTCTTCGCCTGGTCAAGCATGGCCAGGAGCACCTCCCTCTGGCGCTCCGTTCTCTTATAATCATCGCCGCCGCCATATCGGATTCTGCAGTAAGCGGTGGTCTGAATCCCGTCCAGAAGCTGATAGCCGGTATCCGTCACCGGAGTGTAGGAGGTATTCAGATTCTCGGAAATACCGATCTGATAATTATTGATGTGCAGAAGCTCTGTCTCATCCACGTCAATCCAGACGCCGCCCAGAGCGTCCACCGCGTCCACCATTCCTTTAAAGCCTACGGTCACAAAGTCCGTGATATCCAGATCCAGATTCATATTCAGCATACTGATGGCCTGCTGCGGACCTCCCTTGGCGTAAGCGGCGTTGCACTTACTGTAGGTGTCGTTTCCCAGGTTTAAGTATGTATCTCTGTACACACTCATCAGATGAACTTCCTTGGTATCCAGATTCAGCGAGGCAATCATGATGGTATCGCTTCTGGTGTTGGAGGTCAGGTTCCCCACTGTGGAGTCCACGCCAAACAACGCCACCGTGTAGTAGCCCTGCAGCACCTCGTTCTCCTGCACCGCCTGATTGATGACAATGTCCTCCTTCTGGATCTCCACCTTCTGGATGCCGGTCTCCTCGTCCGTGGCCCGGGTCACCACCCAGAGAGCCGCCAGCATGGCTACCAGCACCAGCGCTTCCACCGCCAGGATAATCACTGTCCTGGCTCTGTTTTTTTTCTTTCTTTTCTTTGTGTTCTGAGTCTTTCCCGTCCTGCCGTTTGTGCTCCGCTGTGCCATGATGTCACGTTTCCTCCATGAATGATTTTTTCAATACGCGTTCTTATTTACAAACCCTTTGAAAAGAGTCAGTATCAGGATTTTGATATCCATCAACATCGTCCAGTTTTCAATATAATAAATATCATAATCGATACGCTTCCTGATGGAAGTATCCCCCCGATAACCGTTCACCTGGGCCCAGCCGGTCATGCCCGGCCGCACCTGGTGCTTGATCATATAGCGGGGAATCTCCTCCTTAAACTTCTCCACGAACTGTGGCCGCTCCGGGCGGGGGCCGACCAGGCTCATGTCCCCTTTCAGAATATTGAAAAGCTGAGGCAGCTCGTCTAAGCTTGTGCGCCGCATAAACCGTCCCACCGGCGTCACCCTGGGATCATCCTTCACCGTCCAGCCTTTGGCCTCATCCTCCGCAGTCTGCATGACCATAGTCCGGAATTTGTACATATCGAAGGGTTTATTGTGTCTGCCCACCCTTTCCTGCTTAAAAATCACCGGTCCTTCGCTGCCTGTTTTAATCAGGATCGCGCAGACTGCCATAGCCGGGGAAAACAGAATAATCGCCGCGACAGCCCCCACCACGTCCACACATCTTTTCATAAAGGCGTTCCCGGAACTGGTCAGGGGAACATTGCGGATGTTGATCACCGGCAGGCCGTTTAAATCCTCCGTATAGGGCTTTGTGGGAATCAGCCGGTTATAATCCGGAATAAATTTGGTGTGGACCCCGTTCTTCTCGCAGAAGGCCACTATCTCCTCCAGCCGGTCATAATCCTGCAGGGAAAGGCTGATGCCGATCTCGTCCAGGTCGTTGACAGCTAAAATTTCCTGTAAGCTGTCAATCTCCCCGATGACCGACACGCCCTTGTAGGTCCAGCCTTCCTTTTTGTGGTCATCCAGGATACCGTAAATTTTGTAGCCCCACTCCGGATTGGCGCTGATCCGGTCGATGTAAGCCTCAGCCGCCTGGGAATAGCCCACTAAAAGCACATGCTTCTGATTGTAGCCCTTCTCCCGCATGGAGCGCAGAATACGGCGCAGCACATAGCGGTAGCCCCCGTCGCAGACAAAATTCAGGATATAAAAATAAAACAGCATAATACGGGAAAAATCCCGGGCCTTCGCCAGATACAGAATAGCCAGAAGGACGAAAATGCCCACCGTATTCGCTAAAAACAGCGTGTCCAGCTCCAGGCGGAAGCGCATGGTGCGCTTCGGCGTGTACATCTTAAACAGATAATATATAATCAGGTACACCGGCACGATGGAATACAGCAGAGAAAAATAGGTCTCCGGAGGAAGCACGCCGCCCTCGTCCATTCCGCCGATGCCCAGCCCGAATTTGATAAACCAGCTGGCAGCATAGGCGGCAATGATCATCACCGCGTCCAGAAGCAAATGTATTTTATTTAAAAGATTCTGGTTATCCCTGATCATTTGTTCTCCTGGCGCCGCCTTATAATATCCGGAAAATATTGACCCAGAGCTGAACCTGTATCTTCCCGTAATTTATCAGGTGTTTCCACTGAAAACGAACCCTGCGTTCCCTGCTCTCCTTCTTCAGACACAGCCTCACGCCCTCCCAAAGCCCCCTGACATATTCTTTGCCCAGGCCTTTTTTTACAAAAAACAGGGTCTTGACCAGATACCCCAATAGCAGCAGGGGGAGGTTCAGCAGAAGCTGGAGAAGGGGCATATTTTTCCATGGAAGGTACACGCTGTTGCGGCTGGCAAGGGAAACCTTGAAGCTGTTGTAGCGGGAGCCGGAAAAGCCGCTGCCTGCGTGCTCCACCTCCGCCTTCGGCAGATAAATGCTGTGCCAGCCGCAGATTCGGGCTCTGTAGCCCACATCCACATCCTCCAGATAAGCGAAATGAGTCTCGTCAAACAGGCCGATCTGGTCAAAAACCGCTCTCCGGTAGATGGCCGCGCCTCCGCAGGAGGAAAAGATCTCCGCCGCTTTGTCATACTCAACCGCCGGTCTGCCGATGCCTCTTCCTTTCGCGTAACCCAACGCAGTATACAGGTCTCCCGCGTTGTCAATTTTATCCGGGGAATGCATCATCAGCATCCGGGCGCTGATGGAAAAAAGCTTCTCATCCCGCTCCATGCCGTCGATCAGCGCTTGGACGTAGCCCGGCCTTGCCTTTGTGTCATTATTTAACAGAATCACATATCTGGTATGGCTGTATCGGATCCCCACGTTGACCGCGCCGCAGAAGCCGGTGTTGTCCGGCAGAAATATGGTCTCTATCCCCGGATATGTCCGCAGGAAATCCACAGAGCCGTCCGTGGAGCCGTTGTCCACCACCAGCACATGCCGGTCCGCTTCCTTTGTCTGCGGCAGGATGGCGTCCAGACAATCCCCCAGATAATGAAGGCCGTTATAGTTGGGGATAATAATCGTTACCATCTAGCGTCTCTCCGGATCGTATAAAATCAGGCAGCCGCGGCGGTGTACGAAGTCGGCCCAGGCCTTTCTTTTGTCCGGCCGATCCCTTCCGGCTCTCTCTCCCGGCTTTGCGCCGGCATCTGCTGCTGTCTCTGCAAATTTCAGACTGCCATTTGCTGCGGCCTCACCTGATCTTAGGCTGCTGTTCGCCAAAGCGCGTTTTGATAAACCCCGCTTCTCCTGGTTCGTTTCCTTCTCACCAGCCGCGAACTCGGGATGCTCTCTCAGGAAAGCCTCATAAAGCTCCGGCCGCACCCGGCTGTTTTCAAAATCTCCCATGGCGCAGCTCTGCCACAGGCCGGCCCTGTGCAGATGGCCTCCGTCAAAGCCCCTCAAAAGCCCCTGATAAACCGGCCTTCCTGCCGCGTCAAGCGCCCCGCCCGCAATGCGGTTCCTGTGATAAACGGGCCCGGTCACCATGGCCACTTCCGGTCTGTCCCGGAAAATATCCTCATAGTCCACTCTGTAAAAACCCAGATGCTTACTGTGGGAAACCTCGGCCTGAATGCCCCGCTCCCGCAGGTCTTCCTTTACCGCGGCAAGCCCCGCCTCGTAGGCGTAGCGTTTGCTCTGAGGATTGTCCGCGGTGGACTCCCTATGACAGCGCCAATGATATAATACCCTTGAGATGTTAAGAACTTGTGATGATTTGTGTCCGCCCGCCGTCTCCCGATCCAGACATCTGAGAGCACGAAGCACCAGATCATAATCCTGAGCCCCGTCAAAAGCCGGACGGAAGGAAAGTCTCCTCATCAGGGCGCTCTCCATTATCAGAAAGTGGCAGATATAGTTGTTGCTCCAGAGCATATCCTGATCGAAGGACGGCTTTAAGTTGGCGTCATAATAGGACTTTTCCCCGTCCCATTTATCCTCATCGGAATACAGCAGCCGGGCCGGTGTTTTATTGTTTTTGCTCTCCTCGATGGTCCGCGCCATCTCAAAAAGGGCGTCCGGGGCCAGTACGTCGTCATGGTCCAGCAGACCGATGTAGGCGCCGGCGGCCTGGGAAAGGGCCTCGTTGGTATTGGCGGAAATGCCCTTATTTTCCTCAAGCTTTTTGTAACGGATGCGGGGATCATGAAAGCTTTCCGCCGCACTCTTCAGCCTGTCTGACGGGCTTGCGTCCGCCAGAATCAGCTCCCAGTTTCCGTAGGTCTGGGCGCGGACGGAGGAGATCATTTCCCGGAAATAATTTTCCGGCGTCTGATAGACCGGCACCAGGATGCTGAAAAGAATTTGAGAGACATTTTGATTAAGGCGCTGCCCACGCAGCTCCTCCTCCGACGGAGGGGTGTAGGTATAAGCGTTATTTTTCTCGGCAACGCGCTCCAGCGCGGAGGCGAAGGTCTCCGCCGGGCCGTTTTTTTTCAGATAATGATATGTTTTTTTCAGATTGGAGAGGGTGAAGGGGGTATGCTTCATGATTTTGTCTTCCTGCACAGGATCCGCGGGTTACCCTTCCAGAATTTTCAATGAGAAATCACTGCGGTCAAGGCTGAAATTCGGGTTGTAGTAGGGGTCTCCGGCGTCCAGCACTTCCTTCCATTTCGTGCGGAACTGCTCGGATTCCCGGTTATAGCGCTGCGCCTTCTCCCCGGCGTCGTCCAGTCCGCGGGAAGCGGATTCATAGTGGTAGAGCTCCGCGAAGGGGGTGAACACGTTCAGATATCCCAGCTGGCGAAGCTTCAGGCAGAAATCCACATCGTTCAAGGAGACGGCAAAGCTTTCGTCCAGGCCGCCCGCCTGGTCAAACAGACTCTTTTTAACCAGCAGGCAGGCGCCGGTGACAGCGCTCACGTTCTGGGCGTAGCAGAGCCGCCCCATGTATCCCAGGTTGGCCTTGGGCTGTTTGTAGTGGCTGTGACCCGCTGTCCTGTGGGCTCCCAGCCCCAGCACCACGCCGGCATGCTGGATGGTCTTATCCGGGTAATAAAGCTTGGCGCCCACCGCGCCCACGTCCTGCCGCTGGGCGTACATTAAAAGCTCCTCCAGCCAGTTTACGGTGATAACCTCGGTATCGTTATTTAAAAGCAAAATATATTCGCCACAGGCAAAGGAGGCTCCGAAATTATTGACGGCGGAATAGTTAAATTCTCCCTCGCTCTCCCACCTGACGATACGGACTCTGCCGTCTTCGCTGACCAGGCTCTCCCTGCTCTGACAGGTTTCACCGGCGTCAGCCCTTCCCTTTGTCTTTTCCTTTCCATCCGGTCGGGCCGCTTTCCCGAACAGGGGCGCGTCAGGCGAAAGCCCCGCCAGCTCTCTGTAGTAGCTCAGAATCGAGGCTTCCGTGCTGCCGTTCTCCACCACAATGATTTCCCAGTTGTCATAGGTTGATTTTTCATAGATGGAGCCGATGCAGCGCCGCAGATCCGCCTCATGGTTCTTATTGGCAATGACAATGGAAATCTTCGGGTTCCCCTGTATCTCATACCGGATCTTAAAGATGGTCTCAAAGGCCCGGGTGCTGGTAATCTTAAAATTCTCATAGCCATGACCCCGCAGATGCTCCGCCACCGCGTTTCTGGCTGCCTCGATGGCGTAGGTCTTGGCGCCGATATTGCTGGCAGTGCTGGCCGGGTGGCAGCGCCAGTAATACATCAGCTTCGGCACATGGACAATGCTCTCCGCCCTGTCAGTCAGGCACAGAATCATGTCGTGATCCTGGCTGCCGTCAAACCGGGGACGAAACAGCTCCGTGCCCTCAAGGAGGCTGCGCTTGAATACGCTGAAATGGCAGATGTAATTGTTGGCCCGCAGATTGTCCGGCGCGTAATCCGGCTTAAAATGCATGGTCAGCAGATGATTGATATCGCCGCTTTGGAATGTGGCCTCGTCACAGTAAAGATAATCCGCCCCCTTCTCGTTGATGACCTTCACGTATTCAAAAAGCACGCTGGGATGCAGAATGTCATCATGATCCAGCAGGCCGATGTACTCCCCGTCCGCCAGCTTCAGACACTCGTTGGTATTGCCGGAAATTCCCTCATTTTTGGCAAGCACCTGATACTTGATTCGGTTTTTGCCCCGCGCTTTTTCCCTATCCATATATTCCGCGCAGATCTGCCCCACATAAGCGTGCTCCCGGTCGGAGCCGTCCGCCAGACACAGCTGCCAGTTTTCATAAGTCTGATTCTCCACAGAATCAATCATTTCCCGCAGCATCGTCTGATCTGTGTTATAAAGAGGCACCAGAATGCTGATCAGCGGACGGTAAGGAAAATAATTCTCCCGCTCCTGCTTCGCCCTGGCCTCATCAGGAAAGCTGGCTGTGCCAAACTGCCTCATGGCCTCCCGCTCCCGCTTTTTATAATCCAGCTTCGCGGCGATACCCCTTGGCCCGCCGCAGTTTTTCAGCCTGTTAAGCTGCCCCTGTGCCAGATGCATCACATCCCGGGCGGGCCTGCTCGCCTTCCACAGGGGATTCTTCTTAATCCGGTCGATCTTAAACTGCAGATCCCCGTTCTGATCCTCCAGCCAGGCCACCCGCTCCGCCAGCGCCGCGTTCTTTAAATGCTCTTTTTCATACGCTTCTTTATAATCCACATTTTCCATATTGATCGCCTCATAAGTAAACCAGAAACTGCCGCTGAACCATTTCTCCAAAAAGACACAAATTTACCGTGCCATTTTCGTATCGAGATTCCACGACTAAAATATCCTCTTCACAGACTCCGCAAGACTCTGCGCCGCCTTCCCCGGCAGCTTCGCCACCTCCATCCTGGCGTAAAACACATCCTCCTCCTGCCGTTCAAAGGTTTCCAGATGAATACAGATATTGGGATCCTCCGTGGCGAAGACCACCACCTGGTCCTTTTTCAGGCTCTTGCCGTTGGTTGAAAAAATCTTCCCGTTCTGCACCGGCACCGCTTTCCCATTGAAGGTCAGCTCCTTTACGCGGACCACGCAGGCCTCCATGGCCGGATCAATGCGCAGCGCCCGCACCTTTTTCTCCACAAAAAGCTTCAGCTCGATCTCCTGGGCGTCCACGTACGCGTTTTTCACAAAATAGGACTGCCCCTCCGAGAAGCCCTCGCCTTTATCCTCATAGATCTGTACGTTTTTGGTCAGCAGATACCGATCTTCCAGAAAAGACAGAGGCATCACCAGCTCTCCAATCTCAGCCCGGATATCCGACATGGCCTTCCTGTTTCCGGTGACGTAGTCCTGAAATTCCTTTTCCTTTATCCGGTATCTGTCCGCCTCCTTCGGGGTGATATAAAGCTCTTTCAAAATCCGGTTTAAATCCAGCTTTCCGCGTCCCTCATCCTCGGACAGGTAGCACTGAATTGCCCGAAACGCTGTTTCCTTTACCTCCACAGGCTCAGATAACGTCCACTCATAATCGATGATGGTCCACCGATCCCCCTGCACCATAATATTATCGAAGGCCAGATCATAATCCGCCGCGGAGGCATCCTCGTGATATCCCGTTCTTTTCACATATTCCCGGAACAGCTTCATAAAGCCGTCCATATCCTCCCGCGCCAGACATTCGTCCAGAAGCTCGCTCAAAAGCCGTCCCTCCAGATACTCAAACTCCGCCGCGACAGCGCCGTCCGCCTCCGTCAGCTTACAGCGGTTGATTTCCATGCGGCCGCCCTGATAGCGGTTTTTCAAAGCCTCACAGGACTTCGCAAGTCCCGCCACATGGGTCCGGGCCTGTACCGTCAGGGGCACCTTGCGCACCACCAGTTCGCTGCCGGCTGTGCCTTCGGACGCCGGGTTCTTTCCCCCGGCAGTTCCTGCTGCGCCTGCGGACGCCGGACCCTTTTCCCCGGCAGTCTTAACTCCATTCCCGGCCACAGCGGCTTCCTCGCCTGCGCCCTTTCGTTTCACAATCTCCGTCCGGATCTGATACTTCACATCCCGGTCATTGGAATATTTCACATATTTGACGTCGAAATCCTTTCCCAGTATAACCTCGTATGAATTGGAAAAAAGAGGGAACAGGCCGTCCTCAATGATACCGTCAAAGGCATGGCGCTCATCAAAGAGCACCAGGCGGTCCCTGTCAAAATTGCGCAGATTATTGGACAGCTCCCCCTTCTTTGGCAGACGCTCATCCGAATACACTGTGGTCATGAATTTATAGTCCGGATAGGGATAATAAAAATGATATTCCTCCACGCCGCAGGCAGCGAAAATCTTCTCCAGTCCCGGCCGGGAAAAGGTTCTCACCCCGCCTCCCGCCGCGTAGCTCTCGATGCCCGAGAAAAAAGTGCCCAGATGATCCTCCCGGCAGCCCGCGAAATATTTCAGGCCATACTTGCTCTCAATGGCGATAACAATACGGCCCCGGGGCGCGGCGTGCTTCTGAATAATAGAAAGAAATTCCTCGAAGGGCTTCTCCGTTCCCATATAGCTTATGCCATACTCGAAGACGCCCACCAGAAAAATAAAATCGTAGTCCGTGGGCAGATCCGGTTCAATATCCCTGAAATTACCCACATGGATGGTCACATTTTCACAATCCTGATGGCGGTACGCGTTGATCAGGCTTCTTTTGCGCGACAGATCCACACAGGTGACCTGCCCCGCTTTTCTCGAAAGCGCCCCCGTGACCGCGCCGCAGCCGCTGCCAACCTCTAAAACCTTCGCGGTTTTGTCCATGGGAATCCAGTCTACGATATTTTCCCGGAAATGGGAGAGATGATACAGGATGGGCCAGCTCTTTTTCTCCTCAATGATGGCCTGATATTCGCTCTGCGGACGCTCCCTCACAATATCAAGAAGCTCATCCTCCACACGGCCGTCGCTGTAGATATCCTTTCCTGAATAATGTGTCAGATTCAAAAGAACATTTCCAATCTGTTCCTCCATGGTGCCTCCCCTTTCCAGTTCCTGTTTTCCTTACGCAATTCCACAATCCTGCGCCATTTTAGAACAAACTTGTTAGAATGATGTTAGAACGGCCCCTTTTCCGTCACCTTCACCGTGGAATCCATGTCATAAAAGCCCACCGTGTCCTTATCTGACACAACCGTCACATTCAGCACATCATATAGACGGTGGTACACCTGAAATTCATCCCCCGCAAAGCCGGTCAGGCCAAGACTCAGCAGATATTCCCCGCCCTGCAGACTCATTTTCTGGGTAAAGGCCACATGCTTGACGCTTCCCGCCTTTATCGGCTCCAGAAACGCCTTTTCCACCATGCTGTTGGTGCCGGTGATCTCCGTCCCCCTGATATTTTTGAAGGAAAAAGCAAAAATCGGCGCGGGCAGACTCTCGTAAAACTCCACCTCCATGTGAATGGTAAAGCTGGTTCCCTTGATGATGGCGTTGCTCCTGGCCTGATGCTCGTCAGTGATATAGAAGTCCGTAATCTTCGCTTGCCTGGTGCCATACTCCAGCAGATGAGGATTGGTACCGGCCTTCTGAGCCGCCAGGGCGCGGATCTCCTCATCATCCACTAAAGACTCCGTCTTTTCCGCGGGCTGATACTGCCCCACCAGCACCTGCTTGTAGGCGTCGATCATGTCCTTCGCGGTACCCTCTCCCAGCATATCCCCCTGATTTAAGAGGATGACCCGGTCGCAGTATTTCTGAATGCTGGACAGGTCATGGCTGACAAAGACGATGGTCTTGCCCATCTCCTTGAATTCCTCGAATTTATGGTAGCATTTCGCCTGAAAAAAAACATCCCCCACACTCAGGGCCTCATCCACGATCAGAATCTCCGGATCAATGTTGATGGCCACAGCGAAGGCCAGCCTTACAAACATACCGGAGGAGTAGGTCTTGACAGGCTGATAGACATAGTCGCCGATGTCCGCGAAATCCAGGATGGAGGGCAGCTTGTCCTCAATCTCCTCCTCGGAAAAGCCCAGCATGGTGCCGTTCAGATAGACATTCTCGATGCCGTTGTATTCCATGTTGAAGCCCGCGCCCAGCTCCAGAAGGGCAGAAATGCGGCCATTGACCTCCACGCTTCCTCCTGTGGGCTGAACCACGCCGGTGATAATTTTCAAAATCGTGGACTTGCCGGAGCCGTTGGTGCCGATGATGCCCACGCACTCTCCCTGTCCAATCTGAAAGCTCACGTCCTTTAAGGCGGCATGCTCGGTGTATTTGGGGCCGCCGATGCCCATGGCGTCCAGAATCCTATAATATGGTTTTTCGTATAATCTATACACTTTTGAGACGTGATTTACGTCGATAGCGGGGGAGTTTTTCATAATAGATTCCTTTTTTACCTGACTCTGGTTTCCGGAGTCGGTGCTCATAAAAAGAACGGCTCATGCTATTCTAGCTAAAATCGCCTTATCTTTTTATGAGCGCCGACTCCTGCGTTATCGCAGCTTATCATCTTAAATGCGTTATTTTTATGCGAAACTTCAGTGGCGCTATCTCCTATACCTAATCACTTGGGGATTCATACTCATTTACCCTACAGCACATCCGCGAAATGATACTTCAACTTCACAAATAATTTTTTCCCCAAGATTAGCAGGATGATCGTCACCGCCCAGAAGTAAGCCGTATACAGCGGCTGCTCCCAGAACCAGGCCTGTCCGTAGACGGCGCTTCTGTAGCCGCTGACCACATAGCAGACCGGGTTCAGACGGAGAACGAAGCCGATGACAGGGGGCCAGCTGTCGGCCATGGAAATGTCCCACAGAATGGGGGTGGCCCACATGCCCAGCTGCAGCGCGATATTGATGATCTGGGTCAGATCCCTGAAAAATACCACAATGGCGCTGGTAAAATAGCACAGCGCCAATGTAAATAAAAACAGGCCGAAGCTGTAGTAAACAATCTGAATCGTGGGAAGTCCCGGGAAATATCCGTAGAGCATGGAAATAAACAGCAGCACGCAGACAAAAAACGCATGGATAAACAGAGCCGCCGTCACGCGCACTACGGGAAGAATATTGATATTGAATACCACCTTTTTCACAAGATACTGATATTCCATCAGCGCGGTAGTTCCGTTATTCAACGCCTCACTGAAAAAAAACCAGGGCACCAGGCCGCTGGTCAGAAAAAGAACGTAGGGAACCTCAATGCCCCCCGCGATCATCTGTGCTTTATTCTGAAATATTCCCTGAAACACAATCCAGTACATGACCACGGTCACCACCGGCTGGATCAGCGCCCAGACGGCCCCCAGGGCGGAGCCGGCATAGCGCTTTTTAAAATCGTTTCTGGCCAGCTTCCAGATGAGCCGTCTGTTTTCGATGATTTCTCTCATATAAAGTTCCTATCGTTCTCTTTTCCTTCAGGTGTTCTTCCCACTTTCCCTCCGGATATTCCCTGAAGCCGCCATATCTGCTTCTCTTTCGGGCGCCGCCTGAAGCCTCCTACACCTGCTTCTCTCTAAGGTATTCCGCAAAGCTTTTCTGTTTTTTATCCTTGTCCGATAAAATCAGCTCCATCCCCTCCGGAATGGGCCACTCCACACCGATGTCCGGATCGTCGAAGCGGATACCTCCCTCGTCATTGGGATGATAAAAATCGGAGCACTTATAGACAAACTCCGCGTAATCGCTGAGGACCAGAAAGCCGTGAGCGAAATTTTTCGGGATAAAAAACTGCTTTTTGTTTTCCTCGGAAAGAAGGACGCCAAACCATCGGCCAAAGGTCGCGGAGCCCTCCCTGAGATCCACCGCCACATCATACACCTCGCCCCGGATGACCCTCACCAGCTTATCCTGCGGATACTGATACTGGAAATGAAGTCCCCTGAGGACGCCTCTTTTGGATGCTGACTGATTGTCCTGCACAAACTCCTGGTCAATGCCCGCCTCCCGGAAATCATTGTAATTGTAGGCCTCCATAAAGTAGCCCCTGTTGTCCCCAAAGACCGTAGGGGTAATAACCTTTAACCCGTCAATGTGACAGGTTTCCACTGTGATTTTGCCCATATTCCCTCCCTGTTATGCTCTGTCAAAGACTTTATCCTGCACATTACAGGCCGTTCGCCACTTCCACCAGATATTTGCCGTAATTGGTCTTGAGCAGAGGCTCCGCCAGCCTCAGCAGCTGTTCCCTGTCAATAAAGCCCCTCCTGTAAGCGATCTCCTCAATGCAGGAGATGTACAGGCCCTGGCGTTTCTGGAAGGCCGCCACAAAGTCAGAGGCGTCAAGCAGCGCGTCATGATTGCCCGTATCCAGCCACGCAAAGCCTCTGCCCATGGTCTCCACATGAAGCTTTCCTCTGCGCAGATATTCGTTGTTGATACTGGTGATCTCAATTTCTCCTCTTGCCGAGGGCTTTACATTTTTAGCGATTTCCACCACATCATTATCATAAAAATACAGCCCCGGCACCGCGTAATTGCTCTTTGGATTCTCCGGCTTTTCCTCGATGGAGACGGCGATGCCGTTCTCATCAAACTCCACCACGCCGTACTCTCTGGGATCCCTCACATAATATCCGAAGATTGTGGCGCCATCCTCTCTGGCCGCCACCTTTTTGAGCACCGCGGAGAAGCTCTGCCCATAGAAAATATTATCTCCCAGAATCAGGGCCACCCTGTCAGAACCGATAAATTTCTCCCCGATCAGGAAAGCGTCCGCCAGTCCTCTGGGCTTTTCCTGAACCGCGTACTCCAGCTTCATTCCCAGCTGGCTGCCATCCCCCAGAAGCTCCTGAAATACCGGCACGTCCCTGGGGGTGGAGATAATCAGCACCTCCCGGATATAGGACAGCATCAGAATGGAGAGCGGGTAATAGATCATGGGTTTGTCATACACAGGCATAATCTGCTTGGACACCGCCTTGGTCAACGGGTAAAGTCTTGTGCCGGAGCCTCCGGCTAAAATGATACCTTTCATGGGTAGATTCCTTCCTTATCATGTAATTCAGCACAGCCTGGCGTGCGGCCCGCAGCCTTCGGTCTGGCCGCGGATAACCTCTAATAATACCACAGATTCAGATCCACGTTCCCGCTGATTCCTCCAATGCTTCCCGTAGAGGAATACTGCCACATATGGAAGGAACCGGAATAGGTGGGCGCCGACGCATACTGGGCCAGCCATACCTTATAGGAGCTTAACTGGGACATATCCAGAAAGCTCGTCAGCCATGTCTTATTTGCGTAAATACCGGCGGAATAACCGCTGTTTACAACGGTCTGACAGAACGCCTTCACAATAGCCGTCCTCTCCGACACGCTCAGAGAATCCGCCCGCCCGTCATGAGAGCTGTTGGAATACTCCACGTCAATGTAAATCGGATAGGAGAGGCTGTAGCCGCTGACCAGCTGCAGCACCATGGACGCCTCCTCCACCGCCTCTGTAGAGGTGATGGCCTGAGAGAAGAAATACACGCCCACCTTGACGCCCGCGTTAATGGCCCCCTGAATGTTGGCCCTGAACCGGGAGTCCTCCACCAGCACGCCGGAGCCATAGCCCCTGTATCCGCAGCGGATAATGGCGAAGCTTACGCCGGAATTGGCTACCGCCGACCAGTCGATGGATCCGTTATGGCTGGACACATCGATACCAAGCGTGCCCGCGCTGCCCTGCAGTGCCCCTTCGCTGTCAAAGGTATACTCAATCCCCTGAATCACCTGTGTGCCTGTCACACGGTTACCGTCGGCGTCGTAATAATATGTACTGCCGCTGATGGTCTGCCAGCCGGTATATTTGTAGGTTTCGGTCTTCACATAATACGTCATGCCGTCCGTATAATAGTCATTGTAGGTGGCGACCCTGTATTCGCCATCCTCCAGTACATAGACGGCCTGTCCATCCGTGGTCTTTAACGCCGTAGTCGAGGAGGCTCTGACAGTGACCTCGCAGGTGACGGTACTGTACACCGAGGTGTCATTCTCATAATATACCCTGGCGGTTATGGTCGCCGTCCCCGCCGCCACAGCCGTAATCGTTGCCGAGGCGCTGCTTCCGGACACCGTTGCCACGTCAGTATCATTGCTGCTGTATTCATACGTCAATGTCTCACCGGATGTCGCTCCGCTTGCTGTTACAGCGATGGTGCCGGTCTTGCCAGCCGTCAGAGACAATGTGGAATTGTCAATAGACAGAGTAATCGCCGAGTAAGTCTTGCTGACGGTGACTTTACAGGTCTGGGATTTTGCAGAAATTCCGGATAATGAATCTGAATATGCAGCAGTTACCGTAATCGTCGCTGTTCCCGCAGCCACCGCCGAAATCGTTACCGAACTTCCGCTGCCTTTCACCGTTGCTACACTGTTATCACTGCTGACATAAGTATATGTCAAATCCGCACCGGAAGCTTCATCGCTTACAGTCGCATTCAGCGTCCCGCTTGCCCCCACCGCCAGGGACAACGTTGAATTGTCCAGGGTCAATGTGAAATCAGAATATGTCTGGGTGACCGTAATCGTACATGACTTAGTCGGAGTGCTACCCTCATAACCATCACAGGAAGCTGTGACCGTAATGGTCGCTGTGCCCGCTGCAACCGCCCTTATTTTGCCATCATCATCTACCGTTACTACACCTGTGTTTCCACTTGCATAGCTGTAATTCCACGTTTCTCCGCTGGAGTTCCCTGAGACAGAAGCAGTAACGGAGGCCGTCCCTCCCACGCTCAATGTATCCGATGATGCCGAGGCCGACAGTGTAACACTTGAATAATCCTTGCTCGTAGTCTCGGTCTCGGTCACAGCTTC
>JAJQBK010000041.1:22150-161974 GCA_021203305.1 Lachnospiraceae bacterium
ACAGTGTAACACTTGAATAATCCTTGCTCGTAGTCTCGGTCTCGGTCACAGCTTCAGTCTCGGTCTCGGTCGCAGCTTCAGTTTCGGTCTCGGTCGCAGCTTCAGTTTCGGTCTCGGTCACAGCTTCCGTTTCGGTCTCAATCACCGACACATTACAGGTAGCAGTGTCCCCGGTCTCTGTGCCGTCAGAGTTTTTTTCCGTTATCGTAATGACAGCGCTCCCCTCGGCTATCGCCGTTACCGTTCCATCCTCGGAAACCGTCGCCACGCTGCTGTCACTGCTGTCGTAGGAAAACGATGCCCCCTCTATATCACTGCTTGCGGAAACAGAACCCGTATTTCCCACTGATAAGGTCAACGAGGATGTGCTGTTTGTAATCGCCGTCGCCAGAAAACTCCTGGCCACCGATGTGGCGGTAGGCACCTGTATCTCCGATTTATCAATCTGCGTATAACCCTCCGAGGCCAGCGTCTTGGTGCTCTCCACCCACTCCACTGTGTTGGTCCTTACCGATTCCACCTCCAGCTCTACCTGGGCTTCCTCCTCGGCCACGTTGATCTCCGCCTCTTCCTTGATCTCCGCCGAAACATCTACCGTTTCGTATACGATCGTATCCCTGACAGTGACGGTCTGGCTGACCGTGCTGAATAAATAACGTTCATAAAGCTCTCCTTCCAGCTCTGTCATTGTGACCCTGTATGTCCCGGAAACCAGGCCGGACATATAGATAATGCCATCCTTGTCCTCATCCGTCCATGTATATTCCTTTTGATTGCTGTCAATCACACTGACCGAAAAAGGTACATTAGCGATCAGCTTTCCCGTGCCGGCATTGGTGAACTTAATCTTTAAATCCTTCTCCACGGAGGTCATGACAAGCTCAACGTAAATCTGGTCGCTCTCGTCCGTCTCCTCATATTCAACACTGGTTGGCTCCGTCTCCACATCGCTCAGATGCGCAGCCTGATAGGCGGAATTTTTGCTTTCCATCAGTGCGCTCAGACCCTCCTCACCGATCACATCCACGTTTTCAAGAGTGCTGCTGACACTGGAGAACGCCTCCACAGAACTGCTTCCCGTTCCGGTGACTATGACCGCCGCTGCCGCCGCAAAAATACCGAAAATCAGCAGCGCAGCCCCGAGGAACAGACGCTTCTGTCCCACCTTATTGACCAGAAATCCCAGAAAGGTCTCATCATCCTCATCCTCCCCGGAACGATCCATATCCAGAATCTGAATTCCCTCTTCATAACTCTGACTCCGGGATAAATTCAGGCCATCCTCCTCGTAATCTTCGGCAATATAGTCTTCCTCATCGAGAGCATTTACGTAGCCAGGGTTTCCCGCGATATAGTCATCTTCCCAGACAAATTCCTCCTCCACGGCACCATCGCTTTCCGCAAAATACTCCTCATCTGTATCATCATCTTCCTCGTCAGGGTTCTCTTCCCAGATATCTTCCTCTGCGGCGGATTCTTCCTCCGGATAATCTTCCTCTTCATCGGAGGCTTCCTCCCACCATTCCTCCTCTGCGGCAGACTCCTCCTTCAAATAATCATCCTCTTCATCGGAGGCTTCCTCCCACCATTCCTCCTCTGCGGCAGACTCCTCCTTCAAATAATCATCCTCTTCATCGGAGGCTTCCTCCCACCATTCTTCCTCGACGGCAGACTCCTCCTCCGGATAATCTTCCTCTTCATCGGGAGCTTCCTCCCATAGTCCCTCCTCTGTGGTGAATTCCTCCTCCGGGTAATCATTCTCCTCTTCGAAGCCTTCCTCCCACAGATCCTCTTCCGCGACGCCTTCCACGTCATCCGGATCATAATCCCGATCATCGACGGTATCGTCCCCGTCCTCAAATTCCTCCCCGTCAAAGGATATCTCCTGCCAGTCCGTATTCTCTTCTGTTTCCCGATTTTTCTTGAATAATGCCATGTCAATATCCTTTATTTCACTTTTGCCGGCCCGCGCGTCCTTCCGACGCGTAATTTCCAATCACAATGATAGATCAGTATAGCATACCTGCGCTTTCCATTTCAAGCCCCAAATAAAAACCCCTCCGGATTTTGTCAGAATCTGTCACTTGGCTGTTCTTGACTTTTATGGGAGATAATGTCAAAATATGAGCACACAAACGTTACGATTCACAGTCGAAGGGCGGCTCACACACCGTAAGGCGTCCTGTGAAGGAAAGGAAGAGGCTGTTGAATAACACACCACAGCCGCCCCGGAACGGAGAGGATCACTATGTTGTACATGCACTACTGCCAGAACTGTCATTATATTCATATGCTTAACGGCCACAGGACGGCCTGCCCTACCTGCAGTATGCCTCTGGAAGAGCTTTCCATCTCCTATCTGGATTACAGCGCCCTTGACCGGGAGGAGCGCAAGGCCCTCTGCCGCAAACTGGATTCATCTTCTCATCCGAAGCAAAAGCAATCACAGCTTCTCAGGAACTGTTAAATTAATCTTTACATCTGACTTCTCTAAATCCTTCTATGCTGCCTTGTTGTCAGTCAGCGTAGCACGCTACGCCTCCTTCCACCGCCTTGCATGTAAGGATTTATCCTGCGTCATATGCAAAGTTAATTCTTAACAGCTCCTTAACAATCCTATGCTAAAGTAAACGGCGTGTTGTAAACCGTCCGTTTATTTTTTGCGGACCGCTCTGTTATTCAAAGTTATCATTTCAAAGGATATTTTTTATGAATTTTTCCAGAATAATTTCAGTAATCAAAAAAATCAACGTTCACGTTGTTTTTTTCGTTCTTATTTTCCTGATTATAGGGATTATCGCCCTGCGTCTCCACTCGTGGAACAACAGCGGGCAGACCGTGGATCTGAGTGATGTGAACTCCTCCGACTTTGACAAGGAGGTGCTGGACTATTTTACCCCCTACACCTACACCGGCGATCCTGTCAACGACCAGGACGAAATGGTGATCGCGTTTTTCGGGAATTCCCCTCTGGCGGATGGCGCCGGCACGGAGGACTGTCTGGCGGAGATGATCGGAGAAATGGCCGGCGCCACAGTGTATAATTTCGCGGTGGCGGACTCTCTGATGTCCTGTGAGGACACCTCCATTGACTACGAGAACTGCGACATGGATCTGTTTGGCCTGTACTGGCTCACCACTATATATACCGTTGGCAATGATTCTTTGCTTTCCGCCGCCGAATATTACGGCGATTACAGCATGGAGGAAATCGCGGTTCTGTCCATGCTGGTCAATCTGGATTTCAATGATGTGGATGTAATTGTGATTATGTATGATCTGAGCGATTACCTGGAGGGGCGCAAAATGTATGACTATGAGGATACCCAGGACATTACCAAGTGGGCCTGCGCCCTGGAAGCCTCCCTCACTCTGATCCAGACATATTATCCGCACATTCAGATCATCGTCATGTCACCCACCTACGGCTATGCCCTGGATGAGGACGGCAATTATGTGGATTCCAGCATCATGACCTACAACGATGAGGGCACCCTCGGCTCCTATGTCCAGTACGAGGCGGATGTCTGCTATTCCATGTTCTGCAGCTTTGTGGACAATTATTACGGCACCATTTCCGTGGAGGAGGCGGAAGAATATCTGCTGGATTACAAGCATATCTCCGTGGAGGGACGCCAGCTTCTCGCCGAGCGCTTTATGGAGGCATATGAGTACTACCTGAAATATCAGGCGCAGTGATGTATAACCTCCGGGGCCATCCGTGTCTGAAAGTCCATAGCCAGAAAGGAGTTTACAGCGCTCTATCCAATCAGCATATCCTCATTGAAGTACAGGGCATAGCCGTCTATGGTTTGGGAATATACGTACCCGCACTGCTCCAGGCTGCCCCGTACTTCTTTATTTTCCGAAATCACAATATATGCGCAGCCATCCTCCGCCGCCAGCTCACAGATCAGCCTGGCGCTGGGGTTTTCCGTCTTCTCCATCAGATCATAAAGAGGATGCTCAATTTCCGACATCAGCATCACATCTCTTCCATAAGGCATATATATCGTACAGTCATACTGTCTCACGTAAATTAACAGCTCCGAGGGAAACACTGCCACCACTTCCTTTCCCTCTCTGTGAATCTCATCGCAAATATCCACCACGGCCTGAGGAATGTGATACTCATTTTCCGCCGCGGCAAACACATCCCCGTTATCATAGATATAATCCCCCGCCAGAATAATCACAGCCAGGATAACCGCCCCCGCAAATAAACGATATTTCCCCTGAACAGCTTCATACAGCTTTCCCGCGGCGTACGCGATGGTGGCAGTCATTGGGAGCATCCAGAAAAAGCGAAAATATACCTCCGTTCCCGTCACACTGACAATTGCTTCATACACAGCGGGGCAAAAAAGCAAAATCAGCGCAAGAAGCGGAAAATAAACAAAAAGAATCCTCAGCGACTTCTTTTTTTCATGAAAAAAAAGAAAAATCACCGCAACCAGATAAATGGCGCACAGAGCGCCGCTGCCGCTGATTTTCTGCCATACGGCTACCGTATCACTCATAATTCCTCCATCCACCAGCTGAACTCTGATATCGCGATGATACCAGGGTCGAAGCACGAACACCCGCGGGACGCGCTGTGAGGAAATCCAGGGTATCATCAGGAATTACCCCGACATCATTCCATTACCTCATTACCATATAAATTGCCGGAAATATCGAGACAGGAAGCGCCGCCAGCAGTCCCTGCGCCAACAAAACCGGCCTTCTGTAAGCGATTGCCCACATAATATGAATTGCCGCCCAGGCCATAAGCAGAATCGCCCCGCATATCGCGCTGCCCAGACAGCCGGACAATAAAATGCAGCTCATCAGGACATATGCCTCTGCTTTGCATCTTTCCCCCTCATCCAGCTTTTTTCCCATGGATATCAGCCCCCAGACAAACGCCGGGAACACAATACCACTGACCAGACCCTTTCCCTGTCTGGTCCTGATCAGCAAAAAGCTCGCGGACGTATAGCTGGAGGTATTCCCCCAGATATTCAGCACGCAGACACATACCAGGAACCACAGTCTTATTTCCCTCTGTCGAAAAAGCAGCTTTCCGATCTGCCAGTAAATCAGGTAGCTGAAGCTGACCAGGCAGACGCTTAAAATGATATGTCCCACTGTCAGCGTATGCAGGCCGCTGATGCGGGCCAGGAACGCGATCCACACCGGATAGGGAGCCAGAACATACCGGTAATTCAATCCCATATTTCCAATGGAATACGGATTGATGCGATAAAGAGAACCATTGAAATCCGCGATATTGGCAACCGTCATATAAAAAGCGTCATCCGCGTCAACAGCCATTTTCGTAACCACGTTAAACATCTGAAACATCCACAGAACCAGAAAGAGAATGCCCAGGACGATTTCTTTCCCACTCAGAGATTTTAAGCTTCCCAGCCTTCCGCCTCTCCCAATATGAAACACATTATCAGCATTCTCTTTTGCCGTTATAAAAGGAACCGAAACTTTTCCCCTTCTGATTGTGAGAGCCATCCCAGCCAGTCCCAGGAAAAGACTGACGGGCAGATAAAGCGCCATCACATTTTCCATAGTGCCGCCCCACAGAACCAGAGGAACCGCGATCAGCTGAAATATGGCCCATAACAGAAACTGCCCCTTCAGAAAGCGCAGCCCTGTCTCAAAGCCATTATAATACTGAAAAAGGCCGCCGACACATACCGGAAGGATCAGCAGCCAGAAGAATAAAATTGCGTAACCCATGTTTCTATTTTCTCCGAGTTCAAATGATTCAAGTGACAAAAGGGTATGATACAAGGATTTATGACCTTTGGGCCCTTATCTCATTTAAATGAACCATCAAAAGAGGCAGATACCCAAGCACCGCCTGAAACGCCGCGTATTTATAATTAAATACAGCCGCCCCCCTCATCATAAAAAAGACAGACAGTCCCACCCACAGCAGAAGCAGCGGCCAGTACCGCCGGAACGTATCTCTCATAAGGGAAAGACCGCCGGACAGCCAATAAACCAGTGTCAGCACCAGGCCAACAGCGTAGCCCAACAGACACACATACATATAAGTCTCCGCAAGATAAGGCGTACCTGCCAGAAACTGTTGAAGGCTCCAGCCGAACTCCGCCAGAATCGTGCCGTCAGAATAAAACGGATACATCAGCATGGGAGAAAGATAGCAGACAATATCCTCCAGAATCATACGCGCGTCCACCTTGGCTCCGCACTGAAAACCGTACCAGGCAAGTTCCAGATAAATCTCCCTTGTCCGCTCCTCCCCCACAGTCTCCAGCAGATCGCTCTCCAGTATAGTATCCAGTTCATAGGGATAGAGCCGGAAATTAATAAGCTCAGATATGGTATATATATCCTGTATTTCCTCGGGCAATCCCTCCAGCAGTCCCCAGTTCAGCCCCGGATAGGCAAACCTTCTGAATAAGACACTCTCCCACGAGATCTGCATCCGGTCCGGGTTGAGCTTGTTCTGTACAGTAATACCCGTAAACGCAAGCCCCGCTCCAATCAGAAGCGCGGCCAGAAGGCTGATCGCGCCTGTTATTTTTTTCTTTCCGAAAATAACGGAAGCTCTTCTTTTTTCGGGAATATCCGTTTCCTCTTCCTGTTCAGAGATATCGGTTTCCTCTCTCTGTCCGGAAATACCGGTTTTCTCTTTTTTTTCAGAAAATACGATCCGTACAATCGACAGTATCAGAAATAAAAGCACCGCCGCGCAGCTGTAGGCCGCGCCGCATAAAATCAGAATTCCCACACAGGCTCCGCACAAAACCGCCTGCGCCCGAAGGGGGCCGCGATGGTGCCGATAACAGTCCATAATCACTGCCGTCATGCACAGAATCGCGGCAAGCGCCGCCCCATGCTCTGTCTCCGACAGGCAGATCTGCATGACAAAGGGAATGGTGAGAGCCGCGTAAGAGGCGAACAGGCGCCGCCAGCCGCCATAAAAACAGCCAAACAGGCAGTACAGCCCGCCAAACACTGCCACTGTCTGAGCGATGTGCACCGGCAGAACCGGCAGGCCGCCAATCCACCTTCCCATGGCGGATACCGTATCAAATTGTTGTGCCCTGGTCACATTGCCCAGCCAGTACCCTGTACCGAGGACGCACTGCGTCATCAGAAACAGACCCAGAAAGCCCCGCAGGAAGACCAGGCAGCGCGGTCTTATTTTTTCTCTCATTTCGCAGCGTAAAATCTCAGAATCTGATCAATAATATAGTCCACCTGCTCCTCTCTCAGGCTGTAATACATAGGCAGACGCATCAGGCGCTCGCTCTCCTTCGTGGTATACACATCTTCCCCATGGAAGCGGCCGAACTGCTGCCCCGCGGGGGAGGAATGCAGCGGAATATAATGGAAGACGCAGAGCACCTCCCGCTCCTTCATATAGGAAATCAGCGCGGTTCTCTCCTCCAGATCCTTCGCCTTGATGTAAAACATATGGGCATTATGGACGCAGCCCTCAGGAATCACCGGCAGCTCAATTCTGCCGCTCTTAGCCAGGCCGGACAGGCCCTCATAATAACGGTTCCATAATTTCAGCCGGGTCTCGTTGATCTCATCCGCCATCTCCAGCTGGGCGTACAGATAGGCCGCGTTCAGATCGCTGGGCAGATAGGAGGAGCCGTGATCCACCCAGGTATATTTGTCAATCTGTCCCCGGAAATATTTGGTCCGGTTGGTGCCCTTCTCACGGATAATCTCCGCCTCCTCAGCTTTGGACGGGTCCTTCACTAACAGGGCTCCTCCCTCACCCATGCTGTAGTTTTTGGTCTCATGGAAGCTGTAGCAGCCATAGTCGCCGATGGTGCCCAGCGCCTGGCCCTTATAGCTGCTCATGACGCCCTGGGCAGCGTCCTCCACCACGATCAGATGATATTTTTTCGCGAGCTCCATGATCCTGTCCATCTCACAGGAGACGCCGGCGTAATGCACGGGGACGATGGCCCTGGTTTTATCGGTGATGGCGTCCTCAATCTTAGATTCATCCAGGTTCATGGTGTCCGGACGGATGTCCACAAAGACCACTCTGGCTCCCCGCAGCACAAAGGCGTTGGCGGTGGACACAAAGGTGTAGGAGGGCATGATCACCTCGTTCCCCGGCTGAATGTCCGCCAAAAGAGCCGCCATCTCGGTGGCGTGAGTGCAGGAGGTGGTCAGCAGGCACTTGGCTGTGCCGGTTCTTTTCTCAAACCACTCATTGCACTTGTGGGTAAACTGTCCGTCGCCGCAGATTTTCTGATTCTCCACGGCAATTTTCATATAGTCCATCTCTTTTCCGGTAAACGGAGGCACATTAAAGTTGATCATTTTATCTTCCTTCCTCAATAATAAATATCGCAGATCTCATTGCTGAAAATACAGCTGTAGCCATTTCTCATTATCATATCATATAACAGTCCAAATTTGTACCCATAAAATGCCGTAAACTGTTCGATATCCGTTTCGTCCGCCAGGGCATTTTCCAGAATCACGTTAAAATCCGGTCCCACAAGGATATATGGACGCTCACTCTCCAGACCCGCCTCAATTTCCGCGAGCTCCGCCTCAAACACTTCCCCGGAATAGGAATCCAGATCCGGCCAGGGACTCATCAGGAAAGGCATTTTCAGATAAGCGGACAGGGCGGGTACATTGCCGTAAAAGATGGCTGTGCTGCCACTCATTCCCTCCTCAGCCGCGAACTCTCCCAGCTCCTCCCACTGCGCCGCCCGGGTAACGCTGGTCTTCATCCCCTTCAGGCTGTCGATGCTCTCCACCCGCACTGTCCTGTCCCCGTTGGAGGTGTCGTCCCGGAACACGTAATTGGCACCAAAGCCTGTGGAAAGGTAAAGGAGAAGGGCCAGATAGACGATGGACATGGCCTGAACCGGGTAATTATGGAAAGACAGCCGCGGGCCGCTTTTCCCCAGGACCAGTTCAATGGTTCCCTTCGCGCTTTCTTCATCCCTCTTTTCCCCGAACAGCTGCCACAGAGTATCCAGCACAAAGCACAAGGGCAGAAACATGAAATTGACGGTGGTAGTCATCTGATTGTTGCTGCCGATGGGCGTGATTCCGATGATGATGATCACAATCAGCGCCAGCAGCTTTCTCTCCGCGGAAAAGCTTTTCATCAGAAGCACCGCCAGCGCCAGCACCAGTGTTGCCAGCATCAGCAGAGTGGTCAGACCTAAAACAGCCGACAGGCTGTCAAACTGAAACACAAACAGACCTCTCGAATAAAAAAAGGCCATCAGCAGAATGCAGCAGGCAAAATAGCCGGTTTTTTTGACCTTCTCCAATTTTCCCGGCAGGATCATAAAGCCAAGAACTCCCAGCGCGATCGCCAGCAGCAGGATGTAAAGCCACCAGCCCATGCCGAAATAGGACTGAAGCAGGTTATAGACCATGGCGTACGGCGTATAATCCTGGGCGTTGTCCGTCATGCCAAAAAGCCGGACAATGCCCTGTATATAATTGTCAATCCCATACTGGATGTGGATCTGAAGCAGTCCCGCCGCGATGCCGGCCGCGTAGCCCAGCACACAAAAGCCGGTATCCTTCGCCGTCTCCGCGAATTTTTTCTTTTTCAGCAGGCCGTAGAACCAGACCGCCACAATCAGTGACATCTCCGTCAGATTTGGGAAGCGCACCAGAACGTTCAGCCCCAGCAGCACCCCCGCGGCGGCCAGATATTTCCTCTCATTTCCCGTCAGCCCCAGCCACAGAAGAATAACGCCGGCGCCAAAAAACAGATAGGTCAGATAATTGTACACACAGGTGGTCGGGCACCAGCACAGATTCAGAGCCATAAAAACGCCCAGAAAGGAAAGCCCGCCCGGCGTCCTCACGCATTTTGAAAAGAAAAGAAAGGTGATGACCCCCAGCGCCGCCGGAAGCAGGCTTGTATAAATATTGATCCCCAGCAGAGTACCGCCGCCAGGCAGCAAAGTAAAAAAATGTCCCAGCTTGTTGGCCAGATAGGTAGAGAACAGCCACATGGAGTCCATCCGGTCGATGTAGAGAAAGTTGGCAAAATGATAACCGGTATCCGTAGCGTCAATGCCGACATTGACCTTGCGGAAAGTATACAAAAAGAGAATCGCTGACAGAATCACAGTGGTGACAGCGGCAGTATTGCGGGATTTATTTCTTTTTTCAGTATTTAATCGAATCATTTTATTACGCTTTCCTGGTAAATGCCATGTCATCATAACAGAAGTCTCGCGCGGAAATGCATAAAACTGTTTCGCTCATGCCGTGCATAAGTGAGATACACCGAAGGCGTCCTTTAGGAGGAAATCTGTGATTTCCGTAATCGAACTTATACCTTGTGTAAAACATTCCGATGAGCCTATGGACTAATAATCGTGTTCAGCATAGGCTTCCACGATTATTAATAGTCTCATCTCCATTGCACAGAAATCGCGAAACAGTTTTATGCATTTTCGCGCTCTGTACTGCAATGTTATAATGCTCCTCCATGAGAGCGGCTAATTCACCGTCTCATCCGCCTTCTCAAGCAGCCCCGGCACCGGCGTATGCGCAAGTGCCTTTCCACCCGCTTTAAACAGGAGGCTCCTCAAAAAGTCAACGCAAAGCCCCACCGCCATGACAACCGCCACCTTCACAATCCACTCCGCCAGCAGCTGCGGGAGCGACCCCGGCATTCCCACCTGCAGCCAGACCGGCCACTCATATCGAAGCAGCACATTCTCATGCAGCAGATAAACTCCCAGAGAATAAGGAGCCAGGCGGACAACAACACGGCTCATCCGGCCTTCGCCGCTCTTCATATCGGCGAACAGACAGAAAAACGCCACCGAGGCAATCAGCACAAAAATGTGGTTATAGCCGTAGGTCAGTCCCACCTTATCTGAAAACCGTCCGGTTACCAGATAGACCCTGTTCATCACAAGGCCTCCGGCCCAGGTTCCCAGGACCCCTGCCAGATAAACCAAAGCTGCTCTGCCCTTTGCGGCCAGAAAAGCAAGGCCATATTTTCTGATATAAGCGGCAATCAGATACAGCGCCGTAAACCAGAGTACGCCGTAACCGTTATCATCCACAGTGAACGTCACCGGCAGCACCGACTTGAAAAGCACCTGGGGCAGCGTCACAAGAACCGCAGCCGCAGCCAGCTGTTTTTGATTCATGGCGGCGATGGCCCGGTTTAACAGAGGCGTCAGCAGCACCAGCTGCACATAAGCGGTCATAAACCAGTAATGCTCCATATTTAACGGGAATATCAGCATCAGCCAGTCGTAGGTGGTAAGCCCCGATAAATCCAGCACCCCCACAGCCCCAAGAATCAAGGGAATAATCAGGCTGTAAAACCATATCTGCAGCACAATCTGCAAAAGCCTTCCCAGCCGGAACCGCGACTGACACAAGAAATATCCGGTCAGCAGCACATACACATTCACTGCCACAAAGGCCGCGGACTCCAGCAGATAAGCCGCCCAGTCAAGCCACCCCAGCTCAAATGTCAGCGACAGCAGAATATTTCCCTTGCTGAGATAATGCAGAGTCACCACCAGCGCCATGGCCGTCAGCCGCAGCGCCTCAAAATTACTCTGTCTTTTTTTCATGGAGCTGCTCCTCCTTCAGAGTGTCCTTCGCGATAATATAGCGGGGGCGCCCCTTCACTTCCTCATAAATCCTGGCGATATAATGTCCGATCACACCCATGCTCAGCATCAGCAGTCCTCCCACGATCAGAATCAGCAGAATCACCGTGGTAAAGCCCTCCACCGCGTTGTGTGTAAAATAATTGAATAACGTCTGGGCGCCCAGAATCAGGGACGCCAGAATAAACACAATTCCCGCCACCGTCACCAGCTGCAACGGCGCCGTGGTAAAGGAGGTGGTATTGCTGACGGCATATTTTATCAGCCCCATAAAGCTCCACTTGCTCTCCCCCAGCGTCCTCTTTTGCACCTCATAGGAGACGCTGACGGAGGAGAAGCCCGCCCAGAAGGTCAGCGCGCGGAAGAAGGTATTCCGCTCGGTCAGCCCGGTCAGCACCTCCATGACCTTCCGGTCCAGCAGCTTGAAATCGGAGGTATCCCGCATATCCATTTTCATGATCCGGCTCATCAGCCCGTAAAACGCGTTCGCGAAAAAACGGTGCAGCCCGCTCTCCTGTCCCCGGTCACTCTTGACGCCCTCCACAATGTCATAACCCTGCCGCCAGAGCCGGTACATCTCAGGGATTACCTCCGGCGGGTGCTGAAGGTCGCAGTCCATCACCACGCAGCAGCTTCCCTCCGCCAGCTGCAGGCCCGCGAAAATCGCCGCCTCCTTGCCAAAATTCCGGCTGAACTCAATTCCCCGGACACAGTGATCCTCCGTGGACAGCTTCTGAATTTCCCCAAAGGTGTTGTCCCGGGAGCCGTCGCTGACAAAGAGAAGCTCATAGGGAATATCCGCTCCCTCTAAAACCTCCTTTAAGCGGGCCGCCGTATTCGCGATATTGGCCTCCTCATTGTAGGAAGGAAGAATGATCGATAATAAAGCCATGGCCTTACTCCTTATTTTCCGTCTTGACGTACAGCACCCCGTCCACGATCACCATACAGTTCTGGGCAGGGAAGGGATCCAGGGCGCGGTATTCCTCGGACTCATAAATTTCCGTCATATCCCCGCTGTCCACCAGCTGCACCGTCACCCCGAAATAATATTCCCAGAAATCCTTATAATTCTGGGCCGTATATACCAGATAATCGCCGCTTGTGCCGAGAAGAGAATCCGTCACCCCGACTGTCAGATCGGTACTTGGAAAGGTCTCATCGCTGACCACACCGATCATGGCGATGGGCATGTCGCAGGTATAGCCCTCCATCTGCTCGATTCTGTCAAGCAGCCGCAGGCAGTAGCTGTAGGTCTTGGAAAATTTTTTTTCCAGATTAAAATAGGCCACATTGCAGATCAGGATATAGGAAAACACCACCACAAGGGCACTGACCGCGCCCGCCCAGGACAGGGCGGAAGCAGCCTTTTTTATGGGGAACTCCTCCCCCAGCCTGTCAATGACGGCCACCGCGCAGACCGGCATCAGCACCCACTGGTACCGCATCAGAGAATGATAGGTCACATCCGGCGAAATCACCAGCATCACGTTAAAGCAGACCGGCAGGATGGCCGCCGCCGCAACGAGGCACAGCAGGCTCCACACATTCCGGTGGCTCCCCGCCCTGACAAAAGCCGCCGACAGCACAAGGGCCGCCACCAGAAAGAGCACCGCCGCCGCTGCCAGCAAAAGCCCCTTCTGCACCATAATATTGCCCCGCAGGGTATGCGTCATGAAATCTTTGTATACATTGACCAGAATACTGACAACGCCATGGGTATTCTCGCTGCCGATGCCCTGATAGCCGGAAAGCTCCGTATTCTGTACTTTCAGGCAGATCTGCAGCATTCCGTAATAGACCGCCGCGCCCAGGACGCCCATTCCCGCGTAGCGCAGGGTCAGCAGCCAGTTTTCTTTTACATTTCTTTTAAAAAACCAGGCCCTGCAGACGCCGTACACCGCCAGCACCATGGCAAAGGCGAGATAAGCCTGGTAAATGCCCATGGAAAAGCCGAGGAGTATCCCTCCCCACAAAAAGCCCCTGGAAGACCTCTCCACCAGGCACACGGAAAGCACCGCCAGAAGCAGTGCCAGCATATACCCGTCCGCCGTGAAAATATAGGCAAAATTGGAGCTCAGCGAAGGATACACCGCCAGAAGCGCCGCGATGATTACCCCGCTGTAGGTGTACTTCAGCCTGAAAAACCGGCACAGAGCCACGGCCGTAAGCCCCAGATAAAGAAGGGACAGCAGGCCGATCACCCAGGGCAGGGTATAATCCGTGGAAATATGGCAGGCCACTGTCAGAAACCACCGCCCGGAGGTAATCATATTCTGGTCAAAATAAATACCGGAAAGTCCGTCATGGTTGGGGATATCGCTCACAAAAATGCGCAGATGGGCGCAGAGCCCCGCGGCAAACGCCGACAGAAAAACTGCCATATCCCGCCTGGAAATCCTCTGTTTTATTTTCATCAAAAAAGCTTCTACCGTCATGGTCCTCCTCTGCCGCCCGCTCATAGCCTGTAAATTCAGAGACAGGTTCCGCGTTCAGCCGCCGGAAGCTGTCACAATTCCGGGGTGCTTCCCCGCGTGCCCTTCCGGCTCAATCCGTGTTTTTTAATATGGCCTCCGCGATGCTGTCCGTCAGGACCTCTCTTCCCTCCTGCTCCAGATGCAGGCCGTCGCCGGTGATCGTATAATCATATATCGTCTCCGCGTTAATGACGCTGTCATGATAATTGTCTATAAAATAAACCCCGTATTTTTCCGCCGCACGCTGCTCGCGCACCACATATTCCTCCAGCAGATATTCCCCCCATTCCCCGCTGTCGCAGAAAATCTGCTCTCCATCCCTGGTCAGGTAATTGAAAACCGGGGAGGAAATATAGATGGCAAGCTCAGGGAACGCTGACTGAAGCCTCTCAATACAGTCGCCAAGTATCTGCTCAAAGTCATCCGGGGAAACCTGATTGGCATAATCGTTGGCTCCGAAACAGATCACCAGGATATCCGCCTGAGTAAAATCCGTCTCCTCCAGCCTGGCCAGACGCTCCGGAAAATAATCAAGGGCGGTATTTCTCTCAATGGCCGCGTCCTGCACGGAAAAATCATGTAATATGATGGAATTGACCAGCGCCTGAAAGCTAAAGGCTTCTTCTCCCAGAGATTCCCAATACTCCTCATTGAAGGCCACCACGCTGCTGCCGCCGAAGGCCGCGTTTTGCACCTCCATCCCCAGCTTTTCGCTCAGCATCTCGTCCACCGGCCCTCCATTATGGAACTGATTGCCCACCACACTGTCTCCCATCAGGACCACCTGATGCTCTGTTCCGGACCAGCGGATTTTAGAGATCACCCACAGAGCAATCAGCGCCGCGAAACAGAGGGCTCCCAGAATTGTGTAAAACCACCCGGCCTTAAGTCTCTCCATCATCTCTCCCTTACCGCTTTGCCGTCCTGAATCCTGTAAATCATATCACATTTCTCAATTGTTTGCAGCCTGTGGGCGATGATGATCAGCGTTTTTTTGCCGTGCAGATGATTGATGGATTCCATGATGGCCGCCTCCGTGTCATTGTCAAGCGCTGATGTGGCCTCGTCTAAGACCAGCACCTCCGGATCCCAGAACAGCGCTCTGGCAATACCGATTCTCTGACGCTGTCCGCCGGAAAGGCGGATTCCCCGCTCTCCGATCTGCGTATCCAGCCCCTCCGGAAGGCTCTTCACATAGGTATCCAGCTGGGCGTTGCGCAGCGCATCCCAGACCTGCTCCTCCGAAATATGCTCCCTGGGCACGCCGAAAGCCACATTTTCCCGGATATCGGAGTCCAGCATAAAGATAGTCTGGGGAATGTAGCCCACGTTGGCCAGCCATCTCTCATAATTTTCGGGCAGATTCACATCCACGCCGTCCGCCAGAACCTGTCCGCTCTCCATCTCCAGAAGCCCCAGCATAATGTCCACCACCGTGGTCTTGCCCGCGCCGGAGGTTCCCACGATGCCCACAGATTTTCCAATGGGAATTTCCATCTCCATATCCTTAAAAATATAGACATCCGTGTTGGGGTATTTATAGTTCACGTCCTTCATCAGAATATTCTTCTTCACCGGCAGCTTCTCCGCCACCTCCAGGCCGGTATAGGCGTCCGCGTCGTAAACGATGGACTTGTCACTGATATCCGCCTGCAGATTGTCGCTGGCGCCAAAAAAGAAGGGCTCAAAATAGGAAATATTGGTCGTATAGTTATTAATACGGTTGGCGCAGGGCAGAAGCTTCATGGCCGCCACAGCGAACGCGGAAACACTGGCCACAATCTGCTCCGTTCCCCGTCCCAGCTGAAAGGAAATATACATATAAACCACAAAGCCCGCGATGACCACCGTCTCAATCAGAAGCCGGGGCGTGGAATTCAGAAGCGTTGATTTCTTGACCGCCTTCACATAGCCGTCGCCGCATTTGGCGTACTCATGGATAAAATAACTCTCCTTATTGGCGATCTTGATCTCCTTGATGCCGGTCACCGACTGGTTGATCCACTTAAATAAGCCCGCGTAATAGTCCTGATTCTCCTTGCCCGTGCGCACCATCACCGGCTTGATGACCACCCTGATCACCAGCAAAAGTGCCACTAAAAGCCCTCCGATGGTAACGCACATGATGGCGTCCTGCCAGATCAGATAGGCGCCCATGCACACCGCCACCACCACCTCGCTCATCAGCTGCAGGATGGACAGCACCATGGCGTACATATTATTTACATCTGAGGTAATGCTCCGCTGAATAACGGAGGTCTCCGCGTTCAGGTAATACTCGTAGGGCCGCTTCATGAAGTTAATCATCATTTTGCGGGAGGTCTCAAACTGATTATTGTACACAAAATTCAGCTGCATTCTCGTCTCTATGAACAAAAACGCGTTTTTGACAATAAAAGCGATCAGCAGGCAGAACAGCAGAAAAATGGCAAAGTCATTCACGCTCTGAAAGCCCAGCAGGCGGTAAACTCTCCCTGTCAGGCCGTCCCCGTTGACGCTGTCCTGGTCGAGCAGCACTGTAGCAATGGGCAGCACCAGGGCGATGCTGACCGTCTCCAGAAGGGCGCCGATGACCATCAGCACCACAAGGAGCTTCATTCTGCTTTTCTGCCTGCCGTCCAGTATGACGTTTAATTTATCCAGTATTTTTTTCATAATATTCCTGCTTTTGCTATTACCCGCAATTTCCTGTCAGGCCCGAAGCCTTCCCTCTATCTCAGCTGATAAATCACCGCGTTCAGCCCCTCCGTCACTACGGTAAGTCCCCTCTCCTGACAGAGCCGATCAATCTGCCCGCCCGCGGCAGTACAGATATATTTGCTCTGTAATTCATCAAAGGAGGACAACACATACTCCGCGTCACAGCAGCTGATTCCAAAACCGGCGGGCAGACTGTACAAAAGCTGATAGTCTGTCACCAGCCATTCGCCATCCTCAGAGCTGTCCGACAGCACCCAGATAACGTCATTTTCATAGCCGGGCACATTTTGAGTCTGAAGCGGCATGCCGGCCTCCATCTCCAGCTTTGCCCGGTCAATTTCAGCCGCCAGCTCCTCTGAACGGAAGCAAAGCTGATAGTCATAAGCGGTCTCCGCTTTCCAGAGATACAGATAAGCGAACACAGCAGCGCAGATGATGACAGGCAGACACCCTCCAATTCCGGCCAGGCGGCGGACCACAGGCTTCCCGGAAGCGGCGGAGCTTAAATCAGCCCTCCCCCGGCCTGCCCGGGGCTTCGCCTCCATCATGGCCAGCGCAAATATTCCCACCGCAATAAACGTCAGCAGATGCTTGCTTCCCTCCTGCATTTTATACATCAGCAGCAGGGCCATCCACATAGCGAAAAAGCACAGTGCAAGATGACCGTAGAGAATCCCTTCCTTCCAGTCCTTCCGGCCAAAACAGTACACCGCGTATCCCAGCACCAGTACCATCACTACCAGAAAGCCGATAAAGAACGCTCCGGTGGCCAGCCCCGACGTCAGTCCCTGATAACAGTTTCTGAAAAAATCCGCCAGGCTGTAGGTAAATTTATCCACAAATTCCTGAAAGCCCCGCACCAGTCCATGGCGGATAAAATTGGTGAGCCAGGAGGTATCAAACAGCGCCGTAAAATACTCCGCCGCCAGAAAACGATTGATACAGATATATAAAACGCCCGTTATGCCCCCGATCCCCAGGCTCGCGATCAGGCCGACCCATCTTTTCTTCCGGATCAAAATCAGCATGGGCAGCGCCATGAAAACGATCAGATATGGGCGCATCAGAGTCATCACCGACGAAAGCGCAAACATCGCCGCCAGCTTTCCCATATTTTCCTTCTGGTAATAGCTGTAAGCAAAGCCAAAGAATACAATCACCATGGAAAAGCAGGTAATCTCCGGCATCGAGGACATCATATATCTGGTAAATAAGGGAAACAGGGCAAACAGGACGGCGATTTTCGCGCACTGCTTCCCGCTTGCCTTTGTCAGCCATACAAAGAGAAATACAGCCAGCGATAAAAGGAAAATATTGCAGTACACGGGAGAAAGCAGGTTCCATCCGAATATAAGCCCCCATAAAAGCCAGGGCCAGAACAGCACCGGACTCCAGGCCGCGAAGGACAATATCTGCGCATGGCTCTCATTAAAGCCAAAATACCCATAAGGATAGCCATACTTTATCATCCCCTCCACCTGTTTATAGTAAAACAGCTCGTCATTCCAGTCGGAGGCGGGAAGATAAATGTCAGCTATCGTATGCTCGGTAAGCAGACAGCGCACCACGCAACACAGAAGCGGGAGCAGCGCCATCAGAAGCGCCCTGTATATACGAATGTGTTTGCAAAAATGGTTCCGCAGTCTCTCCATCTATTTCTTCCCGGTTTCTTTCCTCTGCGCCTGTTCTATTTCCGTCTGCCCGCACCCGGCGCGCTCCGTCTCTCCTGATCTGTTATTCTGTCCCGTTTCCAGGTTGATGCGATCCCGGATCACATACTGTGGAGCGCTGTTTAAGCTGATATAAACCCGGCCGATATATTCCCCCAGAATCCCCAGAAGCACCATGACCATCCCGCCAAAAAACACAATGGCGCTCATCAGGGCGCTGTATCCGGCGGGAATATCCGGCAGCACAATTCTCTTGATGATGGTATAAATACCGTAAATAAAGCCGATACCGGCGCAGCCCGCTCCGATGCAGGTGGCGATCCGCAGGGGCATGACGCTGAACGCCGTGAAGCCATTGATCCAGAGGGCGAGAAGCTTTTTAAAGGTATAGCCGCTGCTGCCCACCTCACGCTCCCTGTGATTCACCTTCACATTGGCAATTTTCCCGGTGGCCCGCAGCACCAGCCCGATCACATACGGGTAGGAATTTTCATAGCGGATCATGTCCTCCACCACGAAGCGGCGCACCGCAAAGTAGCTGCTGATGTACAATTCCTTCGGCTTGCCCAGCAGCGCCCTCAGCATCAGCTCATTGGCCCTGCTGCCCAGATTGCGGAAGGTGGAATGCATTTTATGCTCATACTCGGCGTAGACCGCGTCGTATCCCTCCTCAATTTTCTCAATCAGCTTTCCGGCCTCATTGGCGGGGGTCTGTCCGTCGTCATCCAGGCAGACCACCACATCTCCCTGTGAGTGGCGCAGTCCCGCCATCAGCGCCGCGTGCTGGCCGAAATTGCGGGAGAAATCAATCCCCCTGATAAACGGATATTTCTCACAGAGGCGGCGGATGACTTCCATCGTATTGTCCGGGGAACAGTCATTCACGAGCACAATCTCCCAGGTATGCTCCGGCATCCCGGCCATGGCGGCGTTGATCTCCTCCACCACCTTTTCCAGCGTATGCTCCGAGCGATAACAGGGAATCACATAACTAATTTTCATCGGTATCTTTCCTCACAATCGCCATCCAGACGATATCCTTATACTCCCCGTGAATACATACATCATCCTTCAGGCAGCCTTCTTTTACAAAGCCCGCTTTCTCATAGCTCCGGATGGCCCTCGCGTTCTCCGAAAGCGCCCGCAGATAAATTCTGTGAAGCCCAAGGGTCTCAAATCCGTAGGCGATCATCAGCCGGGCAGCCTCCGTGCCGATTCCCCGGCCCCGTACTTCCTCCGTCCCCAGAAAAATTCCGTACTCTCCCTTGTGGTGGATATGGTCAATGTCCCGGATATAGACGCTGCCCAGGGCTCTTCCGCTGCCTTCCTCACAGATCATCATCGGGGCCGCCCTGTCTGTCTGCACCACCTCGTGAAGCCAACGCAGATGTCCTTCCGGTGTAAAATCCTCCTGATAGATAAAGGATTTCCTCACATCGGGGGAATTGCGCCAGGCCACGATATCCTCCGTATCCTCCTCAGTCATGGGTCTTAAATAAATCATCCCGGTCTCCTTATTTTCGCAGTCAGTTTCCACCTGTGCGGCAGCGGTTCTCCCCGGAGCGTCCAACCGCACGGGCAGGAAATTTCAAGCCGGCCGTGAATCATTTTTCATACCAGCGGATCCTGTCCCGCCAGCATATATAAAAAGAAATGAACGCCGCAGACCAGATGAGCCGCGTAAAAGAGCCACTCCAGACAGACCGCGCATTTTTCCTTTTTCAGCCTTGCCTCCAGCGTATTTTTCACAAGCATCATCAGCCCTGCCAGAAACACAAAAAACATTCCGTGCATGTATCCCCAGGCGAAATTGCCGTGACTCATGCGGAAGCCCTTCTCATATAAGAAGAAAAACATCAGAAAGCCGGACAGCCACAGCTGCCAGGCATGCCGGAACCAGGAAACCGTCTTCAGCTTCTTGATATTTAACAGCAAAACCAGCAGCGGAAACGCGCAGCCTAAAAGCACGCTTCTTAAAATATTATCCGTAAAAAGAGTCCACACCGCCCCCGGCGCGATACCGATGCCGCTCTCCTCCCCCGCCGAATTTGTGCCTGAAAACACGCCAAAAAACTGATATAACATCAAAAATCCGGCGGGAAGGACACAAAATCCAAAATACAGGCTTTTGACCAGATTCCTTCCCCGGCTTTTGAAAAATCTGTACAGCAGAACCACCGCGTAGACCGCCGCGGCAATCAGGGTAAAGGAGGGTTTGGCCAGGGCGCCCAGAAACAGAGACACCGCAAAGATCAGATATTCCCGCGGGCTGGCTCCTCTTTCATATTTTTCCAGAAGGTCCGCCCCCGCAAAGAAGCTGACCACACTGAACGGCCTGGTTGCCAGATAGGTAGCGTTCCACAGCGGATTGGGAGTATAGGTTCCCATACATCTGGAAATTCCACCGGCGGTACTGACAGAATAGGGCAGATACAGCATGGACACAAAAAACAGAGAAAGGACCAGAACATGCGTCATCCCTTCCCGCCAGGGCGTCATTTCCTCCCCCGCCGCTACCAGTCTGGCTCCTGTAAACCTCAGCAGATACCGGTCCGTCATCCACACGCTCAGCGTATTCAGCAGGGTGACCGCGATGGCCATGGCGCACTCGGGCGTACAGATCCTTGCCAGGACCCAGGCCAGAGCAAACATCAGCGGATAAGGATAGGAGAATCTGTCCTCCAGCCCCTGAATTGTCAGAATATACGGGCCCATATCAGACCAGTAATTGCCGCCATACTCAATGCACTGCCTGTAAAACAGCACGAACATGACCGCGGTATATGCCGCCAGAAGGAGGTACTGAAATATTTTGCCGTAACGATCAGTGGCAATGCTCTTTTTCTTCGCCATGCTGTGCCTTTCTCATCCCCCGGCTATTTCTCCAGCTCAATACCCTTAAGAAGCTCTCTGATCTGCTCCACGGTCAGCCATTCCGTGTTATTGTCGGAGCTGTAGGAGAAGCCCTCCTGCACCTTTTTGCCGTTCTCATTGATTTTCTGCTTGTTATTCCAGTGTACCTGGGGGTAAACGATGAAATGCCTGTCATATTCCCAGGTATTGGCGGAATCTTCCGTGGTCACCATGATCTCGTGGAGCTTCTCGCCGGGATAGATGCCGATCTCCTTGGTATGTCCGCCGGGCAGCATGGCCTCCGCCAGGTCTGTCACATGGAAGGAGGGGATTTTGCTGATAAAGGTCTCTCCGCCGGTGGCCTCCGCCAGGGCCTTGATGACCAGTTTCACGCCCTCCTCCAGGCTGATCCAGAAGCGGGTCATGCGGTAATCGGTGATAGGAAGCTCTGTCCCTCCGTTTTTGATGATATCGTAAAATTTGGGAATGATGGAGCCGCGGCTGCCGGCCACGTTGCCATAGCGCACAATGGCAAAGCAGATGTCCTTATTGCCGGCGTAGGCGTTTGCCGCGATGAAAAGCTTGTCGCTGACCAGCTTGGTGCCTCCATACAGGTTCACCGGGTTCACCGCTTTATCGGTGGAGAGGGCGACCACCTTTTTCACCCCGCAATCCAGAGCCGCCTCAATCACGTTCTGTGCGCCGTGGATGTTGGTCTTGATGGCCTCGTTCGGGTTATACTCGCAGGCGGGCACCTGTTTTAATGCCGCCGCGTGCACCACATAGTCCACGCCCTCGAAGGCCCGGTAAAGCCTGTCCTTGTCCCTCACGTCACCGATGAAGAAGCGAAGTTTGGAGGAATATTCGGCGAACTCGCTCTGCATGATAAACTGCTTGAATTCGTCCCGGCTGTAGATGATGATTTTCTTTGGGGTATAATGGGTCAGCACGTATTTTGTAAATGCTTTGCCGAAGGAGCCGGTGCCTCCGGTGATTAAAATGGTCTTATCGTTTAACATACCTGTCTCCTTTTTCTCCTGCGTTGTCGGAACGAACGATGGATTTTTCTGGCTCGTTTCGCTGTGCGTCGAATATCATGCAGTTTTCTGCCTTGCACCGATGCACAGAGGCGCTCGCTCAGAAAAATCCATCGTTCGTTCCTCTGTGCTGGCAGTTCAGCGACACGAAAACTTACTGTAATTTATACCAGTCTAATACCTTATAAAAAGCTTTAATTACATCCTCCACATCTTCGTCTGTCATGGCTGGGTACAGTGGAATACTTAAGAATCCCTCATACGCCGCCTCCGCCTTCGGGCACAGCCCAGGCTTGTAGCCAAGCTTCCTATAGTATGGGAAGGTATAGATGGGAATATAATGCACGTTACATTGTACATTCTCACAAGCCAGCGCGTCAAATATTTCTTTTCGTCCGGCCTTTAATTTATTCAATTTTAACTGTACAATGTACAGATGTCTGGTGGTGTCAGCCTGGGGGATTTCCTTCTGTACAAAAATTTCCTCCCTGTCCGCGAAGGCCTGATTGTAGCGGGCCACAATCTCTTTGCGGCGCTGCTTAAAACGCTCAATCTTATGAAGCTGACTCTCAATCAGGGCCGCCTGGAAGTCCGTGATGCGGTAATTGTAGCCCAGATCCACCATCTGATAATACCAGCCGCCCTCGCTTTCCTTATCCATCAGCGACTGTTCTCTGGTGATGCCGTGGGTGCGAAACAGGCTAAGCCTCTCGTACAGCTTCGGGTCACTGGTCATGACCGCGCCGCCCTCGCCGCCGGTCACCGTCTTCACCGGATGGAAGCTGAAGGTGGTCATGTCCGCCAGGCTTCCCACTGGCACGCCATTGTAGGCGCTTCCGATGGAGTGGGCCGCGTCCTCAATGAAAATCAGCCCATGCTTATCACAGATCGCCCGGATTCTCTCAATTTCCACCACCTGGCCGGTAAAGTCCACCGCCACCACCGCTTTGGTGCGCGGCGTTATTTTGCGCTCTATCTCCGCCGGGTCAATATTGTAGGTGTCCGGGTTGATGTCCGCGAACACCGGTCTGGCGCCGCAGTACAGGGCGCAGTTGGCGCTGGCCGCAAAGGTCATGGGGGTGGTGATCACCTCATCCCCGGGGCCGATCCCCGCCGCCAGGCAGGCGATATGAAGAGCCGCCGTGCCGTTGGCGACCGCCACGCAGTATTCAGCGCCGGTCAGCCTGCACAGAGCCCGCTCCAGAGAAGGAATGGCCGGGCCGCAGGTCAGAGTGTCGCTTTTTAATACTTTGACTACGGCTTCAATGTCGTCGTCCTCGATGCACTGATGGCCGTAATATATCTTTTTTTCCCTTACGGGGGTGCCGCCAAGGATGGCGGGCAGCTCGCTGTTTTGCATAAGAAGTCTCCTGCTCTAAAGCAATTTTTATTTCAACAGGCTCGTAATTGTACTCTACAGGAAGTTTCACTCAATACCACGGATTTTCATTGTTATATAATGAATTCTCCGGGTGAATTTCGGCGCTATGGCGAATAAAAGCAGATAAACTTTATTCTTTTTTGTCAAATACGGATTCTTCAGTGCTTTGAAAATATTTCCCCGCACGTTTTTACAAATATTTTTATATTGTTCATTGTCAGGCCGCATCTGCTCCACCGGGATGTGCAGCAGATAGTCCAGCCTCTGGTAGAGGCCGAAGCGCTCCGCGGTCCGCGCAAGAGACGGCCAATGCTCCTTCACAAGCGCGAGGGCCATATCCGCGTTGTCCACATTGTCTCCATACACTCTGGAAAACTGATTTCTCTCCATCCTGCGCGTATTGCTGTCCGGCCGGTAAAACACATGATAACACTGCTTTGGCAAAGACACAATACCCTTCATTTCACAAAGAAGCTGAATCAACAGATGAAAATCCTCATTTAAGACTCCCTCCGGAAACTGTTTCTCCTCCAAAAGGCTTCTGTGTACCAGCTTCGTGCAGAAGGAACAGTCGCCCCGGTGCATCAGAAGCTCCCTCATAAAACCCTCCGCCGGAATGAAAACAGTCTCCTTCGGCGGCTCACAGATATTCGCAAGCCGCTCTCCTGACGAGGCCACCTCGTCCCGGCCGATCTGAGCCATCTCACAGCCATACTGCTCCACGGCCCCTGACAGCCGCTCGTACATATCCTCTGAAATATAATCGTCACTGTCCACAAAGCTCAGATACTCCCCCCGGGCTTTTGCCATTCCCAGATTTCTCGCGCTGGAGGAACCGCCGTTTTCCTTGTGAAAAACCCGAATCCTTAAATCCTCCCCCGCCAGCTCATCGCACAGCTCCCCTGTCCCGTCTGTGGAGCCGTCATCCACTAAGATGATCTCCAGATTCTCATAGGTCTGCGCGGTGAGGGAATGCACGCACCGTGGAAGATATTCCTTTATATTGTAAACCGGCACTATGACTGAAATCAACTTTTTTTCCATTGAAATTTCCCCTCATACATCTGCAGCATATTTCTGTGTAACAGCATATTGCAATACCGAGCATGAGCATGCATACCTTCACACCCTGCTCAGCGGCCCCTCCTCGTACTCCGGCAGCTTCTCTCCCCTCAGCTCCGCCTCAATACACGCATACAGCCTCTCCGCCGCCGTCTCCGCGTTCCACACCCTATCAATCGTCTCATACGCCGCCCGCTGCATCCGCCGCATTTTCTCATATCCCGGCTCCCTGAGCAGAATTCTGAGCGCTTTTAAGGCCGCATTTATCCTTCCTGTCGGATACAAAATACCATTTTCCCCATCTCTGATCAGAAAAGGCGCCGCGCCCATGGCTTTATCCGCGACCACCAGACAGGCGCTGTCCATGGCCTCATTCAGGACCGCGCCCCAGCCTTCCTTCCGATCACTCACCGCCAGATAGACATGGCTTTTTCTCATCAGGCCGCGCACCGCCCGCGGTTCCTGAAAGCCGGCAAGCGTCACATGATCTGTAAGCTTCTTTTGGGCGATCTGCTCCCGGACGGAACTTTCCAGAGGGCCGCCGCCCGCCATGGTCAGATGCACCGGTATCCCGTCCTTTAAAAGCGCCTCCGTTATGGCCAGCGCACGCTCGGGATGTTTCCAGTCAATCATCCGCGCCGCCCAGAGCAGCTCAATGGTCTGATCCGCCCCGTCATCTGTGTATTTCTCCGCGATCATCCGGTCCGCGTCACAGCGGATATGCTCCGGAAAATACCCGTAGCGGAGCTTTTTGTGCGGATAAGCGGCCACCATGCGGAAATCCCCCGCCACGTAAGCCCCGCTGCACAGCAGATACACCCGCTCTCTGTTATGCCTGGTATGGTCCAGAAACTTTTTCCGCAGCCCCCTGGGCGTAATAAACCGGTACCGTCCCTCCTTGTAAAGCCGCTCACTGTAGCGCCAGAGGGGCTTTTTCTCCTTCAGCCGGGTCTGAATATAACTCTCCTCATCCGTCCCCCCGAAAATCACCGCGTCCGCCTCATCGATGAGCCTCTGACAGCTCTCCGGATTCTCCCAATAATTCCTGACATAATCCGCATTTTTGAGCGCGCTGCCCCACCCCATGGCGACCCGCTCCTCCTCCATGCGCTCCGTCTGTACAAAAAAATAGCTTCCGCCCGGCTGTCCGCACAGCTCATATAATTTCCGGGACACCGGCTGCTGATGATGATTAAAATAATTGGAGACAAACACCAGATTCATGATTCATTAATCTCCCTGTAAATCTCAATCAGCCGCTTCTGATTGGTCCGCGGGCCATGAGTCCTCCGGGCATGCGCCCTGGCCTTTTCGGCTCTTCTCTTCATCTCCTCCGGATCGTCAAAGGCCTTTATCACCGTCCCGGCCAGATTGCCCGCAATCCTCTCAAGTTCACCCGGCTCCTGTGCCTTTTCCACCCGGAAGCCTTCATAAATATAACCCTCGTCTGCGCAAAGCATGGAAAGAATGCCGCCAATATCCGCGGTCACCACCGGCGTGCCAAGCAGCATGGCCTCTCCCAGGGAATTAGGAGAATTCTCCATGGTGGAGGGACAGACAAACACCTGGCTTTTCAGATACTGCTCCTTCATTTCCCCCGCGTTTAATTTTCCCGCGAAATGCACCCTGTCCAGGATATGATTCCTTTTTAATAACCTCTGAATATACTTTCCGTAAGCGGATAATTTCACAAAGCTCTCCAGGCCGGGCTTTCTCAAAATACAGTTGCCGGCCACATACACCTGCGTGTCCGGATATTTCTCCAGAATCTTTGGCAGCGCCACCAGCATATAGTGAAGCCCCTTGACCGGATAATCACCCTGGCTCAAAAAAATTCTGTGCCGTTCACAGGTATCCCAGCTCCATTGTCCGGTATAAAATTCCGGCCGCAGAGTCTCCTGCAACTCATGATAATGGACGACAGGATTCCATTTCTGCGTCCAATACCGGTCAAACCGGGTCCGCCCCGCCACATGGCCGGTCCACTGCACCGCCAGCATCTCCCACTGCCCCCGACCCTCGTACTTTAACTGCTGCTCCTTCAGACTGTCCTTGCGCAGGATATCCCGCAGCGTCACACTGTTTATCACAGACTTCGGCATATTGGCCATGTAGCCCTTCGCGTACACCCGGCACAGCCCCTGAATGCCGATCAGCGTCCGGTCCGGACGGGAAAACATTTTCACCGCCGCCAGCGTATGGGGATACTCCGTACCAAAGCAATGAAGAATATCCGGCTCAAAGGAGGTCATAATGGAGCTTAAATCCTTCTCCATCTCCATGTCATAATTCTCCGCGTCCAGACTGTCCTCCCGGAAACCATAATACAGCAGATCATAGTCCTCATTGACCACCAGGCTGCCCCGCACCTCCTCCTGCCCTTTGGCAATCGGAAACGCGAAGCCCAGCTGAATTCCCTGCCGCGCCAGATCATCGATCACCGCCCCATACAGGCCCCCGACCCAGCCCTCCTTATTGCCCGCATCCATATGAAGCTCAGCCGCGATCTGCGGCAGCACCACATTACATACCCAAAGCACTCTCATAAAATACGCTCCCCTATATATGCCGGCAGTTTCTGTTACATCGACATACATGTCAGACAACTCGCTTATCACAGCGACTTTGCTGAATAACTATGAATACGACTGACTATGCGCTATGGAGATGAGACTGTTTACAATTGTGGAAGCCCTTGCTGAACACGATTGTAATGCTCACAGGCTCATCGGAATGTTCAGCGCGTCGGAAGAAGTTTCATAGTTATTCAGCAAAGTCGCGTCACTAAGTCAGTTTACTTCACGAATCCATCAGTCAAAGATCCAGTTTCTGTACGGCAGCAGCCGGATATCCACATCATACGCCGTTTTCAGGAAAAACGCAAAATAAATCAGAAACGCCGCCGCCGTCCCCGCCGTCAGCACCTTCTTCCACCTTCCCTCCGGCAGATGATACAAAAGCGCCGGAATCAGAAACACCTGAATCACCTTGAAATAATTCCCCACCCGGGTCACCTCCGGAATGAACGACCCGAACAGATTGATCACAAGCCCCGCCGCGTTCACCCACACATAAAAGCGGATGTGCGGATTGTCCTCCTTCCACACCCCATAGCAGAGAAAGCACAGCACCAGACAGCACAGCCCCATCCCCACATTCACAACGGAAATACTTCCCGTGTCATACGCGGACTCCTCATAAAAGGGATAAAACAGAAAAATAATCCTTCGATAGACATCCTGAAACAGCACCATGCTCACAATCAGAGCCCCGCCCGCGGCCAGAATCCAGGGGCGAAGCTTCCTTTTAGAGAGCCAGTACAAAATCAGATAACCGGGAATAACCAGCAGCACCGACTTATGAAACAGCGCCGCGAAGCAGATCCACAGAATAAATTTCAGATACTCCTCCCGCAGCAGATATTTCACGGCGTACATCACCATGGCCACCACCAGATAATACCGCACGCTGTTTAAACTGGAAAAATAATATCCGCTGGTCATCAGCAGAAACAGGCTTCCGAAAAACCACTCCGACTGGTCATACAGAGCTTTCACCATAAAAGCCGCCGTCACCACGGAAAACAGGCCGAAAATCGGCAGATAGTTGTCGTACCCCCACAGCCTCTGCATCCAGTAGACAACAAAATTAAAACCGGGCTCCGAGGCCACGTCCCGCCCGGCATAAATCAGCTTGAAATTTTCCCGGTAGACCCAGTAATCGTTGCCCACCGCGATCCGGCACGCGCTGACAGAGGCCATAAGCACAAAAATTCCCACCGCGGCCGCGATATTTTTCGCCTGCTGCCGTTCCGTTCCCCAGGGAATATTCCCTGTCAGCTTCTGTTTTGCGTAAATACCATTTTGAACCTGCAAGGCCAAAATCAGCACCGCCGCTGTCAATGTCAGATATACCGCCATATATCTCTGCATCACCGCCGTTCCCGGTCTTCCTGAAATCTATCCCGGCCCGTCAGATTTTCCTGCCGGCCTCCGTTGATATTTCACACAGCCCCTGGGAATCAGCCGCTTTCCTCCTACCTTCGATAAATCAGCCTTTTAACCTTCTGATAAACCTTCCCCGTGGCCTCATTCTCCGCCAGCGCCGTCCGCACAGGCTGAAGCGTCAGAACCAGCGCCGCCCGATAGCAAAACCTCTGCCATACCGACATATACAGCGCCGTAATTTCCTTATGCTCCGCGGCGGAACGCTTTTTATTGGCGGAGGTCTCCGAGAAGCCGCCGCCCTCATAGTCCGCCAGCGTCACAGGCACATACCGGGGACTGACCTTTTTTTCAAAAAAACACCAGAGAAAATGCTCGTAATCCGCCCTCACCCGGTACTCCGTGCGGTATCCCCGCTCCGCGAACAGGCTCCTGTGATACACGCAGGCCTGATGATTGGGCACATGCCGGTAGCATGCGAAGGCGTCCATCCGGGGATTGGACTGCACCACGCTGCCCCGCAGCATATCATACACATCCCCATAATAAAGCTGGGGCTGCTCCATTCCCCCATCCGGACAGCTCTCATCTGTGGGCTGCCCTTCTTTGGTGGTTTCCATATGTTCAGCTTCCACAGGGCCAGTTTCCATATCAGCAGCGGTGTCGGTCATTCCCGCCATAAACCATTCCAGCGCGTCCGCCCCGTGAAAGGTATCCCCGCAATTTAAAAAATACAGATACTCCCCCCGGGCCAGCGCCGCTCCCCGGTTCATCCCATCGTAAATCCCGGAATCCTTCTCCCGGAAAATACGCACCCGGGCCGCCATATCCGTACCGGGAAACGCGCGGTCCGCCTCCCCGCCAAGCCAGCTCTCAAGCCTCTCCACCGACCCGTCCGCGGAGCCCCCGTCCTTGACGATCAGCTCATAATCCCGAAAACTCTGGGAAGCGGCGCTCTGCACTGTTTTCAATAACCTGTCGCCCGAATTCAGGCTCACCGTGATAATGCTAAGCTTCATCGCCCTCTTCCCTCTCCACTCTGCGGCCCTCCCGGATGCCCCGGCACACCAGTCCCAAAGCCTTCCTCCATGGGATATCCTGACACATCAGCCTCCGCTTGGCAAACACAAACCGGAAAGCCCAGAGGGGCGCCGCCCATCCATACAGAAAATGGTAGAGCACTCCCCTGTCAAAAAAGAATTTTTCATGATATCCGGTAAACCAGGTGGAAGCTCTCGGAACCTCCTCCCCGATGCACACCGGCGTTTTGTACAATTTCAGCCCGGCCTTAAGAAGCCCGCGGATAAACAGGCTGTCCTCCCCGTTGCTGTAGCGCGCGCCGCCGCCGAACAGGGTGGAAAATCTGACGCCGCTCTTTAAAAGCTTCTCCGTGCGGAACGCCATGCTGTAGGCCGGATACCGGCCGCAGTTCATCAGGCCCACCGGCCCGAACTGATCATTCTGGTAGGTTTTGCGCGACGGGTCCACCTCCACCTGAAAGAGCAGGCCGTCCGCCTCCGGATGGCTTTCAAATTCCGCCTCAATCGCTCCGGCGTACCCCTCTCGGTAAACGATATCCTCATCGCTGAAAATACAGTATTCCCTCTCCGCGTAAGACAAAGCCAGGTTGCGGCTCCTGCCCACGCCCCGCTCCGTCGAATAACAGACTCTTACCCTGCCGCCCGACATCGCGGGCCGGGCACTTTCTTCCCCCTCACGCGTAAGAGGGCATGGTTCATTCTTCTCCCCGCCGGGGGGCAGTATGAACTGCTCCATGCCTTCCCTGTCGCACTGATTTACAATCACGGCGTCGGAATTCAGCCTCATCTTGTCAATCAGCTTCGGCACGTCCGCGTTCAGGCTCGATACCAGCACCTCCACCGCCATTATCTTCCCTCCCGGCCTTTTTTACCGCCGCGAAAAAAACGCTGGGAAGTCTCCGTTCCGTAATACCGGCGCAAAAGCCTCCTGTCAGAATTCCACAATACCGCACCCGTCAGAGATATCTCCTGCTGCCTGTAATAAGAAAGCACCCGTTCAATCACAGCGCCCGAATCCACGCCGGCCTCCACCACCAGAATCACCCCGTCAGCACTCCTGAGCTTTGGCGCTCCCTCCGGAAACTGCAGAGTCCCCATCACGCCCTCCCAGCGCTTTTGGGGGAACGCGGACTGAAACCAGGCCAAAGCCTCCATGCAGCCGACAGAACCGCTGACTCCTGCCAGCGCGATGTTTTCAAGGCCTTCCGTACCGTACCTGATATTTTCCTTCAGCTCCCCCTGGCCGTCAGCCCCAAATACCTTCAGCCCGTGCCTTTTTTCCAGCTGTCCCGGCAGACAGACCCGGTCGTTGGAAAGGTATGAAAGCCACACAATCATACAGCACAAAAACAGGCCGATCAGCGCCCCCAGCACCGTGGCGCGGAACGTCCTGACATCCGCCGTGATCAGATAGGCCTGCTCCGGGCTGTCAACCACCCGGACGCTGTCAAGCTCCCTCTGGCCTTCGGCAAACTCCGGCAGCCATTCCTCGTAGCATCGGGCAATGGCCAGGGACAGCTCCGGATCAGAGGTGACCACCGACAAAGTCTGCAGCCTGACGTCCGCCGGCACTGTGGTGCTGACATAAGCGGCCAGCTCCGTTTCCGAAATCTCATAACCCAGAGCCAGGGAAATCCTCCCCTGAATCTCATCGCAGACAATCCACTCATTCCAGGTATACTCATTAAAATAATCCGTCGCGTAAGAGTCGGAGGCGTCCGGATCCACCGCGTATTCCATATAGAAGATCACGTCCGCCTGATATTCCCTGGCGGGCGTGAACACCACCTTCACCAGAAAATACCCTCCGCCAAGCACCAGAGCGCCGGCCAGGGCGGAGAGTACAAACACATACCATTTCCGCAGCATCCGCAGCAGAAACAATTTCAAATCAAAGGGCTCCCTGTAGAAATCCCACGTCCGTTCTTCTTCCATTTCCGTCATTCCTCATCGTCCGCATATGTGATTCGGGCCATAAGCCTTTTCGCCTGTCCGCCTCTGTTATCCTCCGGCCACGTCATTCCTCATCATCCGCATATGCAGTCCGCACCATAAGCCTTTTCGCCTGTCCGCCTCTGTTATCCTCCGGCCGCGTCATTCCTCATCATCCACATGGGCGGCCCTGTCCGCCTCCTTCTGCCGGTATATCTCCTCCTTAAAGGCGGTCACCTGCTCCGCCTCCACCCCCTCGGTGCTGTCCGGCCAGAACAGGATTTTCAGGGTCAGCATCATCAGCCGCAGATCCAGCCAGATGGAATAATTTTCAATGTAGGTCAGATCCAGCTTCAGCTTATCATAGGGAGTCGTATTGTACTTGCCGTAGATCTGGGCATAGCCGGCCAGTCCCGCCTTCACCTTCGTGCGGTAGATAAATTCCGGCATCACCTCCATGTACTGGCGGATAATCTCCGGCCGCTCCGGCCTGGGGCCCACAAAGGACATGTCCCCCCTCAGAATATTGATCAGCTGGGGCAGCTCGTCCAGCCTGCACTTCCGGATCACTCTGCCCACCGGCGTGATCCGCCCGTCATTTTTGCTGGCAAGCCTAGCCACGCCGTCCTTCTCCGCGTCCACCTGCATGCTCCGGAATTTCAGAATATAAAACTCCCGCATATCCTCCGTGCAGCGGATCTGCTTATACAGGACAGGCCCGCCGTCGTAAAGCTTGACCGCCAGGGCTGTCAGCAGCATAAAGGGCGAAGCTAACACCAGCAAAATCAGGGAGAGCACAATGTCCATCAGCCGCTTGATAAATTTCTCCTCTACCCGCAGGCTGTATTCCCTGGTCAGGAACATGGGCGTGTCAAAGATGTGCATCTCCTCCGCCCCGCCCAGAATTACATCGGAAATTTTGGGAAGAATGTAGGTCCGGATTCCCTTCCCGTAGCAGAATTTAAAAATCTTATTGCGGCTGCCCACATCGATATCCCCGATCACCACCGCGTCATAGCGCTCGCAGGCCTCCGCGCACACTTTATCCAGTCCTTCCCGGATATCCATGCACTTACTGATGATATACTTATCCTTCCGGCTCTCAAATTTTCTGACCAGATCATCGTATGGCCGCTCCCCATGCACCAGCAGCAGCCGCCTGGGCGGAAAAATCCTGCGGTACAGCCAGTAAAAAAACAGGGAGCACGCAAATGACACCGCCGCCTGATAGATGGTCATTTTCACAAAAGTGGGGGGATACATCAGCCCCCAGTTCATCAGGGAGATCTGTCCGTAGGTAATCACATTGGTGGCGATGATGGAAAACATCTGGGAAAAGATGACCTCCGAGGCCTTAAGATATCCGATATTGAGCCCGCCGTACATGGTGGAGAAGGCAAAGAGCAATACCACGTAAATCGCGATGGCAAGCCAGTGCCCCTTTGTGGTAAACCACAGATTATTGCGAATCTGGATGGAATATATATTGTACCAGAAATAGCAGTAGACCAGCGATTCGCTGGCGATCGTAATTATGGAAAAGCACAGTACAATCAGTCTTTTGAATTCAGCAAATCTTTTCATCTATACCCTCCGGCGCACTGCCCTGAAAGCCCAGAAGCAGAAATTATAGCCGCTGTATAAAACTCCAAGCTTCTCTACCTTCCGGTATAAAGCCCAGATTCTTTTCACCGCTGTCAGTTTATTGGAGGAAAGACTCTTTGACGGTCTGCGGTATCTGACCAGAGTTTCCTGAAAGCCGCGGGCGGTATAGCCCATGCGCAGAAGCTGCCACCACAGAGCCGTATCCTCGCTTCTGACATCAGGCATCCGGATCAGGGAACGACCGATCTGCTCCGTGTCCAGCATGACCGTGGAGGTAAAGATCGTGGTGTTGCGCAGCGCCCGCCGGTAAGTCAGCGAGGACGGTACATAGACCACCTTCCCAAGCCCTTCTCCCTGTTCATTGGCAAACTCATAATTGGCAAAGCAAAAGGCGGCCTTTTTTTCTCTCATGAAGCCAAGCTGGAGCAGCAGCTTGTCCGGCTCCCAGATATCATCCGCGTCCAGATAGGCGATATAACGTCCCCGCGACTGCTCCACTCCCAGATTCCTCGCCGCCGCCGGGCCACGGTTTTCATCCATCCAGATTACGCGGATCCGATCGTCTGCAAGCCCCTCCTGGTATTCCGCCAGAAGCTCTCTTGTGCCATCCGTGGAGTTGTCCTCTATGAGAAGCAGCTCCCAGTTTGTGTAGCTCTGGGCGCGGACATATCCTATCGTTTCCAGAATGTATTTTTTTACATTATATACAGGTGTAATGATGCTCACCAGGTCATTCATGTCTCTTCCTCGGGTGTGATTTTGATATATGCTATATATTGCCCCGATAATGTTACCAAATTGTAATCGGCGGGCATGGCAAGCTCCGGCTCCCAGGAGGAGAGCACGATCAGGCAGTCCGGCTGCGTCTCCTTCACATAGGAAATCAGGACTTTGGAATTGCCCGCGCTTATCGTATCCTGCGCAAGAATGTCACAAATCTGAGACAGCTCCCCATAGTCGTACTCCACATACCCCTTCGCCTGGATATCCCACAGATCCCTGCCGTACACGGGATACCAGTCCGCGCTGTACAGGCGGGCGTACATGATCAGATCATTATTCCCCAATATCTGAAGCTCTCTCTCTCCCACGGCTTCCCTCAGACTGTCAAAAGCCTCCCCGGCCCAGGCCGGAATCCCGTACCCCTCCGATTCCTCCTGGCTGTCGAAGACGTGAAAATTCGTGGCCGCAAAAAACAGGAAAAGCACACACAAAGGGGCAGCCGCAGTCCATAGCCTCCGTTTATCCCGTTTTTTCATCCGGGCTGTATTCCCCCCGCCGGCTGTATCCGCCGACTCAAAAAGCTCTTCAGGCCTTTCCTCATCTGTTGTACCCAAATCTACGATGCCATCAGAACTTCTCTCCGCCGCAAGGCAGCCTCCCAGGGCCAGCACTGGGATTACCGGCACAGTTACCAGCAGGTCCTGCCAATCATAAAAGCCGCTGTATCCGCACAGAAGAAACGCCGCCGTGAACGGCAGAAAGGTCAGCAGGCACAAAACGACAGAGGCTGACGCGAATCGTTTCCGGGTCATTCCCCCCGCCTGAAAAATCAAAAAAATACTGGCCGCAAATAAAAGAAGCACCGCACCCTGCTCCGGCTTAAAGTCCGCCACACCCTCCTGCCATTTCAGGAAATACTGATTCATGCCTGTGCCCTCCTTTTCTGCCACAGAGACGCCAGGAAAAATACTCCGATGACCAGGGCGCAATAGCCGATTCCGTAGGTGGTCCACACAAGCGTGGCCTCGCATACCGCCGTCAGAAGGGCCTCAGGCCACCTCTTCCGGCAGCAGGCCAGCACACAGAAGGGTAGCAGCACGCAGGCCCGGATGGTCTCCCCCGAAAAGCCGGCGTAAAAAAGCCGGTACCCAACCGCTCCCTGCGTATGGGCGGTCGCCACATACCAGAAAGCCGCAAGCCCCACAAACAGCCAGGCATATTTTTCCCTGCCGCGCAGAAGCGTTCTCCCCAGCGAGAAATAAATTCCCAGGCTCCAAAGCCAGACAAGCACCGGCACAATCTGCCCCATCAGCGTATACGCGGAAAGCCCGGTCATATCCATGACAGCCGCGTAAAATGTGGAAAGCCCCAGAATCTGCAGCCGTGTGGGAATGCTTCCCATCATCTGTCCCGTATATGGGTGCTGTTCCATCAGCAAACCGCTGCCCGCCGTGTTGACAGCCATCTCATACACCGCGTCCGTCAGATCCACCACATAATTTCCCGCGAAATGAGTGAGCGTCCAGGCTCCCGCCGCCGCCAGCACCACCAGGTACACACCGCCATCCCTGAGTGAAGGTCCCTTTTCTTCCTCCGCCGGATTCCGCCGCCGGCGCCATCCGCGGTACCAAACGCACAGGGCGAATGCCAGCAGAACTCCTGCCGCAAGGGCGGGCGCCAGCAGCTTCTCATAAGCGCCCAGGGTTCCTCCCGTAAAGAGTACATATAAATAAGCCGCCTCCGTACAGCCCCATAGGATCATCAGTCCCGCAGTCAGGTCAATCATTGTCATTCCTCAGATCTTCTATAAAAACAAAAAAAGAAAAAGCCTTCTCCCCCGGCCGATGCCGCAGCAGAAGACTTTTCCCGTTCAGAGCGCTTTGACGTCCAGGCGGACCTTGTCGGCAATCCGCGCGATGTACTCGCTGTTGGTAGGCCTGTGCCTGCCATGCTCATTGGAATAGCCGAACAGCTCCTCGAAGGTCGCGCTGTTTCCTCTTTGTCAGGAAACCTCAATGGCATTTCTGACCGCCCGCTCCACCTTCTGGTCGGTGGTCCTGAAATGCTTCGCGATGGTAGGATACAAAAGCTTGGTTACGCTGGACACCGCCTCCATATCCCTGCTGGAAAGCATGATGGCGTCCCTGAGATAATGATAGCCCTTCAGATGGGCGGGTACGCCCACATCCAGCATAATCCTGGTCACATAGCTCTCCAGCTGCACCTCCTCAATCGTCAAAATATCCATAGTAAAATTCCCCTTTCCACATCTGGTATTTTGCCGGATAACAGCAATTTTGCGTTACCGATGGGGAAATCTTACCACAGGTGTCGATTTTTGTGAAGGGAAACTCATCGCGCATTTTGTCGTCTGCTATGATACTTTTTTATTTTGGGTAAATTCTCCGCGGCGTTTCCACGCGGACCGCCCTTATGCCTGCCACGCACCGGCGGTCATAATTCTTCCTTTACAATATAAGCCGGCCTGTCCTTCACTTCCATATAGGCCTTGGCCAGATACTGGCCGATGATGCCGATGCAGAAAAGCTGCACGCCGGCCACCAGCGTAATAATGCACACAAGCGACGGCCAGCCTCCCACCGGATCTCCCCAGATCAGCGTCCGGATAATGATAAATATAAGTGCCGCGAAAGCGATCACACAGAAGAGGATGCCCACAAAGGCGGCAATGGAAAGTGGTACTGTGGAGAATGCCATAATGCCGTCCAGAGAATAGAGCAGCAGCTTCCAGAAGGACCATTTGGTCTCTCCCTTTCTCCGCTCCACATTCTCAAACTCAATCCATTTGGTGTCAAAACCGACCCAGCCGTATATGCCCTTGGTAAAGCGGTTGTACTCCTTCATGGAAAGGATGGCGTCCACCACCTGCCTGGTCATCAGCCGGTAATCTCTGGCTCCGTCCACAATCTCCGTCCTGCTGATGCGGCGCATCAGCTTATAAAAACAGCGGGCAAAAAAGGACCGGACCGGGGGCTCCCCCTTACGGGTCACCCGGCGGGTCGCCACAGAATCATAGCCCTCGTCAATATAGGAAAACATCTCCGGCAGAAGTGACGGCGGATCCTGCAGGTCCACATCCATGGCCACAATATAATCCCCGCCGGCTGCCTCAAAGCCCGCTAAAAGCCCCGCCTCCTTGCCGAAATTTCTGGAAAAGGAGACCATGCGCACCCGTCCGTCCTGTTCATGGAGCTTTCTGATCTCCTCCTTTGTGCGGTCTTTGGACCCGTCATCCACATAAATAATCTCAAACTCCATGCCGCGCCCGTCAAAAAAGGACTGGTTTTTGATAAACTCCTCATAAAAGAGGGGAACATTCTCCTCTTCATTATAGCAGGGCACGATCACACTCAAAAGATTCATGGAAACTCCTTTCCGGAAGCAGCAAACAATTACAATATAGCAAATTATCCAAAACTTGACAACCTTTTCCTTTACTTTATCTTAGCTTTGATATAAAATAACTGTTAATCGCGGCTTTCCTCTTCCTGGCAGGAAGCTGCCGCGCAAAATTTCCCCCGGGAGTATCCAATGAACCTGATTCTCGAGCTTTTAGACAATCATGTCCTGATGGCGGCGATCATCGCCTGGTTTGCGGCTTCGGTGATTAAGACCCTGATTCACGCCTTTTTAAATAACGAAATTTCTCTGGAGCGCATGGTCGGCAGCGGCGGCATGCCCTCCAGCCATTCCGCAACTGTCTGCGCTCTGGCTCTGGCCGCCGCTTTCGACTATGGCCTTTCCAGCTTTAATTTTGCCATTGCCGTGATGTTTGCCATCATTGTCATGCACGACGCCAGAGGCGTACGCCAGGAGACCGGCAAGCAGGCCAAGGTCCTGCACCAGCTCATCGAGGAGCTGACCAAAGAAGATCTGACCAAAGGCATCCCCGTAGACAACCTGAAGGAATTTGTGGGGCATACCCCGCTGCAGGTGGTCATGGGCGCCCTGCTCGGCATCGCGGTCTCCGCGGTTTTATACGCCACGGTATATTAAAGAGCTGCCGCAAAATATCCATCCATATTGCTTCCTGGTTTTGCTTCCGGATTATTGTTTTCATTCACTGTAAAGTCTGTCTGCCGATGCGGCACTTATGTCATATATTTTCTTTCCAACATTGAGGTATTTTTATGAAAATACGTAAATTATCCGGAATCCTTCTGGCGTCCATTATGGCGCTCTCAGTCATGACCGGCTGCGGCGGCCGTTCCAGTGAGGCAATCAGCGAGACCTCCCTGGTCATCGATGAGGTTCTCGACAGCGGCACAGCAGCAGAACAGCCGACCGAAGAGGAAGACGAATCCCATGAGGGCATGGTCCGCAGCAGATTCACCAATGAATGGATCGATGAGGCCGCGGCGGATCTCAGGCCTCTGGCGGTCATGATTCCCAACGAATCCTCCGCTATCCCTCATTACGGCATCTCTCACGCATCTGTTCTTTATGAATGTCTCATTGAGAGCAATATGACCCGTCTGATGGGCATTTTTGAGGACTACGAAGAGATCGGCAAGCTGGGCAATGTGCGCTCTCTGAGAGATTATTACGCCTATTGGGCTCTGGAATGGGACGCCATCCTCTGCCACTTTGGCGGCCCCTATTACACAGACGATATCCTGGCGGAGGAGACTACGGATGACCTGGACGGCAATGTGATCACCGCGCCATACTACCGCTCCACCGACCGCTCCGCTCCCCATAACGCTTACCTGGATACCTCCCAAGTGGCTGAGGCTCTCAAGACCCAGGGCATTGAGGCCAATGACCGTGGATTAACGGACGACTATCACTATCTGTTCGCTGAGGAAAGCTCTCCCAATACCCTGGAGCAATACGCCGATGCTGAGGAATGTACATATCTTGACATGAGCGCCAGCTATCCTCTGACCAGGTGTTACTTCCGGTATGACGCGGAGGACGGCCTGTACTACCGCTTCCAGTATCTGTCCGGCGGCACCGACGGTCCCCACATCGATGGCGCCAACGGCGAACAGCTCTCCTTTACCAACATCATCATCCAGTCCGCGGAGTATGAGGTGCGCGATGAAAACGGATATCTGTGGTTCAACACTACGGACGCCTCCGGGCAGGACGCTTGGTACATCACCGCCGGCAAAATCATCAAATGCACCTGGAAAAAGGAAAGCACCTTCGGCGCCACCAGATATTACGATGAAAACGGAGACGAGATCGTGCTCAACACCGGAAAAACCATGGTGCTGATTATTGAGCAGGGCAGTGAGTTTGCCTATGAGTAAAATGGCCATGAATTATGAAAAAATGATAAAGATTGATAAAGAATCGCTGAAGTTTTTTCGCGGGCGGCATTGACAATTCTTCTCCGTTATACTACAATAATGAGAGACAAAGACGCCTGCGGAGGGCAGCTTTGTCTTTTTGTTTTTATGATAGAAAGGACTGCGAACCATGAATAATTTAGATCTTCTGGACAGAACCGACACGATCAACGGCCTTTTGGCCCGTTACGGCGTCAAATTCGGCATCTACAAAAACGGCACGTTTAAGGAGCAGCTTTTCCCCTTTGACGCCATTCCCAGAGTCATTGAGAAGGAGGAATTCGCTTATCTGGAGCGGGGGCTGAAGCAGAGAGTCGCCGCGCTGAATTTATTTCTCAGGGATATTTATAATGAAAAAAAGATCGTGAAGGACGGCGTCGTCCCGGAGGATTTTGTCTATGCCGCCAGCGGCTACCTGGTGCCCTGCGAGGGCGTCACCCCGCCGAAGGATGTTTTTTCCCATATTTCAGGAATCGATCTGGTGCTGGGCAAGGACGGCGTCTGGTACATACTGGAGGATAACCTGCGGGTGCCCTCCGGCGCCTCCTACCCCATGATCGCCAGGGAGCTTTGCCGGCGGGCCAGCCCCCGCACCTTCAACGAGACGGCCATCGAGGACAACCGCAATTACGCCCGGCTTTTAAAGCACACCCTGGATTATGTGAATACCGGGGGACTGAGCGTGGTGATGACGCCGGGACGTTACAATGCCGCCTACTTTGAGCACTCCTACCTGGCGGAGCAGATGCGGGTGCCGCTTGTAACCTACAGCGACCTGGAGGTGGAAAACGACTACCTGTATTTCAAGGGATATGCCGGCAGAAAAGAGCGGGTAGGCGCGGTTTACCGCCGTATTTCCGATGAGTACATGGATCCCATGAATTTTAACCCGGAGTCCGTGATCGGCGTTCCCCATATTTTCGATGTATACCGGAAGGGCCATGTGGCGCTCTTAAACGCACCGGGCAACGGTATCGCCGACGACAAGGGAATATATTATTTCGTACCGAAAATGATCAAATACTATCTCGGCGAGGAGCCCATTCTGCACAACGCGCCCACCTATCTTCCCTTCTACGAGGAGGATATGAAATATGTGCTGGAGAAGTTCGATACCCTGGTTTTGAAGGACGTGGCGGAGGCCGGCGGCTACGGCGTCGTCTTTGGCAGCAAGATGACCAGAGAGCAGAAGGAGCAGTTTATCGCCATGCTGAAGGCCGAGCCGAGACGCTTTATCGCGCAGGAGGTCATTGATTTCTGCGATATTCCCATTCAGGACAGGGGACAGATCGTGGAGCGCAAGGCGGACTTAAGAGCGTTCGTACTGACCGCGGAGGAGCCCGTGGTATGGAAGAGCGGGCTGACCAGATTTTCCAGAAATCCGGATTCCTTTATTGTAAATTCTTCACAGGGAGGAGGCTTTAAAGACACATGGGTACTAAGTCAGTAATCAACACGGACCGTCTGTACTGGCTCGGACGCTACTCCGAGCGGGTCTACACCACTTTAAAACTTTTCGGAAAGAGCTTTGACGAGCTCATCGAGCAGATGACAGAGGCGGATTATTCCAGATTCTGTTCTACCCTCGATATTCCTAATATTTATACCGACAAGGACGATTTTATCGCGCGCTACGCTTTCGACCTGACGGATCCCAATTCCATCATCTCCAACCTGACAAGGGCCTATGACAATGCTATTGAGCTGCGGGAGGAGATCGGCAGCGAGACTCTCTCCTATATCCAGATGGCTCTGTACAGCATGCAGAGGGCGAAGGAGGATCAGGCGCCTGCCATCGAGTTCCAGAGCGTGACCGATGACATCCTGGCTTTCTGGGGGATCGTGGACGACCAGATTGACGATGAGAATACCCTCAACATCATTAAAGTAGGAAAGCGGGTGGAGCGGCTGGATTTGTACACCCGCCTGCACATGGGACACGTGGACATCAACCGGGAAGTGCAGCGCCTGGCGGGGCGGATCGACCGCTGCTCCCTGCGCTACAGAACGCAGAGTATCATTGAGCTTCTGGACGCGGTCCGGGCTCCGGAGCTGGATTATCCGGCGATCTTAAAATCCGTGGAGAGCATTCTGGAGGTTTAGCCGGTGGAGACTCTGTCTTTTCGCTATCATCTGAGCATCTGTTTTGACGCGCCCGTTCACGACCATCACTTTACTCTGCGTTGTTTTCCCATTTCAGATGAACGGCAGCGCATCGACAGATTACAGATTACCATCTATCCAAATGAGTTCTTTTCGGATAGCTTTGACAGCTTTGGCAATCGCTGTATTGTCGGCCGGGCCGGGCAACCCCACACCCTCTTCAGCGCGGATGTGACAGGGGACGCCGTCACCGGCCTTTCTGAGCGTGTACCGGAGGGAAACCCCTGGCGGGAGCACCTGTTCCGCCAGCAGACCCGCCTCACCTGGCCCGATGAGGAGCTGCTTTCCTTCGCGGATTCTGTGCCCGCCTGGCCCAGCGCGCTGGATACGGCCAAAGCTGTCATGGAAGCTCTGGGAAAGGAAATCACCTACACGCCCGGCGTTACAAACGTAGACACCACAGCCGCCGAAGCCTTTTCTCTCAGGAGGGGCGTCTGCCAGGATTACTCCCACATTATGCTGTCTGTTCTGCGTGAGAAAAAAATCATGGCCCGATACGTGGTGGGAATGCTCATGGGCGAGGGCTTAAGCCACGCCTGGGTAGAGGTCAAGGAGGGGGAATTCTGGTACGGTTTCGACCCCACCAACCAGCTTCTGGTCACGGATCAGCACATCAAGATTTCCCACGGCCGGGATTACTGCGACTGCCGGATCAATCAGGGGCATTTCTACGGCCTTGGAAAGCAGACCCAGGAAATTTCCGTCCTGGTGCAGAGAAAGGAAGCACAAAGCGCATGATACAGGACATTGTGTCCATCCGCCTGCCGGTGGATGAGACCTATCATATACAGAAAAATTCCATCTCCCACGGAACCGGAAAGCGAATCTGTGTGGTCACCGGCATCCACGGGGATGAGCTGGAGGGACAATATGTCTGCTTTCTCCTGGCGCAGAAGCTGCTGTCCCAGATGGAAAGGCTGCACGGCACCGTAGATATCTACCCGGCCGCCAATCCCTTAGGGATCGATTCCATCAACCGGGGACTGCCCGGCTTTGACCTGGATATGAACCGCACCTTTCCCGGCAGTGATGCCGGCGACATGGTGGAGTTCACCGCCATGAAGCTGGTGGAGGATTTGAAGGGCGCCGACCTGGTTTTTGACATCCATGCCAGCAATATCTATCTGACAGAGATTCCCCAGATCCGCATCAATGAAAAAAACGCGGACCAGCTGGTGCCTCTGGCCCGGCTCTCCAACGTGGACCTGATCTGGGTTCACGGAAATTCCACCGTGCTGGAATCCACCCTCGCCTATTCCCTGAACAGCCGGGGGACTCCCTGCCTGGTGGCGGAGATGGGCGTGGGAATGCGGCTGACGGAAAAATACGGCCGCCAGTTCTGCGACGGAATTTTCAGCCTGATGAAGCATCTGGATATGTGGGACGGCGATATTCCCCCTGTCAGAGAACCCCTGATCTGCGACGACCCGGACGAAGTGGTCTTTCTGAACGCGCCCACCTCCGGCATGTTCATGAAGACAAAGGAGCACGGCTCCTGGGTTGGCAAGGGCGAGACCGTGGGCTATATCTTTGATCCCCTCCGGGGTGAAATCCGTGAATATATCAACGCCGATAAAAGCGGCCTGCTCTTTACCATCCGGGAATATCCCCTGGTGGCCGAGGGCTCTCTGATGGGCCGGATTTTAGCGAGGGAGGCCAGCCGATGAAAGAAAGCGTCATATACAGCACCTCATCCCTTTACCGGGATGATTTCCGGGTGAAGGCCTATACCTTTGGCCGGGGAGAGAAGGCGCTCTGCGTTGTGGGAGCCATGCGCGGCAACGAGTATCAGCAGATTTATATCTGCTCCCAGCTGATGCGTTATTTCAGGCAGTGGGAGCGGGAGGGGCGCTTTGTCGCCGGCAAACAGGTCATGCTCATCCCTTCCGTCAACCCCAGCTCCATGAACATCGGCAAGCGCTTCTGGGCCATCGACAACACGGATATCAACCGGATGTTCCCCGGCTACAGCCTGGGGGAGACCACCCAGCGCATCGCGGCGGGGGTTTTTGAGGTTATCAATAAGTATCAGAGCGGCATTCAGCTGACCTCCTTTTATATGCCCGGGGACTTCTCTCCCCATGTGCGCATGATGCGCACCGGCTATGAGAACGTGGAAAAAGCCAGGGATTTCGGCTTCCCCTACATTGTGGTCCGCGAGCCCCGGCCCTACGATACCACGACTCTGAATTATAACCTGCAGATCTGGGAGACAGACGCCTACAGCCTGTATTCCAACACCACCAGCCGCATCGACCCTCAGAGCGCCGCAAAGGTCATCGAAGGGATTGAGCGCTTTATGATTCTGGGCGGCATGCTGACGGGAGAAGCTGCCGCGGCCTGCGGCCAGCCCCGGATTTTTAAATATGGCGATCTGATTTCCCTGCGCACCACTCAGGCGGGCCTGTATCACCGGCTGGCGGAGGCGGACACCCACGTAAAAAAAGATACCCCCGTTGCCGAAATCTACGATCCCGGCAGTGGGGATATCCTGGAAACTCTGTATGCTCCTTCGGACGGCGTCATCTTTTTCCAGCACAATGACCCGCTTGTGTACGCTTACACCGCCGCGGTGAAGCTTCTGGCCGATCTGCCACAGATTTGAACTGACGCTCATGATTCAGCCCGCTGTTTGCTGTGAGTGAACGCTCTCCCTCGTGCTCATTACGTCACGTATCGATCCGGTGCTCCAGCAGGTCTACCAGGGCCGCTAAAGCTTCCTCCTCGTCCGCGCCCTCGCAGATCAGTTCAATCTCATCATTTCCTCTGACACAGGCGCCAAGGACGCTGAGAACGCTCTTGGCGTTGGCGGTATAGTTTTTAAACCGGAATGTGATTTTGGACTGGTACTGCATGGCCAGCCGGCACAAATCCCCCGCAGGGCGCAGGTGCAACCCGATCAGGCTGTTGACCACCACTTTCTGAGATACCACATTGACCCTCCTTCTCTTTTTCATTATATACTGATCATTTTTCAACCCTCAGATCAGAGGTTCCGTTCCGCATGTATGGGCCAATACCCTGCCCTCCCGGAGAATTCTCCCCGGGATTTCTTAGTCCTCCACGATTTCTTCTGTCACAAGAATGGCAATATCACTTCCCGAGACAATCTCCACAGCTTCCGATTCAATAGTGTACTCCGCGGGGATGTCGTAGGTTCTGCCGTCCACAAGCGAGGTCAGATCCTCATCCTCCATCCAGGCCTCCACATCGATGGATACCTCGATATCCGCGGCGCTCACTTCCTCCACGTCCGCCTGCAGGCCGGACACCACCACTGAAGCCTGCGCCTCATCCGCGATCTGCACAATATACCCCTCCGGCACATTGGAAATCGTAATCCGGCCGGTATTCAGAGTAATCTCAGCCTCATAAACCGCCTCCACAGGCTGCGTCACCGTAATCACGCCGCTTTCGCCCGAATCCGCGCGCGACACGCCGCTGGGCAGATAATCATCAATATCGATCTCGAATACCACATCCTCCGTGGCATCGGTCACAATGTATTCCTCCCCGGAGACCACAATCTCCGTGACAGTATCCACCACGCCGCTCTTGCCCGCCAGCGTAATCTCCGTCGCGCTTGCGGTCATTTCGCCGCTCAGCAGATAGCCTGACGCGGGAGTTACCTCTACCTCAAACACAAGAGGAACCGTGCTGGTCTTGAGCACTTCCACCGTAACCCGCACCCGGCTGGAGCCAAGAGTCAGCCGATCCTGTGAAATCTCATTGCCATCGGAATCATACAGTACAATATCCGCGTAGGTCACCACATTCTCTGTGGCGTCCTCCAGCACCACGGAGGCCTTCGCCGTGGCAATGCTGCTGACAATGCTCTCCGGCCCACTGACGGACAGCTGGTTCTGCTCAATGGTGCTGCCCGAGATGATATAGCCATCCGCGGCGCTGCCGGTCACATCGGCGGTCAGGCGGATGTATCTGTCCATCTTATCCTCCACCTCCAGCTCCAGGACGGAGGAGCTTGCGGAGAAGGTCACGCTTCCCTCATACTTGGTGCAGGTAAAGGTCAGATCCACCGTACCGTCCAGGCGCATTTTGGAGAAATCCGCTGTCACCTCAATGTCGCTGTCCGTGATATCGTCTATGATCGTCCGGGAAGCGGACACCGTGACCGTGCGAACCACATCCGAGTTGTTTAACACAGCGTATACCTGCCCGTTCTCCTCCAGGACCTCCGTATTCAGGAAGGTCACCTCCACATTGGCAAAGCGGGTGCTGGTCACAGGGTTCTCAATGCTGTAGGCTACCGCCCACAGAATAACGGCGCAGACAATCGAAAACAGCTTAAGATACCAGTTGTGCAGAAGCTTATCCCTCAGTCTTTTCAGTTGATCCCCGCTGTTTTTCATTCTGCTTCCTTTCCTCCCATTTGCTCCTGAGCCGGTCCCATCTTCTGGGCTTTTCCTCCCCGGGCTTATCCTCCTTCTGCCGGAAGGAGGACAGCTGCTCCAGCAACTGGTCGGGGCTCAGCCCTCTGGACAGCACTCCCTCTCTGGCCACCGTAATCTGACCCGTCTCCTCGCTGACCACGATCACAAAGGCGTCCGTATTCTCACTGGCCCCCAGCGCCGCCCTGTGGCGGGTTCCCAGCTCCTTGCTGACCGACATATCCTCAGACAGGGGCAGATAGCAGGTAGCCGCCACCACCCTGTCCCCGCTGATCACAACCGCGCCGTCGTGCAGCGGCGTATTATGCTCAAATATATTGACCAGAAGCTGTATGCTGACCACAGCGTCGATCTCAATACCGGTCTCCACATAATCGGTCAGCTTCTGATAATTCTCCAGCAAAATAAGCGCGCCTGTCTTATCCCCGCTCATGACGGTGCAGGCCTTCACAATGCTCTGCATGGTCTTATCGGAAAACTTTCCCTCCGGGTTCATGCGGTCTCCCAGATTCATCAGCTGGAAAATATTATTTCTGCCCAGCTCCTCCAGCATCTTACGAAGTTCCGGCTGAAAAATCACCACAATCGCCATCAGGGCCACGCTGACCACATTTTTGGCGACCCACATAATGGCTGTCATATCAAGAAGCTCAGCGACCAGCAAAAAGAGCCCGATCACAGCGATGCCCCTGAGCAGCACAAAGGTTCTGGTAGACTGTATCCAGCCCAGGATCTTATAGATCAGCCAGGCAAGAATCAGCATCTCCAGAACGTCGATAACCGTTAAATTATATTTAACGAAGCTATCCGAAATGTAGCTCCAAAACGTGGTAATATACTGCATGGCAATTTCTTCTTTTCCCTTAAATCAAAAACCTCTGTCCTGTCTCTGAAAAGGATGCAGCAGGCCTCAGGCTACCTCCTGTTTCTCGGAGAATTGATCCTCTTGACGGTTCTGGAGGCCGTGGTCACATGCATCTTGGGAACCGCCTTTACATAATAATAATACTCGTCGTCCTCAAACTGCACCTTCTCAGCCCGGCTGTAATCCAGCCCCCGCATCAGGAAGGTGACCAGCATGGCAATGAGGGCTGAAACCGCGGTTTCCACCAGAAGCTCCACCAGAGACAGCTCAATCTCGAAGGACAGCACCGCCAGGATATTCAATATCGCGTTCAGCAGCGCCGCGCTGACCACCGCGATCATCCATCCGTAATCTATCGATGTCCTGCAGATCAGGTAAACCACAACTCCCACCAGCAAAAAGATCACCGCCATAATCCACATCTCCTCGTTGGAAACAAGGCCGCTGATGGCGGTACTGATTTTCTCCAGACTGTCGTTGTCTGAAATCGCCGTAATCGCCGCCGCGTTCTCTACGATATATGACAGATAATAATAGGTCACCACCCCCAGGCTGACGGCAATCGCGGAACTCATTCCCCCGGCGACGCCAACCACCAGAGGCATCACATAGGGAATATGCAGCACAAAAGCCAGAGGCGTCAGAAGCAGGACAATATACTGTTTGCTGCCGCAAAGCCGCAAATACAGCAGAAACATGCACAAAAGCACAGCCAGCAGCACCCCCGCCACCTCAATGGACAGCGATGACACATGAGCCACAAGAAAGAGGGCGCAGACAAACGCCGTAAACCCCATGGGCAGAAGGCCGCACAAAACCGAGGCTAAGAGTACAATAAAAACATTGTCAAGCCTTGTCATATATCCGATCCTGTCATTGATCATAAGCAGCAACACAAAGGCGAACACGCCTCTGGCTGACGGTCTGACAATCTTTTCGTATCGGGCGTACAGATTCTGAATCTCCGTTTTTATCATTAAAATCGTGGTCATAGGTTCCTCATCTCTTCTTAGAATCTCCAGGTGTCTTATAGGAATGATAAAGCTCCTTCATATCCCCCAGATAGCCCTTCAGGCGTCTGCGCTTCCGGTCATACTGGTATGTGGCGTACAGGTAGCATATAATCCCGTATACTATGCTGAAGCCAAGGTAGACCAGCAGAATATCCCGGGCAAACAGCATCAGATCCATGGTAAAGATTGCCTGCATCAGATCCTCTATATAATAGAAAACATACAGCACAAGGGCAATCACAAAGGCTATCGTTCCGCAGACCAGCCCCATCAGCACCTGCGCTCCAATGTAGTCCCTGCGGTAATATTCGGCAATCGCCAGAGCGTCCCTTCCCTCCCTTTCCTCGAAGGCCGCCAGCCGGGCCATCAGCCGGGTGCGTTCCGCGTTTATCATCTTTCACTCCATTCCCGCGGCCAGTGTCAGCAAATATACCCTGGAGGCGCCGGCTGTCTTAAGCACGGCGGCCACAGCGTCCGCTGTACTGCCCGTCGTATAAATATCGTCCACAATCAGGATTATCTTTAATTGTACATCAACTTCACCTATTTTAAAAGCATTTTTCAAATTATTTTGCCGTTCCGCGCGATTCAGCTGTTTCTGGGAGGTTGTTTTCCTGCTCCTGATCACACACTGCCCGCATACCGGCAGCCCCAGCCGCCTTCCCAGAGCCTTTGCCAGAAGCTCAGCCTGGTTATAGCCCCGCTGCCGCTGCCGGCTCTTATGCAGAGGGACGGGCACAATCAGGTCAATTTTCCAGGCGGCGATGGTATCCTTAAGCTCCCGGTACCATTCCTCCGCGAAAAAATCCGCGTACTCCTGCCGCCCCTTATATTTCAGGCGGAAAACCGCGCCGGCCGCGCTCTCATAGGTGTACAGGGAGCGGCCGCGGTCAAATACGTGGGGATATCTGCGGCAGTCGGCGCAGTATTCCCACTCTTCCCTGGAAAGCCCCTTGCCGCATTTCAGGCAGTAGGAGCGGCCCAGGGATACAAGCTTTCCCCTGCAGCCCGGGCAGATATACTCTCCCCAGGGCGTGGGCCGGTCGCAGACCGGGCATCTTCTGGGAAATAACAACTCTTTGATAATCGACACAGCGTCCTTTCCCTCTCCAGGTGACTGCTGTTATCCATGGTGCCTGATGTTTCTAAAATATCTCAACGTTCCCGTTTTGTATGTCAGCCTCTCTTTTCTGCCGCATTTGACCGACAGCCTTTATGTATATTCTTCCATTCCCCGGGCTGCGCATTCTTTAATTCTCAGATCCAGGGATGTATATCTTTCGTGCTGGCTGACATTCTGAATCATCTCCTGCACGCAGCGGGAGCTTCCCAGAATGACCACGCAGTTTTTTGCCCGAGTCACGCCGGTGTAGAGCAGATTCCGGTTAAAAAGCAGCCGCGGGCCGCCCAAAAGCGGCATCACCACCGCCGGATACTCGCTGCCCTGGGACTTATGTATGGTGATGGCATAGGCCAGATCCAGCTCCTCCAGGCGGTCGAAGGGATAGGTCACTCTCTTCCCCTCCTCAAATTCCACCACCATCTGCTCCGCCGGCTCCCGGATTTCCAGGATCCGTCCCATATCTCCGTTAAAGACGCCCATTCCCTTGTCCACGGGAATATTGTATTTTCCCAGAATCTCCCACTCCGCCTGATAATTATTCTTCGTCTGCATCACCTTGTCCCCCTCGCGGAACAGGGTGGCGCCCTCCTGATGCTCCTTTTTGCGCGGGTCCGGCGGATTCATGTACTGCTGCAGAATCTGATTGAGCTGTTCCACCCCCAGGGCGCCCTTGCGCATGGGGGTCAGCACCTGAATCTCCAGAGGGGAGGCGTTCACGTACTTCGGCAGCATCTGGGTGATCAGCTGCAGCATGTGCTTGTAAATGACGTTGGGCTCCTTCCTCTCCAGCAGGAAAAAGTCTCTGCTCTTATTGTTAAATTCCAGAGGCTCCCCCTGATTGATCCGGTGGGCGTTCACCACGATATCGCTGGTCTGCGCCTGCCGGAAAATATGGTTCAGCGTCACCACCGGAAAGCAGCCGCTTCGGATCAGATCTCTCAGCACCTGCCCCGGCCCCACGCTGGGAAGCTGGTCCACATCCCCCACCAGAATCAGCCGGGTGCCCGCCGCGATGGCCTGAAGCAGAGAGGAAAACAGATGAATGTCCACCATGGACATCTCATCAATAATCACCACGTCCGCTTCCAGCGGATGATCCCGGTTTCTCTCAAAGCGGGCTCCCCTGTCGTTTTCCTCCGGCGCGCCGTTGACCTCCAGCAGACGATGAATAGTCCTTGCCTCACAGCCCGTGGCCTCCGTCATGCGTTTGGCGGCCCGCCCCGTAGGCGCCGCCAGTAAAATATCCAGTCCCTGCCTCTCAAAGTACCTCAGAATCATATTGACTGTGGTGGTCTTGCCCGTGCCCGGGCCGCCGGATAAAATAAACAGGCCGTTTTCGATGCTGGCAAGCACCGCCTTTCTCTGCATTTCATCCAGCTCAATGGAGAATTCCGCGGCAATGGCGTCGATCTCCTTTTGCAGTGCGGCTCCCGCGGAAGGATCCGTCAGCTCCACCGCCCCGTTCAGGTCATGGAGCATCCGGGCGCAGTTTAATTCCAGATAATAATATCCGGACGCGTATACGAGAGTCTGCTCTCCCTGCCTTTTGATCACCAGCTTTTTGTCCATCATCATGTTGGACAATACTGGCTCAATGGATGAGGCGGCAACCTCCAAAAGCTGCTGCGCCCTGGCCACAAGCATCTCCATCGGCAGATAGACATGGCCCTCCTGCTGGGCCTGGGTCAGCACATACAGCACGCCGCTGGCAATGCGATAGTCGGAATCCGTGTGAATCCCCGCCCTGACCGCAATCTCATCCGCCATCTTAAAGCCGATGCCGCTGATATCCTCCGCCAGACGGTAGGGATTGGTCTGCATCACCTGATAGATCTCATTCTGATAGGTCTGATAAATTTTCACAGCCAGGGTATTGCTGATGCCGTATTGCTGCAGATAGACCAGAGCCGAGCGCACCTCCTTTTTTTCCTCCATCTGGGCGGAAATATCCTGGGCCATGCGCTCGCTGATGCCCTTAATCTCCGCCAGGCGCTCCGGCTCCTCCTCCATGATGCGGAAAGCGTCGTCGCCGAATTTACTCACAATCCGATCCGCCAAAGCCGCCCCAATCCCCTTGACGGCGCCGCTGGCCAGATACCGCCGCATGCTCTCCTCGTCCTCAGGAGGGATGACCTGCCAGGAGGAAATTTTAAACTGGCTGCCGTATACCGGATGGGCAACGCCCTCCCCCCTGGCCTCGATAGTCTCTCCCACAGTCAGGCCCTTCAGCGTTCCGACACAGGTAATCTCATCGCCCTCACTGACCAGATTCATCACTGTATATCCATTTTCATCGTTCTGGTAAATGATATGCTCCACATATCCCCTGATGACATCCATGCGTTCACAAAGCAGGGGCTGTCCGACAGGCTGTATCCAGGCTTCTCCTCCTAAGGAACTGTCACGAATACAGGCTGCCGGTGACAGCCCCTTTATCCTTTTTTTATATTCTTCTGAACGGGCAGCTTCCTGGTGTTTTGCCTGAAAAGCTCCAGCGCAATGCTGTTCTTCACACAATTCCCGTCCGTTCCTAATTGTCCTCGCCGAAGCCGGAAAGTGACTCAATATATTTCCCCGTGCCGATTGCCACGCAGGTCATGGGATCCTCCGCCGTGACAGTGTTGATGCCCGTCCTGTCATGAATCAGCTCCTCCAGTCCCCGCAGCATGGCTCCGCCGCCGGTCAGCACGATTCCGCGGTCTGAAATATCCGCCGCCAGCTCCGGCGGCGTTTTCTCCAGAACGCTGTGAATGGTCTCCACGATCTGATTGACCGTATCCCGCAGGGCCTCCTCGGTCTCATAGGAAGAAACAGAAATGGTTTTGGGAAGTCCCGTCACCAGATCCCTGCCCCTGACATCCATAAACTCTTCCTCACCGCTGCGCCAGCAGGTGCCCACCTTGATCTTTAAATCCTCAGCGCTCCTGTCGCCCACCAGCAGATTGTGCTTCTTTCTCAGATATCGGACCAGCGCCTCGTCGAAATCATCCCCAGCCACCTTGATGGACGCGCTGACCACGCTGCCGCCAAGGGAAATAACGGCAATATCAGAGGTGCCGCCGCCGATATCCACAATCAGGTTGCCGCAGGGCCTGGAAATATCGATGCCCGCGCCGATAGCAGCCGCGATGGGCTCCTCAATAATATAGACCTCTCTGGCGCCCGCCTGATACGCGGCGTCCTCCACCGCCTTTTTCTCCACCTCGGTAACTCCGCTGGGCACACAGACCGCCATGCGGGGTTTGCGGAAGGTCCTGTGCCCGATGGCCTTTCTGATGAAATGCTCTATCATCTGCTCTGTCACCCTGTAGTCAGAAATCACGCCCTGGCGCAGAGGACGGACCGCCACAATATTGCCCGGGGTGCGGCCAAACATCAAGCGCGCGTTCTCCCCGATGGCCTTGATGGTATTGGTGTCTCTGTCAAACGCCACAACGCTGGGCTCCTTGAGCACCACGCCCTTCCCCTTGATATATACCAAAATACTCGCTGTACCTAAATCGATTCCGATATCACTATATGCCACGGTGCACTTCCTCCTTCACTGATCCTGGACATGATTTCCCTCTGCTTTATAAAAGTACATCTCTATAACAGCAGACAACACTATATCGCTTACTGTCACACCAACCACAAACTGCGTAAGCAGCCATTCCCTGCATGATCGTGCGCATCTTCTCACTGTTTCTCTTTCGATTTGAATTCCAGAAATATCCAGTTTTTGTCTTCTACCATCATAAAGCAGATTGTCCGGAAGTGCAAGAGCGAAAAAAGGCGATTCTGAAATTTTTGACTTTCCTTGTTACTATTCACAGCCGACTTGAGAGATATAAACAGACTCGTCAGGCGTAGTTTGCCTGTATTTATATTTCCCGTCCTGCCCTTTCCAGCATCTTCTTAATATAAATTCCTGTATAGGACGCCGGATTCTGAGCCACCTCCTCCGGCGTGCCCTTTGCGATCACCGTACCGCCGCCGTCTCCGCCCTCCGGACCCATGTCAATGATATAGTCCGCGGTCTTGATCACGTCCAGATTGTGCTCAATAACCACCACCGTGTTGCCGCCGTCAGCCAGCCGCTGCAGTATTTCCGTCAGCTTGTGCACATCCGCGAAATGCAGCCCCGTGGTGGGCTCGTCCAGAATATAGATGGTCCTGCCGGTGCTCTTTCTGGACAGCTCCGCCGCCAGCTTGATGCGCTGGGCTTCCCCACCGGACAGCGTGGTGGAGGGCTGACCTAGCTTAATATAGGACAAGCCCACATCATTGAGCGTCTCGATTTTGCGCCGGATGGAAGGGAACGCGGAGAAGAAGGGCACGGCCTCCTCCACCGTCATTTCCAGCACGTCATAAATGCTCTTTCCCTTATATTTGACCTCCAGGGTCTCCCGGTTATACCGCTTGCCGCCGCAGACCTCGCAGGGCACGTACACATCCGGCAGAAAGTGCATCTCAATTTTGATAATGCCGTCCCCGGCGCAGGCCTCGCAGCGGCCCCCCTTTACATTAAAGCTGAAACGCCCTTTGCCGTAGCCCCTGGCCTTAGCGTCCGCGGTTCCCGCGAACAGGTCGCGGATCTGGTCAAACACGCCGGTATAGGTGGCCGGATTGGAGCGGGGCGTGCGGCCGATGGGCGACTGGTCGATGGCGATGACCTTATCCAACTGCTCCATCCCCTGAATGCTCTTATATTTCCCCGGAATGGTGTGCGCCCGGTTCAGCTTTCTGGCCAGCACCTTGTACAGCACCTCATTGATCAGCGAGGATTTGCCGGAGCCGCTGACTCCGGTGACACAGGTGAATACGCCCAGCGGGATATCCACGTTGATATTTTTTAAGTTATTCTCCGCGGCGCCCTTAATATGAAGCCAGCCCTGGGGGCTTCTGCGGGTCTGAGGAACGGGGATAGCCAGCCGCCCGCTCAGATACTGTCCGGTGATGGAATCGGGGGTTTCACAGATTTCCTTCGCCGTTCCCTGGGCTACCACCTCGCCGCCGTGCTCCCCGGCGCCGGGGCCCACATCCACAATATGATCCGCCGCCCACATGGTGTCCTCGTCGTGCTCCACCACAATCAGGGTATTGCCCAGGTCGCGCAGATTGCACAGGGCGTTCAGCAGCTTATTATTATCCCGCTGGTGAAGTCCGATGCTGGGCTCGTCCAGAATATAGCAGACCCCCACCAGGCCGGAGCCGATCTGGGTTGCCAGGCGGATGCGCTGCGCCTCTCCGCCGGACAGGGTGCCGGTGGCGCGGGACAGGGATAAATATTCCAGGCCCACCTCCTTCAGAAACCCCACACGGTTTTTAATTTCCCGTAAAATCTGGTCGCCGATCAGAAGCTGCTGCTTTGTCAGCTTCAGCTCCTGCAGGAAATCATATAAATCCTTTACAGAAAAAGATGTCATCTCATAAATATTTTTATCCCCCACGGTCACCGCCAGCGATTCCTTTTTCAGGCGCATCCCTCTGCAGGCCTTGCAGGGCGTGATTCGCATAAAGGTCTCAAATTCCGCCTTCATCACATCGGAGGAGGTCTCCCGGTAGCGCCGCTCCTCATTTTTAATCAGGCCCTCAAAGGCGATGGGATAGACTCCCTTTCCCCGCTGGCCCTCATAATAGACGTCCACCTTTCGCTCCGTGCCGTGAATCAGCACCTCCTGCACCTCCTCAGACAATTCCTCAAAGGGCGTGTCCAGGCTGAACTGAAACTCCTTCGCCAACGCTGTCAGCGTAGCGTAGGTAAAGCTGCCCGGCTGGGAGGAGGACTGCCAGCCCAGGGCCTGAATGGCTCCCTGATGAATGGAAAGGCTCCTGTCCGGAATCATCAGGTCCACATCAAATTCCATCTTATACCCCAGGCCCGCGCACTCCGGACAGGCCCCAAAGGGATTATTGAAGGAAAAGCTTCTGGGCTCAATCTCACTGACACTGGTGCCGCAGTCCGGGCAGGAAAAGCTCTGAGAGCAGGTAATCGTTTCTCCCCCGATGACATCAATCAGCAGAAGTCCGCCGGATAAAGACAGAGCGTTCTCAATGGAATCCGAAAGACGGGATTGAATCCCCTCCCTCACGACCAGGCGATCCACGATCACCTCAATATTATGCTTGATATTTTTATCCAGAGAAATCTCCTCGGAAAGCTCATACAGATTGCCATCGATTCGCACCCGCACATAGCCGCTTCTTCTGGCCCGGTCAAGCACCTTCTCATGCATGCCCTTCCGCCCCCGGACAATGGGAGCCAGCAGCTGCAGCCTCGTGCCCTGGGGCAGCGCCATCACCTGATCCACCATCTGGTCCACCGTCTGCCTGCTGATGGTTCTGCCGCAGTTGGGACAGTGAGGCGTCCCAATTCTGGCATATAATAGCCGGAAATAATCATAAATCTCCGTCACCGTTCCCACTGTGGAGCGGGGATTGCGGTTGGTGGATTTCTGGTCGATGGAAATGGCCGGGGAAAGCCCCTCGATGGACTCCACATTGGGCTTCTCCATCTGCCCCAGAAACATCCGGGCATAGGAGGACAAAGACTCCATGTAACGCCGCTGCCCCTCCGCGTAAATAGTGTCGAAGGCCAGGGAGGACTTGCCGGAGCCGGACAGACCGGTCAGCACCACCAGCTCGTTGCGCGGGATGTCCACGTCGATGTTTTTTAAATTATGCTCACTGGCCCCGCGGATTTTGATGTATTCTCTGGGGCGCATTTTTGTCGGTTCACTCATTTATATATGACTCCTGTTTATTGTCTTCTGTTTTGTCATTTCTATCGTTGCTTCGGTTAAAAGAGATGCCCATCCTCTTCCCGCTATACTGCGGCGGTTTCTTCGTCAACTGTTATTATGGAAACGGCTTTAAGAACTGTCGTTTCTTATATCTCATCCTGAATTTTCAGCAAAAGCTTCTTCAGGGACACCATCTGGTCACGCAGCTCGGCCGCCTGCTCGAAATTCAGCTCCGCCGCGGCCTTCTTCATGCGCTTCTGCACATCGCCGATGTATTTCTCCAGCTCCTGCTCCGTCATCAGCTCCGGGTCCTTCTCCTCCGCCGGCTTCTTCTTTGTCAGGCTGGTGCTGACCCGGATCAGGTCGCGGACATTCTTTTTAATGGTCTGGGGCGTGATGCCGTGCTCCTCATTGTAGGCCTGCTGAATGCTCCGGCGGCGGTTGGTCTCCCCGATGGCCTTCGCCATGGATTCAGTCATATTATCCGCATACATAATCACATGGCCCTCCACGTTTCGCGCGGCCCTCCCCACAGTCTGAATCAGCGAGGTCTCCGAGCGCAGGAAGCCCTCCTTGTCCGCGTCCAGGATGGCCACCAGCGTAATCTCCGGGATATCCAGGCCCTCCCGCAGCAGGTTGATGCCCACCAGCACATCAAACACATCCATGCGCATGTCCCGGATAATCTCGCTGCGCTCCAGCGTGTCGATATCGGAATGCAGGTAGCGGACGCGGACGCCCACCTCCTTCAGATAATCCGTCAGATCCTCCGCCATATGCTTTGTCAGCGTGGTGATCATCACCTTATGGCCGCCCGCCGTCTCCTTTTTGATCTCCGCCAGCAGATCATCGATCTGCCCTTCCACCGGGCGCACACTGATCTCCGGGTCCAGTAATCCGGTAGGCCGGATCACCTGCTCCGCCCGCAGCATCTCATGCTCCGCCTCGTAATCACCGGGCGTGGCGGACACAAACAGCATCTGGTCTATTTTACTTTCAAATTCCTCAAAATTCAAGGGGCGATTGTCCAGGGCGGAGGGCAGGCGGAAGCCATAATCCACCAAAGTGGTCTTGCGGGACCGGTCGCCAAAATACATTCCCCTCACCTGCGGAATGGTCATATGGGACTCATCTATAATAATCAGGAAATCATCCTTGAAATAATCCATCAGAGTGTAGGGGGGCTGTCCCGCCTCCATGAAATTCAGCTGCCGGGAATAATTCTCTATACCGGAGCAAAAGCCCGTCTCCCGCAGCATCTCCACATCATAGTTCGTCCGCTCCGCGATGCGCTGGGCCTCAATCAGCTTGTCCTGTCCCTTAAAATACCGCACCCGCTCCTCTAACTCCAGCTCAATATTATCGCAGGCGAGTCTGATCTTGTCCGGCGCGGTCACATAAGCCGACGCCGGGTAAATCATTACATGCTGCAGCTCATTTTTTGCCCTGCCGGACAAAGCGTCCACCTCCACGATGCGGTCAATCTCGTCCCCGAAAAGCTCAATCCTGATCAGGACATCGTCATTATTGGCCGGGCAGACCTCAATAATGTCGCCCCTGACCCGGAAGGTGCCGCGTTCCGGGTCCATCTCATTTCGCGTATACTGGATATCCACCAGTGCCCGCAGCACCTCGTTTCTGTCCCTGACCATACCGGGCCGCAGAGAAACCGCCATGCCCTCATATTCATCCGGGCTGCCCAGGCCGTAAATGCAGGACACGCTGGCTACCACCACCACATCCCTGCGCTCCGTCAGCGCCGCCGTCGCCGACAGACGCAGCTTGTCGATCTCATCATTGATGGCCGAGTCCTTTGCAATATAGGTATCGCTGGAGGGTACATAGGCCTCCGGCTGATAATAATCGTAGTAGGACACAAAATATTCGACTGCGTTCTCAGGGAAATATGCCTTAAATTCTTCATAAAGCTGCGCGGCCAGCGTTTTATTGTGCGCTATGACCAAAGTCGGCTTCTGCAGCGCCTCGATCACATTGGCCATGGTGAAGGTCTTGCCGGAGCCCGTCACGCCCAGCAAAGTCTCGAATTGATTGCCTTTTTTGAAGCCCTCAACCAGCTCGGCGATGGCCTGGGGCTGGTCGCCGGTAGGCTGGTATTCACTGTGAAGGATGAAAGGTTTTTGTTCTGTCTGCACAAAAATCACCTCGAAATTCTCTTTGTTTTCCTTAACGAAAAGTTCGCCTATATGCCCGAAATTCGTAAAAACAGTCATTTTGGGCCTGGCACATATTCGAACTTTTTGATTTTTACGAATGAAAATCACCTAAACCCGATTTTCAAGACGCCACAACACCCTGTAATACAAGGCAAAACTGACTGTTCTGAAAGTCACCGGATATCACAGCCGTCAAAGGTGCAGTCATTCGCCCGTCAATCGCCAAATATACACAGGCCCGCTTACACAAGATATGCCCTGCGGATGTACACTCATGGAATTATAACACGAAAAGTGCAAAATGTATAGCCGCAAGTCAGAACATTTGTTCTTTTTTCTTGCGGCTATTACTTTCCGGTCTGATTACGACATCAATATTTTCCGTCAGGAGTTCTTCGTCATCCTCTCTCCCTTTTCACCCAATTTATTGTGTAACTTTTCAAAAGTTAAAAGCCAATATTTTTCCCCCGTTACTGTTCCAGCATTCTCCTCACTTCATCCAGAAATTCCTGCCTTTCCTGAGGTCTGCTTGCGTCAATGGCTCCCAGGTTTTTCCATACCGCATTCTGAAAACCCACGATCTGAAATGTGGCGCTGATCATGGCATTATGGACAGGATCTCCGAAAGTATCCATCAGCACATCCGTCGGTGTGGAAGAGGTGGTAAAAATATATGTCTGTGAAATATCACGAACCGGAATAAGACCGGCAGCGCCTGTTGTATAGGCTGAGCCTTCCAGCATAACCTTATCCAGAAATCCCCGCAGGATTGCCGGCATGTCATACCACCAGATGGGGAAAATAAAGATAATCCTGTCCGTATCATCCAGAATCCGGTTGTATTTTGCCACCAGTGGATCCAAAAATTTCCCCCTGGAGTATACTGCCAGCTCCTCCTTTGACATCACCGGATTAAATCCATCCGCGTACAGATCAATCAGTTTATAATCCCCGGCTGCCTTTTCTGCTTCCTTCAGCACCGCATTGTTAAAACTGTCCTCCCAGGGATGGGCATATATAATCGTTGTCTTCATCTCATAACCTCCATCTTTTTTTGCTGTCAGTATCCCCGGTTCCTTTACAGAATCCTCTCCGGACAAAAGTTCAGAAAATCCCCGGAAGCCAGATGATACACGATTCCATGATATCCAAACGAATCCATCGGTTTTCTGCATAATCCCAAACCAGAAGAGTGACTCTCCCAGTGTAGTCCGGAAACATACACCTCTCTCGGAAGACAAGTATCTGTTTTTGATGTGTCAAATCAGCACCTCAAAAACGAATACAAATTGGAAAACGAGTGAATCACTGCCTCTCCTTCTTCATCCTCCCCGCATATATGCCAAAATAAATCGCGTTCAGTAAAATTCCAAAGGTGCTGGCGCAGGGAGCCGCAAGCCCGATTCCCGCCATGCTGGCATTGGGCCGGCTGCTCATGATGTAGGACATGGGCAGGCGGACAACGAAGGTCTGGCCCAGGCCCTGGAGCATCACAAACATGGTCTGGCCGTGGCCGTTAAAGTAACCGACCAGCGAAAAAAGGATTGCGGTAGCGACTGCCTCCGGCGCGAACCCCTTCAGGTACAGCGTGGCCTGCTCCACCACAGCGGCGTCCGTGGAAAAGATGCCCGCCAGCAAATCCCCCCGGAAATAAACAAATATGGCGGTGAAGATACCCAGTACAATTCCCACGCCCATGCCGGTGAACAGGGCTTCCCTGGCCCGCTTTTCCTTGCCCGCGCCCACGTTCTGCGCCACAAAGGCGGACATGGACTGCATCAGGGAGCCGGGGATGAGCATGACAAAATTGACGATTTTATTTGCCACGCCGTAGCCGGAGGACTGCTCCAGGCCCAGCCGGTTGATGAACGCGCAGAGAGCCAGGAAGGACAGCTGGGTCAGCACCTCCTGAAAGGCGATGGGGGTGCCGATCTTGACAAAACGGCCGATTTCCACGTTAAAACAGATGTCCTCTTTTCTGATCGTAAAGGGCAGATCCTGTTTTCTCAATATCAAAAGGGAAAGAATGACGCTGACCGCCTGGGCCATGACAGTGGCGAGGGCCGCGCCTGCCACATTCATACCCAGTACCGCCACAAATACAAGGTCGCCGATGATATTCACCACACAGGCGATCGCCACAAAGATCAGGGGAAGCCTGGAGTTGCCAAGGCCCCGGAAAATACTGCTGATCACGTTGTAAGCGATGATAAAAAATATCCCGCCGCCGCAAATCCGCACATACATCACCGTCAGCTCCACCGCCTCCTCTGGCGCCTGCATCAGAACCGCCAGCGGCCTGGCAAAAAGGAGCATCACCGCGGCCAGAACGACGGACAGCGCCGCAAAAAAGCAGACCGCGCCGCCGATCACCTTCCCGATTCGATCCTCTCTCTTTTCTCCCAGATATTTGCCGATCAGCACGGTAATGCCCATGGCAAGGCCCGTGATGGTAAAGGTCACCAGAGCGACGACACTGCTGCCGGTGGATACGCCGGAAATTCCCGCGGTGGTGCCGAAGCGTCCCACCACAAGGATGTCCACAGCGCCATACATGGCCTGGAGGATCTGGGCTCCGAGCACCGGCAGCATAAAGCGTACCAGCTTTGCCAGAATGCTGCCCTGGGTAAAATCATTTGCGCGGGATTCCTGTAAATTCTGATTTGTGTCTGCCATGGTTTTCCTTCCTTTTTCTAATTGTATTTATGAGTCAGACGCCTTACAGTCAGGAAGGCTTTTCTATGTCTGATTTATTTTCCTGCCTTAATGAATCTGCTGAGTTATCTGTACATTTTCTGAAAATAACCAGCAAAAATCAGCTGCTCATATCTTTTAAAAGTATATCTGAATATAACCATGAAAGCAACCTGAAAATTGAAAAACGGCTCCCGTAATTTCCGGGAACCGTCCTTTAAACTGCTATGTATACCATAATGAATGATAAAAAATCCGTCCTTCATTCTATGCTTTATGGCATTTTATTCTGCACTGGCCCGGTTCTCCATCACCATTCGCTCTCCCGTATCATCAGACGCACGGATCCGGAAGTTGCAGTCCGAAAGATCCGCTGTCAGGGTCGCTTTACACCCCCGGTTCTCCCACCCGATAGTAAGCAGATTTTCATGATTGCCTTCCAGTGACGCCTCCATCGCCGCCTCGAACCCAAAGGCCGGAAAGGTATTCCGAAACTGCAACAGTTCCAGCTGCTTTGTCACCACCGGCAGCTTCATCCTCTCCTCAATCTGTTCCGGAGTCAGGTTGGTGCGGTTGATCTCCTTGTGGCCTCCCGCGCCGGCTCTTTGTACCGCGGCGTGGTCATTTTTGCCGGCAAATAAATCCAGGTACCAGATCTGGGGCTTTCCCGGCATGAACAGCTGGATAGCTCTGGCCAGGAGAAGCTTATCATCGTCCTCCCCCAGGGCGCTGTAGTAGGCGGCGTTGACCTGATAATAGACATTTTTCTGTCCGTGAAGATTTTTCACATCGCCGCCCCGGCCCACCACGGTCCTGATCAGATCTTCTATCCGCTCCTGAGGCAGCAGGCCCTTTAAATCCAGCAGGGGAATCCCGTCGTGACAGCCCAGCATGTTGACGGTCCGGATTTTTCTGGTAAATAATTCCTCCGCCCATTGAAGCAAAGTCTCGCCGTTTCCCCTCTCCAGCGCGTCCAAAATTAAACCCGGCAGGAAGAAATCGTAAGTCATATACCCCTTATCCGCCAGAATCTGATAGATTTTCTCATCGTAGCCCGCGTGAATCTCGGGAAGCAGGGTCAGGCTGTATTTGTCCGCGATTGTCTGCACTCTGGCCAGCACCTCCCAGGTGCCCGGCTCATTGAGGAAGTTTCTGGCTCTGGGCCGCTTGTCCGCGTAGGCAAAGGCGTCCAGCCTCACGATTTTCGCCCCGTACCCGGCGAGGGTTTTGAGCGTATTTTCATAAAAAGACCAGACCAGCGGGGAGTTGATGTTCAGATCCATCTGCCCCAGAAAGCTGCCATCGGGCCTGACTTCCTGATAAAACGTGTTCCAGTAGGGTACCCTCCTGCCATCCGGGAAGGGCACCATCAGAAGGGGCAGCCCCGGCTTTCTGAAAAACATGTCCTGAAGCAGTTCATTCCGTGGGAAAATATAGCCCTCCGGCGTCATTTCCCCGCAGCCCTCCCAGAACTGATTCCAGTCGATAAAGAAATCCCGGTACTCAGAATCCTCCCCGTTCTGGAGCAGATCCTGAAACTGAGGGGAATTTACGGAGGCATGGTTTAAAATAAGATCCAGCTTCAGGTCAATCCCCAGACGGTTCAGCTCCTCTAAATCCTGCCGCCCGGCGTACTCCTCATTCAGGCCGTAATCAATGACCGAAAAGCCCCGGTCCAGGTCCGAATGATAGAGGCTAGGCAGGATATAAAAGGACTGGAAGGCGCCCAGCCATTCGGGCGACGCGATCAGCCTGTTCATTTCGCAAAGCCTCCCGCCCAGGCTGTCCGGATAAGCGTTCAGCATGGGGCCGTTGTCCACTGACTCAGAAAAAACAAAGTCCACTGTTGCCGCCTGTCTTTTCAGCTGCTCCTGTTCAATCTCCAATACCATAGCCGTGAACGGACTGTCCACGTCTTTGTCCCGGTTTCTTTCCATACGCCGTGCCAGGGTCTCCTGCGGAGTGCTGTCCAGATAAATAGACAGATCCACTCCCTGAAAATAACCGCTGTTGGCGTGGGTCCACTCGATCAGAAGCACCTGAATTTCCCGAAAATCCGTCTCCTCATACCAGACCTCCGTCTCCTCCCGCCCCATTTTGCGAAGCCAGATTTTTTCCGCCCCGGCATGAAAGGAGGAGACAACCGCCTCCACCTTCGGAAAGTCCAGCTCCCTTGGCGACCCCAGATAGGCGGCAAGTCCCTTTCTCCCCGCGTCCAGATAATTCCAGAACCAGGGATGCACCCCGGCATGCGTCCGGTCCGCGTCCCCGCCAAGCTTTTGCCACTGCTGCACCAGAGCAAAGCGATCCGGCGTATAAACGCCGCTGTCCACCAGCCCTCTCAACCCGTACTCCCTGTAAATTCGCAGCCGCTCCACGTCATTGTACCTGGGAATCCTGCGGGGATAATCGTCCCCCGCCAGCACATAACAGCCAATGCCGTCTTTTTCCAGATTTTCCTTCAGCAGCGCCGCGATGCTGGTCTTGCCCGAGCCGGAACCGCCGCTTAAACCGACCACCGCCCGATGTCTGGGGCTGTTTGCGAGTGCCTCCGTCAGCCTGCCATGTATCTGCCCGTATATGTAGTCCGCTTTCCGCACGATTGCTGAATTCTGATTTTGTAAACCGCTCTCTGACATTTTTATTGGTCTCCTTGATTCATTTTCCGAACTAAACATCCATTGCAAAACCGACGCGACCCTTTGCTATGTCTGCCTCCTCCAAAACTCCACCTGATACCCGCGATACTCCCCCATCTCCAAAGGCAGCGGAATCCCCGCCTCCATCAGCGCCGATCCGCTGTAAACCCTGCTATCCAACGTGTTTTCATACTCCGCCTCCGGCAAAAGCCCCTTCATCCTGACATAAGAAACAGGCGCGTTCCCATGCTTCTTCATCATCACCACACTCAAAAGCGCCCTGTCCTTCTCTTTTGAAACAAACGCCCATGCTGCGAACGCCTCCTCATACGGATCGCTTAAACGATAATAGTCCCCATTTCTGACCAGGCCTTCCACCTTTCGAAATGTCCGGACCTGCTCCCTGACCTCCTCCTTCTCCGTTTCCGAAAGCAGTGCCGGGTTCAGCTCATACCCGAAGGTTCCCGCCATAGCCACAATTCCCCGGGTCTTAAGGCTCACCTCCCGCCCTGTCTGATGATTGGGTACCGCTGACACATGCGCGCCCACCGTGCAGGCCGGATAAAAGAAGGATGTGCCGTACTGAATGAAAACCCGATCCGCGGCGTCCGTATTATCGCTGCACCAGATCTGCGGCGTATAATAAAGCATCCCCGCGTCAAACCGGCCGCCGCCCCCGCTGCAGCCCTCAATCAGTAAATCCGGATAGCGTGCCGTCAGCTTTTCCAGAAAATCATAAAGCCCCAGCACATAGTCATAAGCCACCTTCCCCGGCACTCCCTTCGCGGAGGCAAAGTCCGCAAGACTGCGGTTCATGTCCCATTTCAGGTACTCGATATTTCCCGAATCCAGCACCTGACAGACCTGAGTGAAAACAGCTTCTCTGACATCCTCCCTGGAAAAATCCAGCACCAGCTGATTTCTCCCTCTGACCGGCGTCCTGCCGGGAAAGCGTAAGGCCCAGTCCGGGTGCGCCCGGTACAGGTCGCTGTCCTCGGAAACCATCTCCGGCTCCATCCAGATACCGAAACGGACTCCCAGATCATTGACCTTTCCCACCAGCTCCTTAAGGCTCATGCCCAGCTTCTGTTTATTGACCTGCCAGTCGCCCAGACCGCTGTCGTCATTGTCCCGCTTTCCAAACCAGCCGTCGTCCATGACCACCATGTCCACGCCCAGCTCCTTTGCCTCTGAAGCCAGATTCACAATCGTCTCCCCCGTGAAATCAAAATAAGCCGCCTCCCAGCTGTTGAGCAGCAGGGGCCTTTCTCCATGGGCATATTTTCCCCTGCAAATATGATTGCGGATGCAGTCGTGGTAGCGCCTGGACAACGCTCCCAGCCCCTGATCGGAGAAGCACAAAATGGTTTCCGGCACCGTAAAGCTCTCCCCGGGATTCAATGGATAATGAAAATAATCGCTCTGCAATCCCATCAGCACCCTGGTCTGGTCAAACTGGTCTTTCTCCGCCTCACAGCTGAAATTGCCGCTGTATACAAACAGAAGGCCGTAACAGCTTCCCTGCTCCTCGGTGGTATTTTTCCCCGCCAGAATCACCCCCGGATTGTACTGATGGGAGGAGGCTCCCCGCCTGCTGCCGATGGAAAAGGCGCCATGCCTGATGGGCGCACGCTGCACATTCCTCTCCATGGCGTGCCGGCCATAAAAGCTGATCAGGTCATACTCTCCATGAAGGAAGTCCAGACAGGCGGAGGCCGCCTTCTGTATCGTCACCGCGTCCGTTCCCTCATTGGAAATCACCGCGGCGCGGGTAATGATATCCTCGCTCTCCAGCACCCCGTACAATAATTCCACCTGAACGCCGTTTACAGAATCCTTCAGCAAAACAGAGAGCGTCTGCGCTTCCTCCTCATCGGCAAACACCGCGGGGAGTCCCCGCAGCGCGTATTTGCCTTTTTTTATTTCATGAGAATAATACCGCAGATCGACACACTCCGTGCCGTCGCTGTTCTCTATATCCAGCGCCGCCGACCGGTAGTCTCCCACCCCCAGAGTCGGATATTCCAGAGTCAGCACATCCAGGGAATATGTCCGGTCATTGCCCGCGTCCCCCGGATTCCCGGAAAAAGACCTGTCAAAAAAGGGCAACAGATAATCCAGGTTCCCGGACGCTTTTTTTCCATAATATAAATGGAGCAGCTCGCCGCGGCTGTCCGCCTTCATCTGATAAGTGGTGTGTAAAGTCTCTAATGTAAAAATCCGTTCTTTTTCCTGATAAATAATTGCCATCTTCTCAAAATCCTTTTGAATACTGTTTCAATCCCGTCCGCCCCGGGACACTTCCTGTAAAACACTGTTCATCTATCCATTTACTTCACCGCGCCGTTGACCACGCCGTTCAAAATCTGCTTCTGGCAGATCAGATAGAAAATCAGTATCGGAATCAGCGCCAGCAGATAGGAAGCGAAGGCCAGGTTATAATTGGTTCCAAACTGCGACTGGAAATTTAACTGCGCTAACGGCAGGGTATTTTCATCCGAGCCCGCCATAATCACCAGAGGCGTCATTACGTCATTCCAGACCGACAATGCCGTCAGCACGGCGACCGTGGCGTGCATGGGCCGCATAATCGGGAAAATAATCGTCCAGTAGGTCCGCCAGGTGGAAGCCCCGTCCACCCTGGCCGCCTCCTCCAACGCGATGGGGATGTTCACCAGATAGCCCGAGTACAGCATGATGTTCATGGGCATGTAAAACACCACATACAAAATCACCACGCCCACCCAGTTGTCCAGCCCCATCTCCGCCGTCTGCTTAGCCAGGGGCATCATCAGAATGGCGAAGGGAACGAACATGCCGCTGACGATGAAAAGATAGACAAAATTATAAAATTTAGAGCCCTTTTTATTTCTGCCCAGGGCGTAGCCCATCAGGGAATGCAGGATCACTGCCAGCACCACCGTAGACACCGTGATTTTCAGGCTGTTAAAGAGCGAATGCCAGAAATCCGTGATTTCCATGGCCTCCCTGAAATTCTGCAGGCTCCAGGAGGAGGGTAGGGACAGAATGCCGCTGATGGTATTGGTCATTTCCGAGGGCTGCTTGAAGGCAATGACCACGGTCATATATAATGGAAAAATAATGGTGGTGAGCCCCAGAATCAGAACCGTCATGGCGCCCCAGTTGCTTTTTTTCCTGATTTTCATGATAACTACTCCTCCTTACTTAAAGTGATCCGCATCCGGTTCACAGACTTGATTTTCATTACAGCTGCTCCTCCTTACCTGAAGTGATCCGCGTCCGGTTCACAGACTTGATTTTCATTATAATTGCTCCTCCTTACCTCCCGTGATCTGCATCTGTGTCACGGAAATAATTACAATGACAATGAAGAAAATGACCGCGTTGGCGCTCTGGAAACCAAACTGGCCGCCGGACATCCCGTTATTGTAAATCAGATAGGAGATGGACTCCGTGCTCTGCGCCGGGCCTCCCTGGGTTAACGCCACGATCTGGTCGAAGACCATCAGAAAGTTTTTCACGCACAGCACCATATTGATGGAGAAAAACGGGATGATCAGCGGAAATGTCAGATAGCGGAACTGCTTCCACCCGGTGGCTCCATCCAGGCCGCCCGCCTCGTACACATCCTCCGGTACCGTCTGTAAGCCGGAAATATAGATGATGGTGTTCATGGCTACGGACTGCCAGGCGCAGACGATCATGATACCGATCCAGGCGGTACCGGTTCTGGACAGGATGCTGGTGCTCAGCGCCTCCACGCCGATCATACTGCCCATGGCGGGCAGAATATAGGTAAAGAAATAGTTGAAAATATAGCCCACTACCAGGGAACCCAGCACATTGGGCAGAAAATAGGCTCCCCTGAAAAAGCTTTTGCCCCGGATTTTGCTGTTCAGGCACAGCGCCAGCAGGAGGCTGACCACATTCACCACAATGGTGGTCACGATGGCCAGCTTGAAAGTAAAGAGATAGGACTTGCCCACTCTCTCGTCCGAAAACAGGTCGATGTAGTTGCGCAGCCCCACCCAGTCGTAGCTGCCGTATCCCCGGAAATTGGTGAAGCTGTAGATCACGCCGCGAATCAACGGAATGGTGTTGAAGCAGACAAACAGCGCCAGAATCGGGATGGTAATCAGTAAAAAGGTTATTTTTCTATCGTTTTTCATTTCAATCCGCTCTCCTTTCCCTCTTACTCCTGCGAGGCCTCATAATCCTGCACCATGCGGATGATGTCCCGGTTGTACCTTTGCCAGTCGGTGTCAAAATCCGCCAGGAACGCGTCCACGTCCTGCTCAATCAGGAAAGTCTGAAGCATGGCGTCCACAGACATTTCGGAAGGATAATAATGATCCTGGAAATCGGTCATGTTGCCGGACTCGATGTAGTCCGCCATGCCGTCCAGAATGGGGGACAGTGTAAAGTCACCGTTTTTACAGGGGATAGCGGTCTGATCGTCTATGTACTGCTGGATATTTTCATTCTCCATGAGAAAGTCCAGCACCTCATAGGCCGCCTCCTTATTTTCACAGGCCTCCGTGATGCAGAACATCAGGTCAATGCCGGAGTTGAGGGTGTTGCTTTCGGCGTCATCATTGGCCGGGAGGACAAAGGAGCCCAGATTCATATCCGGATTGACGGACAAAATCTGCGGCGCCGCGTAGCTGCCGATCATATACATGGCGGACTGGCCTCTGGCAAAGGCTGTGCAGGCGTCATTGTAACCGTAGGCAAAGGGTCCGCTCTCGCCGTACTGCAAAAGTTCCAGATACTTCTCAGCGGTCTCCCGGTATTCCTCCGTGAAGGTGGTCTCGCCCCGGTTCACCTGTTTGGTAACATCCGCGTCGCTCAAACTCACCGCCATGGCGTTCCAGGGAGCCAGACAGGTCCAGGTGTCCTTATATCCGAAATAAAACGGCAGGATTCCCTCTTCGGAAATTTCCTCACACAGGGCGATCAGCTCCTCCCAGTCAGTGGGAATTTCCCAGTCATACTCCTCAAACATATCCACGTTGTAAAGAATGCCCGCCGCGTTGGCCACATAGGGAACCCCATATGTCCCGTCCACAGGCACAAACTCCAGATTTTCCAGGATTTCCAGATAACCCTCGTTGATGTCCGCAAGGCCCTCATAATCGGACACATCGGCAAGAATCCCGGCGTCCACATAGTAGGAGTAGTTGATGTCGCCGCCGATCCCGATGATATCCGGATAATCCTCCCGGATGAACCGGGTCTTTAAAATCGTGTTGGCGTCGTTGGGCGAGCTGATCTTTAACTCAATGTCATCATGGGTCGCGTTAAATTCTTCCTCCAGCGCTTCAAAGTAGTCCGCCGCCTCGGGCTTATACTGCACGATCTCAATCACGGTTTTGCCGCTGTCCGCACTGCTGCCACAGCCTGTGAGAAGGACCCCTGCCAACGCAACTGACGCGGCTGCAAGCCCAAGGGGTAACCCTTTGTGCTTCCCGCTCTCTGGTTTCATAGCATTTCTCCTTTATTTTTTTATTTCCCGGGATTCAACATGTTTGATAAAAGAATTGTAACATATCATTATGCTTGCAATGAATGGCTTGATTTCGGTTGTTTTATGGATTTTTGCCGCTTTTTGTTTCTATACTTGAAGTCATGACGCATTTTGGTATATACTGGTTGAGAACGGCATCGCTCTTCAAGCGAGCATGGCGTAAATCGCAATATTTTTTTGGAGGTACCCCGTGAGCGACCTTGTTTTTTCCGTCTTTCCAAGTGAAAATTTCGTGGACCTGGGCCTGTACCAGTTCGGCAGGGAGCAGTGCGCCCCCTCCCACTCCTTCGGCCCCGCCGCCAGAAACCATTATCTCTTCCACTACTGCCTCTCCGGCACCGGCACCCTCTACGCTGACAACTCCAGAGGCGAGACCGTCACCTACCAGGTCCGCAGCGGCCAGGGCTTTATGCTCTTCCCCGGCCAGATTAACACCTACATTGCTGACCGGGATCTGCCCTGGGAATACGCCTGGCTTGAATTTGACGGTCTGCGCGCCAAGGAGACAGTGGAGCTTGCCGGTTTGAGCCCGGACAGCCCCGTCTATAAGGTACGGAGCAAGGATATCGCCGAGACCATGAAATCTGAGATGCTCTATATCATCGACCACCGGGAGGAATCCCCCTTCCACCTGATCGGCCATCTCTACCTTTTCATCGACAGCTTTATGCGCTCCTCCGGCTCCATGCGGATCAGCAAGGGCAGCTCGCTCAGGGATTTCTATGTCAAGGAGGCCTTCACCTACATAGAACAGAATTTTCAGAATGATATTACTGTGGAAGACATTGCCGCGGTCTGCGGCCTGAACAGAAGCTATTTCGGAAAAATATTCCATGAAGCCACGGGCAAATCCCCACAGCAGTTCCTCGTCTCCTACCGCATGACCAAGGCGGCGGAGCTGTTAAAGCTGACAGACATGTCCGTGGCGGACACAGGAAATGCAGTCGGCTATCCAAACCAGCTGCATTTTTCCAGAGCATTTAAATCTGTGTATGGGGTATCCCCCAGGGAGTGGAGGAGTGAGAATCGGGTGAGGCGGGGGTGAATAGCCTGATATTCTATCTTTTTTTCAGAAGTAACCGGAAAGGAAACAAGGATTTCAGAAAATCTGAGCATCACTATAGTTATTTATAAATTAGTAAATCATAATTGACTATATTAACAAAAAGTGATATATTATCCCTATCATAAGCTGGAGGCAAGGTATGTTTATTGGCAGAGAACGAGAGCTGGAGGCTCTGAATCGATTATATCAGTCCGAAAAGTTCGAATTCGCAGTGATTTATGGCCGACGCCGTGTAGGGAAAACCGCACTGATTAACCAGTTTATCTTAGATAAAAAAGCCATTTATTTCATGGGTGTGGAAAGCAATACCAGACAAAATCTGGAAAATTTCAGCAAAAGCATCCTGGAATACAGCGTAAATGATCAACTCGAAACTTCATTTGCCTCTTTCCAGGCTGCTCTTGAGTACGTATTCTGGCTGGCTGAAAAAGAACGGCTGATTCTGGTGATTGATGAATACCCCTATGTGGCGCGAGCCTCCAAAAGCCTCGCGTCCACTCTTCAGCTCCTCATTGATCAGAATAAGGCCTCCTCAAAACTGATGCTGATTCTCTGCGGCTCATCCATGTCCTATATGGAAGATCACGTATTAGCCTATAAGGCGCCGCTTTATGGCAGACGGACAGCGCAGATGAAGATTCTGCCCTTTGATTTTGAGGACGCCTGCCGCTGTTTTAAGAACTTTTCCGATGTAGATAAAGCTCTGATCTACGGCATCGCGGGCGGCACACCGCAATATCTGACACAGATGAATGACAGCCTGAGTGTAGAAGATAACATTAAAAATACATTTTTAAATCCAACTTCCTTCCTCTTTGAGGAACCGGAAAATCTCTTAAAACAGGAGGTGCGGGAACCGGCGCTATATAATGCCATTATCACAGCGATAGCTGCCGGAGCTTCCCGTATGGCCGAAATATCCACAAAAGTCGGGGAAAGCACCAGCGTCTGCGCCACTTATCTGAATAACCTGATTTCACTGGGTCTCATACAGAAGGAAACCCCTTACGGGGAAAAAGCATCCAGAAAATCCGTGTATCGCATTGCTGACCCTATGTTCCGGTTCTGGTATCGCTTTGTCCCGGCGAACAGTTCCATCATTGCCAGAGGTGCTGTTGATCTGGCCTTTAAAAGGATCGAACCTCATCTGTCCGATTATATGGGCAGTATTTTTGAAGAAATCTGCCATCAATATCTCTGGAAGTTAATGCTGAACGGGGATTCTCCTGTAGAATTTTCCGATCTGGGCCGTTGGTGGGGCACAGACCCGGCCACACGCAGCCAGACGGAAATTGATATCATGGGAGTACAAGATCAGGATAACGCTCTTTTTGGTGAGTGCAAATGGACGAATGAAAAAGCAGGTCAGGGTGTACTGGAAGCCCTCGTATATCGCAGCAGGCTTTTTCATTATAGCAATACCCGTTTATATCTGTTTGCCAAAAATGGATTTACCGAAGGCTGCATTGATGAAGCGGGCAAAACAGGGAACGTGACACTGGTTTCCTATGCGGATATGCTGCGTTACTTTTTATCCAATCCTTAAAGTATTTTCGAGATCTCGCGAAAATGGTCCATCATCTTAAAGCCTGAGCGTTCGCAGGACTCCATAATTTGAAACAGGCTCCCGGATAATCCGGGAGACTCTCCTTATTCGTCTATATCTCTCAGCAAGACGTCAATTGCTTCAAATGCTTGACTTCAAGCTTTTAAAACTGGCACAGACATGTCACTCCTTCAAAAGATAATCATTATTCAGTACTTTCATAGACAGCGGCCCGGACAGAGTATATGAAAATATCGGTTCCGCTGGTCGGATCACGATGCCTTCCTTATTCATACCGGATGGGTATTTGCCTTTCGCCCTCTCCAGCAGTTCGTCCACAGAATGATAGGGGAACTCTGTCCCTGTCTCTTCAACCGGAACCTGAGCTAACTCCAGCAGTGCGCACAGCTCTGTCATCTTCTGAAGGGATAATCTTCTGTGCGTCTGAAGATCAATCGCCGTAAATACATACCATTCCGGATGTAATAATTTGAGCCGGTTTTTCTGTATTCCGCCGCCACAGAATTCACCCTGTAAAGCAAGGTCAGGGACGGAATGTTGTCTCAGCTTCTCTTCAATCTGGTGTTGATGAGCGTAACTCCAGAATGCGCATTTTCCATCATCAGCATACTCGTAATTTCTGCCGCAGACGCCAAATTTACTGTCTTTCCAGTACATCGTCACGCTTGTTCCGTCCATCTTGGTACTGATATAATACTGTGACACCCGTGCAAATTCCTCAATCAGTTCCGGGAAGGACTGTACTCTCATCTCATCAGTCTTAGGTATTCCGTAAGGTATCTCTCCAATCACCGTTCCGCTGCCGGTCACTTTGTCCTCAATTTCCCATTTCCGGACTCCAAGAATTTCCGTGACATCGTCTCCGGGTTCATATTCTCTGTCTATCGGCAAAATGCTCAGTGGCAAAATCAGACCCTGAGAAATCTGCCCCCGGAACCTTTGCGTTTTCAGCCGGAAGCCCTGACCCATGTATGCGTCATTTTTGTAACAGCTTCCTCTCAGAAACTCAAATTGCTCACAAACGGGCAAAAAGGAATCTACCTCAAAATAGACACAACGATCTCCCACCTTGAAATCTCCCTTCTTTGCCACAACTGCCCAGCCCAGGACATGAATACACTCAATCCTGTCCGCTCCTTCGATCGGTGTAATGTGATGCACATACTGTACCGATGCCAGTTTTCTTCCTGCCATAGATTTTCTCCTATCAATCATTCTCCCCGCCGCATCCCTCAGATATCCGCCGCGCGCTTCAGATACCTGTAAATCTTCGTGCCGTCCGTCCTCCCAAATTTCCGCAGGGAACCCAGATACAGTTCCTTCGGGTTCTTCTTCTCCTCCGTCAGCTCACAGATCTTCATGACGGCGTCCTCGTATTCAGTGCCGCGGAACAACTCTTCCATCCTGCTGACAATCCTCTTTCGCTCCTGATATTTCTCATATTCACCGGCGATACTGACCTGCTCTGACTCCGCGGCAATCTGCTTTCTGCGGGCGCTGCTCTCGCCGGACGCCGCTATGCCTTCCCTCACGGAAGCCTTCAGCAGAACTCTTCCGGCACGGCCATTTTTCTCCCAGTAATCCCTGACCGCCTGGTAGCCCTTATCCCTGCTGACAATGATAATCTTGCCAGAGTATCCCGCCCCAAGCAGTTCGCCGGTTCTGGATGTAATATAAAAATCCAGCGCGTTTTTGCTCACCTTCTGCAGCCTGTATGTCTGAAAGAGACAGCCGGATTTCAGGATCAGATCCATCGCTCTTCTGGAGATCTTCTCACAGGCCTGGCTGTAAAAGATTGCAAGGCCATCTGTATTACATAGATATTCGGTGCCGTCAAGCCCGGCCTCCCGGACATTCTCATAGTCAATCAGGAACCGGAGGCCTCGTTCGTTGTCCATTGCTCTTTCCCTGGTAATACATATAATATAATAAAGCAAAAATCCTCTTGCCATCCGAAATATGCCTGTATTGCATATCCCGTCTGACAGGAGGATACCATATTTTCCAAATCATTTCATTGGACGGATAGTCCAATCCCTACGCTGATTTATTCAGCTTCCGGAAATAAACCAGGCATCTTTGCATCTGCTTCTGATCCCGGCATTGAACCTCTTCGCCTGTTTTCCATATTTTCTCATTATTATTTTTATCAACTATCAGATCTTCCATATGTACATGAAGCAACACGCTCAAAGCATACAGATGATTCAGAGATGGGAGGATCTGGCCTTTAAACCAGCGATAAACCGGCTGCGGACAGGACAGATGCAGATACCTTTGAATCTCCTGTGCAGAGTAACCTGCCTCCTTAACGGCGTTCTGAATGCGCAGTCCCGTTTTTTTCATGTCAATATCCGGATACTCCTTATCCATTTCCTGATTGGCCATATTTCACACCCCTTCCCTGACTCTCAGAATGCTTTGCGACTACCTGTGTATCGTACTGCACTATGAATCCTTTTCCACACAAGGTGTCAGCTTCCGCCATACATTTTTCTCCACTGTTCCTTAATAACATCAATCTCAATCTGATTATTAAGTTCAGACACCTTCTCACTGTACCGCCTTTTGATGTCTTCCACTGAACGATCAAATTTCCTCTCAAGAATCATGTACTGTCTCTCATCCTCATTTTCACAGTCGTTCAATATCTCCTCAAACATCTGATCAAAAAACTCCTCCGCGAGGATCCCTGAATCCTTACCATCGCGTTCAAATTCCTCCATGCTTTCATCCAGTTCCTTTTTCAGCGCCTCTATCCCTTCCGCCCGCTGTTCATCTGTATAGCCAAACCAGAATAATTCAAACAATATCACAGCACAACAGGCCTCTATTCCATATCTGGAAACAGATTCCCCCGCAACCTCATAGGACGCAAGCACATTCATCGGGGTCATATCTATTCCATAGCGCTCCAGTCTGTCCTCACCCTCATTACGCCACTGATCAAAGTCGCGGCCTACCTTCTCCCGCAATTCCTCATCTCTCACTGCGAAATTCCAGAATTCCGGCTTCCCTTTATCTTCCCAGAGACCGGATTCCAGTTCCAGGATAAAGATTGTATATGATTCATTTCCCAGGGAAGGGACACAAACTCTAAAGTCATCACAGTTGTCCCTGATGGCCTGCTTTAACCGCCCCAGTCTGGCCAGCTTTTCTTTGATCGGTATCCTGTCATAATCGCGAAAGGGAGGAAACATCAAAATATATGCGTCCACAACCCTGTCAAAATTCGCCCGGCAAAATAATTCCTGCACTTTCATTTTCAGTACACTCCTTCCATCGGTCATGCAGTAAGGCGCAAACCATTCAGGGAACCCAGAGGAACACATTTCTCACCAAACCTGCACAATATCTGGCAAAAGGATAACATATACTTCAGATAACCGCATTGGACAGATAGTCCAAACCTTTTAGTTATTGTAGCGTTCCAAAATCCGCAAGTCAACCACAACAGCAAAAATTCAAAATTATATAGACAGGACCCAGATAAACGCAGCCATGTATAAAGGCCGCGTAATGATCCTGTCTTCACTCACAACCGTTCATCATAATATAAGATCCGGAACAGAAAAACCTGTGCGAAATCATCCGCACAGGCCTTCTTATTCCTGTTTACCACCATATAAAAAAGTTAAAGTGTCAAAATCGATTCACAAGCTGCTCCGCACTCTCACAATCCTACCGGGGCTAAACTCAACATCTCACCCCAGCATCGCCCTGCACTGGGCCGCGATATTTTCCGCGCTCAGGCCAAACTGCTTTAAAAGCGGTACCGCCGGTCCGGAGTGGCCGAAGACGTCGTTTACGCCGATCCTCTTCACCGGGGTGGGCAGCTTCTCGGAGAGAAGGGAGCAGGCCGCCTCGCCCAATCCGCCGATCACGCTGTGCTCCTCCACGGTGACAATCCTGCCGCATTCCCTGGCGGCCTTCAGCACCAGCTCCTCATCCAGAGGCTTGATGGTCGCCATGTTGATGACGCGGGCTGAAATTCCTTCCTCCTTCAGGGCTTTGGCCGCCTCCACCGCTTCCGGCACCAGGATGCCGTTGGCGATAATGGCAATGTCATTTCCCTCCTGAAGAACCTCTCCCTTTCCGATCTCAAAGGTAAAATCCTCTTCATGATAAACCGGCGTCGCCAGACGGCTGAACCGCATATAGACCGGCCCCTCCATCTCGTAGGCCGCCTTCACCACCGCCTCTGCCTCGATCCCGTCGGAGGGGCAGATGACGGTCATGCCCGGAATAGAGCGCATCAGGGCAAAATCCTCACAGCACTGATGGCTGGCGCCGTCCTCACCCACTGAAATACCGCCGTGGGTGGCGCCGATTTTCACATTCAGGTGAGGATAGCCGATGCTGTTGCGCACCTGCTCGAAGGCTCTGCCCGCCGCAAACATGGCGAAGGTGGAGGCGAAGGGTTTAAGCCCCATGGTGGACAGCCCCGCCGCCACACACATCATATTGGCCTCCGCGATACCACAATCGAAATACCGTTCCGGAAAAGCCTTTTTGAAGGTCAGCGTCTTTGTGGCGTTTCCAAGATCCGCGTCCAGCACCACCACATCCTCATGGGCGGCGCCCAGCTCCTTCAGGGCGTTTCCATAGCTGTCCCGGGTCGCGATTTTTTTGATTTCACTCATACTTGTGCCTCCAATCCCGCGCGAATGGCGGCCAGATCTGCCATTCCTCTCTCAAACTGCTCATCATTGGGCGCCTTGCCGTGCCAGTCCACCTCATTTTCCATAAAGCTGACGTCCTTTCCCTTGACGGTATGCATCAGAATCGCCGTAGGCTTTCCACCGCCGTGATTTGCGTGGAACCGGGCGAACGCCGCCTCCATCTCGTCAAAGCTGTGGCCGTCAATCTCCACAACGTCAAAACCAAAGGAGCGGAACTTTTCATCCACCGGCTTCGTATTCATGACAAGCTCCGTGGGGCCGCTGATCTGCAGGCCGTTCAGATCCACAATCACACAGAAATTATCCAGCTGATAGTGGGCCGCGAACATGGACGCCTCCCAGACCTGGCCCTCCGCCAGCTCCCCGTCGCCTAAGACGGTATAGACATTGATGTCCTTCTCCAGATATTTCGCGCCCTTCGCCATGCCGGCCGCGGTGGAAATACCCTGGCCCAGAGAGCCGGTCGACATGTCCACCCCGGGAACGGTATGCATATTGGGATGGCCCTGCAGATAGGAATCAATGTGCCGCAATGTGGCCAGATCCTCCTTCGGAAAAAAGCCCCGCTCCGCCAGCGCCCCGTACAGTCCCGGCGCCGTGTGTCCCTTGGAGAGGACAAAGCGGTCTCTGTCCGGATTTTTGGGCTCCTTCGGGTCGATTCTCATTTCCCTGAAATATAAATAAGTAAACATGTCCGCGGCGGACAGACTCCCGCCCGGATGTCCGCACTTCGCGCCATGGGTGCCGATCAATATTCCCTCCCTGACGCCCACCGCGTGGAACTTTAACTGCTTTCTCTCTTCGTCTGTCATTTCAGCCCTCCTATAAATCGTAATCAACAGAAAGTATTCTATCATCCTTTTGAAATCCCGGCAACCGATTTACCATTATTTTTATCGCAAATCATGGATGATTTAAAAACAAACCTCTGTTTTTCCAGAGCAAAGCTTCGACCTCTTCATTTACCGTCAAAGCCTTCCTCACCGCTGTTTCACCAGATCCGCGCACTTTCTCCCTTCTTTACCTGTACAGATATTTTTCTGCCCCGGTAAATAATTTCCGTCTGATAGTCCGAACCGGCCCGGATAACCGCTTCCTTTAACACGCCCTTCTCCCATCTCATATCAAGAGAAGCGTTCCCGATCAGGCGAAGCCCCCGCACCGACCCACTCTCCCAGGCTTTCGGCAAAGCGGGAAGAAGCACCACCGAACTATCCCTGCACTGAACCAGCATATTGCAGATCCCGGCGCAGACGCCAAAATTCCCGTCGATCTGGAAGGGCGGATGCCTGTCAAACAGATTGGGATAGGTGGAGATTTCCAAAAGCTTCTGAATATTCTCATAAGCCTTCTCCCCATCCCACAGAGCGGCCCAGAAGCTGATAATCCAGGCCCGGCTCCAGCCGGTATGGCCGCCGCCGTTTGCAAGGCGCTTTTCCAGAGTTTTGCGGGCCGCCGCCGCAAGCTCCGGCGTCTGGTCCACGGTAATCTGTGTCCCCGGATAGAGGGCAAAGAGGTGGGAAATATGCCTGTGGCCGGGTTCCGCTTCCTCATAGTCCTCCGCCCATTCCTGAAGAGTTCCGTATCTGGGGCTGATCTGATCGGGTCTGAGCCTGCTCATGCAGTGAGAAATCTCTTCCATCAGCTCTGAAATATCCTCCACACCCTCGATATGGTATTTCGCTGAGGCCGGGCTGCCCGGTGTCCGGCCTTCCAGAGCCTGACTCTGCTCTCCCTCCATCTGTCCTTGACTGTCCAATATCTGGCCCTGATCCTCCAGCACCTCCCAGGCCGACAACACATCGCCAAACAGCTCCCGCAGAATCTGATTGTCCATGGACGCCCCGATACAGGCGCACCCCTTACTTCCGTCAGGCAGAATATAAGTATTCTCCGGCGACACGCTGGGATTGGTGGCCAGATACCCGCCCTCCCCAGTCAGAAAATCCACGAAAAACAGCGCCGCCTCCGCCATCACCGGGAAAGCCTTTTCCAGGAACGCCCGGTCAAGAGTATACTGGTAATGCGTCCACAGATGGGTGCACAGCCAGGCCGCGCCCATGACCCAGTAGGAACCGGCATGCCAGATATCCTGGGGAACAGTATCCCCGTTAATATCTGTATTATGATGGCAGACAAAGCCCCGGCAGCCGTACATCTCCCGGGCAGTCACCCTGCCATTGTCCCGCATCCGCGAAATCAGGTCAAATAAGGGCAGATGGCATTCCGGCAAAGCACAGCTCTCCGCCATCCAGTAATTCATCTCCGTGTTGATATTCACCGTATATTTGCTGTCCCATGGCGGAGTCATGGAGGTGTTCCACAGTCCCTGCAGAGTAGCCGGAAGGCCGCCGGGCCGGGAGCAGGAAATCATCAGATATCTGCCGTAATCCATCAGCAGCCGGTCAAGGCCCAAGTCCCTTCGCCCCTCCCTGACAGCGGCAAGACGGGCGTCCGTAGGTTCGTCCTCGTAAGCCTCCTCGCCCTCTAGAGAAAACATAAACCGGTCATACAACCCTGAGTAATCCGCCTTATGCTCCTCAAGCAGCTCCTCCCAGGTCTTCTTCATGGCGCTGTTTATCCGATTTTGCAATTTTTCCTTCAGGAATTCCTGATTATGAAATTTTTCATGCCAGGTGGTATCCGCCGTGAAATAAAGAACCGCTTCTTCCGCGTCCTCCACACATAACGTCTCCCCCAGCACCCGCACACTGCCGCCCTTCGCCGAGGCCCGCAGCGCCATGGCAAACTCACTGCCGCCCCTGCCCAGGTTCCCGTGCAGCAAAATGCCGTCGTTTCCAAGCTTCTCCACACCGTCGAAGCTCTTTTCCCTTTTCAGTCGGACATAGAAGCTCAGCTTCTCCGGCCCGGCCGCGCAAAAACGCATCAGCAGACAGTCCGCCGGCTTTGAGATAAAAAATTCCCTGGAATGCTTTGTTTCCCGATCCTGAAATCCGACCCGGCACGCCGCCTCATCCAGAGAAAGGCTTCTCTCATACCCTTCCACACCTTCCATATCGAAGGATTTCCGGAAGCGGCCTATGGTATCCGCCGCCTTTCCATTGATCCCATCAAAATAAAACTGGATTTCTCCCAGTGTCTGATAGGGGTGCATACTGTCCGGGCAGCCCGCGAAGGCCAGATCCATCAGCTTTTCCGCCTCCCGGGGCTTTCCCTCCCGCAGCAGCTGTCTGACCCGCGGCAGAGCCTCCCTAGCGTCCGGATTCCCGCGGTTCACAGGACCGCCGTACCACACGCTCTCCTCATTAACCTGAATACACTCCCTGTCCACGCCGCCGTACACCATGGCGCCCAGCCTGCCGTTGCCCAGAGGAAGAGCCTCCTCCCATTCCCCCGCCGGTTGTCTGTACCACAATCTGCTCATGCATTTCCTCCGCTTTTCCGTCTTCCCAAAATCTGTCTGTCCATAGTGCCGTTTAGTCCGCTTCCGCTTCCAGTGCTTCAATCAGAAAACTTACAGGGCGAAATCCATCGTTACAGGAAATCAGCGCTGATTTTTGCTCTTCATCCACCCGGTGTATATATCTTCTCCGCCACAGGCCAGACAGTTGCCTTTAATTTTTCAAACAACCGATGGGAATAACATATACTCCATCGTGACGGCGATACGCGTAATCACCGGTTCCCGTCAATACCATAAGGAAAGACGGCGCTTTCATTTTATCGGTGTCAATTTTCGCCTGCATAGACTTCAGGCTTTCCGCACCTTCCTCAATCAGCCTGTCTCCGCCAAGCTTGATTTCAATGAGTCCATATTCACCATTTCTCAAATGTATGACCGCATCACATTCCTGTCCATCCTTATCACGATAGTGATAAACCTCACCCTTAAGAGCATCCGCAAATACACGAAGGTCTCTCACACAGAGAGTTTCGAAGAGAAAACCAAAGGTTTTAAGATCATTCACAAGGTCATTCGGACCGATACCCAATGCCGCCGCCGCAATAGATGGGTCAATATAATATCTGGTGTCAGATGAACGAATTGCCGTCTTTGACCGCAAATTCGGATTCCACGCCGGCATATCCTCTACGACGAAGATCCTGCGGAGAGCATTGATGTACGAAGCAACGGTTTCCTCACTCATCGGGAATTCATCGTTGGCAGCTATATCCTGTGCAATCACCGTGTTTGGAACCTGACCGCCCTGGTTTCTTGCATAGGAACGCATGAGCCGCTTTACTCTTTCAGGATTCTTCTGCACATTATCTGCCCGGTTAATATCAGAGTGAACAACTGCATCATAGTAATCGATTGCCTGGTCAAGGGCAATTTCATCCCGCATATCTACCGCTTGTGGCCAACCGCCCCGGCATACGAGGAGTATGCACCATATTTATGAACCTTTCAAGGTTTTTCCGACGATTGGCAAAATATTTTTCCGACGATTGGCGGCAAATCAATCGATCAGTTGGCGAAAATCAATTCTTGTTTCTGACTGCCACAGCGACAGACACTGCCGGATCACAGTACGGAATCAATGTGGACTGCAGCGCATGGTAAATATCCGGCTTGCCGGGCCACACTGTTTCCAGCTTACGATTGTTCTGATCAAGCTGATGGAACCAGTTCCCGTACTGATGATCCCGCACTTCTTCCTCCAGATACTGCAGAAAATCATGATACAGCCTGGCATATTCCTCCTTGCCCGTGACGCGGTAAAGCACGGCGGCTGTATTGATCCCCTCCGCCAGCGTCCACTGCATCCGATCGTGGACAACAGGCATCCCATTCCAGTCTGTAGTATATACAATGCCTCTGGCGCCATCCGCATTCCACCCGTCCCGCACAGCGCGCATAAACAGGTTCTCCGCCGCATCCACATATTTTCCATATTTCTCCTGCTGCCCTGGGAAGGTGGACAAAGCCCACTGAGTGATCAGTCTGGCCCATTCAATTCCATGCCCGGGCGTAGCGCCGTAGGGCTTAAACCGGTCATCAGGGCGATCCTTATTGCATTCCAGGTCAGGAGCCCAGTCGGAAGTATAATGTTCAGGGAGCCTCCAATTATTATCCTCAGCCCACATTACCACATGATCAATAATCCGTCCGGCCCGCACACGGAACCTGTCCTCCCCGGTCACATCAGCGGCGGCCAGAAAGGCCTCCACCGTATGCATGTTGGAGTTGATTCCCCTGTAAGAATCCAGAACCGTGAAATCACTGTTCCAGGTATCTCTGCTCAAGCCTTCCTCCTCATTCCAATAATACCTGTCAAAAACCTCAATCGCCTCATTCAGAAGCTCCCGCGCTCCCTCTATTCCTGCAAGGGCTGCCGAAGAGGCCGCCAATATCACAAAGGCGTGGGCGTAACAAAGCTTGCCCTCTTCGCCGACGCCATTAGCGTCAATACTTGTATACCAGCCGCCGTGAACCTGATCCCGCATTTCCCCGTTTAAGCCCTTTAATCCTGCCCGGATCAGCTCCCTGCTTCCGGGGAAGCCCAGAAACGAGCCAATGCAATAGCTGTGCACCATCCTGCAGGTCTCGTAATTATCCAAAGTTTTCTCCATCCATGGAGAGCCGTCATCATGCAGGTAATAAGCACTGCCTCCCGGAGACGGAAAGCGAACGGCAAAGCGAAGCAGCTCCTGTGTCAGTTCCTTCATATAGTCTTTATTTTCCTGAGTATCAATGGTGTATTTCATATGTTCCTCCATAAATAGTTATTGTTAATCACAAACCATAATCTGATGATAATGAAACTCATCCATACCACAATCCCTTTGATCAGAATATTTTTCCTTCATTTCTTCCCTGATCTGTATTCCCGGGAGAAACAGTCACCGTCAGAGGGGAACCTGCATCTGCCTGAAGCCTCAGAAACACCATACAGGGAATTTCATCCTCTGTGGGAAAAAATCCGGCTGCCCTTCCCTTTTCCACTGCAATACTGCTCACATTTCCCCGGATTTCAAGTGTAAATACCTGACCATAATACCCCTCACAGAAAACATACGGGCCGTCCACCTGTACATCCCTGGCTGCCAGCGGATAGGTAACTGTGACAATGCCTCCAAAATTTTTCACACTGTCCTTCACAATACAGACTCCGCTTTCCGGATAAAACAGAAATTGCCTTGTATGCACGCCCTCTCCTCCGCTCTGCTGAATGATCACCGACATCCCCTGACAGCTCCCTTCCGTCCGGATTTTGGAAACTCTGCTGGTCAGAGGCACATCTGCAAGGCCGTGAGCAGCGCTGAAATTACCGGCGGACAGATTAATACCTGACAGCTGTCCCGAAGCCTCCTGCTTCTCTCTCAGAGGAAACTGCAAACAGGCGTGAGACATGCTGCAAAGATGCCACTGCGTACTGACATCAAAATAACCCTCGATGCCTGTGTCCATAATCAGCGGAACATTCTGATGATAGAGAATAAAAGAGCCCTGGTCATGATGGCCGTGGCGAATGGGCTTCTGACTGCTCATCACTGCCAGATAATTCACCCGGTCAGACCAGCTTCCGCCGCGGAATACATAGATGCCGCTGTCCGGAAAACGAGCCGTAGATTCCAACGGAGGCACAAATGCCCCGGGGTTCCCATCTCCCGATGGATACAAAAACAGCTGCCCGATTACGCTTTCTCCCCAGAGGGGAAGTCTTCCTCTTCCGCTGCGCTGCCACACATCGTACATGCGTGAGGCCAGAAGCGGAGAATGACTGTACATGGTCTGAATATAAGCGCCGTACAGGGCAAAGGCATTTTCCTGCAGTGTATGATCCCCAAAGGGCGGCGTACCGATCTGTCCTTTAAAAAAAGCATACCCGGGCGTCTGTACCTCCATCGGATAGAGAAACATCCTTTGCAGCTCCGGCTGCGAAAACAGATCCTCTCCCGTCTCATTTTTTAACAGCAGGCCCAACAAAGAAAACCGTTCCAGCGCTGCGAAATGATATCGAAGACTTTCCGGCCAGCTGCCGTCCGGATTCAACGTATATCGAAGCTGTCCCCGAAGAACATGCACCGCACTGTGAAACCACAGCCTCCGATCAGGGAATTCCGTCAGCACACTCATGATGCAGGCAACGCCCATGCACATGTCCGTCTGCCAGTTGCCGCTGTTTTTCTGCGCCTGAAAACCGGTCAGCATACATCTGTCCCTTGAATCCATCATGTAAGAAAGAAGAAAATCAATCATTTCAAAAAATATTCTCTTCTCCTCTTCTGAAAATACATCAGCCCGTCGAATCAGTCCACAGGTAAAAGCCACAGAGCATAAATTTCGCCCGCCCTGAACGGCTCCGTAACAGTCCAGTCCCTCCGGGCGCTCATTTCTGACCATCCAGTACTCCGCTCCCTGGCAAAAATCGTTCAGGAAGCACAGCATTTCCAGTTTGGCGATCCCGGCATATTCTTTCTCTCCCGTCATCAGATACAGGATGGCGTTGCACTGCATGGAAAGATTGTATTGTCGTACATTCCGGGGCCAGCTTTTCTTCTGAAACCAGTTCCGGCAGGAACCAAGAAACCTGTGTTCGGAATCGTAAAATAAAAGCTCCACCAGAAGTCCGGGACAAAGCCTTTTCCCAATCTGAAAGTCAAAGCAAAGAGTATATCTGCCGCTTTCCATCTGAAAGGGTTGAGATACTACCCCTGCGGAAGCCCCCGGCGAGGAAGCATAAAGACAGACACAGGCCTTCCCGCCTTCCATTTTCCATTGACATCCGGCTCCTTTGCAAACCTGATCAGGCCTCCATCCGGTCATTCCTTCCGTGAAATCTCCATTGGGAAGCCGAATGTTTTTGCCCTGAGCACTTACCAGGTGAAACCCTGTCAGACATACTCTGTCCTCTCCTGTCAGGTCGTTTCCTCCGCCCGGCAAAAGCAGGCGCAAAGCCCCATACTCACACCCCTCAGGTACCGCGAAATTCAAGCCGTTTCCGCTTTCGTTCCACGGGCACTCCGAAGGGAAGATATCATAACGATATCTCCATTCCTGCTGAAGCTGAGCCATTGTGAAACGGTTTCCTTCTTCCCTGATGCGATCCGCAATCTGCCTGTTCTCCGAAGCTTTCAGAAAATCCCGGAAATTCCGCAGAATTTCGGAAACACGAAACAGACCGATGCAGTCATCATCCGTTTCGCTTGTAAGCGGTTTGGAATGGATCATCTCCCTTAGCAGGTCATAGGTTTTAATAATCGCCTTTCCCTTCCGGATGCCATGACTTTTTCCCGCACACTCCCAGGCATGCAGAATCGCCTGCCCCTCCGCTTCAGAATACTGTTCACTGTCCAGCTCCAAAAACTCCTCTATCCGCAGATTCAACTGCTTTAACTGGTTGGAAAAACCAGAAGCGGCGTCCTCTCTGATATCCTGGTGTCGGAACCATCCGATTGCTTCCCGTAAGCCATAGATGTCAAAATCCGCTTCATCCGGCAGCCACCCGGGAGCTCTGGTATAATGACCTATGCAAAGCTTCGCCGGATCACTCTCCTCAGGAGACAGAAACTCCCTGTTATGGGAAAACGGCGCCTGAAATTCTCCGGAAAGAACGCGTTCCGCTTTCTCCATCTCCTTTCTCAGTGCGTAACGGCTGGCTCGAGTCGTATATCCTTCAGTCTCGCGCAGCAGACGATATCCTTGCTCCAAAAGTTCCTGTATGGTCATGCGATCATTTTCAGTCAACTGATTGTTCCTTCCTTACATTAACAGCTTTAAGAACTACTGTAAACTCCAGTCGTTCCCCCTGGGATGGCTGAATGCAATAGGGCGCGTGAGTTCTGGCTCCCCAGGTGTCATCGCCGCCCACCCCCATTTGCTTCAGACAGGCGCGAATAAATGTGCCATGGGAGGGCGGAAACTCTCTGAGACGATTGGCGCTTTCCATTTCCTCCAATGTATAAGGCAGGGCTGAAAATTCCATCATCGGAGCTTCAAAGCGAAGCCCAAAGCCGGATGAATCTGTTACCTCCACCCACCGGACCTTTGTCTTATTTCCGCATTCCTGGGGCCGCAGATATTCCGCAAGGTTATCCTTCACCTCATTCTCCCAAATTCCCAGTCTGCCTCCCTCGCAGCGATCACAATAGGTTTCCTCCGGGCCAAGACCATACCAGCGCAGGTGATCAAATTCCGATCCCATGGAAAAGCGAAGCCCAAATTCCGGCAGATCCGGCAAATCCCGCGCGTCATATCGAATAGTCATGGCCACCCGGCCGTCCCGGCTCACCAGATAGGAAATTCTGCAAAAATCGTCCTCCTTCGAAGAAAACAAATAGGTATAAGTCAGCCTTACAGTCTCTTTTCCACAGGCAATCTCCGGCATTTCACTGAAATAACCATATTCCTCCGCGATTTTCCATACACCACATCGAAGTCCCATATGATTGCCCCGGTCATTGTCCGTCAAAGCCCTCCAGAAAGCGGGGCCGGGAACCTCCTTTATCAGCTCCCGGCCTTCATATTGAAAGGAAACCAGGCCTCCCTGTATTTTGGAAAATAAAAGCCGGAAGTTGTTCCCGGAAATTCCCAGATTTAAATTTCCGTCTATCACTGTCAGAGCTTCATCCAGGTTTGCTGTATCGGGGTTTTCTTCATCCAGCTGCATTGGATCGATCTGCACTTCATCCAACTGCTCTCCATCCGCCTGTTTCTTATCCTCCAGCGCTTCTTTTTCCCGCCCAGGCACTATATAAACGACCTGGCCAAAGGCGATTTCATGCCCCTTCCCGGCCCATACAGCGTCCTCTTTGAGTGCGAAAACAATCTCCAGAATGTATTCCCCCGCTTTCTCCTGCACAAGATAAGGATATGGAAATGTTCTCTCACTCATGGGCGGAACCACCCAGCCGGACAGCTCTTTATTCAAAATCACCTTCCCGTCCCATAACAGTCCGGCCCGGCATCGATACCCTTCCGTAGAAAGAAAGAGCTGGTCATTGAAAACATGTATTCCATCCTTTTCAAAGGAAAACCGAATGGGCGCATAGCAGGCCTTTACCTCCTGCAACTTTGGAGATGGTCTGTGATCCGCATACAGAATCCCATTGCCACAAAAGACCCCGTCGTTGGGCCGGTCGCCAAAATCCCCTCCACAGGCAAAAAAGCTCCGCCCCTTTTCATCCCGCTGCTCCAACGCCTGATCCGCGAAGTCCCAGATAAAGCCGCCCTGATACTGGGGCAGCTCCCTGGTCAGGGCGGTATACTCCCACAGATTTCCGCAGGAATTTCCCATGGCGTGAGAGTATTCGCAGTGAAGATAGGGCCGGTCTCTGTGAACGGCAAGATAAGCCCTCACCTTCTCCACCGGCTCATACATGGTGCCCGCGATATCGCTGAGGTGATGGTAAACCGGATCCCGGTTGGTATTTTCATAATGAACGGGGCGGGAATTGTCGAGGGTGCGGACCTCCTCCGCCATCCTTATTAAATTTTCCCCACCGCCGCATTCATTTCCCAGAGACCAGAAAAGCACACAAGGATGATTGCGGTCACGCAGTACCATAGCCCTTGCCCTTGCCATCGCGGCCGGAAGCCATTTGGGATCGCTGCCTGGCACCAGATTGCTGCCGTCAGTCCGGTATCGCAGCCGCCGATCCAGCTGACAATGCCCCTCCAGATTGGCCTCGTCCATGACATATATTCCGTAACGGTCGCAGAGTTCATAAAATACGCTCTGATTTGGATAGTGACTGGTACGAACCGCATTGATATTGCTGCGTTTTATCGTCTGAATATCCTCTTCAATCTGCTGCGCTGTCATCGCCCTCCCGCAGGAAGCGTGAAATTCATGACGGTTGACGCCCCGTATGACCAGCCTTCTGCCGTTGAGCAGAAGCAGACCATCCTTTATTTCAATCCTTCGAAATCCCACCTTCTGACAGCACCACTGGCAAGAACGCCCTTCCTCATCCGTCACCGCAAACTCCAGCTGATACAAAGAAGGCTTTTCCGCGCTCCACAGTGCAGGCTCCCTCACTGAAAAATCCACGGTCAGAGACTGATTTTGCAGCTCATAACTCCGGCTCTCCAGACAGACCCCCTGATACAGCAGGGAAACCTGAAAGCGCCCCCTTCCCCAAAAGTCCACAGATGCTGTCAATGTCCCGGATAAAAAATTATCAGAGAGTAAAGCAGTGACTGCAGGGGAAGAAATCGAAATTTCCGGTATGACAATCAGGTACACGCTTCGAAACAAGCCTGAAAAGCGAAAAAAATCCTGGCATTCCATATGGCTTGCCGCCGTCCACTGAAACACCTCCACCGCCAGTCTGTTGCTGCCAGACCTCAAAAAAGGCGTCAGATCGAACTCAGACGGAGTAAAGCCATCAGTTCCGTAACCCACATAGCAGCCGTTGAGCCATACAGCCAGGGCGCTCTCCGTGCCGTCAAAGCGGACATGGACGGTGCTGCCCGACATGTCCCTGGTCCACTCAAAGCTGCAGATATAGCAGCCTGTGGGATTATGCTGCTCAGGACACTGACCCAAAGCCACCTCCTCCAGCCCATCCCATGGATACTGATAATTCACATACTGCGGCCTTCCGTAACCGTTTAGCTGGATATGGCCGGGAACCGGTATCTCCTCCCATCCGCTGCAGTCAAACTCCGGCTGCTGAAATCCGTCCGGAACCTCCCGGGGATTTTCCCCATAATAAAACCTCCACCTGCCGTCCAGCCTCATTTCCAGAGAGCTTGCGCCGCCTTCATACTCCGCCCTGGATTCATAAAAGCGGCAGTCCGCCTGCGGCGCGCAGCGATTCTGCTCCGTGATCTCAGGGTTCTGTAAAATATGCAGATCAAATTCTGTTGTCCCGTTCTCCCCCATCTGTCAAAGCTTCCTTTATATCAGCTGTCCGATGGTCCAGGCCGGAGCCGTGAACTCAAGGCTCAGACACCCCTGATCATCCACCGTATAAACCGTCCTCTCCATTGCCTCTCCCTGTCTGCGCAGGAGCGCGGTCTGCTCTCTTGCAGGAGAAACCGGCGCTCCCATCTGATTCCACAGCACAACCGGGATGGCGTCTCTTTTTAACAGGCACAGAGTATAGGTGTCGCCCGGCCTCAGACCAGCCACGGTAAAGGCGTAATGCCTTTCCTCCCCACTGTCCTGACACTGCCTGGCCACGGTCTGGTCCGGGTACATGGACATGGGAACCGTGGCGCCGTAGGACTCCGGATAATGATAGAAAGCCATATTCAGCCGTCCGTTTTTTCTGGTGGCAACCCAGCCCTCATCCTGAGCCAGGCACTCCTCCCCCAGCTCATGGAGTATCCGGTAGGCATGGAACACCGGCTTTTGTACTCCCTGCAGATTCAACATGCCGAAACCTCCGTGAAAGGCCTTCGGCCCCGCTCCCACCTCCTCAAAAATATCCGTAAATGTCCAGTAGGACAGGCAGTCCATCAGCCCCGCGCACTTTAAATTGCTGCGCATCACATAGGCCGCCGCGGGAAGATAATCATGGCTGTAATCTCTGGAAGAGGGGCTGCTGCTCCACTCCGTCAGATGCAGCTCAGCATTGGGATAGGGGCTGTTTTCCACTTCCCGCTTCACCCACAGCACATCTTTTAAAATAGAATCCTTCCCTCTGGTGCGTCCCCGGCTTTCGCCGTAGCCATCCAGAGCGAAATCCGTGGGATAGGGATGGCAGGAAACAAAATCCACCGGCAGCTTTTCCCCGGCGCAGAAATCAAGAAAATCCTTAATCCAGACCCCGTGCCAGTCCAGACTGTCCAGATCCTCCACCTGGAAGGTCATCTGAGAGCTCACATCCTCCACATCCCCGTCAAAGCGGCTGTCAGGCACATAATTGCTGGTAGCCGGTCCTCCCACCTTCAGGTCAGGATCGATGGATTTAATTTTACGGGAGGTTGCTCTGTACATATCATAATACTGGGTTCGGCTGCCGGACCAGAAGGCGTTCAGATTGGGCTCATTCCAGACCTCAAAATACCACTGACAGACTTCCTCTTTTCCGTAGCGGGCAAGCCAGTGCTCCACCGCCGCCCCCACCAGGTCGGCCCACTTCTCCAGATCATTGGGCGGCGCCACTCTTGCCTTCCACCAGAAAAGGGTCTGATCATTGGAGCAAAGAGCCTCAGGCATAAAGCTCAGCTCCACGAATGGGCGCACTCCTTCCTCCAGCAGAGCGTCAAACAACTGATCCACATACTGAAAATTATAATGAATTGCTCCGTTTTCCTCAGTATAAACATGCATATCGTCATGAAATAATCCGTGAAAACGCAGATAGCGAAAGCCGCACTCGCGGTGCACCTTCCGAAGCTGCGCCTGCCAGTCCGCTCGCAGGCCTTCGTTGGCTCTGCCCGCGCCCACGCAGACAGACCAGGTGTGTGGCAGCTTTGTGGTCTCTCCCTGAAAATTTAAATTCATACTCTTACTCCTCGTATCATCATTTCAAAGCTTAAAAGATGGAAAGCGCCTTCCCCTCCAGCCGGAAAATTGCTTCGGCCAGAAAATAATCGGCATAGCACATGGTAATATGGATTCCGTTCGCATAAGACGCGGAGCAGTTCTGCACGATCCCGTCGCAGTCTTCACTCCAGTCGCAGCGCCAGACGGTCAGCCGTTTTAAAATGCGCAGAGCGGCATCCAGATATTTCTCGGAAAGCTCCGGCTCCCTTACCAGCTCCGCCAGCTCCAGAAAGCCGCAGGCAATCACGCAGGCTCCGCAGCAGTCCTCCAGCGGCGGATTTGCGGGCTGGCGAAAATCAATGGGGATCAGGCCGTCCTCCCTGATCTGTGACAGACAATACTCTGCCGAGCTTCTGGCGGCCAGCAGATAATCCGGCTTCCCGGTATGGCGATAACTTAAGGCAAAGCCGTAAAGCGCCCAGCCCTGACCCCTTGTCCAGGCGGAGCCGTGACCATAGCCCTGCCCTCCCAGACTCTCTATTCGCTTTCCTGTCTCCGGATCAAAGGACACAATGTGGCAGGAGGATCCATCCTCCCTGAGAAAAGCGCTGCGTACGGTATCCGCGTGATTCATGGCGATCTGACGGTAACGCAGATCCCCGGTCTCCTCTGTAGCCCAGTACAGTAACGGCAGATTCATCATACAGTCAATGATCGCCCATCCTCTGGTGTCCTCCCCCGGGATCTCGTTCCAGGCCCGGATAAATTTTCCCTCCGGATGATAACGCCCCGCCAGCAGACAGGCCGCGTGCAGCGCCCGTTTTCTGGATTCCGCGTTTCCCGTCAGGCGGTGGGAAGTCACAGAGGTGGGAAGCCACATAAAGCCCACGTCATGATTGAGTCCGTAGAAAGCCTCAAAGCAGGAATCCAGTTTCTTTTCACATTTCCCCGCGTAACGGGCATACTTCTCCTGTCCGGTGCGGCGGTACATCTGCCACATCAGTCCGCCCCAGAAACCATTGGTCCACCAGCTTTCATCCTCTCCGACGCCGTAGCTTCCGTCGGAATGATCGTCATAGTTCCCATCCGGGCCAGTCGTATAGGGCAGCTTATTCTGATTTTTATCGCTGACCCACTCCATTTTTTTCTGGATCAGAAAGGATGTCTCTTTCACCCAGCCGCGGTCTTCTTCCAACAATTCGTAACTCATAGTCTCCTCATAAGCTTATCGGCAGCTGCCCTACAGCTGGCAATAAACGCCTGTAATATAATTGGGGCGGAACACCCCATCTCCTGTGATGTCCCGCCCCGTCAGTTTGAATGAAATCAGCCCTTCAGACGCGCATAGGCCCCGGTGGCGATTTCCACGACTCTGTCAGCGTTGCGGGTATGAAGCTCAGCGATGAAAGAGTCATACTCCGAAGCGAAATCGCCGTTGCCCAGGATCCAGCTCATGCATTTTTCACTGACATAATCGTTCAGGCTGGACAATAACAGCGTAACCTCCTCGGACTCCTCTGAGGTATACTTGAAATCAAAGCCGATGTACTCGTCGTCCGGATACCATTCCGGGTGATCCATGTAAAGCTGATAGCCTTCCAATGTCGCGTCGTTGGTAGCGATGGCATATTCCAGCTCCACCGGGTCCACGCCGCCCAGATGGTTGATGCAGCCCCAGTTGTTTCTGGCGGTGGTCAGGCCGCCCTCGGTGTTGAGCATTTCCTCGGTAAACTCGTAGGTTCCGTCGGAAGCGATGGTGTAGGTCTCGCCCTCCAGACCATAGGTCTGCAGAATCTGTCCCTCCTCGCTGTACAGGAAATCAATGAGCTTTAAAGCGGCGTCCACATCCGAGCAGGTGACGGACAGTCCGGGACCGGCATAGGGGACGGAGCAGTGATGAATTACCGCACGTCCGTTGGGCGCTGTCACAGGAGCCATCACCTCATTGTCAAATCCGGGGATGGACTCCGCCAGGCTGGTATTGTACTGAGTGGTGGAAGCGGTCCAGTCATAGGTCAGGCCGCCGATGTTATTGCCGTAAACCACGTTGCGGGCGTCATCGCGGGTGTAAACCTCCGGATCAATCAGTCCGTTGGCATACCAGCGGATCAGATATTCCATACCGGTCTTGAAATCCTCCTCCAGCGGGTCATAAACCACCACACCCTCACGCACCATCAGGCCACAGCTGGAGCAGAACATTCCCAGAGCGTGCTGTGTGAAGTTATCCGGGGCGGTAAGCCAGCGGGTGATGAAGGGCGTCTCATCCTTGGAACCATTTTCGTTGGGATCCTGCTCACGGAACGCGGTCAGAACCTCTTCCATCTCATCCACCGTGGTGGGAACGCTCAGTCCCAGCTTATCCAGCCAGTCCTTACGGATAATCCAGATGTTGGCGATTTTCATTTCCTTCATGCCGGCGATCTGATAGATATGGCCGTCAGAAGCGGTGGACGCGGTTTTTAATTCCGGATACTTCTCAAAGGCCGCCACAATATTGGGGCACTGCTCCTCGATCAGGTCCTCTAAGGGCAGAAGGCCGCCGTCAAAGCCCAGCTGCTCAATTTTGCTCATATCTGTGGAAACCACGATATCCGGCATATTATCGGAGCTTGCGATCATCAGGGTCCAGGCCTGGTCGTCATCTGTGCTGGAGGCGGAAACGGTATTAGTCAGCTCTACTCCCACCAGTTCCTGAATTTTGGTGATGACGGACTTGGAGAAATCCACCACCTCGCCGTTGTAAATGTCATGTACCGTCAGCTTCACCGGATCAGCGGAAACGGTGGTATCGCTGCTGCTGGAAGAGCCGGTGTCGGAAGAGCTGGTGCTCTCCGAGGTGGAGGAAGTGGATGAATCACCGCATCCTACCATGGTACCGGAGGCAACCAGAGCAGTGCCCGCGGCAGAAGCTTTCAGAAAGTTACGACGTGAAATCTGTTTTTTCATTTTTTGACTCCTTTTGAAATGAAATTTTTATCAGGCGTCAACAGACGCCGACTGCAAATTCCGCTGCAATGCGGAATGCATTTTTAAACTTATCCCTTCACTCCGCCCAGCGTAACGCCGCTCTTGAAGTATTTCTGGATAAAGGGATATACCACCAGCATGGGGACGGTCGCCACCACGATGATGGCGTAGGCCACAGTCGTGCCCGACACCAGCGTATCCGGGGTGATGGCGGTTTCCGCGTCCACCAGGTTTGTCTGATCCACGATCAGCTTTTTCAGCACCACCTGCAGGGGCTGCTTGTCATCATCCGTCAGCAGCACGCTGGCCCAGAAGTAGCCGTTCCAGCGGGAAACCATGTAAAACAGGGTAACCGTCGCCAGGGCTGCCTTGGAAAGGGGCAGATAAATCCAGGCGAAAACCGTCAGCGTATTGGCACCGTCAATTCTGGCGGCCTCCTCAAAGTCGCCGGGAACCTGCTCAAAAAAGCTTTTCAGAATGAACACATTGTATACATTAATGGCAAAGCTCATCATGATTCCCCAATGACTGTTGGTCAGATGATAGGAACGGATCGTCTGGTACAGAGGCAGCATACCCGCACTGAACCACATGGTAAAGGCCACGAACAACGTAAAGAACCTTTTAAACGGCAGCTCCTTTTTGGAAAGCGCATAGGCCAGCGTTACAGAAAAGAACATATTGACCGCTACGCCTCCCACCGTGATAATGATGGTGTTCAGATAACCCGTCCAGATACTGCTGGTATTAAAAGCCCTGATATAAGCAGCCAGTGTAAATCCTCCTGGCAGCAGCACCACGCTTCCGTCGCTGACATAAAATGGTCTGCTGAAGGAAGCAATCAGCACATACCACATGGGGTAGAAGGCGATGATACATACTGCAACGGCTATCAGGGTGACTACAATATTAAAAATCCGATCGCCCATTCCCTGAAACCTGTCATTGCCTGATTTGACTTTTGATTTCATAATCCTCCCCCTTTCTAGAACATGGATGATTCTGTGAATTTCTCGCTGGCATAGTTGGTCAGCAATACCAGAACCAGAGCTACCAGGGATTCAAACAGACCAGCCGCAGTGGAGATACCGAAGTTATTCTGTACAATACCAAGACGATATGTCAATGTGCTGATGACATCGGCTGTTTCATAAGTGGAGGGCTGGTACAACAGAATGATGGTCTCATAGCCCACCTTGATGATACCGCCCACATTCAAAATCAGCATCACTACGATGGTATTCATCAGTCCCGGAAGGGTCACATACCAGATCTGCTTTAAGCGGCTGGCTCCATCCAGGCTGGCAGCCTCATACAGGCCCTCGTCGATGCCCGCCAGCGCCGCGATATAGACCACCGCGTTGTATCTGGAATTTTTCCACAGATTCAGGATGATGTAGATGCCGCGGAAGTACTTGGCCTGCACCAGGAAGTAAATGGAATCCAGCCCGAAGAAATTGCGGATCAGGTTGATGATGCCCGTGCTGGGGGAACAGAAGCTGACTACCATACCGCAGGCCACCACCGTGGAGATAAAGTACGGAATGAAGGTCAGCGTCTGCGTCAGCTTCCCCAGGAACTTAATCCGCACCTGATTGATCACAATCGCCAGAAAAATCGGAAACGGAAAGCAAAACAAAAGCTGCAGTCCGCCGATAATCAGCGTATTGCGGAGCGCCCTGGGGAAGTCTGCCCCCTGGAACAGGGTTTTAAAATTCTGCAGACCCACAAAGGTACTGCCGGAAAAGCCCTTGAATACATTGTAATTGTAGAAAGCCATCCGGATGCCCGCAATCGGTACATAGGCAAACATCACCAGCCATATGATCCCCGGTGCCAGAAGCAGCAGCAGGAGCCAGTCTGTCTTTTTCAGTCTTTTTTTCAGTGACAAAAGCATCGGCCTGATATCCTCCTTCTTTTTGTTTGATTTGTTGTGTTCAATTGATCAATTGTCTGTGAACCTATCCTGACAGAAATAGCCAGGAAAGTAAATCTTCATCTTTTTTATAAATGTGCATTTTTTGTCTGTTTTTGAGGTTTTTTCATAAATCACATTTATTATATTTGTATATTTTGCCGGTTCTTTCGATCTCCACTTTTCAAACAATACACAATTTCTCCAGAATGAAGAATTCTGAAGGTGTTTCAGACCAGATACTTCGCAAACTCTGCCTCCGTCCAAAAAGATGTCATAAAAAATCCCCGGCTGTAAACCGGGGAACCTTCATTCTTATTTTATTTAGGGCTATAATTCTGCGGAGAAATGCCGGTGTACTTTTTGTACACCCGGATAAAACTGTTCGCGCTGTTGAAACCCACCAGCTGCGCCAGCTCATTGGTGGTGATGTCGGGATTTTCCCGCTGCAGCTGCTGCGCCATCTTCACGCGGTAACCGTTCAGATAATTTTTATAATTTTCATTGGTCAGCTGCTTGAACACCAGGCTGCACTGTTGCGGTGTAATGCCCATCTCCTGCGCAATATCAGTCAGTCCGATATCATACATATAATGATCGTGAATAAAGCCGAGCATCCGGTTCATCAGCGCCGTATTGCTCTGCGTTCTCTGCGCTGCAACCGTTTCGATCATCTTCTGTATTTCATTCCGAAGGAGGGAAATTACCTCCTGCTCTCCCTCCGCGTCATAAAGCGCCAGTACCTCCGCTCCGGAAACAGGGCGATCGATGGACTTTTCGTTTCCCATTCGACTGTATATCCGATTGATGGTACTGACCAGCGCAAGGATAAAACCTTCCACCTGCTGAATGGCAATCTTTCTGCCCTGCAGATTATCCCGAACACATTCGTCAAACAGGTCTAACGCAGCGTTGTCTCCCTCCAATGTCCAGTGAATCAGCTGATTCTCCGTGGTCACAGGATAAGAATAGCTTTCCTGGGCTGTTTTTTTCATTCTGTCCGCCCGCAGTATCTCTTCATCAGGGTGCGCCTCCTGCAGCCGCAGCACGCTGACCGCCTGCTTGTATGCCTGCCTGAGCGCTGTCTGACCGGTCTTTTCCTCGCTGATGGCGGCGGTTACCGTTCTGTCCTCCATAACTTCCGCAAAAAGCTGCTGTACAATCTGTTCTACCTGATCTACATTCTGATCCCGGAAAATCATGACCCATTTTTCCTGGGGCATACTGACAAAGATCAGCTCATACTGCTTTGCAAAGATGCGTATATCGTTTTTCAGCAGAAACCGGCTGTTGTCGTCCATCTCCTCATCCACATCAAACACCGTCACACAGACCGATTTACAGTTCATCGTCTCCCCGGCGATTACACTTCCGGAGAGCAGCCTGACATACTGATCCTCCTGGCTCTGCAGCCGATGATTTTCCAGCATTTCCTCCATCTTTCGATTGAGCAGCTTCAGCTGAATCACATTATTGCGGAGCATGGCAAATTCATCGATCTCACCCTGCGGATCTTCCATCTCCAGCTCCTGCATAAAGCTGCGCACCGGGCTGTATATTCTCTGTGTCAGCAGATACATCAGCACGCTGAAAACCCCCATCAGCATCAGGAAGCTGGCCGCCAGAGTCAGAAACTGCTGCACCATGGTGTCCTCCGGAAACCAGTAATACTGGAGCTGCCCGTCTGCCACATCCACGCTGTAGATGTGAGAGGTCCAGTGCTGAAGCACGCCGCCCTGATCCGTCCCTTCGGCCAGCGCCTTTTGCAGCATAGCGTAATCCTGCTCCGAATCCTCATCCATATTGGTGGAAATGACGGTGCCGTTCCACACCAGCGCCCAGTTCCCATCCACCGATGATATCGGCAGAATCAGAAAATAAATGGCCTCGCCGGAGGCGTGACGGTTATAAAACAGACAGATCAGGCTCTCCTCATTCTTCGTTCCGGTGCTGGTCAGAAAACAGGTGCCGTAATCCCGCACCTGCTCCACAGTGGCAAGCCATTCCTCCATGTCCAGTCCAAATTGTCCGTAAAAGAAATCACTGTCATCCGTCGACGCGCTGTTCATGTAACACTGGGTCACCCTGGCCCCGATTTTCCAGGCTCCGATGGAATAGCTGTAGCTGTTCAACCATGTAACCTGCTTTTTGATCTCCGCCAGAAGATGAACTCCCTCCAGTCTCTCCTCGCTTTCTGTTTTGGCAGCGGCCCACGCGCTGGCTGAGGAACTGGTCCGGATGTTGCTCACAGACTGGCAGGCGATCGAATACATGGTTTCAAAGGAGGCAGCCGTATTTTCCATGACACCCTGATTGTAGGAATATTCTGTCTGTACACTGTGAAAAAATATATAACCACTGGCACCCAGAGCGAATATCAGCGCAAAGGTCAGCATAATATTCGTAAAAATCCTCTGATAGCGGTATCGAACGGCACCACGAAATCCATTTATTTTCTTTTTCATCCGCAGCTCCTCCTTCATCATCCTGAAATATCGTTCCATTTCACCTACAGGTACCTGCTCTGAAATCAGTACCTTTCTTCCGGATTCTTTTTACTGCTTATTGTAACATAAAACTGTGCCTGTTTCCTCATTTTTTTAATCCGAAGCAGGCACAGTGAGGGTGTAATAAATCAATTCGTGTTTTCAGCGATACATCGGTCCGTAGCTTCTGCACGCGGCATAGTCGGCCGCCTGCGTATCCTGAGTGCCGAAACTGGCCCAGGCATGAGGACGATATACCTTGTCCCTGGGTACATTGTGCATGGAAACCGGAATGCGCAGCATGGAAGCCAGCGTAATGAGGTCAGCTCCCACATGGCCGTAGACGGTCACACCGTGGTTAGCGCCCCAATTGGCCATAACGGAATACACATCCCTGAACGCACCCTCTCCGGTGAGACGCGGCGCAAACCAGGTGGTCGGCCAGGTAAAGTCCGTGCGCTTGTCGATCACCTCATGAATCTCGTCCGGCAGATTGGCCGTAAATCCTTCCGCGATCTGCAGTACGGGGCCGACGCCCTGCACGATATTGAAGCGAAGCATGGTCACAGGCATCTCGGCACTGCAGCGGAAATGGCTGGAAAAACCGCCTCCACGGAAATATTCATAGTCCGCTCTGCGCCAGTCGGTGGCCTTCAGGCAGGCCTTCACGTCCTCTTTGGTCATGCTCCAGAAGGGCTTCATGCAGCCGTGTCCGTTTTCATCCTTTGAGGCGCTGCTGCCGTCCAGGGCGGTGGCGCCGGAATTGATCAGATGAATAAAGCCGCCAGCTGCCACACCCTCCGGTTTTAAGCCGGTGACCCGCTCACATGCCTCAGGGCTCCAGTAGGTGCGCACATCATGGAAGCAGGGTGCGCTGCCGCCAACCAGAGTGCCCAGCAGCATGGAAATGCCGTTACAGGTGTCATTTTCAGTAGCAAACGCTGTTGGAGCCTTGACACCATTCCAGTCAAAGGTGGACGCCAGAATGGCCTCCGTAAAGTCCGCGTTGGGCAGCCAGTCCGTCCACTGGCGCTGCCCCTGGAAGCCGCCGGCAACCGCGTTTTTGCCCAGCGCCTCCTCGTGCCAGCCCAACTCGTCCAGCTTCGGATTGCCAAAGAGGATATCCCGGATGATGATGGTCATTTTCACGACGAATTCCCAGTCCCTGTCAGGCTCTATCAGTTTGGAGCGGGTAATAATCTCCGGGAGATTTTTGCCCAGGTTTTTATCCAGTCCCTCCGGGCAATTCTCTTTGATCCAGGAAAGGGCTGTCTGATATTCATCCTCATCGTAGATGTGCAGCGCCATCCGGCGTAAAATTTCGACCTCATCCACCCACTCGGCGCGGATGCCGAGATATTTTTGCAACACGTCCGCGTCACAGTAACTGCCCGCGATGCCCATGGCGATGGCGCCTACATTCACGTAGGACTTATTCTTCATCCAGCCCACAGCCACCGCGCATCTGGCAAAACGGAGAATCTTTTCGGCAGCATCCGCGGGAATGGAGGTATCGTCAGCATCCTGCACGTCATGTCCGTATATGGCAAAGGCAGGAAGACCTCTCTGCGCGTGGGCGGCCATCACAGCAGCCAGATAGACGGCGCCGGGACGCTCTGTGCCATTGAAGCCCCAGACCGCCTTGATGGTATTCGGATCCATATCAAACGTCTCCGTGCCATAGCACCAGCAGGGCGTGACGGACAGGGTCGCCACTACATTCTCTGTAGAAAACTGCTCCGCTACCCTGGCGGCTTCCGCGCCGCCTCCAATGGTCGTGCAGCCAACGACACACTGAACCGGCGTGCCGTCCGGGTATTTCAGGCTCTGAGAAATCAGCGCGGCCGCGCCGTTGGCCATATTCATGGTCTGAACCTCCAGACTCTCGCGAACTCCGCCCCAGCGGCCGTCGATGACAGGACGTATCCCGATTTTCGGATAAAGCATGTTGTATACCTCCTTGGATTTTTTCTATTTCACTACGCCTTTTTTCAATAAAATATTGGCGTAAATTTCCGTTTCTGACGTAGCTACAATGCAGTATGCCTTCTTTGCCCTCTCATAAAAGGCAAAGCGATCGATAAACTCGATATGCGCCGGATTTTCGCCATGGCGCATAAGCGTTTCGCGGTATAAATCCCAGATGGTGGGCTTTATGGGATCGCCGGGCACCACCGACATGAGTCCAACCGGATTTTCCACATACTGATCCAGAGGCATCAGGGTGAGAATGGCATCCAGCAGCTCATTCACGCGATGACCATCCTCGCGGACCACGATGGCGTCTTTTCCCATGGACTGTGCCGGGAAATTCCCGTCTCCTATGACAATTTCATCTCCATGTCCCATTTCCATTAAAACCTTTAAAAGCTCGGGAGATAAAACAGAAGGTATATTGATCAGCATTCTCGTTTCTCACTTTCCTGTCGCCGTCTGCACAGCCGCTCACTCTGCGGGACAGCCCTCAACTGTCGGCATATTCACAACCATGTCTCTCACAGCAACTTTTATTGAATAATACAATCTTATCATTGCTTCCTCCTGATTTCCTGTGATAAAATGGTCATAAGTTGGATAATATTCACTTTTTCTTTTCATGAGAATTTTTCACTGCTGTAAAAGACAGGAGATGCAATATGCGTTATTTATCGGAACATGAGCAACTGGTGCGGGGTACATCCGAATTTCCTGTGGCCTTCTATCATGTCACAAAAGAACATATCCGCTATGAGATGCCGTTTCACTGGCACATGGAATGCGAACTGATTGTGATAAGCAAGGGGTGTTTCCGCCTGTCTGTGGGAAACGCCGCCCTCCTTCTGTCCGCAGGGGACGCCGCCTTTGTGCCTTCCGGCATGATCCACGGCGGAACGCCTAAGGACTGCGAATACCAGTGCGTTGTCTTTGATTATGACAAATTATTTCAGGAAAAGCGGGTATGCCGGGAGCTGTACAGAAAATGGCAGTTTCTCATCGTCCAGCAGTTCAGTCACTTTTCCGCGCAAAGTCCCGAAGCCTCTCTTGCGGCCAAACTCTGCGAAATCTTATCCGCCCCAAAACAGGGATATGAATTCAAGGTGATCGGAATGCTCTGGGAATTGTTGGGGTGGCTGATTGAAAAGGCTCGGAATTTTCACCCGGAAAACGCCGCAGACCACAGACGCCGGGAGCTTCTCAAAAGGGTGCTGTGGCGCATCCGTGTGGATTATGACAAGGATCTTACTCTGGATGATCTGGCCCGGGAAAGCGGTCTGGCGCCCCGCTACTTTTGCCGGATTTTCAGAGAAGCCACCGGCCGGACTCCCATTGATTATCTGAATTTTTACCGTGTGGAATGCGCTGCGGAGCTGCTTTGCGGCACTGACAATGAAATTCTGGACATCGCCTTTTCCTGCGGTTTTCATGACGCCGCGTACTTTTCCAGAGTTTTCAGGCAGTATAAACAGATGTCGCCCCGGGAATACCGTCAGCGACACCACAGGGAAGCAGATATCCGGAATTCTGAAAATCCCTGAAAAATTGTTGATTGACAAAACACCCCCGGACAGGTATGTTATGCGTAACTGCTGCAGGCTGTGACCGCCGTATTCAGCAAATCGGCGCATCGGCACGCACAACAAAACCATACGGGGGTATTACAATGTCTTCTCTGATTACCGCAATCGGTGAAATTCTCATCGACCTGACCCAGATTGGGGTCAATTCATCAAACATTCCTCTGTTCGCCGCCAATCCCGGCGGCGCACCGGCCAACGTAGCAGTGGCCGCCTCCCGGCTTGGAGCAAGAAGCGCCTTCATTGGCTGTGTCGGGCACGATGCCTACGGAAAACAATTGAGACAAACTCTGGAAGCTGACGGGGTGGACGTCAGAGGTCTTTATGTGACAGACAGCGCACCCACCACACTGGCTGTGGTCAGCGTTGACCAAAAGGGCGAACGCTCCTTTCAGTTCTACCGCCATCCCGGCGCGGATATTTACCTGAATTTTGAAAATATTTCCAGAAACGTACTGGAAGAAACGGCTATACTCCACTTCGGCTCCGTCAGCCTGACGGATGAACCCAGCCGCAGCGCCACTCTTCTGTCAGCGAAATACGCCAGAAACCATGGAAAACTGATTTCCTATGATCCCAACTATCGCGCTGCTCTCTGGTCTGACGGGGACGAAGCCGCCGCGATGATGCGCAGACCGCTTCCCATGGTGGATATTCTGAAAATCAGTGATGAGGAAACCGTTCTTTTGTCTGGTTATGAGGATCCAACGGAAGCCGCTATTTGCCTGGAAGCCATGGGAATCCAACTGGTTCTGGTCACTCTGGGCGCCAATGGCGTGCTGTACCGTTATCAGGGCAGGACAGGAATCGTACCCGGGTATCACGTGCAGGTTTCCGATACCAACGGCGCCGGGGATACCTTCCTGGGCGCGGTACTCGCGAAACTGGCCAAGCGGCGACGCGCTCTGTCAGATCTGCCGGAAAATGAACTGCGGCAGATTCTTTCCTATGCGAACGCGGCAGCCGCCCTCACGACCAGTCGTCCCGGCGCCATCCCCGCCATGCCGGGGAAGCGGGAGGTGCTTGCATTCATGGAAAGGCCGGCGCGGTAAATTTTTCATTCTCCGCTTTTTCAGTCTGTATTCCTCACGCCATCCCCAGCAACAGCCCGATCAGGCGCACCGCGCCCGCCGCCAGCCAGGCAATGACGCACTGCTCTGTCACCACTCCCACGGCCCATTTGCCGCCAAGCTCCCGCTTAATGCGGACGATGGCCGCCACACAGGGGGATACAGCAGACCGAACCCCAACAAGGTGGCCGCGTTTAACGGGGACAGGATGGAGGCCACCTCCCCCGCCGGTTGTCTGTACCACAATCTGCTCATTCATTTCCTCCGTTTCCCTGTCTTCCCGAAATCTGTCTGTCCATAGTGCCATTTAGTCCGCTTCCGCTTCCAATGCTTCAATCAGAAAACTTACAGGGCGAAATCCATCGTTACAGGAAATCAGCGCTGATTTTTTGTTCTTCATCCACCCGCTGTATATATCTTCTCCGCCACAGGCCAGAGTCATAACAAACGGTGAGATGCTTTCCCACGCACTTTCACAAAATCCCTCCGGCTTCTTCCAGCCGTTCGCGATAAAAACCTGTCCCTCTTTCATGTTACAGGCGTCAGAAATCGGATTCTCGTATTGCTCCATCAGATCTTTATAACAGGCAATCCGGATGGCTGTTATCCTGCATTTTTTCATATATTCTTACCTCCGGCATATCAAAGGAAAAAATTTGTATCCGTTATATTCGCGGGGAAATTCTACTGTCCTTCCCAATCGTACCACAGCCATACTTATCCTCCATTGCCCTGCTGATATTGATACAATGTAACGATGAACGCACATACTCTTTCAACGATAATGCACTATGTTCATCGTTGTGGGGTTTGATTATTCTTCTCTGTTTTATTCTTTCTTTGCTTCAAATTTATCCCAATAAGATGTTTCCATCGCAAGTCATTATTCATAATATTTTAGCAATACTTCATCGATTTCGGCGATTGGCTCTTTATCCTTAATATCTCTGTACAATGCCAATTGTAATATTTCTTCCTTATCATTGATTCCTTTGGTTATTTCGTCCAGCCTTAGTCCTTTCACATGGATACCATAAAGGCCACCATGCTCGGTTCTTGTCTCTTTACAGAACCAATCAGGCTGAAGTGTCAGATTCATCGCACCAATGTAACTAAAATCGCCTTTAATGCCTAATTCTTCGTAGCACTCTCTGGATATACATTCTCGTGGTGTCTCTCCATTCTCGGCACAACCACCGAAAATTTCATAACGTCCACGCCATTTATTCCATCCAAGCAAATAATCATTATCCAACTTTACTACAGCAAGGCAATGCGTATAGGTCGGCATTTCCATCAGCCTTGATTCGCTTATATTATCAATAGACTCAAGTATATTTCCATCGCTGTCAATCAGAATTTGCTCCATCTTTCTCGTAACTCCTTATTTTGTTCCTTGAATCACCATTATTACGGAAACATTGGTGTCCCATTGTTTCTCTCCACGATTATACTGTTCAATTCTTGTATCATACTTCATGTTGGCAAGCCGTTTCATTTCAGTAACCTCCTGAGCGTTATAATGTTCTGGCATTGTCTCAAACACAGAGTCTATGCTATCCAAAGCGGAATAGCGTTCTGCATTTATCATATCGTGGGCAAGCCGGGAACTGAATCTGGGGTGATCAGGAGTTAAATCAATCGTTGCATACCCTGTTCTTATATTTCGGAAGCCATACTTTTCCATAGTGATCGGCATTTCCGCTTCGTTCATTGGGTACTTGCAAACGGAATATGTTTCAAACGATGTATCATATTCTCTGGCTTTTTTCCAAAATGCCTGTTCAAAATCATTGAGTTCCATTACACACGCCGGAGTTATATTGATACCTCTCCGTGAGGATAACACAAGACATTTTCCACCCGGTTTCAATACCCGAAACTGCTCCCCATAAAACCCGGAAGGCTCTATGTGTTCCGCTACCGTATTTGAAATGGTCACATCAAAAGTATTATCTTCAAAGGCGAGCCGGGTGGCATCTCCTTCCATGAAAGATATGCCGTCTTCGTGTTCTGATGCAAACCGGATAAATTCACTATCTCTGTCAACAGCGGTAATTTCAGCATTGGGATACCAGCGATGAATCGCTCCTGCTAAAGCTCCGGGGCCACAGCCGATTTCCAGGACTTTCAAAGTGCGGCTTGTGTCCAGATCAAAAAGCTGTCTGTACTGTTGCTCAAACAGATCATCAAATCGTAATTTGCGGGAGTAGTATAGTGTATTAGTACCTTGAACATACTTTGACCAAATAACGTTCATATCAAAATTCCTTTCTTTTTTATACAAACTTGAAAAGTCCTTTTGTTCCAAAATCTTTAATTCAAAGTCAATCAATCCACTGAATAAACGCCGTCTTATCTGTACTGTTATAACCGGCTTTCCTGTAAAAATTTAAAGTCTCCGCATCTTTTGCACCAGTCAGCAGCATCATCTTATAACAGTTTTCACTCTTTGCAATTTTTTTCGCGTAACCCAGGCATTCCGTAGCGTATCCGCAATGACGGTAATCCTTATGCGTAACCACATTCTCTATAAACGCATATGGGCGAACAGCTCTGGTCAAATTGGGAATAATCACACACACGCAGGACGATACAATCTTTCCATCCACTTCGCACACAATCAAGTGATGGTGCTCGTCCTTAATTATCTCTGACCATACGGTTCTAAGATGTTGCGTATCAGCAGGAATACTCGTTTCATGAAGATACAAATACAACTGCAGTATTTCATTTAATTCATATTCTTTCGCTTCTCGAATCATGCATTACCCTTTCCAAAATTCGCACCACTGGCACGAGTTTTATCCGACATGCACATAGTTTTTCGTCTTAATAATCCTTTACTTCCCAATACCCGTAACGCTTGCCGCCTTTTCGTTCAACAGCGCCTTTATCAACCAGGCTTTTTATTACACGTTTTACGGTACTTCTGGAAATCTGAAACTCCTCTTCCAGGTCTGAATATGTTGTTTTCGGTCCGGCTGCAAGAATTCTTTTGATTTTCATTTCCAAAGGTTCTTCTAAAGGTTCATTTTGAACCTTTGGACCTTTAGGATTCTTTCTTAAAATCAAAAGCCATATTGTGAGTCCTTATATAAAATCCTTCTCATCAGCTTCATCAAGCCACTCTTGCAGTTTTCTCTGCAACAGTTTCTTGTCCGGCAGATACAGTTTATATTCTTTCGCGTAAATATTGGCATCCTTTGGCAGTGTCAAATCAACCAATGCCTCATCGCTCTGCTTGCAAATAAGAATCCCTATTGTCGGATTTTCATTTTCCGTTATCTCATACCGATCGTAGTAATTAACATACATCTGCATCTGTCCCAAATCCTGATGCGTAAGCTCATCGATTTTAAAATCGATGAGTACGTAGCAGCGAAGAAACCGATTGTATAGAACCAAGTCCAGATAGAAATTTTTATCATGAAAGGTAAATCTCTTCTGGCGCTGTTCAAACAAAAACCCTTTTCCCATCTCTAAGAGAAAGTTTTGCATCTTATCGATAACCGATTGTTCCAAATCACTTTCATGGTAAGATGCCTTGTCGTCCAATCCTGAAAATTCAAGAATATATGGCGTATGTATAATATCTGAAGGCTTCTGTGGCGTAGCACCTTCACTCGACAGACGCAGGACATCTTCCTTATCTCTGCTTAATGCCAACCTCTCATAAAGGCTTGAGCTGTACTGTCGCTTCAGGGTTTTTACGTTCCAGTTGCTGCGTATGGCTTCTTTTTCGTAAAATTCTCTTTCCTGTGGGTCTGAAATCCTCATCAGAACCTGATAATGTGTCCAGCTTAAACGAAACGGCCATTTATCATAGTTAATCTGGAATTGTCCAACTCCCGATTGGACAATTCCATTTTTTTGAAATTGTCCCAATTGTCCAATCGCCGATTGGACAATTGCTGTTTCGCGATCACGATATGTAATATAAAACTGACGCATACCGGCAACATTACTACGCGAAAATCCTTTCCCATACTCTTCCGTAAGATAAGTCGACAGGGAATCCAAAACTTTCGCGCCGTATTTCGCTCTATCCTGCCCCTGTTGTTCCTGCTCAACAATATACCTGCCAAGCTCGAAGCTGGTATAAACTGTAACCGCATTTGCCATCAATCCTATGCTGTCTCTTGCGTTATCAATCAGCTGTTTTGCCTTTTTATATAAATCTCCAAGTTCTAACTCATTTTCGGATTGAACCAGTTGTTCTTTCATAAATCTCCTCCATCCTCACGCTTCACATAGGTCAACTCCACATCATACCCCAGTGCTTCCATCATCTGAATGAATGTCTTGTTGACAACGCTGTCTCCCTTTTTGATAATCCGGCTGACATACTGCGGAGAGGTTCCAACCTGCTCCGCCACTTTTGCCTGTGTTGTACCAGATTCAATGCATTTAACCTTCACATCCACTTCAATATTGTTCTTTAACATTTCTCATTACCTTCCACGCCTGAATTTATCGTCAAATTCTCGCACAAATCGTATGATTTATAATACCACATAATTCTGTATTTTGCCACCTCTAAAATCAGAAAAAGGCACCCGTTTCTGATGAACCAAGTGCCAATCTCAGTGTATTTCTTTATGCCCTTATCTCCGTACCGTCCTTAAACGTAACCCGGATGTCCTTAGTGCTGTAAACCGTCACGAAATCCACCAGTCCAGACCACAGCCCCTCATCAAACTTCGTAATCGGTTCCTGCGTCTCGATGGTGCTGATAAACTGCTCTATCGTTTTCTTTCCCGCCATGTTCCCGGCAATCCGCGCGGTGACGGAAACGTACTCCTCCTGCAGCTTCTGGAAACGGTCAACCAGTCCGTCATACCGGCTCTGGTACTCATCCTGGTCAAGCGCGACTCTGGCGTTCTCGTACACACAATGTTCGGTCATCTCCGCGATCACGGTTATTTCGTTCTGGAGCTCCGTCTGACGTTGCTCCAATTGAGCGCCCGATTTTCCCCTTAAAAGCCGCAAAAATCGGCGGTTATACACGGGTTTTCCTGGTTTTCCTGTATCAATCTCGATAGGAGAACGTCCTATCGCCCGGCACATCCGACAGTTCGCATTCGATCTACATCACCCCTGTACTGAAAATCTCCAGCCCGATCGCGATCAGGATGACGCCGCCCAGAATCTGTGCCTTATTGGACAGCCTGGTGCCAAACTTCTCCCCGATCTCCAGACCCACCACGCAGATGACAAAGGTCACAGCCGCAATGATCAGAGACGCCGCAAGAGCCATCACCCAGTTATAATCCGCGATCGTAAACCCCACGGAAAGGGCGTCGATGGAAGTAGCGATGCCCTGTACAACCAGGGCGCCGAAGCCAAGACTGCTGTCCTCCGGCTTCAGCTCTCCCTGGCTGCGGACGCCCTCGATCAGCATCCTGCCGCCGATATAGGCCAGCAAAATCAGCGCGATCCAGGGGATCATCCGCTCAAAGGCCGCGAAGTACCTGGCGATGGTATGTACACAGACCCAGCCGGTCATCGGCATCAGCGCCTGAAAAAAGGCAAACATGCCGGCAATGCCGGTCATCTTGCCCTTCTTCATCTGCGGCTCATTCAGTCCGTTGGCCATGGAGACGGAAAAGGCGTCCATGGCCAGTCCCACTCCCAGCATCACACTGTTGGCAAAAAACAAAAAGCTCCAATCCATTTTTCTTTCCTCCGACTTGTAATGAAATTCCTGTCCACATCTGTATATGCAAAACAAAAGACCCAAATACAGCCTTCAAAAGCCACAGCCAATCAAGCGCATCGTCTCAATCATAATTTTAATGAAAAATAATTAAAACGATACACCGACTGTGTCTTCCGAAGTCCATACATGAGTCTCGCAATTTAAAACAAGCCAGACCTGAGAGCGGTCAGTATGTTGACTTGCTACGCACCGGAGCATCATCCTGTAAAGCATCAGATTTTAATAATCACTGCGCCGGGCCGCATGCTACTCCCCCACGGGGATTCTGTTTCCTGTTATTATAACGGCTCTTTTCGGAAATGTCATCAGAAAATACGAAAAAAACGTAAAAATATGTTACGATTCACTGCCGGATCTGTTCTCTCCCTGCGACCGTATATACAGCCGTTTCCGATGCAGAATCCTGTCAATCTGTGAGTTCACCAGCCCATCGAGCACCAAAAGTCTCTCTTGGGGCAATCCATACGCCCGATCCCTGCTGAATTGAAATCCGCTCAGGTTCTTTAAGTCAGAGCGAAGCGCAGGCGTCAGCAGACCATTCGCGATTTCATTGAAGTCCTCGCCAATTCTGGTAGGGCGCTCCGCCAGATAGGCGTCCAAATTCCGGAAATCCTCCTCCTCCGCATAGGGAAGCAGCGCCTGATTGTGGTCAAACACCGGAGCCATCCCGGTAATTTCCAAAGTCTCTGTGTCAAACAGCATCCCATAATTTCCCTGATGGCGGTCTATATTGATAATCAGCGCGTCCAGCACTATCATCCGCCGGAAATCATCATCCGCTCCATACTTTTCCATATAAGACAAAATTCCTTCCGGGTCCCGGATATCCCCTGCCGCGGCATGAATCGTCACAAACCCGGAGCTTTCACTGGTAAAAAGCGGGCACCGCGAAACCAGCTTTCCCCTGTACATTTCCGTCTGATATGGCACATAAGTTCGGCAAAATACCGCCGCCACCTCGCTGGCATACATCTCAGAATAGGGCTCCAGTCCCGCATTACGCGCGCCGTCAGAGCCCTGCTTCATCAGATAAATCCGGCCATTTTCACGAATCCAGCACTTCGCGAAGGATCCGCTGGTGCCAAATTCAGGGGATGTGGTCGAAAAGCTTTCCCCATACATTCCTCCCTCAAAAGCCAGATGCGCGATCGTTTCATCAAAATCGTTCTGAAAGAGGGAAACTTGGGCCCATACCAGATCGGAAGCCGCGGGGCGAATCCAGAATGTATCATTCAGATTCAGCGCGTAGGTCACCCGAATATAGCCCTCCAGATCATAGCAGCCGCACAACCGAAGAAGCTTCTCTATATGCGCCCGATGCTTTGGCGCCTGCCGGTTCGCGATCCACGACTGAATATCCGTAAAACCTATGGGCAGAGAGGCATCGAATTCACGGACGGTTTCCTCAAATTTCAGGGTTCCCAGCTCTGATCTGTGTACCTGAAAGGTAAGAAGCTTTTTATCCTTATTCATCAAAAAAAATGCATTGTCCAGAAACATCCGGGTTTCTCCTCATACGAAAATCCAATTCTTTTTGCCATGATACCACATTTACATCAAATTTTCAGCGCTTTGGGAATAAATAAACCACTCATATCGCCTTCTCCAGCTTCAGAAGCTCCACCTTCCTGTCAATTCCACCGGCATACCCGGTCAGGCTGCCATCCGCGCCCACCACCCGATGGCACGGCACAATAATGGAAGCCGGATTGTGTCCCACCGCGCCGCCCACTGCCCGCGCCGACATTTTGGCAATTCCGCGCTGTCCGGCAACTTTAGCGGCAATCTCCCCGTAGGTCATGGTCCGGCCATAGGGAATCCCCTTCAGTATTTCCCAGACAGCCATCTGAAAGGGACTGCCGTTCAGGGCAAGCGGCGGCATAAAATCCGGCTCTTTCCCGGAGAAATAAACGTCCAGCCACCCAAAGGTCTGATCGAATATGGGAAGGAACTTCTCTTCATGGTCACCCTTTAGGGTATCGGCATAATATTTCTGCCCCACGAACCACAGGCCGGTCAACGCCTGACCGTTAGCAGCTAATGTAAGCTCTCCCAATGGGGAGGAATAGGAATATGTATACAACATGGCCATGTTCTCCTTCATTGTGCGGGCTTCGTCTGCCCATATAAAACCTGTTACTGTGAATAGCGACAGATTTTCTCAAAAAACCGCAGAAACCCGTCCTCCACCGCAAACTGCTCCAGCTCGTCCTCCGCCAGGTCATAATAATACTTCCCCGTCTTCATATCAATGGACATGCTGTCCAGCGGAAAACCCTTTTTTCTGACAGCGCTGTGGGGAACATCCGTCAGTATAAACCTCTCACTTTCCATGGAGGGGTCCATGGCTTCATAAATATGGTCTTCATCCGCCACAAAATAGATCGCGTTTCTGTATACAGCCGTCAGATTTCCGTACTTTTTCACCAGTCCCCCGTAATATTCCCGCATCTCTTCATCTGACAGATATCTACCGTTGACAGTGCGCACATGGACTCCCGGCTGCGCCTCCTCCGGAACCTGATCAAAGTATAATCCCGAATCGCAGGAAAAAACCGGCATCTGAAACGCTTCATAATAGGCCAGCGCCTTACATCTGGCGTTTTCCAGCGGCGTCCGGCCGGTCTCGGCCGCCTCGGGGATGCTCCTTCCCTCTTCTTTTAAATCATTTAAGCCGATCAGTTCTATTCCCAGCTTTTCCAGCCGACTCCTCATGGCGGACAATTTTGCCTGATTGCCGGTTCCGAAGAGTAATTTCACAGTGCTCATGCCTTCCTGTCTCATTTCAGAATATATTATTCCGCAAAAAAAATCCGTTCTCCCTCTTTCGCGAAATTACGATTTGTTATTTCCCGTCTTTTTACGAAATAACAATTTGTTTTATTATACGAAAGGAATTTGAATGCCGCAAGTACCTTTCTCAGGCAGGACGGCAAACTTCCTGCAGCCTGTCTCCGCTATCAGCCCCGTGCCGGCTTTCCCGGCGTAACCGCGCCCCGCTCGCAGCGGTTCCCCCAGGCGTCAATCAGCTCGCCGCCCCGGTACACGCAGACGATCTCGCAGTTATTGGGACAACGGCCACAGGAGGCCTCGCGGGTATAAAACTCCATATTTTCCACAGAAAAATCAAACTCCCTTCGCGCGCCGCTTCTTCGCGCGATGATGGCCGCCCCTAAAGCGCCCATCAGGTGGCCGTTCTCATCCACCGTGATTTTGCATCCGAGAGCCTTCTCAAAGGCCGCCACCACGCCCTGGTTTTTGCTGACGCCTCCCTGGAATACCACCGGGGAGACGATCTTTTTGCCCTTGCCCACATTATTGAGGTAGTTGGCCACCACGGCGTCGCAGATTCCCGCCAGAATGTCCTCCTTGGAGTGCCCCATCTGGATTTTGTGAACCAGGTCAGACTCGGCGAAGACCGTACATCTGGCGGCGATGGGAGTGGGATGCTCGCTCCGCAGCGCATAAGAAGCGATATCCTCCGCCTCAATGCCCAGCCGCTTGGCCTGGCTGGAGAGAAAGGCTCCCGTTCCGGCGGCGCAGAGAGTGTTCATGGCGTAGTCCACCGCCACCCCGTTCTCCACCAGAATGATCTTGGAATCCTGGCCGCCGATCTCCAGAATGGTGCGCACATCCGGATAAAATGTGGTGGTGCCCACCGCGTGCGCCGTAATCTCATTCTTGACGGTGGTGGCGCCGATGATCGACCCGGTCAGCTTTCTGGCACTTCCGGTGGTACCCGTGGCAACAATCTGAAAACCGTCCTTAGGGAAATTTTCTTCCAGCAGATGAAGCAGCTTTTTGACCGCGCCGATGGGGTCGCCCTCGGTCCAGATATACGCGCTGCTCAAGATATTATTTTCATCATCAATAATCACACCCTTGGTGGAAATGGACCCCACGTCCACGCCCAGATACGCCTGTTTCATTTCAGCTGCCTTCCTTTCGCCTCAATCATATCGCAAAAAGCCTCCAGCCTGGTCATCAGCCCCACATCGGAGGTCTGGGTATCGCAGGTCAGGATCAGAAGCGGGATTTTATACTGCCCGCTTATTTTCTGTAAAATAGGTACAATATCAATCTCCGGCGTGCAGTTGGCCGACTTGATATGCACCAGTCCGTGGAAGCCCTGCTCCGCGTAATGCTTTGCCGCCCAGATATTGGCCGTGGAGGTTGGCCCCATCTCGTAGGTGCAGTATTCCCTGATTTCCACATTCAGATTCTTTTCCCCGGGATAATGAATCAGCCTGTGGGACAAATTCATCCATCGGTGTACCTCCACGCCCATGCCGGCCAGCTTATCCTCCACCTCCCGGTTGGAGAAGGAATCCACCGCCGTGTAAAATTCCCCGATGACGCCCACCTTCAGCGGATGAGGCGGCTTCACCAGCGGTGTGGAATCAAATCCCTGCTTTGCGTCCAGATACGCCTTTTCAATGGCGGCTTTCGTGTCCGCCCGGTACATGGCGGCCAGGAAACGCTTGTAGGCCTTCCTCCAGCCGCCTGAGGGATCGAAGCCGCAGCCCTTATAATACTCATATGTAATTTCATCCAGATATTCCACCATCTTAATGGACTCCATCCCGGCGGAAATCAGATGAGTCATCTTCACCTTCGGGTTGACGCTTCCGATCCCCTTTATCAGATCCCTCGTCTTCCCTCCCATGGCGTAATCATTTAAATTAATGAAATCAAACTCATAGCCCTCATCCAGCAGAATTTTGCGGAACAGCTCCCCATAATAGGACAGGCGGCAGATGCCATTGGGCATGATGATTGTATCGGCCCCGGCTTCCAGCGCCTCCACCAGACTTCCCAGGATGGTTTTAAAGGGAGTGCAGACCATGTCCGGGCTGTATTTCTCCCCGATTTTCTCTGTGCGCTGGGTCTGCCTTGGCTGTAAAATAAATTTACAGTCCAGGCCCTGCTCCACCAGATATTTGAAGGCGGCGCTGTACTCCGCGTAGCGGATGGTGGCAACTTTCCTTTCTGACGCAGGTTTCATGCAAGTCCTCCCCTGTTCCTGCGGGTGATGTCCGCGAATTTCTTTTTTGAAACGCTTCTCATGTAAGCTCTCCCTTCTTCATGCGGATGATATCCACAAAGCTTTCCAGCCGGGTTTCCACCCCGGCGGTTCCGGTCTGGGAATCCAATACCAGCTGCAACACGGGAACCCCCTGAATCTTGCGTGCCAGAATATCATTGACCATGGAATCCGGTCCGCAGGGAAAGGCCGTGACCAGCACAATCCCGTCCACCTGAAAACGATGCTGGATAATACTGCCCACAAGCTCCCGGCTCATGACCCAGCGGCATGTGGGACACAGATCCGGACTGTGCTTCACCGCGTAGTCCCGGTCCGTAATATCCGCCCTGAGCGGCAGAGCGCCCAGATCCCTCAGCCCCTTTAAAATCACGCCGCCCGCGTAGGAATCGTCCAGGATATAGCTGTGTCCCGACACCAGGATTTTCAGCCCCTCTGATTTATACAGTCTCTCCTGCTCCTTTACCGCCTTGTCCCAGGCCTGCTCCTGTGCCTTTTGCGCCGTCTTCCAGGCCTTTTTGCTCTCCTTGCGGGAAAAGCCTAGGGACTGGCCCAGATCGCAGAAAGCGTCCTCTTCCCTGGCGCCGTTCACCACATCGATATTGCAGGTCAGAAATTTCTGGTCTGTCCGGAGAAAAATGCAGTGTGTCAGATCATAAAGGGCGCTGAAGCGGACGCACAAATCCAGGTTCCTCCCCAGATTGGCCACCCGCGGCACAAAAATATAGTCGCACTTCCCGATCAGGGAGCTGACATGCCCCAGGAAGATTTTCTCCGACAGGCAGGCCTCATCGGGAGCAAGCCTCTCGCCCTCCTCCACCACCGCCCGGTTGGTAGGAGCGCTGACCCTTGTTTCCAGGCCCAGCGCATGAAAAAAGGTCTGCCACAGAATCTCATATCTGTGATAGAGCAGACCTCTGGGAAGCCCGATGACGGGCAGAGTTTCCTTTTTCATATTGTTTCAGCACCTCCATAAGCAGATGGACATGTCCGCCGGCGCGGGCATCCCCCTGTAGAAACATAGTGTATTTTCTTTTTATATATATGAGATTATTCTCAAGTGAACATCAACAAAGGAAGAACCGACAGGACCACTATCTTACTGCCTCTGCCGGTTTTGCAATTCCTTAGCTGCGTTCACGCCAAGCCGCGTTGGCTGGTTTGCATCATATGCTCTTCCTGTCCAGTTCTTCCCTTACCTTGCTTTAATTTTTTCCGCAGCACTTTTTATACTTTTTCCCGCTGCCGCAGGGGCAGGGATCGTTGGGATAAATCTTCTTTTCCCCCTCCGCCCTTCTCACCGTCTTTCTGTTCACGCGGGCGGTCGGCTTCCTCAGCTCTTCCAGCTGGTCCGGAGTCAGGGTTTCATGTATTTCCCTGGATGTGTGGCCTCTGAACATCACCATGCGGGTATTGTTGCCCGCGTCTGTCAGGATATTTTTGAAGGTTTCAGCGTCCTTCCCCACCGGCAGCTTTATTTTTCTATTTTTTAATGTCTTTAAAACATCCGAGACGGATCCGCCGGTCATAAAAATATTGTTCACTGTCAGGCACAGACTGTACCAGTCCACATTGTCACCCATTTTTTCAGTGATGAATTCTTCAAGTGCCTGGTACTCCTTTGATGAGGACATATAGCCGTCCTTCGCGCGGCATATGATTTCCTCTTTGGTAAGGATGTAGTATTCTACATCCAGCTGTACCTCATCAAGCGCCTCATATAGCTCATCGCCCCCCAGCTCTCTTGACGCCACTATCCCGTTCGTTATACAGCAGGGGTTCATTTCATCCGGAACCTTTTTAAAAATCCGCAGGAATTCCTGATAGGAGACGTCCAGCGTCTCTTCCCTCTGATACATTTTGTATACTACCTCTACCGGCGCGGCCATATAAAGGTCAACGAACGCCAGCAGGCAGTCTGCCATCCAGCTGATTTTTTTGTGATACTCACGATAACCGTCTTTTCTGATCTTATTGTAAACGGCTTCCGCGTCCCCGGCCACCTCATAGGTGCCATCGCTGTTCTTTGTCGCATAACCCAGGCTCCAGAACTCGTCCAGGCCCTGCGATTCCCACTCATCCGGCACGCTGTGCGGATTCCCGATCAATTTTTCAACTGCATCCAGCTCCTCTTCACTGAGGCTCAGAAGCTCCTGGCGCATATGATCCGGATGCAGCAGATATCTGGCAATTGCTGACGCAAGCCTCTCCTTCCCTTTTCCCGACACCCGCAGATTCAGTCCTTCTGCCATATCCAGCAGATCACTTTGATCTTCAGACATCAGAATCCTTTCCACCGTCATTCTTTCCCGGGGCATATCGCTGCCCGCCTGCTTTAACTCCGCTTCCTGATTCTTGTCCTGTTGCCCTTCCTGCAGGGAATTTTTCTTTTCTTCTGCCATCATTTATGTCCTCTTTCTTTCTTAAAATATAGTAACGCTCCGTACGCTGATGCTGACATCACGTTATATAACAGCCTCCGTACGCGCAGGATTCCTCTGCGCCGCGTTTTCCCCTCCGGCACAGGTTTATGCCCATTGCTGTTCCCTGCCAGCCTGTTCTCTGACAAAATCCACAAATTCCTTTGCCACATGGGAAAGCTGATGGCTTTTATTCCAGATCAGCACGTAGGATGCGGTGACCGCGGGTTCGGCAATTTCCCTGACGCAGACATCCGGATAGCCGGCAAGACTTCCGGATGCCGCCGGATAAATGGAAATGCCCACTCCCTGCCGCGTCAGCTCATAGGCGGTCAGCATGTGCGCCATCCGGCAGCGAATCGTCGGAAGCCGGCCGGTACCGGCAAACCATTTGTTAATCTCCTCCAGACGTGATGTGCGCGAAGGTATGATCAGATCATAAGGCAGCAGCTCCCTTACCTCCAGAGGGCTGTCCGCTTTTTGCGCCAGAGGATGCCCTGCGGGGATCATGGCCACCCAGGGCTCTGAAAATACCGGCAAAGCCTCCAGCCCCTCGGCATTGTGCGGCTCCATGATAATGGCAAGCTCGCACAGCTCCTTCATGACCCGGTTCACCACATCATCTGAATTTCCGTTCCACAGATTATACTGCACCTGGGGATGAAGCTTTTCAAAACCCGCGATCCACCCCGAAAGCAGACGGGGAGCGCTGCCCTCCACGGACGCCAGATACAAAGTGCCGTACAAATCTCCTCTGATCTCGTGAATTTCCTCCGTGGAGCGGTCCACCAGATTCATGATCTGCATGGCATACTGGCGGAACAGTACTCCCTCCTCCGTCAGCTGGAGCGCGTGGGGCTTCCTGACGAACAGCTCCACCTGAAGCTCCTCCTCCAGATCCTTAATCTGTCGGCTCAGGGGCGGCTGGGCAATGCACAGCTTCTCTGCGGCACGGGTAAAATTCATTTCCTCAGCGACCGCCAGGAAATAACGGATATGTCTCAGTTCCATAAAGCTCCCTCAACTGTGACACGAGCGGCAGTTTTTCGACCATGGCACACAGCTTTCCATTTGCGGCACGGACTCCGCCGGTGTCCTCACACCATCATTCCGCGAAGCCGCCTTCATATTTTAAAAGTATCATGATGGTTTTATTATATGTATTTTACTGTGGAGCGTCAATATGATATCTTAATTTCAGAAAGAAAAAAACAAACCGGCAGGCACAAAAGCCGCCGGAGCTTAAGCAAACCAATCCCCCGCAGGGGGCATTTCCGAAAGGAGGAAACAATCATGTTAAAGAAAATCAGAATGATGCTGGAAAAATATTATAAGAGCTTTGGCGTCTGCGTCTGGTAGACGCCAAACCGGGGCTGCCGCATGGAAAATCCACAGCGACAGCCCCGGTTATTTATTTTTTCATCTTTGGTTTAAAGACCAGCGCCGCCAGATAGCCGAAAATCAATGCCGCGCTGCAGCCCGCCGCCGCGGATTTGAAGCCTCCGGTGAACAGCCCCAGAAAGCCTTGCTCATCCACCGCCTCCTTTACGCCCTTCATCAACAGATGGCCAAAGCCTAAGAGCGGTACAGTCGCCCCGGCTTTCCCGATTTCCTTCAATGAGTCAAATAACCCCAGAAAGCTTAAAACCGCTCCGGTCACCACCAATGTCACCATGATCCGCCCCGGCATCATCTTCGTCTTTTCCATCAAAATCTGAGCCAGCGCACAGATAATACCGCCCACCACAAAAGCGCTTACATATTCCATGATTCTACTCCCTGTCCCGGCCTGACCTGCCACACCGCTCCCCGGTTTGCCACGTCTCAAGGCACTTGCCAAAGCCGCCCGGCGAAGTTCTGTAAACTGTTACAGCATTTTCGCAAAATGTCCGGTTATTTACGAAGCCCTGCATCGGGCCTGTTATTGACAGTATTCCCATGAAATTATTTTTTATTCTCCGGGCTTCCTTACCGTGCAGCCTGTGAAATCAATGCCCGTTATCCAAGTCATACATATATTTTCTATACGGTATTACCGCTCCGGCTCCTCAAAGGCACAGGTCACATAAAATCCCCGGGGCCGCTTCTCAATATTTCTGACTACGCCCTCCCTGGCCAGCATCCTCTCCCGAAACGGGAAATTTCCCGACATGGCCAGCGACGGATCAATCGTATAATAATAATTGCCGGGCAGCACTCCCTCAGTCACCGTAATTTTCTGTCCAACCTCCAGAAGCCCCTGCCTCTCCATCTTAAACTCCATCAAACGCTCCATCCTCTTCCTCCCTGCGGTAAAATCTTTCATTCCTGACACCATGCTGAAAGTCAAGGTCAGGCGGGAAATAAAATCTGTCAGAACGACTATGTGCGATGGAGATGAGACCCAAAAATTGTGGAAGCCCTTGCTGACACAATTTTCGCTTTCAGGGGCTCATCGGAATGTCCCGCACATCGGAGCGATGACAGATTTTATTTCCCGCCTGACCGTACCCTTGCTCATACTTTCAGTATATACTTACGGCTTCGTCTTGTCAAACCCTCTCAATCACCACCCCATGGGCAATCGAGGGCACCGACATTTTCTCCTGCGTCCGCACCTTGCTCAGCAGTGCCCCTGTCGGCGCAAAAAGCACCCTGCGCCAGTCCCCGCTTTTGATTTTCGGTAAAATCAGCGCCGCCAGCATCACCGCGCTGCACCCGCAGCCGCTTCCGCCCGCATGCACATCCTCCTTTTCCCTGTCATAGATACAGAGCCCGCAGTCCATATGCCGTTCCCCGATATCATAACCCTGCCGCAGCATCAGGTCCATCAGCGCCTGGCTTCCCACCTCCCCCAGATCGCCCGTGATAATCTGGTCATAATTTTCCAGAAGATAAGGAAATTCCTTCAGAGCGGAGGTGATGGTCAGGGCGGCGGCCGGAGCCATACACCCGCCCATATTCATGGCATCGGTAATTCCCGGATCCACGATCTCTCCCATAACCACCCCTGTGACCTTTGCCAGCGGCTCCCCGATCTCATCCCGATCCAGCAAAAAAGCGCCGCTGCCGGTGACCGTCCATGAGGCTGACAGCGGACGCTGTGAGCCATATCCAAGCGGAAACCTGAATTCTCTCTCCGCGCTGGCGAAATGCGAGCTGGCCGCCGCAAGCCCTCTCTCAATATAGCCTCCGTCAATCAGCATGCTGCACAATGCCAGCGCCTCGCCGCTGCCGGAACAGGCCCCGAATATTCCATAATGAGGGATTCCCAGCCCGCTCAGGCCATAGGAGCTGGCGGTAGACTGACTGAGCAGATCCCCCGCAAAAGCGCAGTCCACATCCCCCGTCCCGAAACCAGCCTTGGCCAGCGTGATTTCCACCGCCTGCTTTAACAGGGCGCTCTCCGCCTCCTCCCAGTTTTTCTCTCCTCCAAAATCATCCTCCCAGATCCGGTCAAAGCCGTCCGCGAAGTGGCTTCCACTGCCTTCCTTGGGTCCCGTCACACAGCCCGACTGCCGGATATATATCGGTCCTTTCATCAAAATACATCTTTTTCTGTTCTTCGCCTCGCTCAGCGCCATAGTAAATTCCCTCCCGAAATTTTATGAGTAAAATAATGAAGCTTCCCATTCTTTGCCCTTTCCGGATAGTATGCCCCAACAGCTGGCTGCGCTATTCACAGGAGCCTTCAGTTTCTGGTCAATTTCATCATGTCGCAATTTCCCCGCAGCTCTCACCGCTTATATCTGCCATAATCTCCCCGCCGCGAACCCGCAGCCTTCAATTCTCCCTCCGCCATCCTTCATTTCTCCCCGCCGCGAACCTTGACAAAACATGCTGATTCGTGTACCATAAATTCTGTCTTATTTATGGTGATGATGTCGGATTTCATGAGACGCTCTGTGAGAGAATCCGGATATCATACTCCTTTTTTATTCATTTAATACCCTGGGGGAAATCATGGAACAAATACAGCCCAACCGTATGGACAGAGGCTTTTTTCGATATCAGAAGGAATTTGAGGACAAGGCTCTGGAGGTGCTGCGCTCCGGCTGGTATGTGCTGGGGAAGGAGGTTTCCTCCTTTGAGAGGGAATTCGCCGCCTGGTGCGGCAGCCAATACTGCGTGGGCGTGGGCAGCGGCCTGGACGCTTTGTGGATGGCTTTCCGGGTGCTGGGAATCGGTCCGGGAGATGAAGTGCTGGTGCAGGGCAACACCTACATTGCCAGCGTCATGGGCATCACCATCAACGGCGCCACTCCGATTTTCGTGGAACCGGATGAATACTATCAGATTGACCCCGCCAGGCTGGAAGCTCTGATCACCCCCAGGACGAAAGCCATTCTGGTGGTGCATCTTTACGGTCATAACGCCAAAATGGATGATGTCGTCAGCCTCTGCCGCAAATATCATCTGCGACTTGTGGAGGACTGCGCCCAGTCCCACGGCTCCGCCTTCCGGGGGCAGAAATCCGGCACCTTCGGCGACATCGGCTGCTTTTCCTTTTACCCATCCAAAAATCTGGGAGCCTTCGGCGACGGCGGCGCCATTGTCACAGATAATGAGCAGATTGCCGCCGACTTTAAGGTTCTGCGCAACTACGGCAGCGAAAAGCGGTATTACAATAAAATCGTCGGCGCCAACTCCCGTCTGGACGAGCTTCAGGCCGGCCTTCTGAGAGTGAAATTATCCCACCTGGACGAGATCAACAGGGAACGCCGGCGTCTGGCCAGCCGCTACAGCACTCAGATTCGAAACGACAAAATCATTCTGCCGAAGGAACGCCCCGACACGCACAGCGTCTGGCACCAGTATGTGATCCGCTGCAGCGACCGGGAGGCTCTGATCAGGCACCTGGAGGAGCGGCAGATCGGCACTATCATCCATTACCCGATCCCTCCCCACCTTTCCGAGGCCTACCAGTACCTCGGCTATGGTCCGGGAAGCTTCCCCATTACCGAGCGGTTTGCCAATGAGGTTCTGTCCATTCCCATGTATAACGGCATGAGTGAGGAAGAACAGGAACGGGTCATCGACGCGTTAAACAGCTTCTGAAGCCCAATACTGAAAATACGATAAAGACTGATCGCGGCGCCTGGCTGCGCTGATGATTTTTGACCTGTGCTATCCGGCGGAAACGTCCGGCTATTTCGAAAACGCCTTGCGCGTGCACCGTCTCAATCATAATTTTAATTAAAAAATGATTGAGGCGCATACACCAGCGGCTTTGAGGTTATTTTATGAAAAAATTAGAGGAACAGTACAGAATACTGGAATTTCCGGATTTCGGCGATGAGCGCGGCAATCTGGTGGTCATCGAGGGGGAAAATCAGATTATTCCCTTCGATATCAGAAGAGTATTTTACATATATGGCTCCGACGCGGAGGTCATTCGTGGCAGACACGCCAACCGCAGAACGCGGTTTGTCATGATCAATGTGGCCGGGAAAAGCAAGGTGCGTATGACCAACGGCCGGGAAAGCGTCGTTGTGGAGCTGAACCGCCCCCGCATGGGCCTTTATCTGGACACCATGGTGTGGAAGGATATGTATGAGTTCTCGCAGGATTCCATCCTGCTGGTGCTCTGCTCTGAGCATTATGACGGCAGCGAGTATATCCGGGATTATGACGCATATCTGCGGGAAATCAGTGAAGAGCAGAATATCTGATTTCTACGCCGGAGATGACAGGTTTCATCCCATAGCAGCCAAAAGACATAAAGGGGATTCTGACATGAGTAAAATTTCAATCGTTGTGCCGGTATACTACAATTCCGACACCCTGATGTTATTATATGAGGATATGAAAGCCAAAATTCTGGAGCAGCTTGGCGATTACGAGCTCGTTTTCGTGGATGACGGCTCCGGGGACAATTCCTGGGAAATCATGAATCAGATCCGGGAAATGGACGCCAACGTCCAATGTGTGAAGCTGTCCCGCAATTTCGGCGAGCACGCCGCTCTTTTAGCGGGGCTGAACGTATGTACCGGGGACTGCGCGGTCACCAAACAGGCCGATCTGCAGGAGGACAGCGAGATCATTCTGGAAATGTATGAAAGCTGGAAAAAAGGCAACAAGGTGGTGCTGGCCGTCAGGGAAGAGCGGGACGAAAACCCGGTCAAGGTTTTTTTGCCAATATGTACTACTCCATTGTGCGCAAAACCATCAACAAAAATATGCCCGAGGGCGGCTGCGACTGCTACCTTCTCGACCGGCAGGTCATCGGCGTACTGCAGCTTTTAAATGAGAAAAATTCCTCCCTGACTCTGCAGGTGCTGTGGGCCGGCTTCCAGACCGACTATGTATATATTCACCGCAGAGACCGGGAAATCGGCAAATCCCGCTGGACCTTCTCCAAAAAATTCAAGCTGGTACTGGACTTCATGATGAGCTTTTCCTATTTTCCCATCCGGATGATGAGCTTCGTGGGGATTGTTTTCAATATCCTCGCCATCATTCTGCTGATTCAGGTACTGGTGGAGAAATTCACTGTCGGAACACCCATCGCCGGCTGGAGCTCCCTGATGTGCGTTGTGCTCATCTCCGCCGGTCTGATTCTGATGATGCTGGGCATTCTTGGAGAATACCTGTGGCGCGCCCTGGATGCAGCCCGGACACGTCCGCCGTTTATCATTGACGAGGTGAAAAAATCTGAGGCAGCAGCGCCCGAAGATATTACTGTAACATCCGCAAGCAACACACAGAGATAATACGATGAAATCAGAATGAAAAAGCTCCCGCTTCTTGTGCTCACGCTTCAATGATTTATAAATGGTTTTCCGGACCGCATAGGAAATCGCTTTTTTCTCTCCGACCAGCACCAGGACCTTCTTGGCCCGCGTGACGCCTGTGTACAGGAGATTGCGCTGCAGCATGACATAATGGCTCATGGTGAACGGCATCACCACAATGGGATATTCGGAGCCCTGCGCTTTGTGAATTGTCGTGGCATAGGCCAGCACCAGCTCGTCCAGCTCCGTTACATCGTAGATAACCTCGCGGCTGTCACTCCCTGACGGCGTTCCGTCAGAAAAGTCGACAGCCAGTTCCCCATCCTCTGTATCCACGCGGGTAATGATCCCTATGTCCCCGTTAAAGACTTCCTTATCATAATCGTTTTTAATCTGCATGACTTTATCATGCAGCCGGTACTGTGTGCCGCCGCGCTTCAGGAAAACATTGGTCGGATTCATGGCTTCCTGCAGGAGCTGATTTAAATTCGCCGCCCCACAGACGCCTCGCTGCATGGGCGTCAGCACCTGAATATCACGAAAAGCATCCGCATGATAATAACCCGGAAGGTTTTGTGTACAGTATTTCACCACCAGATCAGCGGTTTCCGAAAAATAAAAAGGGGGAAGATAGATGGCCTCCTCGTCCTTTATCACATCAGACACCCGCAGCATTTCATCCAGCGTGATTTCCAGCTCCGGTGCCTCCACCTCCAGCAGCTTCACCGCCGTGTCAATCAGCTGCTCCCGGACGGCATAGCAGTGGCCGCTCTCGGACAGTTTATTCAGCGTATAAAGAATACCGCTGCGCAGACGGATAAAACGGTCTTTTTCAATGCCCAGCTTTTCCGCGATCTGGTCAGCCGTCTTAAATCCGATCCCCCAGATATCATCCGCCAGCCGGTATGGGTTCTCCTCCACGATCTTGATACTGTCATTTCCGTATGTCTTATAAATTCTCGCGGCGTGGGCAGTGCTGACGTCATGGCTCTGCAGGAAAAGCATGATATTCTTAATTTCTTTCTGCTCCTGCCAGCCCTGTTTGATGCGCTCCACCCGCTTTTGGCCGATGCCTTCCACCTGAATCAGGCTGTCCGGATCGGTCTCAATCACTTCCAGCGTATCCTTGCCGAATTTCTGCACGATACGCTTCGCAAACTTCGGGCCGACACCTTTAATCAGGCCGCTGCCCAGATATTTTTCAATACCGTAGGTTGTCGCGGGGAGTGTTTCCTCCCATTTCTCCGCGGAAAACTGTCTGCCATACAAAATGCTTGCCCCCGGCAACCATTTTGCATACTTAGGCATATTTGCCATCAATCCGCCACTGCCCCTGCATGGTCAGGACAGAGCCGACATGGACATCCGGCATATTTCCGACCACCGTCACCAGATCATGGAAGCTCTTGGCGCGGCACTTGATTACAGAGAAGCCGTTCTCCGCATTCTGATATGTAATTCGCTCCACAACACAGCGGAGATGATCCATGAAATCAGCCTCCTGTCAGTCCTCTTTTGTTCTTTCCGGCTTTTCGGTCACAGTCTCTCCCATAGCGGACAGGCCGACTGCGTGGCCCGTTCAGCCGCAGCTCCGAATTGCTCAGAATCCCGTCCAGTGCTGAGAAATCTGTGTAATGATATAGAATATTCTGATTGCCCCGCATATGATATCCCCGATTAAAAACGAATCACTTTAGGTTCATCCGTAAAAGAAGAGATGGTTGCCGTCACATCCTTCAGATAAAACACTTCCGTATTCCCATCGTCCGCCTGGTACGATTTCTGCAAAGACGGATACGCGTCCAGCATACTCTGCCGAGCACATGTACGGTCATCCTCTACGGCTGTCGCCGCCACACGAATCCATTTGCCCTCCCCAAACGCGCAGATCTCAATTTTCTGGTTCTGATGCATCTGTTTTGACACATCCTTCACCTTGCCTGTCTGGATATACAGCCTCCCCTCAAACTGATGGATTGTCCCGAACGGGCGCACCCGCGGCTGATCGCCCTCCACCGTGGCCAGATAATATGTGCCGCATTTCTTCAAAAATTCCAATACTTCCTGCATGATGACACCTCCTGTTTTACATCAACTGAATTTCTATAAACATCAACAAAATTTCCGGTATCAACCTTTTTTATATATTCGTCCATCCAGACTCCTCCATCCGCGTTTTCGTGATATGATTTTCATCTTATTCAACAGGAAACTCTGTCCCCATAACGTACATTGTACTCCGTGCATTTCCACTCTTTTTTAGAATATTCTTCTTAACAAGGGAACCAAGAACAGTCCTTGCCCTTCTGTCTGTCACATCCAGTAATCCTGCAATTTTTATGGTTGTACAACTTCCTTCTTTTCGGATATATTCTATAATCGTTTGTTCCTGATCTGTCAGATCAGAACTTCCGGATTGTTCCGGATTTCCTTCCTTATTTCTTTGCACAGGAACGGATTTCCCCAAATTATAATCAAAAGAATATGCACCATCCAATGGCACAACAATCCGAATCACATCATCTTTTCCCAAAAGCATGATTGCGGCAAGATTATAACCGCTTTCTCCCGTAACCATATCAGTCCCATAGAGCCCCGCGCTCTTTAACAATTCTTCATCTGTTAACCATTTCCAGACGTGTTCTCCTCCCGCATGGTTCACTGCCATCTGCCGGATTCTGGGAATAATCTCCTGTGATTACGATTGTATCCTCCGGGCAAACCAGTTTATTACAGTTTTTTCGGATTCTCTCTTCATGCTTTCTCCAGACTCTTCCAAACGAATCCATCGGTTTATTGGCCTGGAAGTTTTCTTTTTCCTGCATGTTCTCAAACCAGCCTTCCTAAAATCTGTAAGGTGCGTCTGTCCTTCTCTCCGCCAAAATATTTGTCCAGAACCTTCTGAAACACTGCTTCCCCCGGCGCAGCCTCCGCAAAAAGCGTCATGCAGGACTGCAGCTTTAAGTTATCCGGGAAACCCATGACACGCTCTGGATCAGATGATTCTATCTTAAGCAGCGCGTCACTGATCTCCAGCAGATGATCCCTGAGCAACGCATTCTGCATATAAGCCCTGGCTTCCCCTTCATCCGCAATCGAATAATATACAGCAATATCACTTCTTCCAAGCCCGATAATCTGTGGGAAAATATACCACATCCAGTGGCTTCTCTTCATACCGCTTTGAATCTCAGATAATGCTGTCTCATAGTCATTTTCCTGTGCTTTGATGAATCTGTCTAAATTGTATTCTTTATTCATAATCTGCCTTACTGGACACAACTGCCCGTCAACGAAATTTTTTCCGGTCAAAATTTATTATATCAGTTCATGTAGTATGAATGAAAATCACCGGATATCACGGCTGCAAAATGCGCAATCATAATCCCATTCCTTGATCTCCGTTTCACTGAGAACCGCGCTGCACCGAAGGCGTTGTATATGTCAAAATCAAAAACGGACTCTGTTTTCGTGTCAATCTTCACGATCTTAACAGAATCTGCTTAACTCATCAGACTTGCTCACCCGCCGCTTCTAATACATACCGCTCCACTGTGCCGCTGACATAGAACCCTGCTCTTTTCATTTCTGAAAGAATTGGACGAATTTCCTGAACAAGACCCTCCTTTTTCGCTTTCAGCAAAACCCCAAGCGTGCCCGTAACCGTCAATTCCAGATACTTCGCTGTTTTTTTAGCCGCATTATCGTCAATAATCACCAGATCAGCCTTTTGTTCCTGTGCAAGAATCATCACTTCAACTTCACCATCATGCAGCTTTGCGCGGTACATTTTCTTTTCACTTATGTCCGTAATTGTGTCAACATAAATCCAGTCACCAGCGTTTTTTACCTGAGCGCATACTGCATCTTCTTTAGCTGTTATCTCATGATATACTGCCAGCGGAATATGGATTTCACCATATAACCTCTTCAAAAGCTCCAGCTGCCCAATCCCACAAAGAATAATCAATGGCGTCGAATTCACAATTACCCTACGCATTGTTCATCTCCTTCAGGAACTCTTCTTCATTATCAAATTGAAAAACAGATATATGATTTTGTCCCAGATAGTCAATAAAATCTTCTTCTGACATTCCCGCTATCTGAGCACAATAACCTATGGACACTCCACTCTGCGTGTAATATCCAAGGGCAACTGCTTTCCTCACAAAGTTATTAGCATCTTCGACATTCATTTTCGTATCATAAAGGACTTCATCCGGTATGCTCACTGCTATCTGACACATCTTTCATCACTCCCTTCACAATGTGAGACAATTTCAGTTTCCGGCTCTTATTATAGCAGAAATCCTCACGCGTTACACTACTTTTTTCCGTTTGCATAATTCTTTCACAAAACATGTACTTAATACAACTATACCCTTATCAGCATGAAATATGGTCGCCGTGAAAGCGGCAAATTAAAGATACCTTTTTGCTACCCGACAAAAATAAAGAGTATAACTGCCAAGATCGATTTGGCTAAGTATCGTATTTATTTCCATGGTAATATACTCCTTTCAAACCTCAAACCCAAAATCCGTAATCTTAAGCGTCCGTCATTTTCCCGAAACCGTCCTCACTGTCGTGGGTGGAATCCCATTAGGTGTCGTAATTTCTACCCCTGCTTCATCTCAACATCTGTCTGTCCTCCTGCATCCTTTTTTGCCTTACTTATCGCCTCCGCAATCTTCTTGTTTTTTCTCTCTAATTCTTCTCCCATGATTTCTCTAATGAACTCAACAGGATTAGCAACAGCTATTCCACTATTTTCACTTCTAACTTCTACGATTTCTTTCGTCTGTGCATTTATAAGATTTGATTTTCTTGGTCAGGTCTTTACGGACAATCTTACCGTCAAAAGTCTGCCAAAGCTTATCCTTTATAATTTCACGAGAGCTTTTCTCTTTTACATAATCTTATCAGCGTCTACACTTGGCATAGTTCCCTGTCTCCTGTTTCTGGTGAACCTTATCAAATTTCCGAACCACCGGTTCGGAAATCGTGATTCATCAATATACTTCGTATATTCCAATCATCTCAACTACTTTGCCCAAACAGTGTTTGGGTAATTCTTATGATTTTTTCAGTCTATCTTCCAGCCACGAAATAATAATCCCACAATAAGGTGTCAGATTTCTTTCCTGCACCAGGCTTACATATGTACGTTCCAGTTCTCTCACAACCGCGACCTGAGACTTGCCCCTGCATTTCTTAAAAATCCTGCTCTTTTCTTTTTCTAACACTTTTCTTCGCGTCTGTGGAAGAGAAACAGCCTCACAGTTAAGATTTAGTGTCTCAGTTACATCCCGATTGATTTCCGGATCATCGGAATAAATCCGACCATCTGACCGATATTTTATCTTTTTTATGGAAGCTTCACTATAAGGATTAACTGCCAGATCAGCGTTTCCCCTATGAGCATCGCATGTCATATCTTCCTTATTAACACCTCTTTCCAGACTGTTACCGTAACATACCCCCAGCATCCATTTAAAATCCAGTGTCGCACTCTTATCGTGTTCTGTTTCGCCCTGTGGATGTCTGGGCCTGCAATGCTCAATTCTAACATCCTCATATTTCTTAATCCTTTTCATGCAATATCCACATAAATGTCTCTGTTCCCGCCACATCTGCTCCCTGACATCATCTCTCACTTCAGGAGGCATATCCTCATAGTCAGCCTCCGGATTCTGCATGCGAAACTCCAACAGTCTATCCGGTTCTTTCCCTCTATTGATCACAATCATAAGCTATTCTCCCAGCATTTTTTCCAACTCCAGTGATGTCCTTGCCGCCGCAAGATCCGGGTCCATTGTTCCGACAATATCCTCTATCTCCGTCAAAGCTCTGTCCGCCTTTTCATAATCCTTTTCATCCATACAGGCATAAAAGTAATCGATGCGCTGCTTGACTTCAACTGGCCGCTCCGACACCTTCATGACTTCTCTTAAAATGGAATTCGCGTCTCGCCCATATGTCTCAGCTGCCGGTATATAAATCTCGCCTCTATCCAGTATCCGTATCTGTTTCCTTGAAACTGAATTGATTACTGCAGGTGCATGTGATGTAACAATAAACTGCACCTTTGGAAAGACAGCATGAAGGTCGCTGAGAATCGACTGCTGCCACTGTGGATGCAAATGTAAATCCACTTCATCAATCAATACGATCCCCGGTGTCTCTTCCAATATCCTGTTTCCTAACATGGGGTTCAGCACTGCCATCCGATAAGCAATATCACTAATCATACTAAGCGTATTCTTGTAGCCATCACTCATTTCGTCCATCGCAAATTTCTGCACACTGTCCTCTGAAGACATAAACTCCAAAACAAGCCTGTGCGTATCCAGGTCAAAGACAAGAGAGGTATTACTCGCCCCGCTGATTCTCTCATAGCACCTGCAAACAGCATTCTCCACCGTTTGCAAAAGCAACGGTTTCTCTAGCACTCCTGTTTTCTGCTGTTCCTGCAGACTTTTCATTGTCTGCTTCTGAAACCAGTTCAGCATCAGCTTTTCATTTGACTCTGCTGCCATACAATCCACATACCCAACCTGTCGCTTAAACTCCGTCAAAGACTTGAGATTGCGCTTCTCTTTCTTCTGCGCATATAACCGGCCGGTACCATAATAAGAAATAAGAGGAAGCAGCAAATCCTTATCCCCTGTCATAATCTGGTTCTGCACGTTTTTGGAAATATCTGTCAATTCTCCCGCATCTTTAATGGTTGTTTTGCTGTTTGCAGAATTGAGAGAACGAACCCATTTTACATTCTGCCTGCCGCAACAATCACCAATACTCTCGATGCTTACAGGAAACTGATGCTGTGCATCAATTGTCCCATCCAAATCATGAAATTCATATCTGGCATCATCCTTTAAAACACTCCTGCTCACCCCACCATCGATTCCCAGCAAAAATGTACTGGCGGAAACCGCCATTGCATCCAGAACAGCAGTCTTGCCTGCACCATTCTTGCCAACAATCAGTGTTATATCCTCTTCAAAATCAATATTTGCCTCTTTAAAGCATCTGTAATTTTTAATTTTAATATTGTTCAGTTTCACTGCATTCACCTCGATTTTGCTTTACTTTATTTTTGCCAGAATGTCTTTAAATATTTCATAGTTGTTGCTTCACACCGTCGTCTAAATCAATAGAAATGAACTGATCGGCAAGGTGGTGTATTTTCTCCTCCAGCGTGTCCTTTCCGTAAACGACACGGACGAAGTCCACAAACCGATTTGCGATGTCGTCTTCAAAATTCTCATCTTCACAGATGGGAAGCATGCCATCCTTGTCAGGAATGTAGGTGCTATACTTTGACGCATCCCATTCACCGCCTGCATAAGCAATCCCATCGACATCCAATTCATGATTTTCTTTTTACATATTTTATCTCGATATCATATCCCAGCGCTTCCACCATATTGACGAAGGTCTTGTTTATCACGGTATCGCCCTTCTTAATAATCCGGTTCACATAAGGGCTGGTCGTGCCAATTCTCTCCGCAAGCTGAGCCTGCGTTACGCCTTCTTCCATGCACTTCACTTTGATATCAATCTCCAAATTATTCCTGACCATCATCTAACTCCTCATCATCTGTACCGCTACACAAATCAGATAATTTATTATAGCATAAATCGGTTATTGCGCAATCCCTAAGATCGGAAAAAGACACCCGGTCCTGATGAACCGAATGCCAATCTCAGTAATTTTCTTTATGCTTTTATCTTTGTGCCATCCTCATACGTGACCCGGATATCCTTAGTGCTGTAAACCGTCACTAAGTCGACCAGTCCAGAGACCATAGCCCCTCATCAAATCTCTTGACAGGCTCCCGTGTCTCAATGGTGCTGATAAACTGCTCCATTGTTTTCTTTCTTGCCATGTTTCCGGGCTTGAATATGAAAATTGCCAGTCCTGAGCCTGACATAAATGACGCCCATCGAGGAAAGAGAGTTTCTTCAATGGGCGTTGTTCATTAATTATTATCCGGATGTGCTTAATTCATAGCAATCACACAGGCTGCATCCACTCAAAATTGTCCTTGCCGGCACCAAGCTCAAAATGATATTTACCGATTCCCAGATCAGCACCGGAATAGGAGCCATTATCGCAGGTCATGCTCACCTTGTTACCCTTACCCTTGATGGTAAATGCCTGCTTGTTCATTGCCGTTGGTGCTAACAGAGCCGCTGAAACACCTGCTTTGAACCACTCCGGAGCAGTGCCCTCATAGGACGAAATATCTGATGCCGCTTTGGATTTATGCGGAACTCCCTGATTCTCACCATAGCCAACCACGACAATTCCGATAATTTTAGTGTTCTCTCCTGCATTGGCATTCTTTTTTGCGTTTTTACGGCTGTACATTCCGCCAATCCACCAGGTATTCAAACCGAGCGACTGCGCATAAAGCATCAGATCAGCACTGCTGTATCCCAGTTTTTCATCAATGCCCGGCGTGTCGGAGCCTGCCAGGATGATGTAGTTTTTGACGCCCTTTGACATCATCGCCGCTATAATCCCCGGCATTGCATCCTTGCTTTCCGTGACAAGCTGCATGTTCAGACCATATTTCTGATTCTGGTTTTTGATTCTGTCATTAAGCTGCCGTACAACATCAGCCGACAGCGGTTTATCCTTGTATTTGCTCACCTTGTGCCGTGCGCTCATTGCTTCCTGTAATGTCATAATGACCTCCTTTGCTCGATTTCATGCTCCAGGGGCTTATATTTAAGCCTCATATGGACTCCGCATTTAAATCTGAATTGATTGCATAGCTGCGCTTACATAATATTATTATATCGCTCCTGTGGTCATTCATCAAGCGACAATTCAAGACAAGTGTCTCGCGATAGACAGATGTCTCTTGTTTTTCCTGGACAACTACTGTAAAATGATATGGAATGCTCACAGCAAATTGGGAACCGCCTTTTAATTTATGGTGAACGCTCCAGGAGGCCAATATGAATAAACAGCCTGAAATTACGGATGCCACAAGGGAAGCCCTGGTCAATGCCTTTTTTCAGCTTGCCGGGAAAAACAATATAATCCAAATCACCGTCCGTGAGATTATAAATTCAGCGGGATATAGCCGGGCAACCTTTTATCGCTATTTCAAGGATGTCTTTGCCGTAATTGAATATGCAGAGGACAGCTTTTTCCAGAAGACAAGAGAGGCATTAGCGGAACATGAGAAAGGGAACAGTATATATGACAGGCACTTTTTTTGAAATCTTCATTAAGTGCTTCCATGAAGATCATAATCGTATATCTGTTCTGATGTCCGAGCAGAACCTCTCTCGTTTTATCAGAAGAATGAGAGAAAAAACAATTGACAACATAAATACGAAGATTGCGGACACCCCCAAGAAGGGGGCTATAACAGATATGTTTTTTTCCAGCGTTTTTTCCGCAATAGCAAACCACATACAAAACCCGGATGCTCTGACAGATGAAGATTTGCTGGACATTATCCAGAAGTTATTTGTCGACTGGTATTGGCCACAGATGACCGCGGATGTCTGAAAAACAATCTTTACTGTCGTTTAATAGGTTATTCGTAAAGTGGCATCCGTTTCGTTTTCAAGTCGCCGCCGACCGACTGTATGGCCTGTCAGTTTTCCATACCCGTTAACCGCATTTTCAGAAAAGCCGTTTCTTCTTTCCCGCACCCACAGTTCTGAAGCAAATATGTCTCCACGTCAGTATATTTTTTATGAAAATACTCCAGCGTATTCCGCATGTCCTCCGGCTTGGACCGCTGCATGTAATCTTTGATTTCAATCCCGTTCGCAGCTGCCTGCTCCTTCTGCCTGGCAAAAACATCTTTCATGTATATTTCAGTGACGCTGTAATCCGCAACTATGTACTCCTCCGGCACTCCGGCCAGCTTCAGCAAAAGCATGGCAATCACACCCGTGCGGTCCTTTCCGGCGGTACAATGAAAGAGCGACGCCCCTTCTTTCACCTCCGCCAACAGGTGCATCACTTCCCCGATCTTTTCAGCGGAATTGTCCAGCAGAAACTGATACAGCGTAAACATGGACTCCGGCCCGGTTCCCCGAAAGCCCTCGGAATTCATCTGATCCAGCATCCCGACGTGAAAATATTCCATCTCTCCAACGCGGTCCGGCATGTATTTTACCTCCATGTCACTGCGCAGATCAATCACCCGGCGCACCCCATACCGCACCAGCGTTTCTATGTCCCGGCTCGTCAGCTCCTGCAGGCCGTCCGCCCGAAGGAAGACTCCTTTGGCTGTTATCCCGTCTTCCGCCGGGTATCCGCCCAGATCCCGTATGTTTTTTGCGCCGTCCAGCTGCAGTGGTTTTGAAACTCTCATCATGTTAAACTGCCTTTCCCGTTCTTCCTGAACGAATCCTTCTCTGTCAGTCAGGTCCGGAAATCGCGTTCCGGTCCCGCCATCGTCCGCCTCAGGTCTTCCCCAGTATCTTATAGAGCAGATGATAGAGGGTAAGAACTTCCTCCTGCTCCAGATGGATACAGCCTCCCATAGCCTCAGGTATTTTGAAGGCTTTTTCCCGCAGCTGCATACCCTGCTCTGTAATGGTGACAATCAAATTTCGCTCGTCCTCCTCGGAGCGTTTTCGTGAAACAAGCCCTTTACTCTCAAGCTTTTTCAGCAAAGGAGTGAGCGTCCCCGAATCAAGATACAGACGCTCGCCAAGCTCCTTCACATTCATTTTCCTGTGCTCCCACAGCACCATCATGGTAATGTACTGCGTGTAAGTCAAATCGATTTCATCCAGAAAAGGTCTGTATTTTTTTACAATCTCCTTGGCGCAGGCATACAGCGGAAAACAGAGCTGATTTTCAATTTTCAGCATATCATATTTATCTGTCATAACATTTTAGTTCCTCCGGTCAAGTGTTCTTTCGCCGGGCTTCATAATATCGGTAGAACAGGTATTTTGTACTTTGTAATGATACTCCAATTTCCATTCCCTGTCCATTTTTTCTTATAACAGTTTTACAATTTCGCTCTCAAGAGCCTTTGGCGTTTTCGTGGGAGCATAACGAGCAACAACGTTTCCGTCCCTGTCCACCAGAAACTTTGTAAAGTTCCATTTGATATTGCCGCCGGCTATGCCGCCAGCCTGCGATTTAAGAAACGTATAGAGCGGATCTGTGTCCGCGCCGTTTACGCATATTTTGTGAAACTGCTGAAACGTAACTCCATATCTGCCGGTACAGAAGCTGGCGATTTCCTCGTCCGTGCCAGGCGCCTGCCCCGCAAACTGGTTGCACGGAAAATCAAGAATCTCAAAGCCCTTGTCCGCATATTTTTCATACAAATCCTGCAGTCCTTCATATTGAGGAGTAAAGCCACAGCCGGTTGCAGTGTTAACAATCAGGAGAACCTTTCCTTTGTAATCTGATAACGCAACATCCTTCCCGTTTCCATCTTTCACTTTGTAATCATAAATACTCATAACAATCATCCTTTCGATTTATAGTGGGCGCCAATTTAATTTTGTGCAATTTAATTATATGCAATGAAAGTATGCCTGTCAACAGAAAAATGGTCACCATTTTGGGACAAAAACGGGAAAATGTACCTTGTTTTTTCGGGAAAACCGACCCAGCCGGACGAACCGGAAAAATCCGCTTTGAATGGTCATTGCAGGCCTTCCTACAGCCTGTGCGTTCTCAGAATATCATACCGCTCCGGCTCCTGAGACAGCTTCAGCCAGATTGTCTGACGGGAGTGGGGGCAGCTTTCCACCGGTTTTGCGGCCTCATCATACATGGCGTCCACCTTCACGGGAATGTTTCTTCCATCCGGTTTGATCACCTCAATTTCATCCCCCGCGCAGAATTTATTTTTCTGTGTGATGCGGGCCTGGCCGTTTCGGATTTCCAGAACGGTGCCCAGATAAACGGTGTTATTCACATAGGTACTGCTGTCGTAAATCTGTGTTTCCGCGGATGGCTTCCCAAAGAAAAAGCCCGTGGCGTACCGGCGGTGAGTGCACTTCTCCACCTCCGCCTGATACCAGTCCCTGTTTTTTTCATACAGCGCGGGATCAGCGAAATAATCATCCAGCGCCCGGCGGTACGCCCTGGTCACCGTCGCCACGTACAGGGCTGTCTTCATGCGGCCCTCGATTTTGAAGGAATCGATTCCCGCCTCACACAATTCAGGAATATGCCCGATCATACATAAATCCTTAGAGTTAAAAATATAAGTGCCGCGTTCATTTTCCTCCACAGGAAAATATTCCCCGGGACGCTTTTCCTCCATCAGGGCATAATTCCAGCGGCAGGGATGGGTACACTCCCCCTGGTTGGCGTCCCTTCCCGTCAGAAAGGCGGACAGAAGGCAGCGGCCGGAGTAGGAAACGCACATGGCGCCATGAACAAAGGCCTCGATCTCCATCTCCTTTGGAATAAGAGTCCGGATCTCCCCAATCTCTTCCAGAGACAGCTCCCTGGCGCAGACTGCCCGCTTCGCCCCCAGATTGTGCCAGAAAAGATAGGTCTGATAGTTGGTATTGTTGGCCTGGGTGGAAATGTGAATCTCAATTTCCGGACAAACCTTTTTCGCTATTGTAAACATCCCCGGATCGGAAATAATCAGAGCATCCGGTTTTATTTCTTTCAGCTCCCCAAAATAGGCCTCCGCCGCCTCCAGATCCTTATTATGCGCCAGGATATTGGCTGTCACGTAAACCTTCACGCCGCGCTCATGGGCGAAGTCAATTCCCTGCCTCATCTCCTCCGCGGAAAAATTATGGGCTTTGGCGCGCAGGCCGAAGGCGTCGCCGCCGATATAGACCGCGTCCGCGCCGTAAATGACCGCCGTCTTCAGGGTTTCCAGATCACCGGCCGGTGAGAGCAGCTCCGGCTTTTTCCTTTTGTCCTGTTCCCTGTTTCTTATTTTTTCTGATAACACTTCAGTCTCTCCGGTTTTCATTGCTTTTCTGTTACATTGCGCTCACGCTTCACGCTCAGCGTCACTCCGTCCCCCACGGGCAAAATCACCGTCTCCAGCTCCTCGTCATGGGTCAGGGAAAACAAATACTCCCGCATTCTGCTGTGAATGGTCCGGTTGCGCCGCTCTACGGCAAATCTGGATTCCAGAATTTCCCCCTCCTGAAACACATTGTCAGAAATCAACAGCCCTCCCTCGGCAAGCAGGCGCTTCACCTGGGGCAGAAAATGAAGGTACTGTCCCTTGGCCGCGTCCATGAAAATCAGGTCGCAGCCCTCATCCAGGCCGGGCAGGATGCCCGCCGCGTCTCCCTCCAGAAATGTGATTCTGTCCTCATAGCCGCTGGCCGCGAAGTTCTTTTTAGCCCGGGGAATGCGTTTCTCATACTTTTCTATGGTGGTAATCCGGCAGTCAGCCGCGGTATTCTCCGCCATCAGAATCGCCGAAAAACCGACAGCCGTTCCCACCTCCAGGATATTGCGGGGTTTCGTGAGTGCCAGCAGAAAACGCAGCAGGCTCTGCACGTCGGGCCGGATAATGGGGACGCCCTCCTGCAGGGCCTCCTGCTCCAATTCCGTCAGAAAAAGACTATTGCCCTTATCCATAGACTGAATAAAGGCAATCATTCTCTCATCCATCATCATTTACTATTCTCCATCGGAGCCCTCCGAGAGAGCTTCCATGATTTCATCGTTGGTCATGGAAGTGTTCAGGGTATAGGTCCCGGCTTTCATGGTTTTTTTGTAGCTGGAAAGCCTGTTCTGCAGCCTGAAAATCAACGCAGAGTGAATGACCCCCTCTTCCTCCAGCAAATCGGCGATCTCGCCGCTGTCCATGCCCTCTGAAATGGTCACTGTAATGTCCGTCCCCTCCCCGGTGCTCACCGGCTGCTCGGAAAACACCCGGTATCCCACCTCATAGCCGATCAGGGCGCCCCGGTAAATAACCACCACCACCAGGACTGCCAGCATGGCCTTTACAGCCGTGCGCAGGACCGACAGGATTACCTCTTTTACATCTTCCATGCTCTTTCTCCTCGTTGCTTCTATTCACAGCCGCCGCATCCACATGCGCAATCCCTCCCGCTTGACGTGCCTGGGGAGATTTCTTCCAGCCAGCCGTGAATAATAACCCTTGTCATTCAAAATCCAGGCTCACCACCAGGCGGTCCATGACCTCCTGCATCATGCGGCAAAGCGCCAGCTCCGCCGCCAGAAATTCAGCCAGAAGAGGGTTCTGCGTCAGCTCCCGCTTCTCCCTCTCCAGATCCTCCAGGCTGTCAAAGGAGCTTCCGTCCTCCATATTGACCTGCACCTCATAGTTTCTCGTGCGGAACCGGTCCAGCCGCTCTTTTAACTCCGGATACTGTGCCACCTTTTCCAGGCTCTCTCTGTATTCCTTATAGATGCCGGACGAGACAATTCTGTGAATCAGCACGTCCGTTTCCTTTAAAACTTCGGTTTCCATGGGTTGTCTCCTGTATACTGTAAATCTGATGTAAAATTCCCCTGAATGAATGCCATAACAGTGTGAAATTTCTGATCTCTCCTCGGAATTCGGCGCCGTCATTCGAAATCCGCCCGACAGAACTCCTTAATTTTCACACCTCCATAATGATCGGCAGTATCATGGGCCTGCGGTTGGTCTTATCCCAGATGAAATCACTCAGATCATCCCGGATGCTGCCCTTCAGCCTGCCCCAGTCGGTAATGCCCTTTTCCAGACATTTACTGACAGACACATCCACAATGGCACAGGCCTCATCGATCAGCGATTCGGATTCTCTCACGTACACAAAGCCTCTGGATACGATATCCGGTCCTGACACCACTGCCAGGTTGTCGCTGTCCAGCGCCAGCACCACAATCAGGATGCCGTCCTCCGCCAGACGCTGTCTGTCGCGCAGCACCACGTTGCCCACATCGCCCACGCCAAGGCCGTCCACCAGAATGCCGCCCGCCGGCACCTTGCCGGTGACTCTGGCGCTTTTCTCATCCAGCTCGATCACGTCGCCGGACTGCAAAATGAAAATATTTTCCTTTGGGATGCCCAGATTTAAGGCGATTTTTTTCTGAGCCACCAGATGCTTGTACTCGCCGTGAGCCGGAATCACATATTTGGGCTTTACCAGCGTATAAATCAGCTTCAGCTCCTCCTGGCAGGCATGGCCGGAAACATGGGCGTCCTGGGTGATGACCTCCGCGCCCTTCTGCAAAAGCTCGTTGACCACCTTGGTCACCGCCTTCTCGTTGCCCGGAATGGGATTGGAGGAAAACACAATGGTATCCCCCGGACCGATGGAAATCTTTTTGTGCATGCCGCTGGCCATGCGGGACAGCGCCGCCATGCTCTCGCCCTGAGAGCCCGTAGTGATAATCACCGTCTTCTCATCCGGGTAGGATTTCAGCATGTCCACGTCGATCAGCGTATTGTCCGGTACGTTCAGGCAGTTTAATTTGGCGGCGGTTTCAATGACGTTGACCATGCTGCGGCCTTCCACCACCACCTTGCGGCCATATTTGCCCGCGGTATTGATAACCTGCTGCACCCGATCCACATTGGAGGCAAAGGTTGCCACGATGATGCGGTTTTTCGGATGCTCCTCAAAAATAGTCTCAAAGGTATGGCTCAGCGTCTTCTCCGAGGGAGAGAATCCGGGTCTCTCCGCGTTGGTGGAATCCGGCATCAGCGCCAGCACGCCCTTTCTGCCCAGCTCCGCGAACCGGGCCAGATCAATGGAATCCCCGAATACCGGGGTGTAGTCCACCTTAAAGTCTCCTGTGTGGACCACGACGCCCGCCGGAGAGTAAATTGCCAGAGCCGCGGCGTCCACAATGCTGTGATTGGTCTTGATAAATTCTACCTTAAATTTCCCCAGGGTAATGGTCTGTCCGAATTTGACGATGATTCGCTTGGTGGAGTCCATCAGCTCATGCTCTGTCAGTTTGTTTTCAATAATGCCCATAGTCAGGCGGGTGGCATAGACCGGCACATTCATATCCCTCAGAATATAGGGCAGCGCGCCGATGTGATCCTCATGGCCATGGGTGATCACAAACCCCTTCACCTTCTCAAAGTTGTCCTTCAGATAGGTTACGTCCGGGATCACCAGGTCAATGCCCAGCATGTCGTCCGCCGGAAACGCCAGGCCGCAGTCTACCACAACAATACTGTCTTCATACTCAAAGGCAGTAATGTTCATGCCGATCTGCTCCAGGCCGCCAAGAGGTATAATCTTCAGCCTGGAACGATTGTCCGTATTCAATTCATTCTTCACACGATTCTCCTTTTCTTTTCTCCGGTACGCCGTCGGCTTTACGCTGTCCGCCCTGTGCCCTGACATCTCTCCCGCAAAAACAGCAAGCGCTTTTCGCTCACCATATCTCCGCCGCGTTCGCTCAGGCACCCGGAAAGCGATGTTCAGCGCCTTCCCGGCAGACATTTCCCCGACAGTATCCGGTTATTGTTACCTTCATGCCTCGCTGCCCGTTCTCCCCGGACAGTCCGGTCTTTCGTTCTTTTTTAAACCAAATCGATCTCCTCATCCTCCAGAAGGCTCGCAAACACAGTCCCCATAGCGTCAAGCTCCGCGTCGTCCTCCACAAATTCATAGGAAATATTCTGTCCGTCTCGGAAAACTTCCTTTAAAATATAGGCTTCCCCGTCTTCAGTCTCCTCATCCGTGGTAAGGAGGTAATTGACGCCGCCAAGCCGGGTCTGCTCCAGCACATATAGTTCGATGGTCTCCCCGCCCTGAGGGGTCAAAGTAATTTTTTCCAAAATAATGCTCTCCCTGAATCCGGCCAAAGGCAACAAAAGTCATTACTTATTCACGGAAGCTTCTGTCATCGCTCCCGCCGAAAAACAGCCTGCGCCCTTCTCAGTCCGCAGATTCTTTTTCCTTCATGAGCTTTCTGTGGTCCAGATACCCCTGTAAAATAATCACCGCAGCGATCTTGTCCACATACTCCCTGCGGTTTTCCCTCCGCACACCGGCTTCCATCATGATCCTGTCGGCGCTGACCGTGGTCAGCCTCTCATCCCACAGCGTCACCTTCAGCCCTGTGCGCCGCTCCAGCTTTTCCTGAAACTCCATGGAAATCTGCGCCCGCTCCCCGATATCGTTGTTCATATGCTTTGGGAAGCCCAGCACAATCTCCCCCACCTCATATTCCAGAATCAGCTCCTCGATTCTGGCAAGCGTCTGACGGAGCTTATTTTCATCCCTGCGGCGGATAATCTCGATTCCCTGCGCGGTAATCAGCAGCGGATCGCTGATGGCCACTCCCACTGTTTTACTGCCCAGATCCAGCCCCATGATTCTCATTTCTGTTCCCATTGCTTATTGTCGATGTAGGATCTGAGAAGCTCCTCCACCAGCTCGTCCCTCTCCACCTTCATAATCAGGCTCCTGGCTCCGTTATAGGAGGTAATGAATGTGGGATCACCGCTCATAATATACCCCACGATCTGATTGACAGGATTGTATCCCTTCTGCATAAGGGCCTCATACACCGCGGAAAGCACCATCTGCGCACCTGTAACGGGCTCTGTTTCCACCTCGATAAACCTTGTGTTTCCCAAATCCTCCATAGTACAGTATCCCTTCCTGCCGCGGCCGCCCACCATACCGCCGCCCCGGCGTCACAATGCAATGATAAATCACGCTGTCAGTTCATCCGAAACACACATATGTTTATATATTACTCCATTTACCGGAAAATTTCAAGCATTACGTTTCGAGCCGATTCTCCGTAAAATAAAGCTGAATACTGGTAGAAAATCGATGGAGAAAATGATATAATAATCGCAAAGAACAGTTGGTGACGGTCAGAATGCAGATGTTTTCAGAGGAATCACAGGAGTAAATTTCAGCAGAGCTGATATAAACCGGACAGGAGGTGCTTTTGGATGATTTACACAATTGAAGAAATTTCGAGACGGATTATACCGGTCGCGGAAAAATATCAATTGCCGTCAATATATTTATTTGGATCCTATGCGCGTGGAACGGCAACAGAAAAAAGTGATGTTGATCTGATTGTGGACACTTCCGGCACCTCTGTAAAAGGATTGTTTGCCCTGGGTGCACTGTATCATGATCTGGAGGTTGCTTTAGAGAAAGAAATTGACGTGATTACTGTACAGTCTTTACAACAGGAGGCACAGATGCCCAGCGATGAACAATTCAGAGATCATGTCTGGAAGGAAAAGGTGAATTTGTATGCAGTCGCCTGATATACAAAAGTTAAGCCATATTTTTGATTATTGCCAGGAGATAGAGAAAACAGTCGAACGGTATGGCAACTCATTTGAAGTTTTTGATAAAGATGTGGATTACCAACGATCAGTTGCCTTTTGCATCCTTCAAATCGGGGAGTTAAGTGGAGGACTTTCCGCAGAGTACAGAGCAGCGACAACAAATAGCATGCCATGGACAGCAATTAAAGGAATGCGCAATTTTGTGGCGCATAATTATGGAAACATGAGCAGGGAAATCATCTGGGAGACCGTTACACATGATATTCCTTTACTCAGAGATTTTTGTCAAAAGCAACTGAAAGATGACTAAACCTAAATTATTCACGGTTCAACATGTAAAGCCGTTGAAATCCGCGTAGTTACTG
>JAJQBK010000050.1 GCA_021203305.1 Lachnospiraceae bacterium
GATGATTTTTGTCTGTTCTTGTTATTTACAAAAATTTTATAATGGTGTATAAATAGTTTATCCATCGAGAATCTTTTTAAATAATTATTTCATTCAAAGTTTGCTATTGCTGTTTTAAAAGAAAAAAAGGAGACCTCGCTCATGAAAATGGAATGGAAATATCTCCCCGCACAGGACTGTTACGTTGCCGGAAACATTTCTTACTGCGAAGCGCCCGCCAACCCCGGCCTGCAGACCATGCATATTTATGTGCCGGCCTGTTATATGAAGCCCGACGGCCAGGTGAACCCGGAAGGCTTACACACCTCCGGTTCCGGCGTTTCCTACACCGCGAAGACCGTGCCTGTCATCCTTTATAACGATATCGGCGGCTACTCCGAGTGCAAGCCTGCCGGACTGATCGACCGGAATAAAGAATTTGTGGAAGACGGCTTCGTTCTGGTCAGCATCGGCGCCCGGGGCAGACAGAGTGTGGACGAAAAGGGGAATCCCACCGGGAAGGCTCCTGCCGCCCTGGTGGACTTAAAGGCCGGCGTCCGCTGGCTGCGGAAGCACCAAAACGAGCTTCCCGGAAATTATGACAGAATTATCAGTGTAGGCACCAGCGCGGGCGGCGCCATGAGCTCACTGCTGGGAGCCACCGGAAACAGCGAATATTTTCTTCCGTATCTGAAGGAAATCGGCGCGGAAATGGACGAGCGGGACGATATATACGCCGCCCAGTGCTACTGTCCGATCACCGACCTGGATCACGCGGACCTGGCCTATGAATGGATGTTTCAGGCAAAGGCCGTCAGCACCCGCAGCGCCAGAGAGCTTCCGGTCGCCATGGACGGCTTCCACCGGGATCTGAGCGCCGGACTGGCCAAAGCCTATCCCTCCTACATCAACTCCCTGTCTCTGGGAGCGGAGCTTGGGCCGGACGGGCGAAGCGGCAGCTTTTACACCGGACTGATGGAAAAGGTTTCCCAGTCGCTCGCCAAATTCCTGCAGAGGAATGTCGGCTATGCGGAGTCCCTGGTTGAGGAATTAAACGCCGGCACCGACCTGATCTGTTGGGATGGGGAAAGCGCCGGGATCACAGACCTTGACAAGTATGTGCGTGTTTTCATCGGGCGCATGAAGCCCTGCCCGTCCTTTGACGGGCTGAGCCTGGAAACCTTTGAGAACCAGGAGTTCGGCACTGCGGACAGTCCGAGGGAGCATTTCAGCGCCGCCACCGCCAAAATCTTCGGTCAATTACAGGATGGCGTTCTGAATGGGGCAGCATCGGAAGATACCCCGGCAAAAACAGCCGCGCAGGAAACCGCGGTGCCGGAAAGCCCCATCCCGGAAAAATGGGGGATTTCCCCGGAAATGTCCGACAGAGCGCGGCATTTTAACCCGCTGTATTACCTCCTTGCACCTGAAAAGGAAAGTGATATCGCGCCGCACTATCGGATCCGCCTGGGTTCCAAGGACGCGGATACCTCCTTTGGTATCTCCTACTCCCTGTATCTGGCGCTTCAGTATGCCGGAATCGACGCCGATTACGCCCTGGTGTGGGGATTGGGACACTGCAACGCCGACTATCCGGGGGAATTTGCCGCCTGGGTTGAGAGCATCTGCGGATAAGGATTTTGCTCAGAACCATTCAGGCCAAAAACCTGTCCTGAGCATGGCCTGTCTCAATGGAATTTATGTAAAAAAGGGAGCGGAGCTTTGAACGGCCGGTACACGGGTTCACGGAGCGGTTCCCGGAATATAAAGGAATATAAAAAAGGAGAAGTAGCTATGAGTATTATTTCAGCCAGAATTGACAACCGTCTGCTGCATGGAATTGTGGCGACGCAGTGGGCTCCCTTCATCGGAGCGCAGCGCGTCATGGTCATCGACGACCACATCGCCTCTGACCCGCTTTTGAAGAGCGGCATGCAGATGGGCAAGCCCGCGGGCTGCGCCCTCTCCATCATCACGGAGCAGACCGCGTACACAAACTTTGCCGCCGGCAAGTACAACAATCAGACGGTATTTGTCATTGTGCAGAATCCGGAGATTTTAAAACATCTGATGGACCAGGGTGAGAAAATTCCCCGCATTGTCCTTGGCGGCACCGTAGCCCCTGAGGAGGGGGTGGAAGCGGTGCAAGTCAGCCGCCGCGCGTTCGTCACAAAAGCGGAGGAGCCCGTTTATCAGGCGCTGGCCGCGGGCGGAGCTTCCATCACGGTACAGTATGTGCCAAAAGACAAGGAAGAGAAGCTCAGCCAGTATATCTCCAATGTATAACAGCTCAGAGACATCTTTTCACACATATTTCACCGGAAATATGAAAAATGTCTCCCCGCGCAATCCATCGATCATAGCCGCGCAGCGGATTTTATGATACCAACCTTTATTTTACGAAAGGAGTCAAAACAATGACTGCATTTCAAGCAATCCTGATCATTTTGATCGCGTTTTTCCAGGGATTTGACGCGTACGGTACACAGATCGTGCCCTCAAACCACATCGTGTTCGGTTTCCTGGCCGGCCTGGCCATGGGCGACTGGCAGACGGGACTTGCCATCGGCGCTTCCTGCCAGCTGATGAGCCTGGGCGTGGCCGCCATCGGCGGTTCCTCCGTTCCCAACTACGGCCTGGCCGCTATCCTGGGCACCGCGGTTGCCATTTCCAGCAACGCGGATCTGGAGACCGGACTGACCATCGGCGTAGCCGTGGCCATGCTCTACGTTCAGATTGACGTCGTCGTCAAGATTCTGAACGGCTTTATCGCCCGCCAGGCAGAGAAATTCTGCGACGAGGGCAAATTCGGCGCCATGGAGAAAATTATCATGCTCTCCCCCATCCTGATGGGACTTTCCACCGCTCTTCCCACCGCCATTTACTGCGCGGTAGGCGTGAACGCTGTCAACTTCATTCTTGACGCTATGCCCGCCTGGTTCACCGGAGGACTTTCCATCGCCGGTGCCGCCCTTCCTGTCGTAGGTATGGCGCTCCTGCTCAACTACATGCCGGCCAAGAAGTGGTTCGGCTGCGTCATGCTGGGCTTTGTGCTGGCCACCTACTTTGGCTTGAGCGAGCTGATGAGCGGCGTTATTCCTGTGGCCATCATCGGCGGCGTCTGGGCCTATGAAGTTTACAAAAGGCAGGCTTCTGCTCCTGCTGTTGCCACAGCCGGTAATCCGGAGATAGGAGAGTTGGAAGATGAGTAAAGAACCCGTATTAACTAAAAAAGACCTGTTCCAGTGCGGACGCCGCTGGCTGTTAGGCTCCTCCACCTTCAACTATGAGAACCAGATGGCTACCACCTGCGTGTTCTCCCAGATGAAGGCCCTGCGCAAAATGTATCCCGATGATGAGGATTACAAGAAGTCCCTGAAAAACCAGTTCCGGTATTTTAATATCAATCCTCCCATGGGTTCCATCCTTTTAGGCATGACCCTGGCCGTGGAGGATAAGGAGGGCATCGACTCCCTGAACACTGTCAATGATATGAAGGTCAGCTTAATGGGCTCCATCTCCGGTATCGGCGACACCATCATGTGGGCTCTGATCCCCACCGTATTCGGTTCCATCGCCGCTTACATGGGTCAGGAAGGCAATCCCTTCGGCCTGGCGCTTTATGTGCTGGCCAACCTGGTGATTTTCGTCTGCAAGTTTTATCTCTGGGATCTTGGATACAACATGGGCGCCAAGCTGATCACCTCCTTAAGCAACACCTTAAACGCCGTAACTGAGGCGGCTTCCGTCCTTGGACTGACGGTGGTAGGCTTCCTGATCGCCACAACCGTGACCATCAATCTGGGCGTCACATTCACCTTTGGAGACGTGGTTCTGGATCTGCAGACCGGCGTGCTGGACAGCATCTTCCCCTGCATCCTGCCCATCTTCGCGACCTGGGGAGTGTATAAGCTGATCAAGAAGAAGGTCAACCTGACCTGGATCATCCTTGGCATTATCGTGATCTCCATGATCGGCGCCGCGACAGGCATTCTTGCATAAAAGCTGATGTTCATGGGCGGTTTCGGTACATGGACGATACCGCCATCCAAAACATGAATGATACTTTTAAGAGCCCCCGGCCCAATTCCTCTCGTGCCGGGGGCCCGCTTTTACAATTTTTTAATGCAGATGAATTTGATAGTCAGCTGTTCATTTGCCTATATTGGATGCAGGCAAACTTAGCAGACTATGTTACACAAATATAAAGCAGCCCATAAATCCTTTTTTACGAAACGGAGGAGAATTCAACCCATGAAACGATATGTATTTGCGACCCACCACAGCATGGCTTCCGGCCTGAAGGACACCATGGAATTCCTGACCAAATCCGAGGATCCGATCTACGATGTCTCCGCCTACATGAACGAGGCAGGCGATGAGGATCTGGCCGCGGTAGTGGCGGAGCTCTTTTCACAGTTTGATCCCGGGGACACGGTTGTGGTCATGACCGATCTGATGAGCGGCAGCGTCAACCAGAAGTTTTTCCCCTATATGAACGAGCATGTCTTCCTGCTCTCCGGCGTCAATGTGCCTCTGGCCATGCAGCTTCTGCTGGCGGACGAGGACGAACTGACAACGGATTACATTGAGGAATGCGTGCAGGAGGCTCGCAGCCAGCTTCTGCTTTTGAACACGCGCCAGGCCGACGAGGGGGACGAGGACGAATGAGCCGCCAATATTTCAGAAGTGAAAAGCTGACTGAGCACACCACCCGCATCTATGACATCCTGGGAGTCGCCCTCTACCTGGTGGAGGGAAAAGAAAAAGCCTGCGTCATTGACACCGGCCACGGTCTGGGAAATCTCCGGGAATATGTGGAAACGCTGACCGACAAGCCCACCTTCGTGGTGCTGACCCATGGCCATATCGACCATGCCAACGCCGCGGCTCTCTGGGACGAGGTGTACATGAGCCCTCTGGACCTGGAGGTTTACGCCGAACACAGCAGCATTGAGAAGCGCCGGGGACAATTCCTGGAATCAGACCTGACAAGGGACATTCCCATCGAAGAATACAATCCCATCCGCACCGCGCCGTTTCTGCCATTATCCGATGGACAGACGTTTGATCTTGGCGGCGTCACCTTAGAGGCGGTCGCCGCGCCCGGGCACACTCCCGGCATGACCATGATTCTGATTAAGGAGGACCGGATGATGCTCTTTGGCGACGGCTGCGGCCTGGAGGTGCTGATGTGCTTTCCTTCCAGCAGCCCCATCTCCGCCTATCTGAAGGTGCTGGAGCACATCAAAACCTATGAGCCCCAGTATGACCGCATTATCCGCAATCACGGAACCTGCGAATCCCCGAAGGAGCTTCTGGACAACTGCATTGCCTGCTGCCGGGATATCCTGAACGGCTGCGACGCAAAGCAGCCAGCCCATTTCCGGGAAATTCCGGTGCTCAGCGCCCGTGAAATCGACCCGGTCACACACGCCCGCCTGGACGGAAAACAGGGAAATATCTTTTATATCGAAGAAAAACGGTGCTGAAAAGCACCGTTTCTTCATTCCCGTTAAAATAACCGGCCAAATAACCGGCCCTTGAAAGCCTTCCGCCAAAGCCTCCCTTTTCATCCGCCTCACCCTTCATCCGCTTCACCCTGTAATCAGGTGCGTCCGCCGCCCCTCAGCCCTCTCGCAAAATTTTTCAGCCGGTAATAAAATAAAAACGCCGCCGCGGACTTTGTCAGAAGCTCCATAAACATCCGCTCCTCCTGATTCACTCGCTTCAGATAGTACAGGTTCTCCCTGAAATCAGGAAAGGTATCCTGCATTTCCTTCGCAAGGGCTTTCAGAAAAGACAGCTTCTTTTTCTGCGCTCCCTGCATATAGGAAAACAGCGTGTTCTGATAAAACAGATTGATGAAATGAAATTCCACCTCATCCGGATATTTTTCCAGGCTGCCGCTTTCCCTGGCCAGCCCCAGCATAATGCGCATGGCCTCCATGCGGTCCCGGCAGCGCTCCTCCGTAACCACGTGGACAGTGGAGCCTGTATGCTGATAATAATAATACAACGGCTCCCGCACATATTCATAGCGCTTCGCCCGAAGCAGGAGCTCCGCTCCGATGGCGTTGTCCTCGTAAAACATGTGCTCCGGGAAATACAACGGCGGGTCCATGAACATATACCGGCGGTAAATCTTCACCACCAGAAAGCCGGCGTCCATGATCATACTCTTATACTGGGAATCCCCCAGCGCGCCGGTCTGTTCCTCCCGGACGGTTTTAATGACCTGTCCAATCTCCATGCCGTGATGATCCGTCATACAGCAGTCGCAGCCCACCATGTCCGCCCCGGTTTCCTCCGCCCTCTTCAAAAGCTTCTCATACATGTCCGGCGCGGCCCAGTCGTCACTGTCCATAAAGCCGATAAACTCTCCCCGGGCCACCTTCAGTCCCGCGTTCTTTGCCCCGCCCTGGCGGTGATTTTCTTTCAGCGCCAGCACACGGATCTTTTCCGGATTTTCCTGTTCAAAGCGGTGCAGAATTTCCAGTGAATGGTCCGTAGAGGCATCATCCACAGCTATGATTTCATAATCCTGAATGGTCTGATTCACCAGAGAATTCAGACAATACTCCAGCTTCTGATCCGCCGCCATATTATAGACAGGTACGATAATACTCAATTGCATGTTTTCTCTTCCATCAATCCTACTATACAAAAGCCGAAAGCTTACACACGATACACCTGCCTGTTATAACACGAAACTGATCCCCCGGAGCATCCCGCTGCATGTCCAAATGCAATTTTGCACGAACCCTTACCTCCGACTACAGATGTTCATTCTGCCTGTGCACCGCCGGCGTCTCATACAAATCCATAAAGTCCTCCCCCAGCCGGATTTTCTCCTTGGCGAAGGAAATGGCGTCGATCACTGTCAGCACAGCGTATACCTTCTCAAAGGTCACGTCCATGAAATTCAGCATCTCCATGGGCACCGTGGGATCGATAATAATATATTCCCCGAAATATATATAATAGTCCAGCTCATCCCTGGGATGGGGCTTGATATAAACCTGGGCGTCCTGACAATATTTTTCGATAATATCTGAAAAAATTCTCCTTCGGGTCTCCAGATCGCACAGAGGATCCGTCAGAATTAAAATCTTATTGTCACTGTACTCCCCATGCCTCATTTTCTCATAAAGTCCGTCCATATCCCGCACAAAGGCATGAAGCAGGATATCCTTTTCCTCCTTTGTCAGCCTCTCTGTCAGGCCCTTTCGGGGCACCTCCACATATTTATGGCAGGGGCAGGGGATCAGGGAAATATCGTTGACCTCCATGTCAATGCAATATTTTCCATAGCCATTCTGAATGAAAATCAGGTTCAGTCTGCTGGAAAAGAAAGCCTTGATGCCGAAATGCCCTTTATTGTCATATCGGGCTGAATCATAATGAGAAAGGCAATTCAGGCCGTCCTCCAGGGCATGATAGGGAATCTTATTCTGATTCAGATAATAGCCGATGGGATCGCTGTCGCAGAAAACATAGATTTCATCGTACGCTTTCAGATTCACAGGCACATAGGCCGCCTCCCTGGCCGCGTATTTTCTGGTAAAAATAATCCGGTTCCACAGAGCCTTTACAAAATTGCCCGAGGGAGTCTTATATCGCGCAAGCTCCGGGAACTCCGTGTCCCGCTTCTCGTCAAACTCAATCACCTGTCTGAAATAACCCACCTTTTCAAGACGGCTCTTCAAATCCTCAAAATTCGTGGACATCTTACTGAGCATCACGTCAGCGTTTCCCTGCTCCTCTTTGGGCAGGGCGAATTCCTTCAGGGAGGAAATATATACATGATAATAAGTATGGCAGATATAGATTCGTTTTTTCACGGTTTTCTGTACCCCACAGATTTCACCAGCAGATAACCGCCCTCTCCGGTGCCTCTTCTGACGCAGAAGGGTCCGTTTTTGACGCCCACCCAGCGCCCGGGAACGGCCTTCACCACGCCGGCCAGAATGTAGGCATTGCCGTCAACACTGTAGGAAAGACTGATCTCCTCCAGTGGGAAGCCTTTCTCATTGTCATTCAGATCCTGTACGCCGACCCGCTTCACCTGATACTGAACAAACACCACATCCTCTTCCCTGTTCTTCCCTTCGGTAGCCGATATAACATCTGCATTTATATCTCCGTCCGTCCGCCCTGTCGATGTCATGGCGGTGAGCCAGCCCGGCTCCGTTTGTCTTTCCTCCGTACTCTCGCAGACAATGGGGCCATACTTCTGCTTTCCTGTCACAAACCTGGCCTGAAGACCATCGGCGCGCCTTGAAAACACCAGTGTGCCGTATTCCATGCCCATGGAAATCACACCGGCCTCATCCCCGGCTTTCAGCCCGCCAAGGTCCAGCTTCGTCACGCATGAAAACTCCGGCGCGGGCCACTTTTGCAGCAGCAGATTGGGAATATCCCCATAGGGGCAGTTCTCCTCAGCAGGCACCGCGTTCAACCGCAGGCCATTTTTCGTCAGCGTGTACCAGTCCCCGGTCACATTGGCGTTCCACTGCCACTGAAGCCCCAACTCCTTCCCCGTGAAATCATCGGAGGCCGCGGGTTCACAGACCGGCCATTCCACCTTCCCCACATCGGGCTTTCTGTATACGTCCACCGGCTGCCCATAATCCTTTCCCTCCACCGGCTCGCCGATGATGGGCCAGTCCTCCTTCCAGCACATGGGCTGTAAATGGATAATTCTGCCCGCCGCGTACACGTCCTGGAAATGCAGAAACCAGTCCTCCCCGGTAACCGTATCCACCCAGGCGCCCTGGTGAGGGCCGTTGACCTGACTCTTTTCCTGGCGCATCACCACCCTATACTCATAGGGTCCGAAAATATCCCGGGAGCGGAGTACGGTCTGCCAGCCGGTTTTCACACCGCCCGCCGGAGCAAAAATATAATACCAGCCGCTCCTTTTATAAAGCTTGGGACCCTCAATGGTGGTCTGGTCGTTCTCATTGCCGTCAAAAACCTTCACCTCCGGCCCGATCAGACCAGAGCAGTCCGGCTTCATCTCCACTACGTGAAGCACACTCTTATAGCCGATGCGGCTCTTGGCTACGCCCGCCACCATGTAAGCTCTGCCGTCCTCATCCCAGAAGGGGCAGGGATCAATCCAGCCCGCCGCCGGGCGAATATTGACCGGCTCGCTCCATTTGCCGAAAGGATCCTTCGTCTGAATCATATAGATGCCCTCATCCGGCATAGGAAAAAACACATAATAGGTTCCCTCGTGATACCGGATAGCGGGAGCCCAGACGCCGCAGCCGTGCACCGGCTCCCGATAGCGGTCTGCAGGCACATTTTGAATCAGATAATTGACCACCTTCCAGTTCACCAGATCCTTAGAATGTAAAAGCGGCAGTCCCGGCGTGTTGGTAAAGCTGGAGGAAATCAAAAAGTAATCCTCCCCCACTCGGATGGCATCCGGGTCCGAGTAGTCGGCATATAAAATCGGATTCTGATAGGTTCCGTCCCCCAAATCCGCGTTCCAGATTGTCTGATTTGGCATGTGTCAGTCCTCCCGCGTCAATTTTTCAGACTATAGTATCATTTCACATCATTTGCGTCAACAAAAAGCGCCTCCAACCTTTCCTTATCCAGCCTCTCTCCGATCACAATAATGATCTCCTGTCCCATTGCAATCGGTTCCAGAGAAAAACTTTCCCGGGTAGCGTTGCATTGAAGCCACCCTTCCCCATCGCGGGCAAAGCCCTTGATGCGCTCCACATTTCCATAAACCGGGTTCTCCAGGGCTTCCCTTACTTTTTTTGTAAGAGTTTCTCCGCTGAGGGGCTGATTCATGAAATAAAGGGTCTGAAATTCTTTTTCCTGGTCAAACCAGTATTTCTCAAAATCTGCGTGGCAAACACCACTGCTGCCAATGCGCTCCATATCCTCGTCTGTCAGCAGATCCCAGTTTTTGTAAAGAAGCGCCTCATCCATGCTGCGTCCGCACCTGACTTTTTTTAATGCCCTCTTTAAGTGTTCTATGGATGCGCTCAACTGTTTTTCCGATACGGTCTGGCATTTACTGAACAGGATGCAGCCCGCGCTTGCCGCCTGCGCCGCCAGCAGATATTCCCCCGCGTCAGACAACTTCTCCTCAAGTCCCGCGTCCACCACCGCGATCACACTGCCGATCTCGTACCACTGATCCAGCGGTTCCTCCCGCAACACGTCAAAAAACTCGTCCACATCAAAAATCCCGGAGGGCTCCACCACCACTCTGTCGAACCCCCGCATTCCCATGGCGATCAGCTTCGTTCTAAAGTGCCTTATGTGGCAGTCCTTATCACAGCCGCCCGCCACCATCTCCAGATCGCAGCTATCGCAGAGCGTATCCTGCATCAGCATCATATCCACGTTCACCGCGCCGAAATCATTTTCCAGGATACAGATGTGCTGTCCCTGGCGGATCAGGTAATCCGCGTATTTTTTCAGAAAAGTCGTCTTACCTGCTCCCAGAAAGCCGGTAATCAGGTCGATTTTGATCATATTTTCTTGATTCTCTCAATCGCTTCCACAGTATTTTCATAGCTTCCAAAGGCAGTCATGCGGAAATAGGTCTCGCCGCTGGGGCCGAAGCCGGAGCCCGGCGTGCCCGCCACGGAGGCCTTCTCCAGCAGATAATCAAAGAAATCCCAGCTGGACATGCCGTTCGGCGTCTTCAGCCAGATATAAGGCGCGTTCACCCCGCCGGAAACCGTATAACCGGCCTCCTTTAAGCCCTCGTAAATAACTTTGGCGTTATTCATATAATAACCCACCTGGGCCTTTAACTGCTTCTGCCCCTCCTCGGTATAGACAGCCGCGCCTGCCTTCTGGACGATATACGGAGCGCCGTTAAACTTGGTGCCATGGCGGCGCGCCCAGAGGCCATGCAGAGCCACGCCCTCAACCATCAGATCCTTCGGTACTACGGTATAGCCCAGCCGTACGCCGGTAAAGCCCGCGTTTTTGGAGAAGGAATGGAATTCAATGGCGCAGGTTCTGGCTCCCTCACACTCGTAAATGCTGTGGGGCTTGTCCTCCTCGGAAATGTATGCCTCATAGGCCGCGTCATACAATATCACCGCGCCCACCTTATTTGCATAATCCACCCACCGCTGCAAGCCATCTCTGGAAATCATGGCACCGGTAGGGTTATTGGGGAAGCACAGGTAAATCAGGTCAGGAGTTTCCTTTGGAAGCTCCGGGGAAAAATTATTTTCCATGGTGCAGGGCATATAGATCACATCACTCCAGATGCCGGTAACCGCGTCATAGGTACCTGTCCTGCCGGCCATCACGTTGCTGTCCACATACACCGGGTAGACGGGATCGCAGACCGCGATTTTATTGTCCTGGGCGAAAATCTCCTGGATATTGGCGCAGTCGCTCTTGGCTCCGTCGGACACGAAAATCTCATCCGCCGCGATGTCACAGCCCCGCTTCTGGTAATCCCACTCCGCGATTTTGCTGCGCAGAAACTCATAGCCCAGATCCGGGGCATACCCCTTGAAGGTCTCCGCGTGAGCCATCTCGTCCACCGCGCCATGCATGGCGTCGATGATCACCGGTGCCAGAGGCTGGGTTACGTCTCCGATACTTAAACGGATGACTTTTTTATCCGGGTTGGCCTGAGAGTAGGCGGCGATCTTCTTCGCCACCGTGGAAAACAGGTAGCTGCCCGGGAGTTTCAGATAATTTGCGTTTACTTTAGCCATAGGAGGTCTCCTTTTTATTGATAGCGGTTTCCGGAGTCAGCATTTCAGAAAGCGAAAAACTCATCGTTAATCTTCGCCTTATCTTTTCTGAGACGTTGACTCCTGCTCGCTGAAAAGCGTTCCTTCACATACTTTAACGGATAGCAAAACAATTTGCAATAGTCAGAGTTCTAAAACTCCATCAAATACCGTCTCAGCAGGTCCTGTCATATATACCTTATCCGCTTTCTGGTCATAATTAATTTTAATCTCACCACCGCGGACCTTCACTGTGATTTCCAGCCGGGTCAGATTGTTCAGCACACAGGCCACCGCCGTGGCACAGCATCCGGTTCCGCAAGCCAGAGTCTCGCCGGTGCCTCTCTCCCACACCCTCATCTGTACCGTATGGTCGTCGATGACCTTCACAAATTCCGTATTGATCCGGTTGGGAAAGGCCTCGTAATTCTCAAAATACGGGCCGATTGCCTCCAGATTCAGGCTGTCCACGTCCTCCACGAAAATAACCGCGTGGGGGTTTCCCATGGAAACACAGGTGGCACGATACTCCTTTTCCAGCACCGTCAGCGGCATCCCCAGCACAGGCGTTTTGTCATACAAAACCGGAATGCGCCCCGGCTCCAGAATGGGCGAACCCATGTCCACTCCCACCTCTTTGACCTTCCCATCCGCCACGATCAGCGTCAGGCTCTTGATCTGCCCGGCGCTCTCGATCAGCAGATGAATCCTGTCCGTCAGCCTTTTATCATATACATACTTCGCCACGCACCGAATCCCATTGCCGCACATCTCCGCCCGGGTTCCGTCCGCGTTCCACATCTCCATCTCAAAGTCCGCTCTCTCCGATGGATTAATGAAAATCACCCCATCCGAGCCCACCCCGAAATGCCGGTCGCTGACCCTTCTCACAAACCCCGGCTTTTCCTCCTCCGGAATCGCAAATCTACTGCCATCTATATACACATAATCATTCCCGCAGCCATGCATCTTTGTAAATTCAACCCGCATCCTCTGTCACCCGCTTTCTTCTAAATCCTGATCCCAATCCCAAACGCTCCCATAAAATCCGCCCTGCCATCCGTCCGCCCCGAAATCACCCGCTTCAAAGCAGGCACCATGGAATGGCAAATAAAAAATAAGGCGATTTTAGCCAGAATGGCATGAGCCGTTTTTTTATTTGCCATTCCATGGTGCCGGAAACTTTCAACTTCTATTTCGGTGTGAACATGGCAATCACCATATACGCCGCCTCCACCAGATTCGTCCCGCTGTCCATACTGGTCTTCTGCAGATACCGGTGAGCCTCCGCCTCAGAGTACCCGCGGCGAAGGCTCAACAGCTCCTTGGCGCGCTCAATCGCCTCTGTCTCTTCCCGGGTTCGCTCTCTGGGCTTTCCCCGTCTGGCTTTGCGCCTTGCCTCCACCCGGTCTGTCAGCTCCCGGACCCGGTCCACCAGCTCCTGTACCTTCAGAGGCATGGTCACAGTCTCCACATCCTCCCTCTGGTTCATGCCGGTAAACTTTCCGGAAGCAACCAGAAGCATTTCATACTCCTTCGGAAGCTCCTCCCGCAGCTGGTCATAGACCATATCCGGCAGCTTATAGCCTGAGACTACAACTCCGTCCCTGGTTTCCTCCGCGTACCCGAGCGCCTGAGAAGCTGTGGAACAGGCCGTCACCGAATCAAATCCGCTCCGCACCAATATGTTTCTGATATTTTTCCCCTCTTCCAGCCGGGGAAAAACCACAATGATATTGGTCATATTATTCTCCCGCCCTGTTTCTCAATATCACCCATTGTTCATGACCTCACCTTCCGGCCTGATAAACCACCGTATTCGTGACAGTCTTTTATGCTTTATCCTGTCCGCGGGCGTTCAGATCAATATTTCAGATACTCGCTCAACTCCCACTGAGAAACCTGACAGTTGTAGTCATGCCACTCCTTTTCCTTCGCTTCCACATATTTATGAAATACATGCTCCCCCAGTGTCGCCTTCAGAAGCTCATCCTTTTTCAGCTCCTCCAGCGCTTCCTTTAAGGTTCCGGGCAGCACATCGATTCCCTTCGCGGCCCTCTCCTCATCGGTCAGCCGGAACACATTCCCGTTAAAGCACTCCGGCGGCTCGATCTGATTGCGAATGCCGTCCAGCCCCGCCGCCAGGCATACCGCCAGCGCCAGATAGGGATTGGCGCTTGGGTCAGGGCAGCGCAGCTCTACGCGCGTTCCCTCCCCGTTGCTCATCGGAATACGGATCAGCTGGGACCGGTTTCTGGTGCCCCAGGTCAGATAAATAGGCGCTTCGTAGCCCGGCACCAGCCGCTTATAGGAATTGACCAGCGGATTGGTGACAGCGCACATTCCCTTTATGTGCTTCAGAAGCCCGCCCATGAAATAATATGCCTCCCGGCTTAAACCATTCTCATCATTTTCATCATGAAAAATATTTTTGCCATCCCTGTGCAGAGACATATTGATGTGCATGCCGGAGCCGTTGACGCCGGCGTTGGGCTTGGGCATAAAGGAGGCATACAGCCCATGCCTGCGGGCGATGGTCTTCACCGCCAGCTTGAAGGTCATGATGTCGTCCGCCGTCTCCAGCACCTGGGCGTACTCAAAATCAATCTCATGCTGGGCCGGTGCCGCCTCATGATGGGAGGCCTCAATACCAAAGCCCATCTCCTCCAGATTTAAAATAATCTCCCTGCGGGCGTTCTCTCCCAGATCATTTGGACCCATATCAAAATAACCAGCCATCTCCCTGGTAGTCACCGTGGGCTGGGCGTTTTCATCCGTATCAAAAAGGAAAAATTCCAGCTCCGGCCCTACCTTGAACTCGTAGCCCATCTCCTTCGCTTCCTGCACCGTTTTTTTCAGAATGTAACGGGGATCTCCCTCAAAGTGCTTCCTGTCCGCGGTGTAGACGTCGCAGATCATGCGCGCCACCTTGCCGTTCTGGGGACGCCAGGGAAAAACCTGAAAGCTGTCCAGATCCGGATAAAGCAGCATATCCGACTCCTCCACCCGCACAAAGCCCTCGATGGAGGAGCCGTCAAACATGCATTTATTGTCCAGCGCCTTCTCCAGCTGGCTCGCCGTAATAGCCACATTTTTCAGATTGCCGAAAAGATCCGCAAACTGCAGGCGGATGAATTCCACCCCTTCCTCCTCCACCATATTCAGAATGTCCTGTTTTGCATATTTCTCCATATCCGGTATTCCTTTCTTTTCCCGAAAAAATTTGATGAGAGCAGATAAGGCCCCGCCGACTGGCTATCAGGCAGGCAAACCCCGGCACTTTACTCCCGTCCCGGCAAATGCCCCGCGAAACCCGTTCCGGCCCTCATCAAACAAAGTGGGGCCCGCGCCGGCCCCATCGCACTGATTTTATTTTGCCCCATGAGGGAAAAAAAGTCAACCATTAGTTACTATTCGAACAATAATGCATTTTTTCCCTCCACGCCGCATAAAGTAATGGTAAAGCAGCCGCGAAAAAGAACGGGGAAGGCTTCATGAATAAAAAAACCAGAATCGTAGTATTACATATGAAAGAGGTGATCTATACCGGGATTTTTATTTTTCTCGGTATCGTTCTGATTGTGCTGCTTGCCATGATGTTCTGGCCGGGCAGGGAAACAGGCACGGATGACTCATCATCCAGACAGGAGCAGACGGAAACCGCAGAAGAACCCGCCGAGGAAGCCGCCGCGTATCTGCCCGGCATTTACACCGCTTCCCTGGAGCTTAACGGCAGCACCATGGAAATGCAGATCATCATAGAAAGCGATGGAATATCCAATGTCTCCTTCACCTACATGGACGACGCCATCCAGACCATGTACCCGCTGTTCGAGCCTGTGCTGGAAAACATCGCGTCCCAGCTGCGGGAGGGAACTGCCCTGGAGGATGTCACCTATGAGGACAGCCAGAAATACACCGCCACAGTGTTATTAAATGCCCTGGAGGAGGTGCTGGAGAGTGCCAGACGATAAGACAAAATATTACGCCTTAATCCTCTCCAGCTCCTTCAGCCAGATCGCGGCGCTGGCGTCAGAGGGCATACGCAGATCCCCTCTGGGGGAGAGCGCCACAGACCCCACCTTGGGGCCGTCAGGCAGACAGCTTCTCTTGAAATGCTGGGCAAAGAAACGTTTATAAAACACCTTCAGCCATTTCAGGATAGTCTCTTTGTCATAGCCGCCCTCAAAGGAAAGGCATGCCATGCGGTAAATCTTGGAAGGGGAACATCCGTAGCGCAGCATATAATACAGGAAAAAGTCGTGCAGCTCATAGGGGCCCACCAGATCCTCGGTTTTCTGGGAAATGGCTCCCTCCACGGGAGGCAGGAGCTCCGGGCTTACCGGGGTATCCAGCACATCCTCCAGCACAGATTTCAGCCGCTCCACGCCACACACCGTAGGCGTCCCTTGGGACATATCTGCGTAATATTTCACCAGATGGCGGACCAGTGTCTTGGGAACGCCAGCGTTGACGCCGTACATGGACATATGATCGCCGTTGTAGGTAGCCCACCCCAGAGCCAGCTCGGACATATCGCCTGTGCCGATGACTATTCCGTTGTCCCGGTTGGCGATATCCATGAGAATCTGCGTCCGCTCTCTGGCCTGTCCGTTCTCATAAGTCACGTCATGATTATCCATATACTGCCCGATATCCCGAAAATGCAGGGTCACAGATTCCTTAATATCAATTTCCTCCAGTCTGGCGCCCAAAACGCCCGCCAGTGTACAGGCATTATGATAGGTCCTGTCGGTAGTGCCAAAACAGGGCATGGTCACACAGCGGATGCCCGCCCTGTCCAGTCCCAGCAAATCAAAGGCCTTCACCGTCACCAGCAAAGCCAGCGTGGAATCCAGTCCTCCGCTTAAACCGATCACCGCTCTCCCACAGCCCGTGTGCTCCAGACGCTTTTTCAGCCCATGAGCCTGAATAGAGAGAATCTCCTCACACCTCTCCTGCCGGTCCTTATCGTCCTCCGGCACAAAGGGTGTTTTAGCAAAAACCCTTTCCAGCCTTACCTCCTGCTCTTTCAGGCAAAACGGCACATGCAGATACATGGCGTTATCCTCCTGATCCTGAAAAGCAAACAGCTTTCTCCTGTCATGATTCAGCCGCTGAACATCCAGATCCGCGAAAATCGTCTGGGCTCCGAACCGCTTCGACTCCGCCAGCACCGTCCCGTTCTCACAGACAATATTATGGCCGCCATAGACCAGATCCTGAGTGGACTCTCCCTCCCCCGCGCTGCAATAAAGATACCCCGCCACCAGCCTGGCGGAGGTGGAGGAAACCAGATTGCGCCGATATGCCGCCTTTCCAACAGTTTCATTGGAGGCGGACAGATTGACAATCAGATTGGCACCGGCTTTCGCGTGGCGCTGGGACGGGGAGATGGGCACCCACAGATCCTCACAGAGCTCGCACGCCACCTGAAGGCCGGGCATATTTTCACACGAAAAAATCAGATTACAGCCAAAGGGCACCTGCCTGCCCTCAAAGCTGACATACCCCGGCGTCTCATTGCCGGAGGCAAAATTCCTGCCCTCATAAAACTCCGCGTACATAGGCAGATTGCGCTTGGGCACCAGCCCCAGAAGCTTCCCGTCGCTGACCGCCGCCGCCACATTGTAAAGCCTCCCCTCCTTCTCAAAGGGAAGCCCGATAAAAAACAGCGCCCTGCTGCCCCCGGTTGCCGCGATAAACTCTCTAAGTCCCTTCAGCGCTTCCCGTAGCAGAGTCTCCTGCTCAAACAGATCCTGACAGGTATATCCGGTGATGCAAAGCTCCGGCAGCACAATGACGCCCGCCCCCTGCCGGTACGCCTCCAGCGCCTCCACAATGCTGTTTAAAGTATTATAATCGGCGTCCGCCACCTTAATTTTCGGCGTAACTGCCGCGACCTTGACAAATCCGTCTTTCATTGTTCGTTTCCATTTCCGGCGCCGGTTATTCTATAAAAGAACGATGCCTTATTTCTCTATCAAATAACTCCTGTCTCTTTGTCATTTTCAATTACCAAACTTTAAAGCTCTGTAGATAATTGCAAATCAGAGCCTACCTCGCCTGCCTCAACAGTCTCCGCAGTTCATCCGAAGTATATTCATACGCCGTATTACAGAAATGGCACTTAATCTCCACCGGCTCCCCCTCATCGATCATACTCTGCAGCTCCTTGCGCCCCACAGAAATCAGCACCTTATCCGTCTTCTGACGGGAGCAGTCACATGAGAAGGACGCCGGAACCGTGTCCGTGAACTCCACATCAAAGCCCTCCAGCACATACCGCAGAAGCTCTTCCGGCGTCATTCCCTGGCTTAAAAGCGCCGTCACAGAGGTAACCCTCTGCACGTTCTGTTCCAGTCTGCTGATGATCTCCTCTGACGCGAAGGGCATCAGCTGGACAATGAAGCCCCCGGCCTGCGCCACAGTATAATCCCTGTCCACCAGCACCCCCAGGCCCACGCTGGACGGGATCTGCTCGGAAGCCGCGAAATAATAAGTCAGATCCTCGCCGATTTCCCCGCTGACCAGCTCAATCTGCCCGTTGTAGGGTTCCTTCATTCCCAGATCCTTGATTACATTCAGTATACCCTTGCCCACAGCTTTGGATACATCCAGCTTGCCTTTCGCGTTTAAGGGCAGATTCACATAAGGATTTCCCGCATAGCCCTTCACATGCCCCTGAGAATCCGCCGTCACGGTAAGCCCCTGTATCGGCCCGTCCGCCTGAATCTGCAGGGTCAGAATATCCTTCTCCCCTTTCATGGAAACGCCCATCATCAGCGCCCCGCTCATCAGCCGCCCCAGCGCCGCCGTGGCCACCGGCGTGGTCTCATGGCGCTTCCTGGCCTCCTCCACCGTCTCCCTCGTGGTACAGGCAAAGGCCCGGATCTGGGCGTTGGCCGCCGTCGCCCTCACAATGTAATCTGACATAAAATTTCCTTCTTTCCTCTACCGGTTTCAGGCAAAAAATCATCCTCTGTTTCCCGCTTCCTTCTGCCCGTCCGGATTTCCATCCAACCGTGCCTTATTTCACCGGTTCCGGACAGGCTTTCTCCTTTTCCCTGGCCGCCACAAAAATCCGCTCCGAGGCCGCGGTCACTTCTCCCCCGGTATCCGCGTCGATCGCCTCAAGGAATTCCAGCCCCGCCGCCGTCAGAAACCCCTTCATCTCCTCCAGCGTATAGCCCCGCTGCACATGGGTCTCGTCAAAACGCCGGTACAGATCGCCCTCCTGCCGCTGATAAATCGTCAGGTCATATTCATTGGTATGGGTTTGGGGATGATAATAATTATCCCAGATAAAGCTGCAGTCCTCCCGGCTTTCCGCAATCACCGAATCTCCGATCTGCTCATATTTGTATACCGTATTAAAATCAAATAAAAACAGCCCCCTCGGGAATAAAAACATATTGACCTGCCGGAAGCACTGTATGACGTCCTCATCCTCCAGAAGATAATTGACAGAATCACAGACGGAATAGATCGTGCCGATGGTGCTGTACATATCCAGCTCCCGCATATCCTGGCAGAAATACATGATATCCAGCCCCGCCGCCTCTTTTTTCTCCAACGCCAGAAGCAGCATCTCACACGACAGGTCGATGCCGATCATGTCATAGCCCCGCCTCGCCATCAGCTCCGTCAGCGTCCCGGTTCCGCAGCCCAGATCCAGCACCAGATTCTTTTCACTCTCCAGAGCCTCGTCCAGGGTCTGCCCATCGTTCATTCTCCCGCGAACCGGCCTGGAAACGCCGTATTTCTCAATATAATCCACAATACGCTGACACCACTCCCCGTAAGGAGCGGCGTCCATCAGCTCATCATATACTCCCGCAAAGCCCGTATAGCTATCCATGGCTTTCTCCATTCTATTTTCCCGGGCAGCCGTCAAGCTCTGAAAACCTTCTCACCGGTCTCTTCCGGTCACCCATCTTTCCATACAGCCTGAAGATTTTACCCGAACAGCCCGCTGATCGCTCCGAACACGCCCATGCTGCCCACGCTCATAATCACGCCCGCCAGCAGAACGCCCAGCGTCACGGCCACCACGCTGGACTTAAAATCCATATCCAGAAGGCTGGCCGCCAGCGTTCCCGTCCAGGCGCCCGTGCCCGGCAGCGGAATGCCCACAAACAAAAGCAACGCCACAAACAGGCTGCGCCCCACCTTCTCCTGCAGCTTCACGCCGCCCTTGTGCCCCTTTTCCAGACAGAAGGTGAAAAACTTCCCGATGACCGGCTTATCCGCCCCCCATTCCAGCACCTTCCTGGCGAAAAAGAAAATAATCGGGACCGGAATCATATTGCCGATAATACAGATAATATAGCTGGGAATCAGGGGCAGCCCCATTCCCACCGCCACGGGGATCGCGCCTCTCAACTCAATCAGAGGCACCACGGAAATCACAAAAATAATCAAATACTGGTACATAATCTCTCCTCACTTTACAATATCCCGCAGTGCGCTGATCAACGCCTCCATCTGCTCCGGGGTTCCTATGGTAATCCGCAGATAATTGTCGATGCGCGGCTTTTTGAAATACCGGACATAAATATTCCGCTCCCGCAGCGCCGCGAAAATCCGCTCCGCGCCCACCCTCTCATGTGTGGCAAAAATAAAGTTGGCATAAGAATCCGGGAAGGAAAAACCCAGCGCCGCCAGTTCCCTTTTGGTCCATTCCCTGGTCTCCACGATTTTGGCCGTGATCTTCTGAAAATAGTCCTCATCCTCCAGAGCCGCCCTGCCGACGGCCAGACTCATGCGGCTCATTGTATAAGAATTAAAGGAAAATTTCACATCATTCAGATAACGGATCAGCTTCCGGGAGCCGATGGCAAAGCCAATTCTCGCCCCCGCCATGGCCCTGGACTTGGAAAAGGTCTGCACCACCAGCAGATTTTCGTATTGCTCCACCAGCGGCAGAACACTTTTCCCGCCGAAATCTATGTACGCCTCGTCAATAATCACCACGCTGTCCGGATTAGCAGCGATCACCTTCTCCAGATTTCCCACCGCTTCCAAAAGGCCCGTGGGCGCGTTCGGGTTGGGAATCACAATGCCGCCGTTGGGCCGTATATAGTCCTCGATATCAATGGAAAAATCATCCCGCAGAGGGCAGATCTGATACGGTATCCGAAACAATTCCGCCCACACGTCATAGAAAGAATAGGTGATGTCCGGAAAAAGAACCGGCTTTTCACTGTTAAAAAACGTGAGAAAAGCCATGGCCAGCACATCATCGCTGCCCACTCCCACAAACACCTGCGCCGGGTCCACTCCATACCTGTCCGCCAGGGCGTCAATCAGCTCCGCCGCCGTCGGATCCGAATACAGCCGCAGCTGCCCCGCGTCCATTTCCTTTAACGCTTCCTCCACCTTTGGAGAAGGCGGATAGGGGCACTCATTGGTATTTAACTTGATCATGCCCGGCTGATTGGGCTGCTCCCCCGGAACGTACGGAACCACCCTTCTGATATTATGCTCAAAGCTCATCCTTTACCATTCCTTAAAAGAAAGATTTAAATCCGTGCCGCTGTTAATACCGGCTACCGTACCGTTGTGAGTGTACTGCCAGACAGAAAATTCGTATGGGAAGCAGAGAACCTCGTCATAAAACGCGATCCAGCGGTCATACTGCTCTATCTGCTCTATATCCAGCAGCAGTGTGAAGGTCTCCGTATTTCCATAAATCATGGGAGTATAGCCGGCCTCCGCTATCCGTTCACAGAAGGCAAGGCAAACTTCGGTGCGCTCCTCCTGCGTCAGGGCATCCGCCCTGGCGCCCTCCTCGCCCACCTTCTCTATATCTATGACAATGGGATAGGTGATGCCGTCATACCGGCCCACGGCCTCCAACACAAAATCCGCTTCCTCAACGGCTTCCTCCACAGTGATCGCCTGACTGTAAAAATAAACGCCCACCGCGATTCCCTGGGCCAGCGCGGCCTCCACATTGGTCTCATAGGAGTCGTCCTCCACCAGAGCGCCGCTGCCGTAGCCCCGGATACCCACACGGATAAAAGCGTACTCCACGCCGTCCGCGGCCACCTGCTCCCAGTCGATCTCCTCCTGGAATCTGGACACATCAATACCCTTATGGGAGGTCACCTCCCCATTCTCCACATACTGGAACTCGCCGCTCTCCAGCACTTGCAGATTATCCTGGGAGAAGGTGCTCTTCGCCACATTCTCCGAAACAGGCACAAAAACAATCCCTCCGTCCGTAGCCACCAGAATCTCATCGGTATCCGCGTAGACCTGGCGCAACGCGCCGGTGGCGTTATAGCCCGCCTCGATTTTTTCCTTTATTTCATCCAGAAGCTCCTGACGGCCCTCCTCCTTCGCGGCCAGAATGTCCTCGTATGTATAGACGTCGGCCACCTCCGCTTCGGCCTCCACCGCCTCTTCCTCTTTGCTTTTCTCCATCCACGACAGACAGGTCAGGCCCGCGCATACGACGACCACCAGCACGATGACCACCGACACAATCATCAGCAGACCGTTTTTCGCTTTGTTATTCACTATAATGAATCCTCCTCCGCAGAGTTTGGCTTCTCCTGCATATCAGCACGCTGTCCTCAGCTTTCCGTTTTCCGCCGCACATGCCGTTCGCCGTACTCACGTTCACATTATACAAAAGCAATTCCAACAAGTCAAGTGCAAACCGCTCCTTCGGAAAAGACTTTCAAAAACCTTAAGAAATACCTCCCCTCCGGGGCACCGTCTCCGCCATCACCGGAATTTCCCGGATTTCAGTCAAATTTCATCATCCATTTTTTTCAAAATCATTGCGATATTTTGCGAAAAAAGTTATAATCTGAGCGTGTGAAAGCCCGGACCGACTGCCGACCGCGCTTTCATCATAAATCTTATGAAGATGAGGAGAAATACATCATGGATAATTTTCACGGAGCCGCGGAAGGAATTGAGATCAACGTCCAGTCCGCCCAGGTAAAGGCAGGCCTCTCCCTGCGCCGTATGATCGTGCTGGGAATTCTGGCGGGAGCGTTCATCGCTTTAGGAGGCGCGGCCAGCAGCACGGCGGCCTTTGGCATCGATAATACGGGAATCCAGCGGCTTGTCACCGGCGTCGTCTTTCCCGTTGGCCTGATGATGACCGTGTTCTCCGGAGCGGAGCTTTTTACAGGCAACTGCCTGATCGAGATCGCGGTCCTGGAGAAAAAAATCAACGCAAAGCAGCTGATCCGCAACCTGGCGGTCGTTTATTTCAGCAATCTGCTTGGGGCACTGCTGATCGACGTGCTGCTCTTTTTCAGCGGAAATCTGGATCTCGGGAACGGGCTGTTAGGCGCTTACGCCATCAAGCTGGCCGTCTCCAAAGTTTCCATCTCTCCCGTAAAGGCGCTGGCCTCCGGCATTCTCTGCAATGTGCTGGTCTGCGTGGCCATCCTGATGGCCGCCTCCGCCACGGACGCCATCGGCAAGCTGTTTTCCGCCTTTTTCCCTATCTTCGGCTTCGTGATCTGCGGCTTTGAGCACTGCGTCGCCAACATGTTTTACATTCCCATCGGAATCCTGGCCTCCACAAATTCCTACTATGTGATGCTGGCGGAGAACTACAGCCTGACCGCCGAGCAGATTGAAAGCAGCCTGACAGTCTTAAACAGCCTCAGGAATTTCATTCCCGTGACCATCGGCAACCTGATCGGCGGCCTCGTGCTGGTCAGTCTGCCCTGCTATCTGGTGCAGAAAAAATGGAAGGAAGAGGATCGCTGATCCTCTTCCTTCATGGAAACGGACTCTTATTGAAGTATAAAAAAGTAAGCCGCCTGGCTCTGCCACAGGAAACTCTCTGTCAGATCCTCAGCATTTAAAACCTCTCTCACCTCCGCGATCACAGTCTCCACAGGCAGAATATCCTCCACGGCAATCACAATGGTATCGCCTTCATGGTACTCATAGGTTCCTGTCAAAACCTCAAGATTTTCCTGCCATACAACCGCCACAGCCTCACATTGCGCCAGTATGGTGGAATCCACAGCGCTTTCATTATAATTTCCCTCATGAAGCACATAAACGCAATAGCTGTTGTCCGGCAGCTCTATCGTCAGCTGGCCGGAGGTACCCAGATACCCCGGCTCATGGAGATAACAGCTGCCTGACCAGAGAAGCGCCGCACCAAAAAGGACGGCCGCCGCGCCCTTCACTTGAGGAGAAAGTATCAGCCGCCTGAGCAGCAGCGCAGGACCCGCCACCACCAACAGACAACACAGTGGAAAGACACACATCACATACCTCTCCACATAAATCGGCACAATCTGTGAAACAACGTACACATATCCCGCGGCGGGCAGCACCGCCAGGCATCCCTTCGCCCAAGGCATCCTGTACAGACCGGAAATTTTAATCTCAAATTTCTTCTTCTCCGGCACAGTCTCTGATACAGCCTCCTCTGCTTTGGTCGATCCGGCCTGAGCCAAATGCTTTTTTTGATACAGGGAAATAAATTCTAAAACGCAGCCTCCCATAGTCAGAATGACCGCCATCCAGAAAATCCACCAGTTTCCTTCAAAGAGGGATTCCACTATACTCTGAAACATAAGCCGGAATTTGCTGAAATAATATTCTCCGCCCAAAGCCTCAAGCGCTTCCTGCCCTCTGTAGCCGGAAAAAACATGCTTAATGGCAAAGGGCCAAATTATCAGGCCAATCCCGGCGCTCACACCCAGCGTAAGCACATACTGAAAAATCTGCTTAAAGCGTCTATGCCAGGCCATGCGGCATACCGTCACCACAGCAATCATAATCGCGTAAATTACAAAGTAATAATGCGTGAGGAAGCCCCCAAGAACCGAAATCATCAGTAAAAACCGGGTATACCCCCTGACAACATCCTTCTGATCAGCAATCCTCAAATGCACATACAGACAGGCCGTCACCATAAAAGTCAGCAAAGCGTACATCCGCAGAAACACAGCCGTCGTCATGAAACCGCAGGAAAGCCCATAAACCGCGATTGTCAGCAGCGCGACAGTTTCCCCGCCAAGATATCTGCTCACCATACGGTAAAGTAAAATCAGCGTGAGCGTCAGAATAACAATATTCAGCCCAAGGGCGTACCAGACAGAGAATTGTCCCTGGAATACAGAGCATACAGTATGCAAAAGAATATAAAAGAGCGGGGGATGCACGTCGCCGCGCTGATTATAATAGACAGAAGCGTAATTAAACGTATTGCTCTCGCTCACCGCGATATAATCCTGATAATCCTGTCCCGATACCCAGGTAGTGGTATAGGTATCAGAGCTGTTCGCCTGCGCAATCAGATAATCCTGATAAATTACGGTTTCCTTCCACTGAAAATTGCTTTCCTTCAGAATTTTGAAATCATTCACCAGATTGCGGAAGAGATCAGCCAGAGATTCGCCCGCGCCATACTCAAGCATCCAGTCCTTTACGCTGTACTCCATCGTCCCGAAATGCATAAACGGCAAATATTCGCTGTTGGCAAGGCCGTAGGAGTAGACCTCATCAATGTGCAGCCCTTCTTTTTTCGATCCATAGAAAATCATCGTGGCGATACTGATCATAATTATAATTGCCGCCAAAACAGATGATACCCGTATGCTCCCCCCAAAAAGCCGCCTGTTCATAAATAAGCCATCTCTCCTTTTTTCCACCATGATAACTGATTTTTGCCCTACACCTCTATCAGAACCTCATCCATGGTCCTCTTCGGCACATGCACGTTTCCGTTTTCATCGAAATAATATTTCAGATCGCCGGCAAAATCAAAGGTCTCCCCTGTCTGCGCCGGACGGCCGATTCCCAGCAGATAAGTCACGTCGTACTGGTCCGCAAGGCCAAGAACCTTCTTAATTTCCGGCCTGTTGATGGCTCCCAGACACACGCTGCCGTAGCCCAGCTCCTGAGCCGCCAGACACATGCTCACGAGCGCCGCGCCGCTGTCGCACTCACTCCTGTCCGTGGGCTTGATAGACGTATCATTACAAATCACGATAAACGCGGGCGGGCATTCCTCAAACGCCGGGTCCCAGTCCCTGAGAAAACCAGCATACTTAATCAGCGGATACAAGCTACGCCGTTTATCTTCCTCCGTCACAATCGCGTACTTTAAGGGCTGGGCATTGGCTCCGTATGGCGCCAGCCGGGCGCAGTCTACAATCTGCAGCAAGTCCGCCTGTGCGGCCTGCTCCTGCTTAAATTTGCGGATAGTGTGTCTTTCCTTCACTGCTTCATATACTGTCATCTTCCTTTACCCTCTTTCTCTTATTCTGGTGCCGGCGCCGCCATTTTCTGCCGCCGGAAACGCCGGCCTCCTTTTTGCACCCATTATAACCGAGAAACATCAGGAAATCAATTTCCCATGACATAAAATCCAAAAAAACAGGATGTCTCTGATTTGCGGAGACATCCCGTCCTCACCATGTCACTTTCATCCAAAATTTTATATGTCACTTTCATCCAAAATTTTTTATTGACAATTGTGAATGGCAATAGTATAATCATCTCTGTTCCGGGAAATTGACAGGCATCGGGGTGTGGCTCAGCTTGGCTAGAGCGCCTGCTTTGGGAGCAGGATGTCGCAGGTTCGAATCCTGTCACCCCGATTTTATTTTAAATATTGATTTGCGGGTGTAGTTCAATGGTAGAACACCAGCCTTCCAAGCTGGACACGTGGGTTCGATTCCCATCACCCGCTCTATTTGCATGTTTAGAATTCCCTTTAAAATAAGGGATTTCAGACTCCTATCGTATCCAAAACCGACGGTACGTTCGGTACGATTCGTACCGAGTCAGATTGCTAATGCTCTGTCAATGGCTTTTGCCTGCTCAGTTTTGGTTCTACGCTCAAAAGAATAATATCCAAAGGTTGTGCTTAAGTCCTTATGTCCAGCGAAACGCTGCACAGTCCGGTTATTGACCTCTGGGCAGTCAAGCAATGCACTGATACATGTCTTTCTGCATTTATGAGGACTCTTTGTCACTGTATCCATACGGGCGCACAATTTCCTCAATTTCCGATCAGCAGCATTATAACTCAGCCGATAATCATACTTTGGATTGTCACTCTGAAAAATCCATTCCGCAGTATAATTATGTTCTGCATTATAAGCCTCTACTTCACACAAAATATGCTTTGCTTCTTCTGTCAATGGAATATCACGATAACCGGACATGGATTTCGTCCATTCTTTTACTACTTCATTTGTGGCCTGTCTCCGGATATATAAGCGATCATTGTGAATATCTGACCACTTTAATCCGCAGCATTCCCCGATACGCAAGCCCGTTACAAACAAAAATAGTATTTGAAGCCCAGCCGAAGTAGGTTGCTTTTTGTACTTGTCCAAATCCTGATGAACCAACTCCATAATCTTTTTTCTCTCGTCATCCGTGAAAACCTGTTCTTCATCAGAGGGTAAAGGATTGCTGAAAATCAATTCTCTGTTAATTTTCTTACGGGCTTTCTGCCATGTGTTTTCTGAAAGTATACCGATATCTTCATCAGCGGCATATTCAAGGCACTGGTTTACGATTGTAAACATCCTGCTGAATTTCCGTTTATCTACCGGATAATGTTTTTTCAACAGACTTTCCGCCCAATTCCTTAACATGAGGGGAGTCAGCCGTGACAAAGGCTTGTTAATGATATCTTCACTCATAGGCTCTTTCAGATAGTAGGCATTCCATGCAGCAGAAATCCGCTTAATATTTTCCTGATTTCTGGGAGTTGTTTTCCATTCCAGCCATTGGGGATAGAGTTCTTTTAAGCTTATATTTTTGGGATTGTCAATGTACCATTCCGCCAATGCCTCCCATAAGTTTTCTTCACTACATTTACGGATTTTCCGCTTTCCTCCAGGTTGCGTTTCATCATCAACACAGGTAAACCAGCCACTTTTTTCCGTGTGGTGTATTTCATATGGGTGCATGGCTTTAGCCTGTCGAATACGTTTTTTCATTTCAACCATATCCAACACTTCGCCGTAATCTATTGTATCAAAATCAAAGCCGCTTTTCAACGCCTCAATCAGTTCTATTTCCAATTTTTCCATTGCACTTTTATTATGCAACGGGATATATGTATTACATATTTTCAGATTCTAGGTTTCTCGGTTTTTAGGTAATATAAGATTCTCGGAATTTGGATTCTAGGTGTTTCGGATTTCATCCCGTTTTGCACGCAAATTCCTT
>JAJQBK010000027.1:0-45626 GCA_021203305.1 Lachnospiraceae bacterium
CTATATTATCCTATATTTTTATTGAAATAGCAAGCACATCCAAAAAAATCGCTAATCTGCTCAGCGTATAATCATTATCTGCGAAATATATTCATACCTCCGGCCCGCTCATTCTCTGTTATATTTTCTCATAAGAGAAGCAGCGTCCTCAATACTGATATCCTCACTCTCATATTTCTCTTTTGTATAATCGCCATACCCCAAATCAAACTGCTGAATAAACTGAACCGTTCCTACAGGGCCAAGCGCATCTTTTAGTGCAGAAAAACCAACATTTCTTACTTCAATTGGATTATTCATTACGCAGCCATCACCTTCCTATTCTCCGAAAAAGATCTTACCTTATGGGAATGATAACATAAAGAGGTGAACTAATCAATCCGGGTTTTTAAAGCTCAAGTAAAAAATTCTTTAATTTTTATTATTCCCATCTTTGGTTTCTGATTATTTATTCACCATCAGCCTTGTCATGGCGCGGTTGAGGCCGTCCACGGTCAGCTTGTACATGGGAATCAGCCCTTTGATGGCGGTCTCCGCCTCCCTCCAGGGGGCGTCGCCGGGGGCCATCTTGGGATTGAGCCAGACGACCTTTTTGAAATGCTTTGTCACTAAAAGCAGCCACTCCCAGCCGGACAGGCCGCCGTTGGGGCCGCGATAGTTGCCGGTGGTACTGTAAAGCTCCTCCGGCGCCATGGCCGCATCACCCACAATGATCACCTTATAGTCGCTGTCTAGGTTTCGGAAAAGCCATTCCGTCTCAATCCAGTCTCCGTTCTCGCACTCCGGCGTCTTGTAGACATGGGAATAAATGCAGTTATGAAAATAATAGGTCTTGACGTCCTTATAATGGTTGGCCCTGTGTACCGACTGAAAAATTTCATTGAGCAGGCTGCTGTAGGGAATCATGGTGCCGCCGGAATCCATTAAAAGGAGCAACTTGACGGCGTTCTTGCGAGGCTTTTTCATGACGATATGGAGTACGCCGCCCTGGTTGCAGGTCTTATCCACAGTGTTGTCAATGTCCAGCTCCGTCTCCGGGATATCCAGTTTGGAGCTGAACTGGCGAAGCTTTCGGAGCGCCATCTGAAACTGCCGATTGTCAATCACCCTGTCGTCTCTGAAATCCCGGTATTTGCGGGCGCCCACCACGGAGAAAGCGGACTGATAACCGGTGGAGCCGCCCACCCGGATGCCGCCAATATTGCCGCCGGTATTGCCAAAAGAGGTCTTGCCCATGGTGCCGATCCAGTAGGAGCCGCCGTTGTGCTCACTGTCCTGGTCCCGCAGCCGGTCCTTGAAGGTTTCCTCCACCATCTCCTTATCGATGGTGACCTCCTCCACCCGGTTCATCTCGTGCAGCTGCATCTCATGAAAGAGGTCATTGATCTCCTCCTTATTCAGCCACTCCAGCATATTTTTGCTGATCTCGGTCTCCTTATGAGCGGGCAGAAAGCACTCCTCAAAGGCCATGTCATACTTGTCAAACTCCGTCTCGGATTTCACCAGGATAGAGCGGCCCAGATAGTAAAACTGCGTCATATTGCTGCCCGCCAGCCCCTTATCTAAAGCCTCCTGGAAGGTCAGCCACTCGCTGAGAGTTACCTTCAGACCCTTCTTTTTTAACGCGTCAAAAAAATTCTGAAACATGATTTTTCCTCTAGAACTGGTTGATCTTCTGCTTCACAATCTCCATATCCTCGTCCTTTTTCACAATCACTCCCACAAACGGCAGCTCCTTCCTGATCTTCTCCGTGGGAATGCCGCCCAGCTGCAGGGCGTTAATCCAGTCTATGAGCTCCGAGGTGCTGGGCTTTTTGCGAATATCCTTCATGGCGCGGATATCATAGAAAACTTTCATGGCGTCCTCCAACAGGTGCTGCTCCACGTCCGGGTAATGAGTCCTGACGATCTCCTCCATCAGCGCCTTATCCGGGAAATCAATATAATGAAAAATACATCTGCGAAGGAACGCGTCCGGCAGCTCCTTCTCCGCGTTGGAGGTGATGATCACAATGGGACGGTGCTTCGCCTTCACGGTGCGCTTCGTCTCGTGAATATAAAACTCCATCTGGTCCAGCTCCCAGAGAAGGTCATTGGGGAATTCCAGATCCGCCTTGTCGATCTCATCGATCAGCAGAACGACCTGTTCCTCACTGTCAAAGGCCTCCCCCAGCTTGCCCAGCTTGATATAACGGGCGATATCACTGACGCCCTCCTCGCCGAACTGCCCGTCATACAGACGCTGAATGGTGTCATACATATACAGGCCGTCCTGCGCCTTGGTGGTGGATTTGATATTCCAGATGATCAGCCGCTTGCCAATAGAATCCGCCACGGCCTGGGCCAGCATGGTCTTGCCGGTGCCGGGCTCACCCTTGATCAGAAGGGGCTTTTCGAGAGCGATGGCCACGTTGACGCTGGCTAAGAGCTGCTCGCTGGCTACGTATTGTGAGGTGCTTGAAAATGCGTTGTCCATAGTTTGCCTTTCCTTTATGCATTCCATTTTCGAATATATTACTTTCTTTTTTCAACAAATTTCCGAAATCAGCATTTGAAAAAAGAACGGCGAAAAACTGTCGTTCATCTTCGCCTTATCTTTTTTCAAATGCCGATTTCTGCTTTATTGCAGAAATAAAATGACCTTATACTAATGTACCACCTTGCGTCATTTACTACTGTTTTCCGCCTATAATCGCTATCGTAGCGCTGGCTCCGATTCTGGACGCTCCCGCGGCCACCATAGCCTCCGCTTTTGCCGTGTCCCGGATGCCGCCGCTGGCCTTGACGCCCAGGCGGTCACCAACAGTGGCGCGCATCAGGGCTACATCCTCCGCGGTGGCTCCGCCGGTGGAAAAACCGGTGGAGGTCTTCACATAACCAGCCCCCGCTTCCTCGATAAGCTGACAGGCCTTCACAATCTCTTCCTTTGTCAGGAGGCAAGTTTCCAGAATCACCTTCAGAAGCCTTCCCTGGCAGGCAGCCTTTACGCTGCGGATATCCTCTTTTACAAAATCATATTTCTGATCCTTCAGAGCGGCCACATTCAGCACCATGTCCACTTCGTCAGCGCCGTTTGCCACCACATCCGAAGTCTCCGCCGCCTTGGCGGCAGTGCTCATCTGTCCTAAGGGGAAGCCGATGACAGAACAGACCTTCACACCACTCCCCTTCAGTTGCTCCGCCACAAAAGCAGTGTAATAGCTGTTGACACAGACGCTCATGAAGCCGTATTCTCTGGCTTCGTCACAGATTTTCTTCACCGACGCCTCTGTGGCGTCCGCCTTTAATATGGTATGGTCAAAAAGCTTTGGCGACAGCATGTTTCAATTCCTCCTTTGATGCTTCATCCAGAAAAGCGCCGTCCACGGCGTTCAGATAAAGCTGCTTTTCCTCTGCCGGGGTCAGTCCCAGCTTCTCCCTCACATAGCTTACCTCCCGCGCCATGCTGGTCTGGGAAATGGTCATATTGTCCGTATTCAGCGTGACCTTCAGGCCCTGCTCCATATAATATTTCACCGGGTGCTTCTCAATACTCTCCACAGATTTGCTCTGCACATTGCTGATCACACAGCACTCCAGCACCACCTGCTTTTCCTTCAGTTCCTCCACCAGCGCCGGATCCTCTATGGCATGCGTTCCATGTCCGATCCGCTTCGCTCCAAAGGACAGCGCCGCACGCACACTCTCCGGCCCCGCCGCCTCCCCGGCATGGATAGTGAAGGGAACCTCCATCTCCGCTGCCCGCGCAAACAAAGCCCGATAGCGTTCTGTGGGAAACAGAGCCTCCGCCCCCGCCAGGTCAAAGGCGCACACACCCCTGTGCAGATACTTCGCGGCCAGCTCAAGCGTCTCAAAATTCGCGGCGTCATTTCCATCGCCCCGCATGGCGCACAAAATCAACTGCGCCCTGATTTTCCCATCAGAGAGCCCTCTTTGCAGGCCCTCCAAAGCCGCCAGCACTGCTTCCTCCTGGGTCAGCCCCTTCCGGGTATGATGCTGAGGCGCGAACCGAAGCTCCGCGTACAGAATCCCCTGCCCCTTCAGCGTCCCAAGAACCGCCTCCACAGCCTCACTCAAGCTGTCAGCCGTCTGCAAAATCTCCAGCGGAATCTCAAACCTCGCCAGAAAATCATTCAGACTGGCGCAGTCCAGCGGACAAACAATACGATCCCGCAATTCCTCTTCTGATAAATTCGCGTAAGGTAAATTCTGCTTTTTTGCCTGTCGGGCGACTAATTCCAGAGGAAGAGATCCATCAAAATGCAAGTGGATATCAATCATAACACACCCCCTCAAAACTCCAAATTCCTCGGTCCAAACCCATGCGGCAGCAGCTCCTTCAGCGTATAGCACACGCAGTCCTCTGCCCCCGTCCCCAGATAAATCCGAAAAGACTCATAGTCGCAGAACTCCATCATCACCTGCCGACACACCCCGCAGGGCGCCGTCCGCACAAGCTCGCCGCCCTCCGGCCCCGCCACCACCGCGATCGCCTTAAAGTCCCTGACGCCCTCGCTGACCGCCTTAAAAAAAGCCGTCCGCTCCGCGCAGCTGGCCGGAGTATGCCCCGCGTTCTCAATATTGCAGCCGGTAAAAATCTGCCCGTCCGCACACAAAAGCGCCGCCCCCACCTGATAGTGGGAGTAGGGCGTGTAGGCGCGGGTCCTGGCCTCCTTCGCTTTTTCAAAAAGAATTTCCGTTGTCGTTTTTTCCATTCGATACCGTTCTCTCAGATAAAATCCGCCATTGACTAATCTGCCGCTGATTTTCTCAACGGCAGACTAACTCATTTCAAAATAAAATGATTAAAGTGACAAAAAGGTATGATACCATGGATTGCTTCGCAAAAAGCGCTCCCGCAATCATAAAATTACTTTTCCTTCACATACGGCTTCCCGCTGGCCGCCGGCACACTGCTCTTCCCTACAAAGAAAATCAGCGCCAGGATGGTCACCACATAGGGAATCATGGAAATCAGATTGGGAGAAACCGTCACGCTGGAGTTGCTGCTCAACAGCGTCTTGATGCCGTTGCACAGGCCGAAAATCAGGCACCCCTTCAGGGTTCCCTGGGGCGTGAACTTGCCGAAAATCACAGCCGCGATGGCGATGAAACCCTGCCCGACGATCAGCGTAGGACGGAACTGGTTCACCGTTGCCAACGTAATATAAGCGCCTCCCAAGCCGGCCAGAAAGCCGGATAAAATCACACAGATATAGCGAACACGATGAACGTTGATGCCCAGGGTATCGCAGGCTTTGGGATGCTCGCCCACGGCCCGCAGCCTCATGCCGAAACGGGTTTTATAAAACACAAACCAGGCCACCGCCACCAGAATAAAGCAGAGATACGCGGCCGCGTAGGTACAGAATACATTGTAGCCAAAGGAACCCACCGGGAAGATACCCTCAAACAGCTTGGGCAGCTTGGCGGAGGTATCAATGGGCGGCGTATCCGAGGAATTGTCAAACATGGCGCGGCAGATAAAGATGGCAAGGCCCGGCGCCAGGAAGTTGATGGCGGTACCCGAAATGGTCTGATCCGCTCCGAAGGTAATACAGGCGACGGCGTGAATCACAGCCACCAGGGCGGCCGCAAGACCGGCGCAAAGGAAGGCAAGCCAGCCGTTTCCGAGATACAAAGCAACCACAGAGCCGGTGAAGGCTCCCACTGTCATCATGCCCTCAATTCCGATATTTACCACACCGCTTCTTTCAGAAAAGCAGGAGCCCAGGCCGGCGAACAGAAGCGGCGGCGTGGCCAACAGCATGGCGTTGATCACCAGGCCAAGATCTGTAATAAATACACTCATTTCTTCTTTCCTCCCTTTCTGTTGGTCAAAAGAACCTTAAATACATGAGATACGGCGATAAACAGCACAATGACGCCCATGATGATATCGATCACCTCGCTGGGCGCGTTGATCAGTGTCAGCTTGGTACCGCCGTACTTCATAATTCCATAGAACAGGCCCGCGAAAATACAGCCGATGGGGTTTGAGGAGCCGATCAGCGCCACAGTAATGCCCTGGAAACCGTAGCCCTCCTGTCCCGCGAACTGGCTGATACGGTAGGACATGCCGCACAGCTGCACCATGCCGCCCAGGCCGGAGAGCGCGCCGGAGATGGCCATGGCCTTCAGGAACGCGGCGTTGGAGTTAATGCCGCCGTACTCCGCGGCGTTTTTATTAAAGCCCACGGAGCGGAGCTGATATCCCAGCGTAGTCTTGTTGATAATCACCCAGATGATCACCGCCACCACAATCGCCACCAGAATGCCCCAATTGGTATAGGAGCAGCCGGTCAGGCTGGTGATCCATTCCGGGCACACGATGGACGCGGAGGACAGAATATTTTTGGTGGCCTCCACATTGCCCTCATTTTCCAGGAAGGGCAGATTGACCATGTAATTGCTCAGATAATAAGCAATCCAGTTAAACATAATATAGGAAAGGACCTCGTTGATACCTTTTTTCACCTTTAAAAGGCCCACAACGGCTCCCCACAGTCCGCCCGCCGCCATGGCGGCCAGAGCGCAGCAGACAGCGTGCAGCACCGGAGGCAGGGTAACACAGACGCCCACCACGCTGGCGGCCAGGGTTCCCACCACGAACTGCCCCTCCGCGCCGATATTGAAGACGCCGGTCTTAAAGGAAAAGGCGACAGATAAGCCGGTCAGAATCAGGGGTGTGGCGTAAACCACGGACCAGGCGATATATTTGGGCTTGCTCAAAGCCCCGGTGAACAGCTTGCCGTAAGCGGCGATGGGGCTGATCCCGATAATAGCCAGCAGGACCGCTCCCACGATGAAACCGACCACAATAGCGATGATGGTGTAGAGCACGTTGCCGTCCGCAATGCTCTGGATCAGAGATTTTTTTTCTTTATTCATGCTGCGCACCTCCCGCCATCATAAAGCCAAGCGTTTTCTCATCCGCGTCTTTTCCGGGTACGGAGCCCGTGATTTTTCCTTCGAAAATAACCTCGATCCGGTCGGACAGGCTCATAATCTCGTCCAGCTCAAAGGAAACTAAAAGCACCGCTCTCCCCTTATTCCTCTGCTCCACCAGGTACTTATGTACAAACTCAATGGCACCCACGTCCAGGCCGCGGGTGGGGTTCACCGCGATCAGCAGGTCGCTGTCGTTGGTCACCTCTCTGGCGATAATCACCTTCTGCTGGTTGCCGCCGGACAGAGTGCCCGCCGGATGCTGCTCGGTTCCTCTGGGGCGAATGTCAAATTTATCAATCAGCTCCTTCGCGTGGGTGTCGATATTGCCCTTCTGAAGAAAGCCCTTTTTCGCGAAGGGATGCTTTTCATAATTCTGCAAAATCAGATTCTCCGCCACGGTGAAGTCCAGCACCAGGCCGTACTTCTGCCGGTCCGCGGGGATGGAGGTGACTCCCAGGTCAAAGGCCCGTCTCGGCGTCACGTTGTAGGCATCCTGCCCGTTGACGGTCACGCTGCCGGAGGTCGCCTTTTTGAGGCCGGTCAGGATTTCCACAAGCTCCGTCTGGCCGTTGCCGTCCACACCGGCGATACCCACGATTTCCCCGCTGCGCACCTGAATATTGAAGCCGCGCAGAATTTCGATGTCACGGTAATCGTTGCCGTGCAGATCCTTAACCTCCAGAACCACATCGCCGGGCGTTTTGTCCGGCTTCTCCACGGTAAAGGACACGTCACGACCCACCATCATGGCGGCCAGCTCGTTTTCGTTGACCTGGTCCACGTCCACGGTGTCGATATATTTGCCGGCGCGGATGATGGTGCACCTGTCGGCACAGGAGGTGATTTCCTTTAATTTATGGGTAATGAGGATGACGGACTTGCCGTCCTTGGTCAGGTGGCCGATGGTCTCGATGAGCTCCGTGATCTCCTGAGGTGTCAGGGACGCGGTAGGCTCGTCCAGAATCAGGATGTCAGCGCCGCGGTAGAGAACCTTTAAGATTTCCACTCTCTGCTGCATGCCCACGCTGATATCCTCGATCTTCGCGTCCGGATCGATGGCCATGTTGTAGCGTTTGGAGAGCTCCACCACCTTTTCTCTGGCGCTCTTTAAGTCCACCACAAGCCCTTTGGTCGGCTCGATGCCCAGGACGATATTTTCCACCACCGTGAAGGGCTGTACCAGCATGAAGTGCTGGTGGACCATGCCGATACCCATCTCAATGGCTTTGTTGGGGCCGTCCATGATCACCTTTTGTCCGTTGATGAAGATTTCGCCCTCCGTCGGCTGATACAAGCCGTAGAGCACGTTCATCAAAGTGCTTTTGCCCGCGCCATTTTCGCCCAAAATCGCATGGACCTCTCCCTTTTGTACGGTCAGGTCGATGTGGTCGTTGGCGACGAAATCGCCGAATTTTTTGACGATTCCTTTCATCTCAACGGCGGCGGTTTTCTGTTCGTTTCCCACCTGTTGTCCTCCTTACGTATGTGCTGTGTGATTATTATTGTATATTTCTGGAGATGTTGTCTCCTGCTTACTATATTACTATGATCTCCCGGAAACCGGCCTGCAAGGCGCATTTGCGCATATTTTCCATGTAATCTGCGTCCGGCTGGGGGTAGTGTCTGTATTGTTCTCTGACGCCATTTTGTCTGAAGGCGATCAGTTTGTAGCGTAAGGAGGCGATGTCCATGTGAGGCTTCAGATAGGCAGCGATTTCCTGAATGATAGCCTCACCGTCGTTTAAGCCGGGCACCATGACAGTGCGGATCTCGGCCAGCTTTCCGGTATCCGCCAGATAAGCGGCATTCTGCAGCACCTGGGTGTTGTCAAAGCCGGTGACTCTTTTATGCTCCCCGCTGTCAAAAGCTTTGATGTCCAGCATGACGCCATCCGTCACCGCCATCACATCAGGCAGGGCTTCATAGGAAATCATGCCGTTGCTGTCCAGAAGGGTATTCAGTCCCGCCTTTTTACACAGGGTAAAAAATTCCGCCAGGAAATCCGGATACAGGGTGCATTCCCCACCGGAAACAGTGACACCGCTGATGTAAACAGCGTATTTCTGTACCTCCGAAAAGACTTCTTGGGCGCTCATATAGCGGATTCTGGGGCTGGCGTCGTTGGGGCAGACATGGATGCAGGTGTCGCAGCGCACACACTTTTCCGGCAAAAATTTCACTTTGCCGTCTTCTATGTACAGGGCGTGAACGGGGCATTTAGCCACACAGGCTCCGCAGTTTACACATAACCGCCTGGTCTCCGGATTGTGGCAGTACCGGCAGTCAATATTACAGCCCTGCAAAAAGACCGCAGTTCGGTTGCCCGGCCCGTCCACACAGCTGAAGGGAATGATCTGGTTGACCGGATACAGCCGGTTTGCCGGGTCCTGCTGAATCATCGGACACGGCTGATTTTTCAGATAGCAATCCTCCATGGACTAACGAACCTTTCTCTCCAGTACTCTGCCGTTCTGCACGGCCCCCGCGCCCAGCTGGGTGGTATTCTGCAGTACTCTCTCGCCCTTCTGGTATTTCTCTATCTCGGAGCGCTTCACCAGATAGCCGGTGATGCGGATGACGTCGCTGTCCTTGTCATGGAAAGACAGATAGCGCAGATTCTTTTTGAACGCGCCCTTGACCACATCCAGAATAAACTGGGGGTTCTTGCGGGCGGTCATCTCCATGGGGAAGATATCTCCCGTGCCGGATGGGAAATATTTGTGGAACAGGCTGCAGTTCTCCAGATGCTCAAAGAGCGTGTCCGGCTCCTCCCCGATGGGAATCCGGGTGCCGGGAGTGATGCCCACATCCTGGGCGATCCCCACCTGGGCGTGCAGCAGATAATGTCCGCCGGTGGCCTCGCAGTAGGGCGCCTCATGGGCCTGATTGAAGGCGTCGATCTGATCCATAATCTCCACGCCCAGCTGATCCGCTTCCGCACTGTGACCGAAGCGGCCCTCTTTTCCTTCTTTTTCAAATAAAATATTGACCGCGTCCGCCAGCCCTACCAGGCCGTACATGGCGGTAAAGCAATCCCGGTGAATCAGGCCCTCCTTTGCCAGAAAATGGTGTTCAAAGAAGCCGCTCTCCTCCACGATAAAGCGTACCCGGGAATCCATGTAGCGGGCCTGCAAATCCATGACCTTCGGAAGCACGTTTTCCTTAAAGTCCTGAATATTCTCCGCCCGCTTCGCGATATTTCCCAGAATCAGGCGGCACAAAGTATAGGAGCCACCGCCGCAGAGCAGACCGTTGTAGCAGCTGGCGATTACATAATCGTCCCCCAGCTCGGAGCGGAACATCTTGTGATTGGCAAAGCTGGGCTTGGCGCTCCTTAAACAGGTCTTCACCGCCTCGATGGCAAAGTCATCGGGCGTGATGTCCTCATCGTATTTTAAGGAAATATTAGGCACCGCCAGCTCCAGGTCCCGCTCCGCCTCCAGAATCAGGCGGCCCGCCCTTGTGGCCTCTGGTCCCAGATTCGCGTGGGAAAAGGAATCCAGCACGGTTCTGTCAATATGTGTCAGGAATAATTTCAGATGCTTTTTGACAAGATCGTCATCCATGTCCGTGATGAACGGGTCAAGAAGCTTGTCCAGCGCGCCCACATACACCGGATAGTTGGTGATGCTGGGTACGTGTTTATAAATGATCAGCAGATTGTTGATCGCTTCAAAGAAATCAGTGGGAGGCTTCAGCTGCAGAAACTCGCTGCCCTCCGTGAAAAACTTATCATAATCCGGAATAATATACCGGGGGCGCATGGGCGCGTGGCCCTCGTACAGGTCGCAGATACACTGCTTTCCCTCAACAGGCTCCAGATATTCCTCCAGCCCCTCAGGCAAATCCAGGACCTCCATCAGGGAATCCGCCTGATTGGCAAGGTTGGTCAGCTTCTGCTCGTGGGTCAGGACGGGGCTTTCAATGATATCCAGGATGTCCTTCCTGGTCTGCTCCACTCTCTCCATCGAAATCGGTCTCATATAGCACCTCCCCGAACAATTATTTTCATCTATTATAAACAAAAGCTTAAGGAAATGCAAAGCATTTCTGTACAAACTTCGGAAAACTTCATAAAAAAACTGTGAAGCGTCCGGCGCCCGCACTCGCTCCTTTTACAAAAGAAGGCTGACGCCCTCTGCGCAGATCTCATCATCGCGGAAAGTGTCAGCCCTTCATTATGTTTGATTTGTCTTAACCCTGAAATCAGTCAAGCTCGTAAACGTCGCCGTAGGCCGCCTCAAAGTCCTCCTGAGTCTTCGGAACCACGATATCGCCGGCGATAATCTGCTCTTTGAGCTCTTCCACTGCGGTCAGCACATCATCCGGAAGCAGGTCCGTGGTAGGAGCGATGTCAACGCCCTCGCTGGACAGATCGTAGGTATGAACGCCCGCGGTGAAGTTGCCCTCGTAAGCGTCAAGGCCGATCTCATAGGAAGCGGTATCCACACGCTTCATGGCGGAAGTGATCACGTTGTCAGGAGCGTAGCTCGACTGGTCAGAGTCTACGCCGATGGCATAGATATTGGCTTCCTTGCAGGCCTCAATAACGCCAAGGCCGGTGCCGCCGGCGGCGTGGAAGATCACGTCAGCGCCGTTGGTAATCTGAGCGTTGGCCAGAGACTTGCCTGTAGCGGAATCGCCGAAGGAATTGGCGTTGGCCTGAAGAACGGTGGCATCCGGATTGGCATCCAGAACGCCGGCCACATAGCCGTAACCAAACTCATTCATGGTGGTGGTGCTCATGCCAAGCACGAAACCAACCACGTTGCTCTCGGTCATCAGGCCGGCCACATAACCTACCAGGTAAGAGGCCTGAGACTGCTCAAACATCAGGCAGGCAACATTCTCCTTGTCCGCGTTGGTGCTGTCATCGATGATGGCGAACAGGACGTCCGGGTTGGCGTCAGCGGCCTCGCCGATGGCATCCGCCAGCATATAGCCCACGCCGATGATCAGGTCATAATCCTCGTCCAGGAAGGTCTCAATATTGGCTGAATAATCAGAATCCGTAGCGGACTCCAGATAATTGACCTCAATCAGGCCCTCATAGTCCTCGCCCAACTGTGACAGGCCTTCCCAGGATGACTGGTTGAAGGAGCCGTCGTTGACGCCGCCGGTATCGGTTACCATGCCGATCTTGTACGGCTCATCGGAGCTGGTGGAAGTTGAGTCGGAGCTGCCGCACGCCATAAGGCCGAACACCATGACGGCGCACAGAGCTAACGCAAAAAGTTTCTTTCTCATTTTTTCCCTCCTAAAGTGTAATTTGAATGCTCCTGCCGCCGCCCACAGCTGACCCGGCAGGTAACCCACAGCCGGATTTCACCACAGCGGCAGCAATTCGTGAGATCATAAATTTTACACCTCACTGACACAGATTTTACACGCATTGACTTTTTTCGTCAACTGGTTTATGAAGGATTTTTTGTATATTTATCAATCTTTTTTTATACAAAATCCGCAATTTCCTATTCCGGCCTGACGCGCCCGCGTAAGAACCCGCAATGAAAGCGGTCTCTCTGTCACAGCCTTTCCAGAATGGAGCTTCCGATGGTGTTCTCCGGCATGGGCACGCCGAAATTGTCAGCTATAGAACAGCCGATCACGGCGAAGGTATCCTGCGCCGGCAGTGGGCCGCCCTCCTCCATTTTCTTTGACCAGGCGATAAAGGGCACCTTCTCCCTGGTGTGGTCCGTGCCCGTGTAGGTGGGGTCATTGCCGTGGTCCGCAGTAATGATCAGCAGATCCTCCTCCCCCATGGCCTCCATAAACTGCCCCAGCTTCTCATCGAAGCGCTCCAGCTCCTGCGCGTAGCCCACAGGATTCCTGCGGTGTCCCCAGAGAGCGTCGAAATCCACCAGATTGGTGAAGCACAGGCCGGTGAAATCCTCAGACAGCTCTTCAATGGTCTGCTCCATGCCGTGGACGCTGCTCTTTGATTTCAGCGCCTTCGTGATGCCCTGGCCGCAGAAAATATCGTTGATCTTGCCGATACTGATCACGTCATACCCGGCGTCCTTCAGCGCATTGAGCGCAGTGCGCCCGTAAGGCTCCACCGCGTAATCATGGCGGTTGGCAGTGCGCACGAACTCGCCCTTACGCTTTCCCACATAGGGCCTGGCGATAACCCGCCCTACCTTCCACTCCTCCCGCATGCACAGCTCTCTGGCGATCTCGCAGCAGCGATAAAGGTTCTGTAAGTCAAAGGTCTCCTCATTGCCGCAGATCTGCAGCACACTGTCGGCGGAGGTATAAACGATCATGGCGCCGGTATTGATCTCCTCCTCCCCCAGCTCCTCCAGAATCTCCGTCCCGCTGGCGGACTTGTTGCCGATCACCCTCTTGCCGCAACGCTTTTCCAGCTCCCCGATCAGCTCCGGCGGAAACCCTGTATCCGTAAAGCTCTTAAAGGGAGCAGTAATATGCAGCCCCATCATCTCCCAGTGCCCCGTCATGGTATCCTTGCTGACACTGCGCTCATAAAGCTCCGCGTATCTGCCCAGCGGCCTTTCAACAGGCTCCACCCCCTTCATGGGATGCAGATTGGCCAGCCCCAGCCTGCGCAGATTCGGAATCTGAAACTCCTCCACGCTGTCCGCGATATGCCCCAGCGTATCCACCCCGATATCGCCATACTCCGCACTGTCCGGCATGGCCCCGATCCCCAGAGAATCAATCACAATCACAAATATTCTCTTATATTTCATCTATCTGTCACCTTCTTTTTCCTTCACGCGACCCTTTTGCGTCCCGTCTAATCAGCTCCCTCACCGCCTCCACCGCCGTCCGTATCGCCAGCTCCGTATCATGCACCTGCTTATTCTCCATCCCCAGCCGCTCTCTCTCCTGATTGGCGACGGCTAGCAGACATGTCCCGGTCCTGGCCCGCAGATATCCGCCCACGATAAACAGCGCCGCGGACTCCATCTCGCTGGCCTTACAGCCCATTTTCAGCCAGGCCTGCCACTTCTGCGTCAGCTCATAGCCCGCCGGCAGCTTCTCCGGCTCATGCTGCCCGTAAAAAGCGTCCTTGCACTGCACCACGCCAGTGTGATAAACCGCTCCCAGCCTTTGGGCCGCCTGTACCAGAGCGTTGGTCACCTCCAGATCTGCCACCGCCGGATACTCAATGGGCGCATACTCCTTGCTGGTGCCCTCCATGCGGATTGCCCCGGTGGCAATGACCAGGTCCCCGCCCTTTACGTCCACATCCATGCCGCCGCAGGTGCCTACCCGCAGAAAGGTGTCCGCGCCGCAGCGTGTCAGCTCCTCCAAAGCGATGGAGGTGCTGGCGCCTCCGATGCCGGTGCTTGTCACGCTGACCTTCACTCCATCCAGAGTGCCCGTGTAGGTCACAAACTCCCGGCTGTCCGCGATCAGCCTCGGCTCGTCAAAATACGCCGCGATTTTCCGGCAGCGTTTGGGGTCGCCCGGCAGAAGCACATACCTTCCCACCTCGCCCGGCCCCACCTGAATATGATACTGCTTTCCGCTTCCCTCGGTATAATCAATCATCACGTTTTCCTTCCCGCGCCTTCTGAAATCCCGCGCAAATTTCGTTCCTGATCACGGTCATCTGATTTTCACAGATACATTTATTTCACTCATTGCTCCTGTATCATTCCCCGTTCAAATCCTCATCCTGCGAAGCGCTCTCTTCCGGCGAAATATCAGCGCCATCCCCGCCCGCGGCCTCGCTTTCGCTCTCCTGCTCCTCATCCTGCGCGGAATTGCTGTAAATCGTTCCGATGGAATTGCTGATGGTAGTGGGCGTCCGCACCTCCTCCGTCTCCAGCCGGTTCTGCTCATAAATCCACATGCCGCTGCTCAGGGCCATGGTCGCCACCGCCACCATCAGCGCCGCGGCCAGAAATGTCAGAATATTATATTTCATCCTCTTCGTCCACCTCCTCCGGCATGGGAACCGGCAAAATAACAGGCAAAGTAACCGTCACCGTTGTGCCCAGCCCCACCTGGGACTCAAACTCCATGGTGCCGCCGTGCTTTCTGACAATCAGCGCACACAGACTCAAACCGATGCCCGCGCCCCCGTTGGAACGGCTCCTGGCCTTATCCACCCGGTAAAAGGCGTCCGTAATACGGTCCAGCTCCTCTTCCTCCATGCCGATGCCATGATCCTGCACCGCCAGGCACACACTGTCTTTTTCCTCCCAGATATAAAACTGTATGATGCCGCCGCTCTCGCTGGCCCTGGCCGAGTTCTCGATCAGATTGCGGGCCAGGCAGATCAGCATGCCCCGGTCTCCCATAAAGGACTTTACTCCTATATTTTTCTGCAGACGCAGACGCCGCTCATGGAGCGTTCCCTCCAGCATACTGGAAATATCCTTCACAAAGCCCTCCGCATCGATCTCCTCCCGGTTCAGCTCATCCTCCCGGAAAATCGCCATGGTCAGAAGCTCCTGTCCCATGTGGCTCAAGCGCTTGCTCTCCATCATAATATATTCCAGAGCCTCCAGCCGCTCCTCCTCCGAACAGCGGGCCTTCTCCAGATACTCCGCGTATCCGTAGATCGCGGTCAGTGGAGTGCGCAGCTCATGGGCCACATCGTCCACCAGCTGCTGCTTGGTCTCGTTTTCCCTCTGCAGCTGTTCCAGCTGGGCCTGAATCTCCTCCGCCATCTCGTTGAACCGCTCCGTCAGCAGGGCAATGTCATCCTTTCCCTCCACCTCCACAGGCTGCCAGGGCTCTCCACGGCGCATCCGCTCCACCTCCGTGCTCAGCCGGGACAGCGGATAGGTCAGCTCATAGAGCAGCAGATACAAAATCAGCGCCAGCACGATGGAGCAGCTTAAGCTGATCACCATAAAAACCGTTTTCAGGTCATCCCAGAGCTGATAAAAATCATCCAGAGGCTTCGTATAGTACAGCTGATAGCCCTCGTAGGGTGTCTCCAGAAGTTCTGTTACATACAAAATAGGCGAATCTCCTCCCATGTATATCTGAACAAGCTGCTGCCCCATGGTCACATCCTCGCTGACATCCACGTAAGTGATTTCCATGGTAACGCTGGAATCCTTGGCGGCCATATATTCAATATAGGTCCGGCTGACCTCCTCCACAATGCCCTCTCTCAGCTGCTGCACCCCCGGCAGGGACTCGATATCCCTGACGATGGTATGGCAGAGCATATGAACCTCGTCCGAGGCCTGATCCTTGGCAGCCTCGATATTGTAGTCAAAAATTTTCCTGGCGCCCATAAACAGGCCCACATTCAGTACCGGCAAAAACAAAAGCAGTGCCGTCATATAGATTTTCTGCCACAGCTTCATACACTCGTCTCCAGGCGATACCCCAGCTTATACAGGGTTTTGATCTGATTCTCCCATCCCAGCTTCTTGCGCAGCTTTACAATATGGACGTCCACCGTTCTGGCGTCGCCCTCAAAATCATACCCCCAGGCCATATTGAGCAGCCGGTCCCGGCTCAAGGCAATATTGGCGTTGCGGATTAAAACCTCCAGAAGGGACCATTCCTGGGGTGTCAGCGTGACCTCCTCCCCGTCCCTTGTCACCCTCTGGGAAACCAGGTCCACCGTGACTCCGGCCAGCTCAAAGGTGCTGGCATCCTTTTTGTACCGCTTCAAAATCAGGTTGACCCGGGCGATCAGCTCCAGCATATCGAAGGGCTTCACCAGATAATCCTCGGCTCCGCTGGTCAACCCCTTTAATTTGTCCTGAATGCCGTCCCTGGCCGTCACAAACATGACAGGGATATCATGAATCTCCTTGATGATATCCAGCCCCGACATATAGGGCAGCATAATATCCAGAATGACCAAATCAATATCAGCCCTGGAGTCTAAAATCTCCAGGGCCTGTTTGCCGTCAAAAGCCTGCAAAACCTGGTGATTTTGCAGCACCAGGTTTTGTTTCATCAGTTGGTTGATGGGTTTCTCGTCTTCTACAATTAATATACGGGCCATACTTCCCTCCCGGTTTTATTCTATGCTGATGGTCTGCCAAATATCCGAAACCCGGCTTATCAGCAGGAACGAATCGCAATCCGCGCAGCCTCCCCCTTTATTCTCTGATATACGGCGCGGTATTTTCCGCGATGGTGTCGCTGATCGTCTGCAGATTCTCACTGACCTCGTAATCCGTCTGGCCGAAAAGGATCTCATGCACATAGGAGGCCGTCACCGTCAGATCCGTAGTCACAATGCTGTCGCCACAGCTTAAATCCGCGAACACCCTCTGATCCGCGGTGGGCACGCCGCCCTCATCCGTGATATAATACTCTGAAATCTGCCCAGCCAGCTCAATCATATCCTCCACATCCACACTGGTGGCGATATACTGGGCGCCCACATTGATGGCCTTCGTCAGAGTCGCCAGATCAGTCTGCTGGGCCGCGTCCATGATCGCCATCAGTACCTCCCTCTGTCTGGCCGTCCTGGTAAAGTCGCTGCCCGCGGTGGCTCTGATCCGGCAGTACGCTACGGCCTGCAGGCCATCCACCAGCTGATAGCCGGCTTCCGTGATCTCCGTGTAGCCGATCTCCATGTCCACAGCCATGCTCAGCTGATAACCGTTCACATACTGAATCTCCTGCTCGTCTATCTCAATGTAAATACCGCCCAGGACGTCGATAACCTCCTTGAGGCCCTCAAAGCCGATGGCCACAAAATCCGTGATGTCCAGGTCAAAATTGGCGTTCAGCATACTGATGGCCTGCTGGGGGCCTCCCCTGGCGTAAGCCGCGTTGCACTTGCTGTAGGTATCGTCCCCCAGATTCAGATATGTATCCCTGTAAACGCTTAACAGCTTGATCTCCCCGGTGTCCTGATTGACACTGGCTATGATCATAGTATCGCTTCTTGTGTTTTTCGTCAACTCCCCAACCGTAGAATCCAGGCCGAATAACGCAATATTGCGGTAGCCCTTCATCTCAACGCTTTCCTTGACCTCCTCCTGAATCTGGACCTCCTCCTCAGGAATCTCCACCTTGGTCACTCCCTCGGTGGCGCTGGTCAGGTGCACTACGTTTTTGAGAATCATGACTACCGCAATCAGTACTGCAAGCTCCACGTCAAAAATGACAACCTTCAGTTTTTTCTTCATTTCACTAACCGCCCCAATGTATAAGTTTCTGAAATGAAAGAAAAATACACAGCCAGCCTGTCCTTTTCCCTCATTTCATCCTGTCCGCCGCAAAATTTTCCGTCGCTTCCGGCGAACTCTGAAGGCAAGTATACAGGGCATTTGTTAGAGAAATGTAAAAATGATTACGAAAGTGTTGTCTTCACCGACTCCGCCATCCGCAGAATATACTTCTTTGGCAGGCTCCCGCTCCTGATCGAAAGCAATATTTCATTTTCATCGTCAGCAGTCTGTGTATAAACCGGAGCATTTCCGCCGCTTTCCTCAGAAGCAGTGCTATATACACTGAACTGCGCGTAAACCGGATTTTCCCAGCTTTCAGAAAACAAACCGCGCGGGCTGTTCTGGGAAGAAGCCTCATAATCACAGAGCGCCAGAATTTCCTCAATCTCCTCCCTGTCGGTGATCGTCAGCTCCAGGCACACGTATCCATCCTCCTGGAGCGTTTTGGAAAATTCCGCGTATTCCTCACTGTCAAGCTCCAGGCTTTCGCCCGTCATATCCACACCGTAATGTCCTCCCAGGGACAGAAGAATGTCCTCCGTGTCCTCAAACTCTTCCTCATAAAAATTCTGGTAAAGATAAAGAGAAACCACATCCTCCGCATCGACAGATTCTACATATCTTCCATATCCCAGATCCTGAAGCGCCTGTATGGTATTCACCCACTGCTCCGTGATATCCAGGCTTCTGTTGACATATCTTCCATACTCCTCGTAATATCCCCGGAAACTGATGGAACAGTAAACAGTATCCTCGCTGTAAACCGCCTGAATTCCATAATCCTCAATGTCTTTTTTCAGAGCCTCCATCAGCTGGCTTTTTGTGTCATCACCCTCATATTCATCGCGGATATACTCGCTCTCATATCCCCGCGACAGCTGTACATAAGCTGCGTCATACACCATGCTTTCAGGGATTCCATAAATATTTTCCACGTAGGTGTCGCTCTCCATGATATGGACCAGGCTCTCCCGGCAGCCGGAATCCAGATAATAATATCTATAGTAGGTTCTCCCGTTTTTCAGAGTGATCCGCATGGTCACACCCTGCAAATTCTCATCATCGTCCTGATCCCGCTCATTTTCGATGGCATTTACCAGAAGCGCATAAATATCCGTGCTGTCCGTGTACTGCATCCTGTTCAGCACATTCTGATAAATGGTACTGGTATAGCCCAGGCTGATTCCCGCCTCCTCAATCCGCGCCTCTGAGGGCAGATAAGAGTCAAAGCCGTACCAGTCCTGATTGAAGGAAAGCCCCAGAAGGACAGAGCAGACCACCGCCCCGAACATCGCCTTCTTGTGACTGAAAAATGCCTTGAAATCCATGGAAAATACAATGTCCAGCACGCCGTAGGCCAGAAAGCCGGCCAGAATTCCGCCGAAAATTCCCCAGGCAGGAGAGCCTCCCGCCACAGCGTTTCCCGAAACTGCGGCAAAGAACATCCAGCCCCCAAAGCCCGCGGCCACTGCGGTCACAAAGCGCATCAGGGCGGACAGCCCCTTAAAATAAACACCACCTCCCGCCGCCTCGCTGGGCCGCTTCTGATACACCGCGAAGGAAGCCAGAAGCATCAGAGCAGCGGTCAGAAGCACCATCAGACATTCGCCAAAAAGCTCCCCGGTCATAACCGTATCGCTGATCCGAAGCCCCAGAATCCACCAGGATGAGATTCCCGGGGCCAGCCACAGAGCACTTGCTTCAAAAGCCACCGGCATCATATAAAAGGTGTCCATGTAAACAGCCAGCCCCATCCAGACAATCAGATAAACGACAGCCGCCGCGAAACCCACAAAACAGCTGGTCACTATGGCGTTGAGCACATTGCCGGAGAGCATGACGCCCAAAAGCACCAGATTGTACACTGTCAGGAAAGTTACCGTCAGTACGAACGCGGTGGTCAGCGCACAGCAAAGCAGCGTTCCCGGAATGCCGGATTTTACCATATCCCCGGCCGCGATGGCCAGAGTAATCAGCAGATTGATCACGAAGGGCACAACCCAGATCAGAAATCCGTTGATATAATTGACCCAGAACAGAGTGCTCCTCTTCACTGGCAGACTATGCCAAGTGTCCACCATATCCCTGCGGAACAAATACCGGAAGCCGAACAGGCCCACGATGATGGCTCCCGCCACGGCAATGACGCCTCCCAGCAGACAGCCATACGCAGTGAAAGCGCTGAGCAGCTCCTCGGAAAGGTATTCTACCGCCTGTAGCTGCATGCCCCGCTCCAGGTAATAATCATAGTTGGCTCGATAATTATTCTGCACCAGCAGAAAAGCCACCGGCATACTTAAGAAACTCCCAAGCATGGACAGCGCCGCCATCCAGATACGGTGGCGCAGGTCCTCTTTCATATATTTAAAAAAGCAATGTCTTGACGTCATATCCCCTTACCTCCGTTTCGCTGATGAAAATCTCCTCCAGAGAGAGCGGCAAAAGCTCATAAAACATGGGCTCCAGGCAGCCGAAGACTGTTTCGATGGCTTCCCTCTCGCCCCGCAGGGTGACAGTTCTCAGGCTTCCCCTGACATCCTCCCTGAGCACCTCAAACCGCTCCCTGATTTTGTCCATATCCTCCGGGCGGCGCAGCACGCACTGAACCTTATGGATGTTCATCTTCATCTCATCCATATCCTTTTCCAGCAAAATGCCGCCCCGGTGAAGCAGGCCCACATATTCGCAGATATCCTCCAGCTCCCGCAGATTGTGGGAGGCGATGATGGGCGTCATCCCCCGCTCCTCGATCTCCTGGATAAAAATGGTCTTCACCGCCTGGCGCATCACCGGGTCCAGGCCGTCGAAGGTCTCATCGCAGAGCAGATATTTCGTATTGGCGCAGACGCCGCAGATCACGGAGAGCTGCTTTTTCATACCTTTAGAAAAGGTATTGACCTTGCGGTCTTTGTCCAGGCCGAACTTCTCCATCAGCTCCACCGCCCGCTTCTCATCAAACCTGCCATAAAAGGTGTGGTACAGGCGCAGCATATCCATCGGCGTGCCGCTCTTAAAAAAATACTGGTCATCGGAAATATAAAAGATTTTCTCCTTGACTTCCGGGTCGTCATACACCGGCTCCCCGTCCACCAGCACGCTGCCGCTGTCCGGCTTTAACACCCCGCTCATCAACCGCAGAAAGGTGGACTTGCCGGCGCCGTTGGTGCCGATCAGGCCAAAGGCATGGCTCTCCGCGATGGCAGCGTCAATATTGTCCACCGCTTTGACCTCCCCGAAGCTTTTATTTAAGCCTTTTACTTCAATCATTCGTCTTCTCCTCCCCATTGTCTCCGGAATTCGGCCTTTGCTCCCCGGCCTGCGCAGAATCCGGTCCCGCCGGCCTTTCTCCCGCGCTTTCCTCAGGGTTCCCGATCCCGTCCGTCTCCCCTGGCTTCTGACCATAAACCTCCGCAATAATTGCTTCCAGCCTTTCCCGCTTCATGCCGGCCTCCCTGGCCTCGCGGGCCGCGCCCTTCAGCTTCTCCGTCAGCTCCGCCTCCTTGGCGCCCCGCCATTCGCTCTCATGGGCCACAAAGCTGCCCCGGCCGCTGACCGTATACAGATACCCCTCCTGCTCCAGCTGGGCGTAGGCACGCTGAATGGTGTTGGGATTGACCGCCAGCTCCAGCGCCAGCGCCCGGACAGAGGGCATCTTCGCGTTCGCCTCCAGGCCTCCTCCCACAATCAGCCGCTTCAGCTTCTCCACCACCTGTTCATAGATGGGCCGTTTGTCCCGGTAATCCAAAATAATCATAGAGTTTCCTCCGTTTTTCCGTCATCCTCCCGGCCTGTACCCTTCAGGGCGTCCCCCGCGGAATCCTGCCAGTTGTCCTTAACAACTTACATTTACGGCAATAAAAATAAGTGTATTAAGCTTGTTAATACACTTATATCATTTCATTATTTACTTGTCAATCATATTAAAGAAATCTTAAGAAACAATGTTCCCCGCTCACTCCAGCCTCTGCACCTGGTTCTGCGGCGAAAGCGCGTAGGCCACATTGTCGGCGTGGGCGGCGCTCCTCTCCAGGTCCGTCAGAAGATCGGTGAAAATAACGTCCACGATGGGCTTACAGGTAGCGTTGAGCAGCCGCTTCACATGGTTGTCCTTGATCTCCTCCAGCCGCTCCTCCATATCGCTCTCCAGCTCCTCCACCTCATGAAGCTTGTGATATTCATCGTTCTCAAAAATTTCCAGGCAGAGATTGATATCCTCCAGGCAAAGCTCCGACAAATCCATCAGATCCTTTCTGGCGTCCTCTGAAAGAGCAGCCTTCTCCGCACGGAGCTGATTGCCGTAGCCGCTGATATTCTCCGCGTAATCGGAAATACGCTCGATATCCGCTACCGACAGAATCAGATGATACACCCGGTTCATATCTCTCTGGGAAATATTCATCGTCCGCAGCTGAACCAGCCTGGAAATGATGGCGTTGTCCAGATAATTGACCGTCTCCTCCACCTCCAGCACCCTGGCCGCCTTCTCCTCGTCCAGCTCAAAAAAGCTCTCCAGCGCCATGGCAAGGTTGCCGACAGAAATGGACCCCATACGGGCGATTTCCTTTTTGGCCTGACTGATGGCTACGGCGGTGGGCAGCTCCTCCACATTCGTCATAAACTGAAGCCTGCGATCGTCCTCATCCTGCAGCTCGCTCTTCTTCGCGGGCATGAGCTTCTGCGCCAGCCTCACTATGTATTCCGAGAACGGCAGCATCACAATCACCGCGAAAATCGCGAAAAGGGTGTGGGTGTTGGCCACCTGGCGGCCCACGTCATCTCCGGAAATATACTGAATGAAATTAAGAATCTGCGGGAAAATACCAATGACCGCCATCAGAAGCGCCGCCCGGATCAGATTGAACAAAAGGTTCAGAAGAGCCGTTCTCTTGCCGTTGCGGTTGGTGGTCAGGCTTGCAAGGAAATTGGGCGTCACACTGCCGATGGCGGAGCCGATCAGCAGATAGACACAGGTATAATAGGAAATGAGACCCTCCACAGCGAACGCCTGAAAAATAACCGTCGCCGAGGAAGAGCTCTGTAAAAGAGCGGTAAACGCCACGCCAAATAGCACGATCAGAAACGGGTTGGACATGGTTGCCAGAAGATTCTGGAAAACAACCGTGCTGGCCAGAGGGGCTATAGCGGATTTCATCAGCGAAATGCCCTGAAAAAGCATACCGAAGCCCATGATAATGGAGCCGATATGCTTGATGACCTGCTTTTTGAAAAACAGGTACATGACAGCGCCCACAAACAAAATAAATGGCGCCCAGGTACCCAGGTCGAAGGCGGTGATCTGTGCGGTGATGGTGGTACCGATATTGGCTCCCATAATCACGCCGATAGCCTGGCTTAAGGTCATCATGCCGGAATTGACAAAGCCGATCACCATCACGTCCGTGGCCGAGGAGGACTGGATCAGCATGGTGACCAGAATTCCCATCAGTACCGCCGTAATCTTATTCCTTGTCGCCCTCTCCAGTATCTTCTGCAGATTGTCGCCGCAGGCGCTTCTCAGTCCGGAGGACATCATGGACATTCCGAATAAAAACAGTCCGACGCCGCCGAACAGGGAAAATATATCTCCGATTGACATAAAAATCTCCTGTGTAAAGCGTATCTAAAATTCATGTAAAATGCAAAAATCAACTACATGATATACAAATTCCGCCATAAAAGCAAGGGGTTATCCGAAAATTCCATTAAGTTAGTCTGCGTTTACTTTTCTGATATTCCTTTTACTGGAATTCAATTTTGATTAATTTTCCATATCATGATTAAAGCGGCAAAAGGGTATATCGTTGCGGTCCCCAAGGACAAAATTGCGAATGCCCTAAAGGACTAGCTTCGCGTCGCACGCATTCGATTTCTGACCTTTTATCCCTTGTATCATATCATTTACATAAAAAAAGAGCGCCCGATACAGACCAGACGCTCTTCGTCTTCTCATTTTCATTTGGAATCTTATGATTAACTCACCAGATTTTTTAATACTTCATTGTTTTCATAGGCCGCCGCGTTGTCCAGCGTCACCTCCGCGATAGTGCGCAGCGCCTCCTTCGTGAGAAAGCCCTGATGGGAGGTCAGGAGCACATTGGGGAAGGAAAGAAGCCTGGCCGTGGTGGTGTGATCCAGAATATCATCCGAACGGTCCTCGTACACAAGGCCGCTCTCTTCCTCGTACACATCCAGCGCCACCGCGTGAAACTTCCCGGCCTTGATGCCGTTAATCAGATCCTCGGTTTTGATCAGGCCGCCCCGGGAGGTATTCACCAAAATCACCCCATCCTTCATACACTCGATGGCCTTAGAATCGATGATGTGGTAGGTCTCCGGGAACAGCGGGCAGTGCAGGGAAATCAGATCCGACTGCTCCAGAAGCTCCTTTAAGGGCACATATTTCACGCCCAGACCAGAAACCGGATAGGGATCATAGGCAAGCACCTCCATGCCGAAGCCCCGGCAGATGTTGATCATGGCCTGTCCGATCTTGCCGGTGCCCACAATTCCCGCGGTTTTGCCGTACAGGTTCACACCGGTCAGGCCGGTCAGGCTGAAATCATTGTCCCGCACCTTATTGTATGCCTTGTGCAGCCTGCGGTTGGCCGCCATGGCCAACGCCATGGCATGCTCCGCCACCGCCTCCGGGGAGTAGCCGGGCACCCGCAGAACGGTAAGGCCCAGCTCATGAGCCGCCTCAAGATCCACGTTATTGTAACCGGCACAGCGCAGCAAAATCAGCTCCACCCCGGCCTTCTTTAAGATTTCCAGCGTATCCCTTCCCAGCTCGTCATTGACAAAGGCGCAGACAGCCCTGTGGCCGTCCGCCAGAGGCGCGGTTTCCTTCGTCAGCCGGGGGCGGAAGAAGGTGATCTCCTGGCCGCTTTCCGGGGAAAGCTTTTCAAACCAGGGGTGGTCATAGGGTTTGGTGCCAAAAAAAGCGATTTTCAATTTATACCTCCAATTTCCGGGAAAGCGCATTTTGTTCTGTATTATTATTTATTACTGCTTTTTTTATCTGTCTCGGGTACCTCCGGGCGGTTCACTTTATCAGCGATTTCCTTTTGTATATCCGCAATGAAAGCAGATAATTCCCTCGCTCCCTCGTCCCCCGCGAAACGGCTTCTGACAGACACGCTGCCGGTCTCCTCCTCCTTCTGGCCTACGACCAGCATGTAGGGGACTCTCTCGTTGCGGGCTTCCCGGATTTTGTAGCCGATTTTTTCATTGCGCAGATCCATCTCGCAGCGGATTCCGGCGGCTTTCAGGTCGGCAAGCACCTTTTCTCCGTAGTCGAAATATTTCTCGGAGATGGGCAGAACCTTCACCTGTACCGGAGCCAGCCAGGTCGGGAATTTGCCGGCGAAGTGCTCGATCAGGATGCCGATGAAGCGCTCGAAGGAGCCGTAAACCACGCGGTGAATCATGATCGGCCTGTGCATCTCGCCGTCCGGGCCGGTATACTCCGTCTCAAAGCGCTGGGGCAGCTGGAAGTCCAGCTGGATGGTGCCGCACTGCCACTCTCTGCCGATGGCGTCGATCAGGTGGAAGTCGATCTTGGGGCCGTAGAAAGCGCCGTCGCCCTCATTGATGGTATATTCCAGCCCCATCTCGTCCAGCGCACCCTGAAGTCCGGCGGTAGCCATCTCCCAGTCCTCATCGGAGCCCATGGAATCCTCCGGCCTGGTGGACAGCTCCACAAAATATTTGAAGCCAAAGAGCTGGTAAACCTCGTCGATCAGCCGCACCACGCCCTTGATCTCGTCCTTGATCTGCTCCGGTGTCATGAAAATATGGGCGTCGTCCTGGTGGAAGCAGCGCACCCTCATCAGGCCGTGCAGCTGTCCGCTCTTTTCATGGCGGTGTACCAGGCCGATCTCGCCAATGCGCAGAGGCAGCTCCTTGTAAGAGCGGGGCTGGGACTTATATACCAGCATGCCGCCCGGGCAGTTCATGGGCTTGATGGCAAAATCCTGGTCGTCGATGACCGTGGTGTACATATTTTCCTTGTAATGATCCCAGTGGCCGGAGGTCTCCCAGAGGCTGCGGTTCAGCATGATGGGCGTGGAAATCTCCACATACCCCTCCCTGTCATGGATTTCCCTCCAATACTGCTGCAGCGTATTGTACACAACCATTCCCTTGGGTAAAAAGAAAGGAAAGCCCGGCCCCTCGTCCGCCAGCATGAACAGCCCCATCTCCTTGCCGATCTTTCTGTGGTCGCGCTTTTTGGCCTCCTCCAGCATGTTGACGTAGGCCTCCAGATCAGAGCTCTTCGTATAGGCGGTTCCGTAGATTCTGGTCAGCATCTTATTTTTTTCATTGCCGCGCCAGTACGCCCCCGCCAGCTTCATCAGCTTGATGGCCTTCACCGGTTTTGTGCTCATCAGATGGGGACCCGCGCACAGATCCGTAAACTCGCCCTGTCTGTAAAAGCTGATCACCGCGTCCTCGGGCAGATCCTCGATCAGTTCCACCTTGTAGGGCTCTTCCTTTTCCTGAAAATACTGAATGGCCTCCGCCCTAGGCATCTCAAAGCGTTCCAGCTTCAGATCCTCTTTGACAATTTTTTTCATCTCGGCTTCGATGGCCGGAAAATCCTCCGTGCTTAAGGTCACGCCGTCCACATCATAATAAAAGCCGTCGTCGACGGAAGGGCCGATGGCCAGCTTCACCTGGGGGTACAGCCGCTTCAGAGCCTGCGCCATGATATGGGAGGCCGTGTGGCGGAACGTGTCTCTGCCGCCCTTGTCATTGAAGGTCAGAATATTCAGGCTGCAGTCCTCACTGATGACAGTCCGTAAGTCCACTCTCTCGCCGTTCACTTCCCCGGCGCAGGCAGCCCTGGCCAGCCCCTCGCTGATATCCCGGGCAATCTCAATCACGCTTTTCGCCTCAGCGTACTCCTTCACTGAGCCATCCTTCAAGGTAATCTTCATAATCTCATTTTCTCCTTTTTCTGAAAATAATATACATGATGCTGTTAACGCCAAAAAAATTTGAATACGCAGAAAAAAACGCCTCCTGCGCAGTCATACGCAAGGGGCGATCATATCGCGGTTCCGCCCTTATTCATCCGGATCAAAAAACTATCCTGTCGGAAAAGCTCTCTCCTGTCCGGACCTTCCTTCTGACGATAACGGAGTCACCGGGCCGTATTGGGGCCGCTCCGAGGTGGTCTTCCCATGCGGTCCGCCCAAGATGCTCACAGCCCATGGCATCCCTCTCTGAGAGCCTCTCCGCACAGTACTCTTCTCATCAACGCTTTCACTGGAGGTATCATAGCACAAAGTTTTCCCGCTGGCAAGTCCATTTTCAGCGTTTCTTCCCCGCTACCTCCTCACCGCCTGCACAATGGTCCGAACCGAGCTGTTTGCGTTCTGGCATGTGGAAAGCGTGATAATATAGTCCTCCTTCGTCACCTGAATGCCGGTGTCATAAAAGGACCTTCCCTTTACCTGTTCCAGATACTCCTCAAAAACCTTGTCCGCCCCGAAGCCGTGCAGATAGACCGCGGATACATTCCCCTCAACGGACGCGTCCAGACTGTAAACGGAAAAAATATCATAGACCATGATCGTTCCGTCCAGGCCCGTGACCAGAATATACGGATGCAGATTGTAATAGCTCCAGCTACTGTAGCTGTTCAGAGCGGCGAACATCCCGCCGTTTTTCATATTATGGCCGAAAATAATGGCGTTTCTGTCCTGAAACCCCAGCTCAGTGCCGGCGTCCAGAAAGATCGCCCCGCTGGAATTGGCGTCCCCGGTATATAAGTGGGTCAGATAATACTCATTGTCCGTTCCCTGCACAATCGGGTAATTGACCGCAGTCCCAGGAATCTGAATCCAGCCGATCACATCCCCGTTGATGGAGGTCAGGTACTCAAAATCGGGATGAGTCACCGTATAGGTATAGCTTACGGCTTCTTCCTCCGCCGTCTCCTCATCCGCCTCTTCTCCCTCCGCTGATCCATCGTCCGTCTCTGAGCCGGCGCTTTCCCGGGGCAGAATCTCCATCTCCACCTCTTCCATGGACTCCGCAATATTTTTATAAGAGGAATCCGCGCTCATATAAGCGCCGAGAATCCGCGCCACCTGAACCAGCGCCACCACAAAGGCGACTTGCAAAAGCAATATTAGGAGACTGGCCGGCGTAAATCTTTTCTTCTTTATCCTTCGCTCGTTTTTCTCTTCCTCCAATCCGCTCTCCCCTTCCAGATTCAGTCTTTTAACTTCTCCGGTTCCCTGAAGTCCCTTCTACAGGAAACCCACTATGCCTTTTGGCTCTTCATTTCGCCTGTTCTTTCCCGGCCTACAGTCGTTCTCAGATTAAAAACTATCAGTTTTCCGCTCCCGTATCCGTCCGCAGCTTTTTCACCAGCAGCGGCACCTCAAAAAGCAACATCAGGACCCAGCCCGCCATATTGGCCCAGGCCAGGCTTCTGAACGGCAGTTCAAGAAGAATCAGCATCACATAGACCGCCGCGCATCGTCCCAGCATATTCATGAAAGTGCTGTACAGCGTCACCTTCATATCCCCGACGCCCCGGAAAAAACCCTGAATTCCGTTGGTAAATCCCGGCAAAATATACATGAACGCGATGAGCTTCAGATAGCTTGTCCCCAGCGCCGTCACCTGGCTGTCCCCGTCCTGGACAAACAGCCCCATAATCCGCTCCGCCAGAATAAAAATGACCGCGCACAGGCAGACGGAATAAATAACCTCGATGATGAGGCCGGCACGGAAGCCCTTTTTCACCCGATCCTTCTGGCCCGCGCCCTCGTTCTGGGCGATAAAGGTGGTCATGGCGTGGCCGATATTCTGCTGGGGCGTGTAGGCGTAATCATCCACCTTATTGACCGCGGTAAAGGCCGCGATCACACCCACTCCCTGGGTGTTGACCATGGCCTGAATCGCCAGCTTGCCCACCTGTAAGCACACCTGCTGCATGGCGCTGGTGCTGCCGTAACTGACCGTCTTTCTTAAGAGGGTGTGGTCGAACACCAGCCATTCCCTGCCAAAGCAGAGAAGCGGAACCCTTTTTTTGATATAAATCAGACAGAAAACACAGCAGAGCATCTGGCTGAGCACCGTGGCCACGGCGCAGCCCATGACCTCCCACTTCAAAACCGCCACAAAAAACACATCGCTGACAATATTGATCAGGGAGCTGGCGATCAGAAAATACAGCGGCGTTTTCGAATCCCCCAGCGCCCGCAGGGTGTTGGCCAGGAAATTATAGATAAATGTAAAAATCAGACCGGCGTACACGATTCTCAGGTATGTCGTCGCCTCGGGCAGCACCTCCTCCGGCACCAGAATCAGCCGCAGCACCGGCTGCGAGAGCAAAACCATGCACAGGGAAAAAACAACAGAAAAGGCCATGCCCGCCAGAAGGGTGGTGCTCAGCTGCCGGCGCAAAAGCCTGGAATCGTGGGCTCCGTAATCCACACTGGCCAGTACGCTGGCGCCCATGCACATGCCGTTTAACAGCAAAATACCGATATTCATCAACGGCGTGGCGGTTCCCACCGCCGCAAGCGCCGTCTCCCCCACAAATCTCCCTACAATGACAGAATCCGCGGCGTTATAGGTCAGCTGAAATAAATTTCCCAGCACCAGCGGCACCGTAAATCGAAAAAGAGGCGAAAAAACCCTGCCCTTGGTCATATCCATTCTGTATCTTCCCCCTGTCATCTTACCGGCTGTCCGGCATTGGCCTTCCCGATCATTTTACCCCAACATCCTCATCCGTCTTCCCGGCAAAGCTCCCTCTTACTCCACCGTCACGCTCTTGGCCAGATTTCTGGGCTTATCCACATCCAGCCCCTTGGCCAGGCTCACATAATAGGCCAGCAGCTGCAGCGGAACTACCGCCAGACTGGCCGCGAAATGCTCGTCGGTCTTGGGCACGTAGGTCACAAAGTCCGCCGTATCCTCAATGCTGTAATTGCCGTAGCTGGTCAGGCCGAACAGCTGCGCTCCCCGGCTCTTGCACTCCACCATATTGCTGACAATCTTTTCATAAAGAGCGCTCTGGGTCACAACGCTGATGACCAGCGTGCCGTCCTCGATCAGGCTGATGGTGCCGTGCTTTAACTCCCCGGCCGCGTAAGCCTCGGAATGAATATAGCTGATTTCCTTCAGCTTCAGGCTGCCCTCCAGGCTGACCGCATAGTCGACGCCTCTGCCGATGAAAAAAACGTCCTTCGCGTTGGCCTGTTTGGCGGCAAACCACTGCAGCCGCCCCTTTTCCTCCAGCACCTTGTTGACCTTCTCCGGAAGCAAGGCCATTTCCCGCACCAGCTCCTGATAATACTCCCCCGTGATTGTACCCCGCACCTTCCCTAACTGCGCCGCCAGGCAATATATTGCGATCAGCTGGGCGCTGTAGGCCTTGGTGGTGGCTACCGCGATCTCCGGCCCCGCCATGGTGTAAAACACATGGTCAGCCTCCCTGGCAATGGAACTGCCCACCACATTGACGACAGCCATCGTTCTCGCTCCCCGCTTTTTCGCCTCCCGAAGGGCCGCCAGAGAATCCGCCGTCTCCCCGGACTGGCTGATAATCACCACCAGCTCCTTCGGGTCCAGCAAAAGACTGCGGTAGCGGAACTCACTGGCCAGCTCCACGCGCACGGGCAGCTTTGCCAGATCCTCGATCACATACTGCGCCACAGCGCCCACGTGGTAGGCGGAGCCGCAGGCCACAATGCAGATATGGGAAATATCCCCAAGCTCCTCATCCGTCAGCCCCACTCCGTCAAGCTTCAGCGCTCCGTCCTTCAGCACGGAATTCAAAGTATCCGCGATGGCTCTGGGCTGCTCATGGATTTCCTTCATCATGAAATGCTCATAGCCCGCCTTCTCCGCGGCCTCCGCGTCCCAGAGAATCTCCACCAGCTCCTTCTCAATCTCATCGCCGTCCAGATTGTAGAAGGTCACCTTCCCGTCCTTCAGACGGCCGATTTCCATATTTCCGATATAATAAACATTTCTCGTATATTTCAGAATCGCCGGCACATCGGAGGCAAGATAGCACTCGCCGTCCGCCACGCCAAGGATCATGGGGCTTTCCTTCCTGGCCGCGAACACCTCTCCCGGATACTCCTTAAACATGATCGCCATGGCGTAGGAGCCGCGGATACGCACCATGGCATGGTTGATCGCGTCCACCGGGGTACCCAGATACTTCTTATAATAATAGTCGATCAGCTTCACCGCCACCTCGGTGTCCGTCTCGGAATAAAAGCGGTAGCCGTTGCGCTGAAGTTTCTCCCTCAGCTCCTGATAATTCTCAATAATGCCATTATGTACGCCCACCACATTGCCGTCGTCGCTGCAGTGGGGATGAGCGTTATTCTCACTGGGTTCGCCGTGAGTGGCCCAGCGGGTATGCCCGATGCCGCAGCAGCCCTGCAGGGCCCTGCCGCCGTCAGTCTTCTCCGACAGCACAGCCAGCCTCCCCTTGGCCTTGACAATCTCAATCTCCCCGTCCCGGTTTCTCACCGCCAGCCCGGCGGAGTCATAGCCCCTGTATTCCAGCTTCGACAGACCGTCCAGCAAAATAGGCGCCGCCTGGCGCTGCCCGGTATAGCCTACGATTCCACACATAGATTTGTCTCCCTTTTCATGATCTTCTATCTTTTTATCAGTCAGATTACGCTAAAATGCATCATTATATAACTAATTTCTTTCATAATTTCCTTCAATAAAACTGTTTACTGCGTTGCAAAATTCCTCTGCATTCTGATACTGTTCAAGCGCATCTTCCTTCAAAACAACATAATAGTCAGCATAATCAGCATGGTTCCTGATCTGAAATGCATTCATAAGATATTTGGAATACTTTACATCAAACTTCTGTGTCTTCACATATTCCTTCTGGAAGTATGAAATAACCCCTGCATGCTTTGAGAAGTCTACGCCGTCTAAAGCAAGAATTGCCCTTGCGGCCGAAAACATTGCATAATACGATCGTCCAATGGAATCCTTTAAGAATCCACTCTCCAGCAAAAGTTTGGACGCACTCAGATGCTCTTTGGCATTCTCTAATCGATATTGTGACAAATTCTCTCTGTGCTGTTCATTCATCAACCAACACCCCTTCCTGCTCAATATTCCTGTAATAAGGTAAATCATCCTTCCACTCTTCATATTCATCGAGAGGAATGACAGTAGGGGAAACCAAAATACCGTATTCCAGGCCAAGATCATGAGAAACATCCCATACCTTCTTAAGCTCGTCCTGCAGCTCACGGCGAGGCCCTTTCACAATTGCGGCAATGTCAATATCTGAATCATCGCGATAATCGCCTCTTGCGTAAGAACCATACAGAATTATTTTGGATATCCGATTTCCATAGGTTGAACGATAAGATTTGGTCATTTTATCCAATATTGTATCTAATTCATTTTGTGTACACAAGTATCATCACCTCGTTTCAAAACAACCTCCTCATGATTCATCCATAAAAGGCTTTGATGTAAATCAGCAAAACATTGCCTTTATTATACTAGCAAAACAGGCGCCGCGCAAGACATTAATTTGAACCTCCTGATCGACCTCCTGATCTACCTGATAACCCATTTCCACCTCTTTCCCATATAACTTTAAAAAAGCCAACCGGACTTTTCTCAAAAATCCGATTGGCTTTTTAACCGTAATGATTTCATTACTTTTTCTGTCTGTGTCTGGCGTAAATCAGGCCGCCTCCGCATACAACGAAAGCCGCAAGCCACAAAAGCAGCCGTGAGGAGTCGCCTGTCTGAGCTGTTCCTCCCATCTGCGGCAGAAGGAAATCTGACGTGGTTTCTTCCTCCCCAGCGGCGGTCTCCTCCGTTCCGCCATCCAGACTGTCGGAACCGTTATCCCCTGAATCCGAGGAGGTCTCCGTCGTGGAATTCGTGGAAACCGGCGTCCAGACCGCCTTATAAATCGCGTCCTCAGTCACGGTATCCGCGATTACCTTGTCCCAGCCCACAAAGACATAACCCTCCCGGGCGGGCGTTCCAGTATAGGAGGGCGTGTCCATTCCGTAGGGGATTTCGGTCCGCACCTGATCCGTGAAAACTACGCTTCCATCCACACCGTCATTGTAAATAACCGTATATCGGTCATAAGCGTAATAAAGCTTCAGCACCAGCGGCCCCGCAGTCTGCGAGGACGACTGCTGTACAGTGGAAAGAGATACCACCTTCACAGCTCCCAGGCTGACAGCAACAGTCCCACCGGCAACGGCCGCGGGATATGCAGAGCTTTCCTGAGACGACGTTCCCGTAGAAAGCATTGTCAGACTGTAGGATGCGGATTCTGCAGCGATACTCTCTGCTTCATGAACCTCCTGAGCTTCTTCCCCTGAAGTTTCATCCCCGGCGCTCTCCTCTTGGGTCTCTTCCTCGGGAACCTCCTCCTCAGGAGCCTCTTCCTCAATCTCTTCCATGGGCACCTCCAGCACAATGCCATTGGGAATCCGCTCCGTATGCTCCTTATTTTCATGATAATGCTCAAAGGTCAGGGGCGCGGCGGTAACTTTACTGCCCTCAGCAGCGTAAAACATTTCTGTTTTTGCCAGCAGATAGGTTCCGTCCGCCTGCTCCAGATAATGCTCCACCAGATAATAGCTCTCCCTGTTGCTGAACACTATGCCGCCGTCCACCTTCTGCGACGGATCTTTGTAAACCACCTGGGTAATCACAAAGCCGTCATAGGTGCTGTTATTTCTCACACTGACAATCACCGTGTAAACAGTATCGTCATAATTCAGAATAGTGGAACTCCCGGCCTCCTGCTCCACGGTATACTCATAATCCCCCACCCGGTCAAAGGTCAGGGAAAAATCCGCTGTACCGGAGCCTGTGATCTGGGTGGAAGCCGGGGACGGCGACGGAGAAGCGCTGTCCACAGCCGTGATGCTCACCCTGACCTGGTCAGAGTCGTCCGCGGTAACCACCTCCACGGTAATCGTTGTCTGGCCGCTCTGTACCTGGGCCGCCTTCACCAGATCAGAAAAACTGAAAAGAAGAGCCGCCGCCGTCAAAAAACAGGCCGCTATGGCTGCGATCCCGGCACAGAATCCTGATTTTTTTCCCATATGTTGACGCATCCCCGCTCTCCCTTCCTCCTGCGGCGCTTCCCCTCATTTTGCCGCGCTTTTTATAAGCTCTCACACTCTCAGTGCTCCCATAGGCGCCTGTCCGCTCTCCCGCAGGAGATGGGACTTGAACCCACAGCAGATCACACCCTGACAAGCCGTCCAAACAGCACCACCCGCCCGTTGGTCACCGCGTCCTGACAGGTGGAAAATCCCACCACCTGGTCCTCCCCGGTCACCCCGATCTCCCGGTACTGCACCGCGATCCCGGAAATATAATCCAGAAGAGCGCTCACATCCCCGGTCTCCTCCGCATTGTAGAGGCTGGTATTGTAGACCGCCGTATCATAGGCGTCCACCTCCGCCACCGCAAAAAGCTCAATCCGGTATGTCGCCTCCGGCAGCATCAGAGTTCCCGTCTGATGAGCCTCAAAATACTCTTCCCCGGTGAAATCCACCACATCTCCAAACATGGCCCCGTTGTCCATGTGGTGCCCGTAAATAATACTGTAGCTGTCCGAAAAATCCGCCTCATTGGAGCTGCTCAGAAAGATAGCCCCGGACAGGGCAAAGTCCCCGTACACATCCTTGTTGACATACTCCATGTCGGTCTCGCCCCGCACCACCGGATAATCAATATGAGTATCGTCGATGGTCAGCCAGGCGCAGACGTCCGGATTGATCTCCTGAAGCTGCCCCAGAGTGGGATTCTCATCCGCCACCCCGTCGTCCACCGGCTTATATGCCAGCAGATCGCTGGAAGCAAAGGCCGCCGTGTATGTCATATGGGTATCCCAAAGGGAATACCCGCCATAGAGAAGCAGGAGCAGGATCAGAATGCCCGCCGCGAAGCTTACAATGCAGTCGCCCGCCCGCGCCAGTTTTGCCGCGTGTTCCAAGCCCTGCACCTCCTCTCTGGTTGGTTTTCAATGAAATAAATTTTTTGCTTTGAAAAAAACTGCTTACCTTTTGTTTTAAATCAGTGAAAATAATGCTGTTTCAAAAAAAGCATTTTAGTGCATCATTGCTCTGTTCCATCATTACCATTAATCCACAATACTGCGGCGTCTGCGGAAGAAGACCACACAGGCTCCAAGAGCGATTACTACCATTGCGGCGTATGGGCCGTAGGTGAGGATGACGCCGGTGGGGGTTGATACGTTATAGGTATTTGTGATTGTCACTGCTGCACTATCTGCAGAAACCGTACCAACCGCTTTCGCTGTATCATAGTTATTTGTATCTGCTGTTGTCCCGCTACCATAAGATACAGTGGTTGTATAACCATTAGATGTATAATCCGTTTCCTCCACACTATATACATCCCTTTCTGTTAAGCCATATATTACAATTGAACCAGTTGCTTTGATTCCCTCTATGTTTATGGTGCTTCCACTGGTCACATTTGTCGTTGTTCCTGTTGTGTCAGAAGACGATGCATAATAAACGACTTTATATATTTCACCATTTGCACCAGTTACGCCAACCGTGAAGGAAAATTCTTTGATTGCGTCTGCCATGTTTCCACTAATGGCTTTTGTAAAAGTTACATCATGCGTGGAATCATTTTTTTCATCCGGGGTCGGACTGGTTGGGTCACTTGGATCATCGCCGGAGTCATTACCATAGTTATTGGTGAACGTTAAATCGGCTTTTGCCGTTGTACTATTTTCAGTCTTTGTACTGACAATATTGCCAACATAATTAGTTCCATTACTCTGATAAACAAAAACATAGATATCATAGGCAGTACTGTCATATATGATACCTTCATAACTACCTGAATCTTCAGATAAAGTGTAGTGATAAACTCCTGGTTCAACTCCCGTTGCAGTAAACACACTCGATACCACATTCAGACTGCCGTCTGTAAGTGTATACTCTTTTGATAATGTATCAGATGCTGAAGGTGAAGATGAAGTAGATGTTGTTGTCAACCCGCCAGATAAGCCCCCCCAGGACTGTGTATGTTGTTCCATTTGCATCAGTATATGAACCAGACTCCGCTTCCTTCACAGTATAAGTAAATGTTGTATTCGGCTTATATGTATCGCCATCTGTAGTAACCTTTTTAGTGATAGTTATTGACGACGTTACAGCAGAAGAACCATCGCCGGTCACTCCAGCCGCCGATGCCGTCACCGCCATTCCCATCATCATTACCACCGCCAGCGCCAATGCCAGCAGCTTTGAGAATTTCTTTGTCTTTTTCATGATGTTTATCCCTTCTCATATTATGCGTGTTCCCACTCTTTGGCGGGAAATTAACTTGTTACATTTATGCAGCTACCTACAAACCGGAGCGCCGCACCACCGTGATCACCTTGCCCAGAACCTCGCTTTCACTGACAGGCCCGAAATAACGGCTGTCCTTCGCGCCCTGGCGTTGGTCGCAGAGGATGAAGTATTCACCGTCCGCGAGGGTGACCGGGTAGGTCACGTCGCTGTCATAGCGCGGGGTGCTGTAGTAGATGTCGTTCTCGATCACCGTGCTGCCGTTCACCACAAGAGTGGCGTACTCCGTGATTTCCATGGTATCGCCGCCCCGGGCTATCACCCGGCCCACATAGAGCTCCCCGTCCTTATGAAAAACCATGACCTCATTGATGGACCAGCTGTCCGCCAGCCGATAATAGAGGACCAGGTCGCCCGCTGAAAGTCTCGGCGACATGCTGTCGTCCGGCATGGGAGTAATCCCGAATACACCCCCGAACAGCACCGCCAGCAACACAGCCAGCGCCGCCAGCTTAAAGAAAAAGCTGTGAATATCCGCCCTGTCCGCCAGCCTCTGCCGTCTTTTTCGTATGACCTGCTCCGGAGTCAGCTGTCCTCGCCGCTTCCCTGGCGGAGGCTTCCCTTTCGGCCTATCCATCGTCATCACCGCCTTCCTCCGCCAGCGCCTCCCGCGTCTCAGCCGACTTCTGAGGATGCAACTCTTCCGCTTTCCGCGTCTCAGCCAGCCCCCGGTAATGCGCCGCTTCTGTCTCCCTCTCATCAATCAGAGCCTGATAATAGGCCGCCTGCCTGTCCAGCACATTTTCATATGTACGCTCCAGAGCCTCCAGCTTCCGCCACACATCCGCTTCGTCCGCCCCGCCGAAAAGCTTCCGCCGAAACTTCATCTTTCCCAGCAGCTCGGACACCGGCTCCAGATCCGGCGGCTTTCTCCCCGGCTCCCTCGGCTGATTCCCCACAGCGCCCAGTGGGACTCCGCCCTCATTCTTCTTACCTCTCATTATTTCAGTCTCCCTCTCTCAGAGCGCCGTTCTCATGCCTTTTACCACTCATTCCTCCGGTCTCTCCTCTCGTGGGAGTATCTGTCCAGCTCCCCTCTCAGCACGCGCCTGCGGCGCTTTCTCTTCCATCCAGCCGCCAGCAGCAACACTCCCGCTACCGTTCCCGTGCCAAACAGGACAAGATACGGTGTACTGTCAACCGAAAAATCCGTTGGTACAACCATTGTGTAAACAAGAGATGTTAACATAATTACATTTCCTGATGTAGCTGAAGCAATCAACTGCTTGATTGTATTACCTAATGTATTATCTAAACTGCCCGTTGATAAATCATACGTCCCACTTGTAAGCTTAGTACCAGTATCAGAAATTGACTTATAATTATAATACCAGCCATTTATACTGCTATATAATGCCGCGCTATTTAATTCAGGATCGGCAAAAGAAAACTCAGAATTAAGACTGTAATAAAAACCGCTACTTCCTGACTTCCCACTTATTGAATAATCAACTGCTGTTGAACTATTATCTGCGGTACAATTATCGTGCCCATCTTTACTACTATCCCCCAAATTACATCCTTCTATATCATATTCAACCGGGACAGGTGACAGATTATTAATTGTCGCAACATCATTACCTGTCACAGAATCGTCTACAGAATTACCTGTCGTTCCATCTAATATCTGATAATCCACAGAATAAAGCTTCGTCAAATAAACCTTTAACGTACATGTTTCCTGAACATTATCCAGATAAAGGACATCCTTTCCATCCGCGGTTCCCGTTTTATTTGAACTTTTACTTGTACTGTCTGAATCAGCATACCAGCCAGTACTTCCCGGACCGCTCGAACCATAGCAAACTGTGTAAGCAACCTTCGTAATACTGTAGCCTGACTGCGGTGTTAATATTAAATCCACGCACGCCACACTATCATAACTAAAATAGAATTCCTCACCTTCGTCTGCCGTATATTGTGCCACTGGGCCAGTTGTATAGTTACAGGTACTGCTGTCCCACAAATATACCTCAATGTCCGCCAAATAGGTCGATTTCGCATCTGTTGTAGTGAAATCAACGCTGGTTCTCTCCAAATACAGCAATTTTTCATTGGCAGTATCATTATCATAGTAAGCCGTCCAGTCATTTGATTCCTTAAATAATGCTGAACGGATTGTCACTTCACCCTTAGGAACCGTAATATAATAATATCCTCCCGTGTTAGAAGAATCATAGCCCTTCCACTGGAACGTTAATCCAGTACTACTGTCCGTATATCCACTGCCCTGTGCATTGGAAAGATTTGTCTGGCTTGAGGTAGAGGTGCTTTTTAGCCAATCCGTAATCGACTGATCCATGTCCAAGACCACTCCATCAAAACAAATCTGCCATCCACCAAAAAGGTACGTGTAGCTATCACTGCCATCAACAACCGTTATTTTCGTTCCCTGTTTTCTTGCCGGCAGAATAATAGTATCTCCAACCTGAGTCGTGCCAATAGTTGATGCCGAAATTTGCTTAGTTTCAATTGTACCACTTATACTACTCTGGAAATCTACACTTGCCGCCGTTGTACTTTTCACATCTCCCAGATTACTATCAGATAAGAAGGAATTCTCGAAATAATTTTTAAGTGCTGCACTTTCATTACTACTATCTAAAGCAAAATTAGTGACAAGCTTTAATGACACATTGACTTCAGCTTTCCATTTTCCTGTCAATGTAACATTTCCCGTAACTATATATGAATCATCAACTGCATTATTATCAGCACCATACCAACCCAGCCAGGTATAAGTAACTCCATCTGTCACAACTTCCGTACCTTCCTGATACGAAGTAAAGTCCATCAATGTTATATTTTCATTCTCAGAATACGATTCTGATTTTGGCAAAGTAACATCCGAAATAACATCCGATGGAACCTTGCTTTCGTCTTCCCACTGATAGGTCACTGTATAAACCTCAGAAATGGTATAGGAGCTATATACATTAATTTTATCATTGTCTACAGTTACACTCTCTGGAACTGTAAGTGTCTGCCCTGTCGAAGATGAACTGTCATACGGCGTCAGGGTAATACCTTTTGAAGCATATCCGTCTTCATCACTTGTTGCAAAAGTCCACCCATTCCAGACATATTTATAATAAACTGTTTCACTGTTCTGGGTTATGGCCTGTGTAAATTCTGTTGTTGCTGGATTTTCTAACGTACAAGTAGTGTCTCCTGATGCCACTGCCGTGGAATTAAGAGTCATATCATTTACTGAACCACCAGTTGGATATGAATATTCTGTACCGTCATCACCTGTTTCATAGTTGGCATTATTTGAAGTGGAAGATCCATCATTGTATGCAACAGCTATATCATTTTTCGTGTATACAAGATAAACGTCCTCAATCTTACAGGAAATAAAACTGCCGTTATCATTTGTCTTATAATACCACCCAGAAGTTGTCACATATTCTCCCTTTGCAGTTCCATACATCACTCTTGCCACAGATGTATAATCTCCATTGACCAACACCTGGACATCCGAAATACTGTAGCCACTAATTGCGTCCGCCCAGTAATCCATGAGGTCACTCGCTGAATAGGCATTATCCGCTTGCCATGTGTGTGTTGTCTGGGTATACGTAGTATCGACATTTGTTCCTTTTGTCTGCAACGTAGCATCCTGAGAAAAATACAGATAATATAGTCCATTTCCATCGTCAAACGCTGTATATGAAATGTTGGTATTTGTCTCATCATCAGTACTGTACATGAATACTTGATTGGCACTATCATATTTGATCCATGTTACCTTATTATTTGAATTGACAGCCGCAGCTGAATCAGACGCATTCACAGCGTAAGAGAACATTTTTCCGGAATAATAACCATCACTGGATGCCAGTGCTTCCACCGTATCTCCCATCTTATTGATCTGGCATGACTCATCAGCTACCAGCGAAAGATTGACAGCCTCCGATTCATATGTATTTGATCCCAAAACATTTGACTCTTTTGTAAGATTCCAATATACCAGAGTCACCGAAAAAGAAACCAACGCGGGATAAATAAAATAAACCCTATCATCTTTTCCAAAAGCGGTCCAGTCACTGCCTTCATCAGCAACGTTTGATACAGACGGCGTATCAGAAGCTGTATAGTAATACCATGTAGAATTTGTACAGTAAAGATATGTAGGAACAACTGTACTTGTAGTTGCATCTGTTTCTGAAGCGGCAATCACTATACTTGATGGAGTAAGTTCAGCAAAACTGGTTTCTGTAGGAGAAGGATTCAGAGTGCTGGTACTTATAGCTTCTCCGGCATTTAATGTAAGAGTTCCTTCTTCTGATACGGCTGATGTGGTTCCTGTTGCAGCACTGTAGTAGGTTACAGGGAGGCTTGCTGTTGCTTTACTATATACAAAATATAGTGTTTTATCTTTTATTTCATCATCGCTTGGATAAATCCAGCTGTTGCTACTGCCAATTTTAAATCTCCATCCACTAGTATTATAAGACAAAACACTCAAATAGCTTGTATTTTCTGCTTCGGCAGCATCACTTTGATTATCAGAAAAAACTGCATAAGAAAAAACATATTCACTGGGGATTTCATTTTCAATTGCATCAGCCCATGCAGATGGTGATGTTGTTTCGTTAACAGTAATATGCGTATTTCTATCCAGTTCAATTTCAAGTCCGTTAAGTGTCAAACCAACCCCATTTATATCTATACAATCGACTGAAAGTGTTCCCGTGTTAGTGCTACTATGATTATATTTAATTGTAATTGTAAATGTAGAAAAACACCCCACTTCAAATTCCGCAACCACACTCCCATCATCTGCCACGGAAACCGAATTGCTGCCGTCATTCTCCGCCGCCACAGTCTCCACTTCCGTCACGTTTCCGTTTCCATCTTCCTTTAAGTGCTGGGCCTCCAGGTTCTGGGCTCCCTCGGGCAGGAGTCCTTCAGGCAACGAAAAAGAGACCGCAACCGCGCCGTCTGGTTCGACTTCGGTTCCAGTCTCATCTTCAAAATGTACATCGATAGCTACGTAGCCATCGTAAGAAATATCATGATTGTCCAGCGCGTCGCCGACGGCGGACGCACTCTCATCCTCGTTGCTGCCAATCAGAGACGCAACTAAGGTGACATCATCCGGTAATACCCCCCCCTGAGCCACAACAGACACTACAATACCGTTGGACGTCTCCGCTGTGTAGGTAACAGGCTCTTTCTCCTTTTCCTCAAGGGCTTCCTCGTCCTCAGTGGTCAGAGAATCGGCAACAGCCTCCTCTGATTCCAAATCAGCGGAGGTTTCTTCATCTGTGCTTTCGGCGTCAGTGTCAACGGCTTCCTCATCGGAAGAATCCTCTCCCGCCGCATCGTCGTCAGCCGTGGCATCGACGGAAGCTTCCCCGTCAGAAGCGTCCTGCTCATCTGAATCTGCCTCAGCGTCTACGGTATTCTCCTCATCAGAGGCATCCTGCTCATCTGAAGCCGCCTCGGCGTCCACGCTATTCTCCTCATCAGAAACGTCCTGCTCATCTGAAGCCGCCTCAGCGTCCGCAGTATTTTCCTCAGCAGAAGCATCCTGCCCATCGGAATCTGTCTCAGCATCCGCGATATTTTCCGCTTCAGAAGCATCCTGCCCATCGGAATCCGCCTCAGCGTCCGCAATATTTTCCTCATCAGAAGCAGTGCCGTCCTCCGGCGCGGCATCTTCACTGCTCTCATCAACCGTCACATCAGAATCCACCTGAGAATCCAGATTGACGGCGTCCTCCTCTTCCTCCAGAGAACCGGCGGCAGCGATTTCCACCGCGTCCTCGGCAATAAAATCAGCCGCGCTCTGCACAACAGTGATCTCATCCTCTGCTGCGTCTGCCGTCGCGGCCGTCTCGTTTTCATTATTTTCATCCGTCAAAAGCTCCACAGCCGTGGATTCCTCCACAGTCTGCGTATCCTCAGCGCTGACGATCACACCATCCGATAATGAGATTCCCAGCTGGCTGGTCAAAAGACATAAAGCAAGTAAACATGCCGTAAAGCGCTTAACCGATCCTCCCATTGCAAGACGTCCTCCCCTCATTTTGAACATGCACAGCGAAGAATATTAACACAATCTTCACAAAGCACCGTCTTTGATTAGTAGAATTAGCTAAAAAGCATGGTATCATTTCCAGAAGCTTTCGTCAAATTTACTTTTTCACAAATCAGAGCATTCATTTTTATCAATTTTTACAATGGAAAGCTCTCAGAACCTCGCCTTTATCGTCGTATTGGCTTATTTCACGTATGATGATTTTACAGTTTTGAAAAAAATCTTTTCTGAGTTTCCCGATAGTGAAATCCGGCCCGCTCCATATTTTTTTCGAGGCCTTCCTTTATTTTCACAAGTCTGCGTTCCGGAATGTTTTCATTGGTTTCCAGAATGGAGATCGCCTCATCAGAGAAGCCTTTCATCCTGTCCGGCTCCATCCAGGAGATATTCTCAAACAGCTGCAGCTGCTTTTCCGGTCTCATGCCGTCCGGACCAAATGGCTTTGCCGCATATTCGTAGTCTATGGGCAGGGAAAGAGCTTCTGACCAGCACCACAGGCTTTTTCCGGTGTCATATATGGGGGCCGCTCCGGTGTACTCCAGTGTCTCCACATTTCTGATGACCCCAAAATTACGCCAGTGCCGGTCGGAATTCGCCAGAATGAAATCACAGACGAACATCTTTGACAATTTTTCTTCCGCGTCCCTTAACCCGTTTTTATGATATTGCGACAGCACAAACTGATAATCGTTCATGGAATTTGGTTTTTTGACGTTGCAGATCAAATCCCATGCGGTGATGAGCTCTTCGTCCTCTCTCAGCATATTTTTACACATACAATATGTAGAACGGTCCTCATGATAAACAGAATAGGATACAAAATCTTCTGCGTTTAGCAATCTCCGGTGAAGTGCGGAAGCCGCGACCTCATTCTGAACCTCCTGGCGAAACATTTCATTTCCGCTTTTAATGAGCACGCGGTCTCCGTTCATGATCGTCCACTTTTTCTGAAGGTCACCTCCCAGGGTTGAATTTGGCGACATCAGGCTTGTGGGACCGGCGGAAGCCTGGCCCAGGGTCAAAAGTCCGAGATCATCGGTAAAGTCGTTGTCAAAAAAATTAATGTCTTTCCATTCCTTTGGCTGTGCCGGATTGTTGATCCAGTATCTGTCTGTCAGGGAAAGGCCATAATTTTTCTCAGCCAGCTCCAGGGTACTGTCCAGACTTAAGCGGTCAAGAATCCTGTCAATCTGCTTTCTGGAAGCAGGTATAGCCCTCCCCTGCCACCAGTGATTCAGGGTGGTTCTCGTCAGATCTCCCTTATGATCTATCATGGCCGGTGAGGCATATTCGATGTTGAATACATCTGTTATTTTGCGCACGGTGTGAGTTTCCAGGTCATATGAAAACTCCGCAACAGGCGTGTTTTTGTTCATTAAGATATATTTTGCTGGCATACTTATCCCTCCCGGAAAATGGCCACTGTGTCAAAAGCGGTTCACGGATTGTACCGCGGCATTGCGCGCTTCCATAATCCTGCTGGAACCAAAAAAATCTGCTTCCATTGTAACTGTCACAGGGAATGAAATCAAGGAATTTTTCTCACCGACATCAGCCTGAAACTCAGCCACCGACACTATACACCGGCGCCACAGGCTTTACCGTTCCTTTTGCTCCGGCCACAGTCTGCGGCGCACCAGCAGGCGCTTCAGCACCGGCCAGTCAAAGGGGATCAGCGGATAGAGATAGCTGTTGCCAGACACGGATTTATTCAATAAAAGCGCCGCAAAGAGAATGAGAATTCCCGCCGCGAAGCCCCAGCCTCCGAACAGAGCCGTCAGAATCAGGGTAATCATCCGCATGAACTTCAGGGCGTAGCCCATCTCATAGTTGGGCTGGGTGTAGCTGGCCAGCGCCACCACCGCCATATACAAAAGCACCTCCGCGTTAAACCAGCCGCTCTCCACGGCGTACTCCCCCATGACGATGCCTGCCAGAACGCTTAAGGGCGTGCTCAGCATATTTGGGGTGTTGACTGCCGCCAGCCGTAGGCCGTCGATGGCAAATTCCAGAATGAGGAACTGCAAAATCAGCGGCACGTGGCTCTCCTCAGCCAGCTCGATGAAGGAAAGCCATGCCGGAATCCGGTCCGGATTTTGAATTAAGAGTAAAAAAAGCGGCGTCCACAGGTAGGTCACAAGGGCGATCAGCATCCGGCTCAGTCTCAGATAGCTTCCCGTGACGGGCGGAAAATAGTAATCGTCCGCCTCCTCCATCACGTCAAAAACGGTAGTGGGCATAATCAGCGCCGAGGGGGCGTTATCCACCAGAATCACCAGATTTCCCCCCAGAAGCTGGGCGGTGGCCGCATCCGGGCGCTCCGTGTGCTTGAATTTGGGAAACGGATTGTACCATTTTTTGGTAAATAAGCACTCCGCCAGGCTCTCCTGGCTCATGGTCAGGGCGTCCACCTGAATACTTTCCAGCCGCTCTCTGATTCTCTGTAAAAAATGGTCGTCCGCCCTGCCCTCCACATAGCACAGGGCCACATCCGTGCGGGAGGTCTTGCCCACCTGATGAATCTCCACATGGAACTGAGGGTCCCGGATTCTGCGCCGCAGCAGCGCCGTGTTGAAAATCAGGGTCTCCACAAAGCCATCCCGGCTCCCCCGCAGGGTCTTGTCCTTTTCCGGCTCGGATACGCTTCTGGCCGGGTACTCTCTGGCGTCCAGCAAAAGCACCTGATCGTAGCCGTCGATAACCAGCAGGAATATTCCCGCCAGCACGGAATACAGAATTGCGTCCGGATCTTTTTCCGTTGAAACCTCGATATAGGGAACGCATTGGGCGCTGAGCTGCTCTATCTTTTCCGGCATATCCTCCTGTTTCAGATCCAGAAAATACTGTAAAAGCTTCTGCAGAAGCTCATCCTTGCAGAGCCCGTCGACAAAAAATATGTGGGCCTTCCTGCCGCCGATTTCCAGCGCCCGGTCCACCATGTCAAAGCTTTTGTCCGCCTGCAGAAGCCGGCGCAGGAACTGATTATCCTGCTCCAGCACGCCTGTCAGTCCTTCCGGTATTTCCGCTCCAGCGCCTGTTTTAGGCATTTCCTCGTTCCTACCCGGTCCCGGCGCTTCCATTCCGCCTCCTGTTTTGGGCATTTCC
>JAJQBK010000027.1:45726-88600 GCA_021203305.1 Lachnospiraceae bacterium
TACCCGGTCCCGGCGCTTCCATTCCGCCTCCTGTTTTGGGCATTTCCACTCCCGTGTTACTTCTCTGTGCCGCCGCTCTTTCCCGATTTCTGTTATTTCCCATAAATAAAAACCCCTTCCCGGAATAACATACCCGGAAAGGGGAGTCTTTATACTTCGATATTCAATTCCATTTATCTGGTGGTGCTGCCGAAGCCGCCGTTGCGCACCTCCTCCACGTCGTCATCCACCGTGATGCCGTACTGCAAAAAAATGCCCTGGGCAAAGCCGGAGCCCGCCGGAACCGACAGCGTCCTGCCCTCCTTTGAATCGTTGGTGAGCTTGATGAAAATATGCCCCTCGTTGTCCGAGAAATAGTAGTCCGCGTCAATGATGCCCACCGTATTATTCAGCTGCAGGCGGTATTTGAAGCCAAGGCCGCTTCTTGGAAAAATCTGCAGTACCCAGTCCTCCCTCATCTGGCAGCGGACGCCCGTGGGAACCTTCATGCTCTCCCCCGGCGCAAGCACAATATCCACCGGCGCAAAAAAATCATAACCGGCGCTGTCCTTCGTGGCCCTCCTGGGAAGCCTGATCGCCTCATAAACAGCCGTCACCCGCTCCGGGTCCGTGCTGATATCCGCAAAGCCCTCCATGAACTGCTTCGGGCTCACCTTCTGAAACTTCGCAATTCTTCTGTCCATAATGCTCTGCCGCGTCTTTCACGCGTTTCCCCTCTGCCGTGTCGTCTGTGGCCCACTTCTCCGCTTCGGCTCTTTCCTACTGCCCGTCCGAGGCTTCCTGCTCCTTTAACAGAGCGTCCTTCGCGTCCTTCCTGACTCTCAGCTTATAGCCCGCGAACATGGCGACGCCCGCCACGGCGATCGACACCACAAACACCAGAAGGTAAGATAAAAATGAATTGATAAATAAAATCAGGCTCGTCATGCTGCCTTACACCTGTCCTTTCTCCAATATTCCCATCCCGGCTTTTTGTCTCTTAGATATTACCGCGCGGAAAGTCCCTCTGTCAAGTAAATAAATAATGAAGCCTTTTCCCACAGGAAGAATATGTCACATTTCTTTGAAAATGTCCTCAAAAATTGACTCTCCATATTTTTCATATAATTTCGCTGCCATTTTATAGCAGTATTCATCGTCACGCTCTGAAATGACCACGACATTCATAACAAGCTTTTCAATGACGAGTGTATAAACAACCCTGATTCCTATCCCTTTGTATTTAATTTTGAAAAAGCCTGTCAGGTTATTACCACGTTTATTCCCTAACGGTTTTCCATAGCCATTTGGGCTTGGCAGGGGTGTGGAAGAGACTTTCACAATTCCCGCGAGGATTTGCTCATGAAGGCTATTGTCCATCTTACGGAAGTCCCGCTTAGCTTCGTCAGTAATCTTTATTTCCCAGCGCATCACTCAAATTCCACGCTTTCCGCGGCTTTTTCCAATTCCGCCATGGAAAAGCCTTCTTCTTTTATGAATTCTTCAAATGATGCAGCCTTGTCTGTTCGCCTGCTTTCTGCTGTTTTCAAAAGCCTCATATTTTCAATTAACTCTAAAAGCTGCTCAAATTTTGTGGCCTTTTCCTGTGTTTCCCTGTATTCCCTGGGAGACACAACAATCGCTGCCGGCTGATTATTTTTCAAAACGATATATTCCGCATTATTATCAGCTACATCTGAGAATATTCTACCGGCTTTCCCCTGGCTGAAATCAGATACAGAAACGAGTTTGTCTGTAAAATCCAAAAGTGTTGTGCTCATGATTTAAATCTCCTTTAGTTCATTATGTAGTATTATATACCTGTCGGCATACATTATGCAATATTCAGATTAAAGTTTTAGTTAAAATTTTGCAAGATGGATACTATTCAAGGCTGTCGTCTATCCTGTTCTTCTTGACATTCTCCATAATAGAATGTTATGGTTAACAAAAGAAGACCGCGCTGAATGGATATCCGGCGCCCTGTGAAATCCTGACCGCCCGCCGGGCAAAAGAGCCATGAAAGGAAGTGTAAATATGCCGGCATTACAAACGCAGCCTGAAATGATTTCTCTGGAACAATACGAAGCTCTTCCGGAGGATGTACGTGTTGAAGTCTTTGACGGTGTTGCCTATAATATGGCAAGCCCTTCAGATGATCATCAGACCATTTCCCTCGAACTCGCAACCGCGCTTAACAGCTATGTGAAAAATAAAAAAGGAGCATGCCGGGTTTACCACGCTCCATTCGATGTGAAGCTGTCAGACAATCCCCTCACCATCGTTCAACCGGATCTTATGATCGTCTGCGACAGAAATAAGCTGGATGGCAAACGCTGCAACGGAGCTCCCGACTTCATCGTGGAAATCGTTTCACCGGGAAATCCGTCAGACGATTATATCCGCAAAACCTATTACTACAAAAATTCCGGCGTCCGGGAATACTGGATCGTGGATCCGCGCCGAAAAATCGTGACGGTGAATTATTTTGAGAAAGATATTGTCAATGTGCAATACTCCTTCGATTCCATCATCAAGGTTAACATTTACGATGATCTGTTTATTGATTTTTCGGAAATCGCAAATATGCTCATCAACTGATTCAAAAAGGAATAGCTCTGAAATTTCTTTTTCAGAATTTCAGAGCTGAAATAATATGCGGGAGATCTCTCTTTCGGACAGACATGAACGATTTGCACTATATGTTATAAAACATATTTATATCATATGGAATAACTGTTGACGGAAACTGAGAAATGGAGGTAAAGTGATGGTTTATACTGTAGATGAGATCAGAAATCGTGTGACACCTGTCGCGCAGAAATATCAGCTGAAAGCAGTCTATCTTTTTGGTTCCTATGCCAGAAATGAAGCAACGGAGAACAGTGATGTGGATATTCTGGTAGACAGACAAGGCTCAGTTATCCACGGAATGTTTGAAATGGGCGGCTTATATAATGATTTAAAAGAAAGTATGGGTAAAGAAATTGACCTTGTGACAACGCAGACATTGGAGCAGAAAAGCACACTGGAGCGAACTCCATGGTTTGTCGATAATCTGAAAGCGGAGATGGTGAAGCTATATGAATAAAGGAGACAGAGAACGGTTGACTCATATATGTAGACATTGCAAGGATATAGAGGAATTTATACAATGATTTGGCGATGATTTTAATGTGTTTATAAATGACAGAGCATACGTAAATGCAGTTTGTATGAGTGTTCTTCAGATTGGTGAATTAGCAAATGGACTTTCTGAAGAATTCAGAGAAGAAACGAAAAATCAAATGCCATGGGGCTTGGTTCGTGGGATGAGAAACTGGTTGGCTCACGCGTATTCTTCTGTAGATGAAAGCATCATATGGGAAACGGCGTCCAATGACATTCCCTCTTTACTGGAATTCTGCAGTAAGCAGTTGGAAAAAACATAAATTTGTCGAAAAATTATCAGACCTCAAAAGACAGCTGTCAGTTTCCTGACAACTGTCTTTTATCATCTGCAGGAGATGGGACTTGAACCCACAAAAGCATTCAAAAGACTAAGGTAGAAAGGCACTTTGCACGCCCTCTTATGAAAGTGTAATCAAAAGTGTAATCAGAACATGTGTTCCGAATCACTGTATGATAAACTGACGTTTTTCCTGTTCTGACAATTGTGCTACATGCATCCCTCTTTCTTTTGCATATGACATAATACCTCTTAAATCAACCTTTTTCTGAATCTGATTGAGAGAAATCGGTTCCGGTGTATTTTCTAAGGATTCTTTATATCTCTTCATCTGTCCATTCATAATCATATACCTCCCTGATCTGCGCGGCGGTCGCTTCATCTATTGCAAACTGATAAGGATGAAGCATACCGATATATTCGCCATGAAATACTTTTATATAATGGTCTAAAAGCTCCTGATTGGCGGCAAATCCATACATATAGCCATCAAATTCATATTCTATTGATTTTTGAGCCGCAATGGCGAACAAATGACCTCCAATCCCCAAATATCTGATTTCGTCCGTTATCAACTTATTATTATCAGGACTCACACACATCCATGCAATATAGACCGCTCTTGTGTCACGATCCTTTGCAATGGCAACCATACCCTGAATATCTACCGAGCCTTCAACCACGAGTGCGTATATTTCATTTTCATCCGCCAGAGTTTCCCAATTGACATACCAGCCGTTTTTCTTGTTGTACTTTCTTAAAAAGGATTTTCTCCTGATCCGAATCACCTCTGTTTGAACCAGTTCCCCTGTCTTAGAATCTTTCAAGCACGAGGTAAACTCGTCAATAATTACGTTAATCATACGAGACACCTCCATCCGGATATTTTTTCTCTCTATAATAATATCATTTTTATTTCGGTATCTCAACAGAATTATTGATTCTTTTTTGCCATATTTTTAAATGTCACTTTCCAACTGGTTGCTTGTATATTCGCGAGAGTTACTGCATCGTCCTGTCTTACTTTTCTGATATAAAACTACATATTTATCCCCTATATCTGATTACAAAAATCCAAAATCTCATCTTTTCTTGATTCTACTGCTTCTTTATATTCTAATGAACATAAGCCCAAACTTCCGCAGCAATTAATTTCCATATGTCCATAAAAATGCTCAATGCTTTCAATAATGCGCAGGCACTCTTTCATATTAGAGCCTGTCCTTAAAGCGATTGAATAGCCTTTCTTTCCTTTGCTGATAGTTGCATGCGGTTCATGCGTATTACACCAGGGTGTACATCTGTCAATAAACGCCTTAAATTGACCAGGAATATCAGCCCAGTAAGAAGGTGCCACTGATACGATAATATCTGCCCATTCATACTGTTCAATAATTTTTTCAACATCGTCCTTCTGAATGCACTTTGCTGTACTATGACACACCCGACAGCCTTTACAAAAATCAAATTTAAAGTCATCAATACATGTTTCTCTGATTTCATATTTCTCTTTTAAGTGTTCAGCAACAAGGCTTGCAATTCTCGCCGTCGCGCCATTTCTTACAGGACTACAACTCATTATCAGTGCATTCATGATTTTTCTCCCATTTCCGATTTATCGCCTTGATTATAACCATTATTTTGAAAAACTGTCAACATCCTCCCCCTTTTTCAAAAATCTTTCTGGTTTTGTGATTTACTATAATTTTGAAAAAGGGAAAGGAAAACGTCTGGTTTCTGCGTTGGAGTGAATGTTTATGCAGATTATAAGTGGAACCCGTATAATATCAACTTCTCCGTGTTTTTTCCGCAAAATATATCTTTCCGCCCATTTTCTCAACTTTTCAAAACATGAATGAGGCAATGTGCCATTTATCAACAAGATGTCAGGTTTTTATCAAAAATTACCGTACTTTATTTAGTTTCGACACAATCGAAAGAAAGCAAAGTGTCTCGAATAATTTTTTCTTCTAAATCTCGGTTTTTTGGAATGGTACCCGAAATGGCTGGAATATAAAGCCTTGCAGACAAGGACGGACATGTATATTCGGCGAATTGGGAGTGACTGGGAAAATTATTATCTCAAACTTCCCATATCAAAAATGGGATTGCACCTTGAAAACTCAATACTTTAACGCCTAAAATTACCCGTCAGGCTGCCTTTTGGTTGCTTAAAATCGCCTCCTGCATGTATTTCGGAAGGTGTGAAATGAAGAGGGCCGAAAATTCTTCCAGCTGCGCCTCTGTGATGTGGAAATATTCCATAACTGTTTCCATCAGTGCATCCAGAATGATCTGCATTGACTCATTAAATGTGATGTCTTCCAGCTCATCCAGCAGGGCATAGAACAACTCGCAGATCGTTTTATCATCTTCATCGCGGCGTTTGGCAACCGAAAGCATCATGTACCTTGTAAATACGATTGCTGTATGGGCATTCAAAGCATCATAAGAAAGGCTCCGGCACTCCTTTACAAGCCGCAGATACGATTTGCAGGATTTGAAGAACACTTCAATATCCCAGCGTTTCCCATAGATACGGACAATCTCTTCCTCAGAAATATCCATGTCTGTGCTGATCAAGGCAAGCCAGTCTTTGCGGTTGCTTTTGTTGCGGACGCATACGATCCTGGCCGGAAGAGTTTCGCCATCCTTTTGGATTGTTACATCTATGGAAAGCAGATATTTGGAACGGCCGCGCCGTTTCCGGTTCATGCCATAGATTTCCTTGATGTTGAAGTTCTTTCCCTGGTAAAGATATTTGGTTTTCCCTTTCTTTATCATGGCAATGGTATCCAGATTGCATTCTTTCTTCAGGGTAATGATTGTCTTGGGAGACGAAAACCAGCTGTCAAAAAGGATATATTTTGCAGTAATCCCGGCTTTCTGTGCCGCGGTAACAAGTTCAACCATAACGTCAGTTGCTTTCCTGCGCGACTGGCTGCGGCGTTTTCCAGCAAGGGAGCGGCCGTCACATGGCTTAGCCTCGCAGAGCAGATTTTTATCCTCCGCTGCGGAAAGGAGACAATAATCAACCGGGACAAAGGAATTTCCATCTGACCAGCCAAGGGTAAGCATACGGTATCCGCGCTTGTATTTCATAGAGCAATGGTCAAAAACATTGGCAAGGAGTTCCGTTTTCTTCGAACGGGAACGGTCAAAGAGGCTGTCATCCACAATAAAAACATCTTTGCGGTTTTCATCTGTAAGAGGTTTCATGAAATCACAAATGATTCCGGACGACAGAAGGACAATAAAGCGCTGCCAGTTGATCCTCGCATTGTTAAGGAAACGGTACATCGTATTTTTGGAAAAAGAACAATCAGAAGTACCGGTTCTGCGCTGCATATAATCACTGCGGTCTGAAAAGACCAGGCAGAGCAGGTAGCGGAAAATATCCATGACTGGGATGCCCTTGGCTTTTCCAGCATTGCATTTGAAGAGAAGTTTCCCGATCCGGAACTCGTGAATAAATTTTGCAGAAAAATCGGAAATCTCTTTTCTGTTGTCCTGGTTCTGTGGTATACTTGACATGGCATAAATCTCCTTGCTGTGTTATTGTTTGTCGCAATTCAATTATACCATGCAGGTGCAGGTTTGTGCCATTTTTATGCGCTAAAGTATTGAGTTTTCAAGGTTCATCACACCAAATGGTGTGGGAAGTTTGAGTTATTATAAAGATGACCCGATTATTCACATTCCCCTTGTGAAGCTGGAATTCGACACCTTGCAGGAGTGGGCACTCCGCATTGTAAAGGAAAAGAAGCTGACCAAAAAGCAGTACTACAATCTGACGGTCATTTTCCGCCAGTCTCTGGAATATGCGGTGCAGAAAAAGCTCATTGCCGAAAGCCCGTTCTCCAAAGTCCATGTGGACGCGAAGCTGTTTCGCAGTCAAAAGAAACCAGCGGATGAAACACAGGTTTTCCTGACGGATGAACAGCCCAAAATCGTGGCGGAGGCATGGTTACAGTGACGGAGGCTATCTGTTTCAGAACGAAAAAGGGCGCGTTCATTCAAGAAGTATTGACTGCCGTATTCGCAAGTATTGCACCCACATTGGAATATCAGAAAAAGCGATACATAAAATCAGGAAAACCTATATCAGCACTCTGATTGACAGCGGACTAAACATCAATGAAATTCGCAAGCTTGCAGGACATGAGGATGAACGAACGACTTATCAAAATTATTGTTTTAACCGTATGACCAACAAAGAGACAGAGAATCTTCTGGAAAAAGCACTCAGTTAATCCTGAAAAACCAAAAAGTATAATCAAGTGTAATCAAAAACCTTTAAATCAAAAAAATCGGGAATCCCTTATTTTAAAGGATTCCCGACCAAAAATCACATGCAGGAGATGGGACTTGAACCCACACATAGTCACCTACGGCAGATTTTGAGTCTGCTGCGTCTGCCATTCCGCCACTCCTGCGTCCGCCGCGGCCATTGGACAAGCATCCGTTGTCCGCCCGCTGCAACAAAAGAAATGATATCATAAATTCCAGGTCAATGCAAGCTAAAATTCCGGTTCTGCCAACATTTCGCCATTTTGCAAATAATGCAAATAATGTACAGCGAACAGCAGCAAATCAGATTTGCAGCCGTCAATTACAATTCCAGTTCCAGCTTCCTGTAAATATCCAGCGCGTCGAAGGTGGCAAAATAATCCTTCGGCGTCTCCGCCCGGCGAATCAGCTGTACGGAGCCGTCCTCCTTTAAAAGCAGCTCCGCGCTTCTGAGCCTGCCGTTGTAATTGTAGCCCATGGAGAAGCCGTGGGCGCCGGTATCGTGGATGACGAGATAATCTCCCATGTCAATCTTGGGAAGCTGGCGGTCGATGGCGAATTTGTCATTGTTCTCACACAGGGAGCCGGTTACGTCATAGACATGATCCAACGGCGCGTCCTCTTTTCCCAGCACAGTGATATGGTGGTAAGCTCCGTACATGGCCGGGCGCATCAGGTTGGCCGCGCAGGCGTCCACGCCAATATATTCCTTGTAAATATGCTTCTCATGCAAAGCCTTCGTCACCAGATGGCCGTAGGGAGCCAACATGAAGCGGCCAAGCTCGGTATAAATCGCTACGTCTCCCATTCCCGCCGGAATGAGCACCTCCTCGTAGGCTTTGCGCACGCCCTCGCCGATCTTCATAATGTCCGCCGGCTCCTGGTCCGGCTTATACGGAATGCCGATGCCGCCGGAGAGGTTGATGAATTTGATATGAGCGCCGGTTTCTGACTGCAGCTTCACCGCCAGTTCAAAAAGTCTTCTGGCCAGAGAGGGATAATACTCGTTCGCAATTGTGTTGGAGACCAGAAAAGCGTGAATGCCAAAGTCCTTCGCTCCCTTCTCCTTCAGCAGCCTGAAGCCCTCAAACATCTGCTCTGTGGTAAAACCGTATTTGGCATCGCCCGGGTTGTCCATGATATTATTGGCAATGGAAAAATATCCGCCGGGATTATAGCGGCAGCTGATGGTCTCCGGAATTCTGCCGATGGTCTTTTCCAGAAAATCGATGTGAGTGAAATCATCCAGATTGATGATGGCTCCGATTTTCGCGGCGTACTCAAACTCCTCAGCCGGAGTGTCATTGGAGGAAAACATGATATCCTCCCCATTCATTCCCATGGCGCGGCTCAGCATCAGCTCTGTTAAAGAGGAACAGTCCGTGCCGCAGCCAAAATCCCGCAAAACGTCGATAATGTACGGATTGGGGGTGGCCTTCACCGCGAAATACTCCTTATAGCCGGGGTTCCAGGCAAAGGCCTCCTTTAATTTCCGGGCATTCTCCCGGATCCCCTTCTCATCATAAATGTGAAAGGGGGTTGGGTAGGTCTTCACAATTTCTTCTATCTGTTCTTTTGTTACAAAAGGTAATTTTTTCATAAGTCTCCCTCAACAAAAAAATCTAATATCCAATCAGATGATTAACAGGCAAGCTTGTCCATCTGGTTGGATATCGACAACGCTTTCATTCTATATGTTTTCAATCTGCCAGTCAATAGGCTCCACCCCGTTTTTCTCAAGGAAAGCGTTGCACTGGCTGAAGTGGCGGCAGCCGAAAAAGCCCCGGTAGGCCGACAGGGGGCTGGGATGGGGCGCCTCCAGAATCAGATGATGAGGATTATGGAGCATCGCCTTTTTCTGCCGGGCGGGCGTGCCCCACAGAAGAAACGCGATAGGTCGGTCCTCCTGGTTTAAGGCGCGGATGGCCGCACCGGTAAATTCCTCCCAGCCGATATTCCGGTGGGAATTGGCCTGATGGGCCCGCACGGTCAGGACCGTATTCAGCAAAAGAACTCCCTGTTCGGCCCACTTCACCAGATAGCCGTTGTTGGGGATGTAGCAGCCCAGATCGTCATGGAGCTCTTTGTAAATATTCTCCAGAGAGGGGGGAATCTCCACCCCGGGCTTCACGGAAAAGCACAATCCGTGGGCCTGACCGATATTATGGTAAGGGTCCTGGCCCAGAATCACCGCCTTCACCTGATGCAGCGGCGTCAGATGAAAGGCGTTGAACAGGTCGTCCGCCTCCGGGAAAATCTGATAGTGCTGATATTCATATTGTACCTTCTGATAAAGCTTTCTGTAGTATTCCTTGCCGAACTCGCCCTTCAGCGCGCCCAGCCAGTCATCGGAAATCGGCGGCATTTTCTCTCACAGGCGCACACTGACGCCCCTCTCCCTTAAGTATTTTTTCACATCTGTGATCTCCAGCTCACGGTAGTGGAACAGGCTGGCGGCCAGGGCCGCGTCCGCGCCTCCCTCCGTCAGCGCCTCATAAAAGTGCTCGCACGAGCCGGCGCCCCCACTGGCGATCACCGGCACATTCACCGCGGAGGAAACCGCTTTTGTCAGGGCAATGTCATATCCGGCTTTGGTACCGTCCCCGTCCATGCTGGTCAACAGGATCTCCCCTGCTCCCAGCTCCACGCCCCGGACCGCCCATTCAACAGCGTCCAAGCCAACGTCAATCCTTCCCCCGTTTTTATACACATGGAAGGTGCCGTCTTCGCTTCGCCTGGCGTCGATGGCCAGCACCACACATTGGGAGCCAAAAATCTCCGCCGCCTCCCGGATCAGCTCCGGCCGGTCGATGGCGGCGCTGTTCACCGACACCTTGTCCGCCCCTTCTCTTAAGATCTGGCGAAAATCATCGATGGTGCGGATGCCTCCTCCCACCGTGAAGGGAATAAAAACGGTTTCCGCCACCCGCCGCACCATGTCCGCGCGAATGGCCCTGGCGTCGCTGGACGCCGTAATATCCAGGAACACCAGCTCGTCCGCACCGGCCTCCCCGTAGAGGCGGCCCACCTCCACCGGGTCTCCGGCGTCCCGCAGATTCACAAAGTTCGTGCCCTTCACCACCCTGCCGTTATGCACGTCCAGGCAGGGAATAATTCTCCTTGTATGCATCGGAAAGCCCCCTCTATGTAAATGAAATAAAATTCCTCAGAATTTGCAGCCCCACCCGGTCGCTCTTTTCCGGGTGAAACTGGCAGGCAAACACGTTGTCATGCTCCACAGTGGCGTGCACTGTGACGCCGTACTCTGTGGTGGCCGCCACATCTTTAAAATCCGCCGCTGACAGATAATAGGAGTGCACGAAATACACAAAGCTTCCCTCCGGCACACCCTTAAAAAGGCGGCTTTCCTTCGGAAAGTGCAGATCATTCCAGCCGATCTGGGGCACCTTCAGTATCTCATTCTCAAAAGCCCCGTTGGCCTCCGAATTCAAATCTTCTCCTGTCCGGGCTCCGTTCGTCTCCGACGCCTGACTATCCTTTTGTCCGTCAGGAAACCGCACAATCCTTCCCGGCAGAATGCCAAGGCCCTTTACCCCGGGGCTTTCCTCACTCTCCTCAAACAGAAGCTGCAGTCCCAGGCAGATTCCCAGAAAGGGCGTTCCCCTGTCCGTGATCCGGTGAATCACCTCCGACAGCCCATAATTCTCCAGCCGCTCCATAGCCGCGCCGAAAGCTCCCACGCCGGGCAGCACCACCCGGTCCGCCTCAAGCAGCTTCTGCGGATCTCTTGTGACCGTCACATCCTCCCCCAGAAACTGCAGCGCCTTCTCCACGCTCTTCACATTGCCAGCGTCATAGTCGATAATTCCGGTCATTTCGTCTCCCGCTCCTCATTTCTTTCTTGCTCATTCCGGTACAGCATTACAACGCTTTTTCCAACGGACGTGTCCGTCTTATTTCTTGACAGTTCCTTACTCCTGCTCCACCTTTTCCAAGGTGAGCCAGAATTGGGCATGCCCGCCTTATTTTGCCAGGTCCATTCACCCCTGCTCCACCTTTTCCAAGGTGAGCCAGAATTGGGCATGCCCGCCTTATTTTGCCAGATCCATTACCCCTGCTCCACCTTCTCCAGCGTAAACCAGAAGCGGACGCCGCCCTCCACATTATCCACGCCGTACTGCTGCCCCATGCCTTCCACAATAGCTTTCACAATGGACAGCCCCACGCCGCTGCCGCCGTAGGTCCTGGTGCGGGCCTTATCCACCTTGTAGAATTTCTCCCACACCCGCGGCAGACTCTCCTCCGGGATATGGTTCCCCGTATTATAAACTGAAATCCTGACCTGCTTTCCCACATCCTCCACGGCGACCTCAATTCTCTTTTCCTCTCCGCAGACATAATGGGCCGCGTTGCTGACATAATTCATCAGCACCTCCTCCACCTTGAACTCATCGCCCCAGGCGTAAAGGCTGTCCGGCGCCAAAAGCACAAGCTCCGCCCCGGAATCCGAGATCAGAAGCTCCGCGCCGGCAAGATAATTTCTCGTCAGCGCCGCCGCGTCGAAGCGCTCCATGGTAAAGCTGTCCCGGCCTTCCTCCAGCTCATTTAAGCTCATCAGGCTTTTGACCATCCGGCTCATGCGATTGCTCTCATCCAGTATCACGTCCAGATACTCATTTAAGGTATCCGGATCATCGGCAATGCCGTCCTTTAAGCCCTCCGCGTAGCCCTGAATCAGCGCGATGGGCGTTTTTAACTCATGGGAGACATTGGAGAGCAGCTCCTGACGCTGTTTTTCCAGGGCGGTCTTGCTCTCCAGATCCCGCTTCAGCTCATTATTGGCGGTTTTTAACTGGGAGATGGTCTCCTCCAGAGATTCGGAGAGGGTGTTCATATTCTGCCCCAGCACCCCGATCTCATTTTTTTCCTTTCCGGTATATTTGGCGTCAAAATCCAGATGAGTGATGCGCTCCGAAATATCGGCCAGCTTCAGGATGGGCCGGCTGATTCTGCCGGAGGTCAGCCATCCGATCACCGCCGCCAGAATCCCCGCTGTAATGCCGATGACGGCCAGTAGCCGGTTGGAAAGCGCCGCGCTCTCCGAGATGCTCTCCCTGGAAATGGCGAAAAGGTACATATATCCATCGTCCGACCAGCCCCAGATTTCTATCTGGCGGCCGGAATCCCTGGCTTCCTGGGTATCAACAATAAAAAAATTATCCCCCTGCTTTAAAATCTCGGCGCCCGCCATCTCAATTCCCGCGTTTCCCAGAATCCGATAGGACAGAACATACCGGTACAGCTTGTTTTTGACTGTCTCCAGATCCATGGCGGAATACACTAGCGGATTGTAGGTGGCGTCCACAATCAGAGCGGTCAGATTATACTGCTGGCACATCTGCTCCAGTGAATCCAGAAAATCCTGCTTTAAGGCAATTTCCTCCTCGCTGCTTGCGTCCGTCAGAGGGGAAAGCACGCCGTCATTCGCGCCGTAAATCACCAGGTCGCGGACCTCCAGCAGATTTTCCATCTTATTGGACACATAGACCCGCTCCAGCAAAAACAGATTGGCCAGAACGCACACCAGAATGGTGCCGGCCAGCAATATGAAATTGGTCAGTGTAAACTGTGTTCTTATGGACCCTCGTTTCATGTCTCAGCACTCGAATTTGTACCCCATCCTCCAGATGGTTTTGATGTATTCTCCCTTATTCTTCAGCTTGCTGCGCACCTTTTTCACATGGGTGTCCACCGTCCTGGCGTCCCCGAAATAATCAAAGTTCCAGACATTATTCAATATTTTTTCCCGGGAAAGGGCGATGCCCTGATTTTCCATGAAATAAGACAGAAGCTCAAACTCCTTGTAGCTTAACTCCACCGGCTCGCCGTCGTTTGTCACCGTATGAGCGCCCTTGTCGATGACAATGCCGCCGGCCTCCAGAATCTCCTTTTTGTCCAGCACCCCGGCCCGTCTCAAGAGCGCTTCCACTCTGGCCACCAGCACCCTGGGGCTGAAGGGCTTGGAAATAAATTCATCCGCGCCGGTCTCAAAGCTTTTCAGCTCGTCCCGCTCCTCTCCCTTGGCCGTCAGCATCAGGATGGGGACCTGGGAATAGGAGCGGATTTCCTTTACCACCTGATAGCCGTCCATCTTCGGCATCATCACGTCCAGAATCACCAGGGCGATATCTCCCTCCGCAAAAAAGGTATCCACAGCCTCCTGCCCGTCGGTGGCCTCCACAATGTGGTAGCCGCTCTTTACCAGGAAATCTCTGACGAGCTTCCGCATTCTCACCTCATCGTCAACGACCAAAATTTTTAACTGTTCCACGGTTTCCTCCCTTTCCTCCGGATGATAACTGTTCACAGCCGCTTTCTCCCACATGTGCAAGCCCGCTCTCTTCGCATGCCTTCCCTGCATTGATTGTCTACCACACAATGTGATCCTTCACATTCTCATCCTCATACTCAAAAACACACCGCTCGTAGGCGTTGATCAGATTCGTCTCCCCGACCCTGTCATATCTGGCGTATTTTCCCCCGTAGCTCTGGTGCACATGCCCGTAAATAAAGAATCTGGGCTTAAATTTCGCGATCAGCCAGTTAAAAATCTGAAAGCCTCTGTGGGGCAGATCCTCCGCGTCATGGAGCCCCCTGGCCGGGGAATGGGTCAGCAGAATATCAAAGCCCCTGTAACGGCATATTTTGGGCAGAAGCCTCAGCGCCCTTCTGGTCATCTGATCGTCCGTGTACTGATATTTCTTTTTATTGTAGCACATGGAACCACCCAGGCCAAGGATTCTCACCCCATTATACATGATAATATCGTCATCCACACAGATACAGCCTCCCGGCTCCTTCTCATCATAGCGGATGTCATGGTTGCCGTGAACGTAAAACACCGGAAGACCGGTCATGGTCACCAGAAACTCCAGATAATCACTGGACAGATCCCCCGCCGACAAGATCACGTCCACGCCCTCCAAGCAGCCCTCCTTATAATAATCCCACAGAAATTTGGATTCCTCATCCGCTATCGCCAGTATCCTCATGCCTCTTATGTCCCGGGCAGCCGCAAAAATCCCCTCTGATCAGCGCTTTGCCTAAGCTTATTTGCACTGAATAAGGCCTTCCGGCCTCCTACTCTCCCTCCACAGTTTCTACGCCCTGCTGCTGTACCACAGGCTTTGCCTTTTCCTCCAGATCGGACATTTTGGGAATGGATCCGATCACATTCTCCGCCAGCCAGTCCATGGTGACGATCCGCTCCGGCGCCATGATCTCGTCCTCATCTCCCTGTATGATGCCCGTCTGGGAGTAAATGATACCGGCAAAGGGATTGAAATCCCCCTTGCTGATCACGCTTTTGAGGAGCTTCACCAGCCTGGTGGTGCCGATGGGCAGATTCTGGGAGGTGATCACATCCACAAGGCCCGTGGACATGCCCCACCAGTAATTCACGGATTTGCCGCTCTCCACATTCTTTTTCCAGGAGCCGTCCATGAAATTCCTGATGGCCTGCTCATAGAATTTCCCCCAGTTCCACACCGGCATGGCCAGATTATTCTTGACGTCGTCCTCTCTCCGGTACAGCCCGAAATGCCGGGCGCCCTCGTCCTTGTCCGGAATGATAATATCCCGGCCGGACACAAAAGAAACATCATGATCAGAAAAGGTCCTGCGGATGTCCGCCCGCTTCCGGCTGGTCCACTCCACATAGACCTTCACCCGGGGATTGATCATCTTGGCGCCCAGCGCGAAGGCGTTCACGCTGGCCACGGTTCCGTAGATCGGGTAATCCGCCACGTAGCCCAGACGGTCATTTTCCGTCAGGCCCCCCGCAATGGCCCCGATCAGGAATTTGGCCTCATACATTCTGGCGGAGTAGGTCCTGATCACGCCCTTGTCCGGCCACAGCGAGCAGTTCAGAATGCGCACCTGAGGATGATCCAGAGCCACCTTCACACTGGCATTATAGAGCACCGGGGAGGTCGTAAAAATCAGCGTGTTGCCCTCCTCAATGGCAGCCTCAATGGCAGCCTCCGGACTCTCGTACTCCGAGGCGATGAACACCTCAAGCTCCGCCTCCCGGCAAAAGACCTGCTCCACATGCATCCTGCCCAGATCGTGGGCGTAGGTAAAGCCTGACTTCTTGGGACTGACCTCATGGACAAAGGCAATCCGATTGATGGGATCCGTGTTCAGAACAGCCAAAGGCTGTATCATCTTCTGCAGCAGGGGCAGCTTTGGCTTCGGTTCCTCCTCCGGCTCCATGCTGATCTGCGGAGTTTCCTCGCTCAATGCGACGAAAATCTTCCTGCTGTTGGAGATCTTTTTCTCCAGGTCGACGCCGTTCATCTCCTTGACTTCCTGATAGCCGTACAGCTCGATAAAATCTACCAGAGCGTCGCACATTTCCTCCCAGGAGGCGCGGCTCTCCATTTTTCTGTACGCTTTCTCAAACACCTCGTAAATATAGTGAAATTCCGTCCTCTCATCGTCCGTCCAGGTCTCGTCCGGCTCCTTGCCCACCAGGGACTGAAGCTTTTCAAAGTTTCCCTCCTCGCCAAACCAGAGGAAATTGATGTGGGAAGCCTTATAGAAATCCAGGAACTCGTAGTAAATCCTATTCTCCTTCTCCTCGGTACGTTTGGGGATAATCCTGGTCACGTTGCCGGTCACGGAAACGGCGCCAAAAAACTTCAGGACGCTGACCCGCTTATTGCCCTCCATCACGTAAAACCGGTTCATGTATTCGCAGGCCGTGATCGGGTCTCTGATGCCCTCCTCCAGATGGGAATTGCAGAGGGACTGCCATTTGGAGCTCAGCTCCGTCTTCTCCGGCAGTATGGGCATAAAATTACCCGCGAAGGCCTGGCTGCGGCCCGCGGTCACTGTCCCCACCACCTGATCCAGTGGAATCTGAACCAGCCCCAGAGGAGCCTCCGAGGTATCTTCTTTATCCTTTAATATATCATCCAGAACAGTCAGATAGGGGTATTCGCCCTTCAGCTGCTTTGTGGTAACGTACAATTTGCCGCTTTTCAGCGCTTTTTCATATTCTCCCGCCATATAGAATGCACCTCCTGTGTGTTTCATGAAAAGCACGCCATGATCCGTGCAGATTTATGCTCAAACGTAGTATATCATAACTTTCCAAAAAGCGAAACGCGATTTTATGAAACATTTATGAAAATATGGGCAATCTTAGCCCGGTAAAGGGTGGGAAAGCACGCGAAGCGCGAGAGGTTGCGAATATCGGAGCGGAATCTGTGAACAGTAAAAAAGTAAAGCGGACCTCAGTCCGCTTTTATCCTTAACGCCCGTGTGGCGTTTAACACCGCCAGCACCATGACCCCTGCATCCGCAAAAATTGCAAGCCACATGCCCGCCATGCCCAGCGCCCCCAGCACCAGGCAGACCGCCTTCACCGTCAGGGCAAAGACAATATTCTGCCGGACAATCCCCAGGGTTTTCACGGAAATCTTCATGGCAAGGGCGATTTTGGCCGGGTCGTCGTCCATCAGCACAATGTCCGCTGCCTCGATGGCCGCGTCGCTTCCCAGCGCGCCCATGGCGATGCCCACGTCCGCCCGGGAGAGCACCGGCGCGTCATTGATACCGTCGCCCACAAAGGCCAGCTTTTCCTTCTCTCCCTTCCGCGCCAGCAAATTTTCCACCTCCGCCACCTTATCCGCCGGCAGAAGCTCACTTTTGACCTCATCCACGCCCAGTTCCTCAGCCACCTTGCGGGCGGCGCTCCTCGAGTCGCCGGTCAGCATGATGGTACGCTTCACGCCGTTATTTTTCAAAGATTGAATGGCCTTTTGCGCCGTAGGCTTGACCACGTCGGAAATCACAATGCAGCCCGCGTAATGGGAATCCACGGCCACATATACAATTGTGCCCTCCTGAGAAGACGGCGTATATGTAATCCGCTCCGCCTCCATCAGCCTCGCGTTCCCCGCAAGCACGGTCCTGCCGTCCACAACAGCTTTGACGCCGTGCCCGGCCAGCTCCTGAATGTCCTTTACCCGGTTTTCATCGACGCTCCCGCCGTAAGCCTTCCGCAGACTCAGGCTGATGGGGTGGCCGGAGGCGCTCTCCGCGTAAGCAGCGGCCATCAGAAGCTCCGCCTCATTGAAGCCCTCCGCCGGGGTAATGCCTGTCACCTCAAACACACCCTTTGTCAGAGTCCCCGTCTTATCAAAGACCACATATCTGGTATCCGCGAGAGCCTCCAGATAGTTGGAGCCTTTCACCAGAATGCCCTTCGAGGAGGCACAGCCGATACCACCAAAAAAGCTTAAGGGAATGGAAATGACCAGAGCACAGGGACAGCTGATTACCAGGAATGTCAGCGCCCGGGTAATCCAGTCGGCCCAGACCGGCCAGAGCCCCGCGCCGCCCACAGCTCCTGTCAACAGCAAAAATACCGGAGGAAGCACAGCCAGCGCCAGCGCCCCATAGCAGACCGCCGGAGTGTAATACCTGGCGAAGCGGGTGATAAAATTCTCCGCCCGGGCTTTTTTCATGCTGGAATTCTCCACCAGATCCAGGATTTTGGAAACCGTGGACTCCCCGAATTCCCTGCTGGTCCGCACATGAATGACGCCGGTCATATTGATGCAGCCGCTGATCACCTGATCGCCCACAGCCGCGTCCCTGGGCACGCTCTCCCCTGTCAGGGCGCTGGTGTCCAGGCTGGTCCTGCCCTCAATGACGGTGCCATCGATGGGTATCTTCTCCCCGGGGTTGACCACGATCACCGAACCGATCTCCACCTCATCCGGGTCCACCCTTTCCGTATGCCCATCCGTCCAGAGATTGGCGTAATCCGGGCGAATGTCCATGAGAGCCGCGATATTCTGTCGGCTTCTGCCCACGGCCACACTCTGGAAAAGCTCCCCGATCTGGTAAAAAAGCATAACCGCCGACCCTTCCGTGTACTCCCCCAGAAGGAAGGCCCCCACCGTGGCCACCGCCATCAGGAAATTCTCGTCAAAAACCTGGCGATTCAAAATGCCCTTCCAGGCCTTGCGCAGAATGTCATAGCCGATGATCAGGTAAGGAATCAGATACAGGGCGCCCCGGAGCAGGGCCGGCAGTGCCACAAGCCTGCAAAGAATGGTGATCACGGCCAGCGCCGCGAAAGAAACAAGGATTCTGTATAATATGTTTTTCTGCTTTTTGTTCATAGGCCGCCTCTTACAGGAAAATTTCGCAGTCGTCCTCCACCTTTTTGCAGTTGGCGCGGGCCTGCTTCATGACCGCGTCCACGTCCGCCCCGTCCTCAAACTCCACCTTTAATTTCAGGGTCATAAAGCTTAAGGAAGCGTCCTTCACACCGGTGGTTTCCTTTACGGCTGTCTCCATTTTCGCGGCGCAGTTGGCGCAGTCAACGTCTACCTTGTAAGTTTTTTTCATCAGTTTAATCTCCTCGTTTATTCTTCATCTCAATCCCGCCTGAATGCTCAAACGCAGCTTTTTGGCAGGACAGCTTTCCCGCTTTTCCCGGGAAGCATTCTCTGTTCGCCTGGATCCGGGAAAATATCTTCCTTATTCCTCCACGTGCTCCATGCCCATGCTGATGATGGTGCGCACATGGTCGTCGTCCAGCGAATAAAAAATAATCTTGCCCTCCCGTCGGAATTTCACCAGCTTGGCGTCCTTCAGAATCTTCAGCTGGTGGCTCACCGCCGGCTGGCTTAAATTCAGCAGCTGGGCAATGTCTCCCACACAAAGCTCGCTGACAAACAGCGCATACAGAATGCGGATGCGGGTGGTATCCCCAAAGACCTTGAACAACTCCGCCAGGTCATACAGATACTCCTCCGCGGGCTGATCCTCCAGCACCTTCCTGACCACATCCTCGTGGACCGCCAGAAAATCGCTCTCGTTTTTCTTTTCCTGATCTGTCATAAAGCGGCTCCTCCTTTCCCGAAACGGTCAGATTTCACGTTCTCTTCTCTCTTCGATGTTCATTTTTACATTTTCACATATTCTTATTTGTTTATATGAGCATAATATTCCTTATCCTGTATAATGTCAATACGATTTTTATATTTTTCTATGAAACTTTCCATGAAATATAAGGAACTGTCCTCTTCAGATTTTACAAGAATTCTATTTTGTTTGCCGGAGATTTATGTTAGAATACTAAGGAACTGTCACAACTTGAAAAACGAAAGGAAATCTGACACCGTATGAACAGAAAAATCTTTTTCTTCGACATCGACGGCACCATCGTGGGCGACTCCAGAAAGCTGCGCCAGGCCAACCTGGACGCCATTCTGCGGCTGAAGGACCAGGGACATCTGATTTTCATCTGCACCGGACGGGCTCCTGTGAGCATCGACAAATATCTGTGGGAAACCGGCTTTACCGGCGTCATTGCCTCCGCCGGCAGCTTTATTTACGTGGGAAAGGAAAAGATTTACGAGAACTGTATTGATAAGGAACTGCTGCGCCAGACCCTGAGGCTGTTTGAGGAGAATGACGTCTATCCGACCCTGGAGACGGAAGAAGCGGTCTACCAGCACACCAGATCCGCGGCCATGTTCCTGCAGATGGAGGTCTCCCACCTGAGAAATAATCTGGAAATGCTGCGCCGCTTTGAGGATCTGCGCAAGACCTTCGTCACCGTCCCCTTAGACCAGTTTGACATAGACAAGGTCCCTGTTCCCAAGCTGTCCTACATGGCTCAGGATCCCGGAAAATTTGAAAGGTGCCTTCCCTTTCTGGAGGAACACTACCATATTGTGACATTCGACCGCTTTAAGAGCAAATTTGCCCACGGCGAACTGATCCAGAAAAACTGCACCAAGGGCGACGCCGTAAAATTTCTCTGCGATTACTATTCCATTCCCCTGACGGACAGCTATGGCTTCGGCGACAGCATGAATGATTACGAAATGCTGGAGGTCTGCGGCCACAGCTACGCCTGCACAGAGTCCCCGGACGCGCTGAAGGCGGTTTCCGATGGAGAATTTCCGCCGCCGGATTCCGACGGCATGGCGAAACTGCTGGAGCAGCTGCCTCTTCTCTCTTAATACTCCTTCAGAACAATCAATATATGGGTTTCATCCCCATAAATTGTCTCGTAATAGCCGTCAAATAAAACCGGCAGCTCCTGATCCACGAGATCTTCAACAATTTGAAAATGATTGGAGCCGTTGGCGTTATTCAGATCATAATAATAGCAGAAATAGTAGGTATCAAACACCCAGCTGTCCCCGGAAAAGGTAGTCTGAATCAGACGGCTCAGCACCCCCTCGTACTGGGGCATATTTTCTAGGACCGGGGAATCGCCGATGGTTCCCGTAATCTGAAGATCCACGATTTCCTCCCCATCGATCAGTTCGTTTAGGTCAGAAATCACCATCTCCGTCCTGAAATCCACGTATCTCTGCTGCTCTGCCAGAGCGTTGCCATACATAAAAGCAAACACAAAAAAAGCACCAGCTTAAGCAAAAACAGCCTGCCTTCGCAAGTTTTGAAAAGTCCCTGTTTGTACAGGACACTCCGATCATGGCCACACAGGTACCGAAACCAAACATGGCGCGGCACTGAAACAAGGCGGATTCCAGCGCCGCGTATGGCCCGAACGCCAGACACAGAGACAAAACTACTGTCAGCGCGGAAGCAAAAAGTGATATCAGCTTTTTCCGGGTGGAAGATATCACGGACTGAATCACAAAAGAAAACAGAATCATCCCGATAAACACCAGCCATTTTGCGTCAAAATTGCTGAACACATAGGTATAATATTTTTTCAGATTGGAAGCTGCTCCCGCCGGCAGCTCACTCAGAGACAGTATTTCACTTCTCACATATGTCTGAATCGACGTCATAATAAAGCTGGAATAAATCACGCCGCCAATCACATACCCCAAAACGGATCTGACAAGCAACAGCCCTGTTTGCCTTTTGTCCGCTCCCTGAATCCATTTTTCAAAGCAGATCAAAACAATCAGAAGCGGAAAGATTCCCAATGCCGCCTGATAAGTAGTACATGTGACCAGAGTACAGAGGATTACTGTCAGAATATAAATTCTGAAATCACAATTCAGAAATAACAGCGGGACAGTTCCAGCCAGCATAGACAGGGCCATATAAGGCGAGTCAAATTTATAGGAAAGACATTCCAGAAAATAGGGGGATATACCCAGTGGCAACACCGCAATCACATTCCATGCCGTAATTATCCCATCCTTCGCAAAGATCAGAAGGATGATCAGGCTTGCCGCAGCAAGAAAGACAACCGCGATGATCTGAGTCAGTGGTGAAATATCTGCCAGGTAGGAATTGGTATTTATAAGCTGGCTCAAAATATTATTCAGATAACGGCTGCAGTCCTCCCAGCTCGGAAATCCGTTGGCAATTCTGCGCATATCGTCCAGATAATTGATATCCGCCCGCAGAATGGAACTGATAGCCAGCAGATAAATGATTAATAAAGCCGCAAAAGCCTTTTTACAGTTCTGGCAGTCCAGAACTGTTTTTTTTATATTTTCAAAAAGCTGCGGCCAGTTTGTTCTTGGGGCAATAAAACAGAGGATAGCTGTCACATAATAGAAAGCCGCAATTGCAATAACTACAGTGGTGCAGAGGGAGAAAATCTGCAGATTCAGACCTGTAGACGAGGAAATCTGCTGCAACTTATAGCTATTGACAGTTGTATCATAAAAAATCCGGCCGATCAATATCGTCAGAATAAGAGCCATCGGAAGCTTGTATATCGTGATATTTTCCCTGATCATTTCCCTGTCAAAAGAAAAAAAGGCCGCAAGAACGCACATCAGCAGGAAAAACAAAATGAAATCCCAGAAGTCCGTCACTGAGAAAAACATCAGAAGTCCGGCTGCGAACGCGGACAGGATAAATAAATAATTTGATAAAAGAGTTTTCCGGCAGTTTTTTAAGAAATCTTTCGTATTTTTCATAAATTAAAGCTCCAATTTCAGTCTTCTGATATTTCCGCCCTGTGTTTTGACTCTCCTGCGGAAATTTATTAACGGTTTATAATTCCAGCCTTTTGATATTTTCCCGCAGCCGGTTCTGGCGCTCGTCGAGCATCAACAGTTCGCTGTGGCGCTTGTAGGGTTCGCAGCCGTACATGGCAATGTAGCGGGAGCTGTACTGATTGACCGTCAGCTCCGTCACCAGAATCAGCATCTCATTCCCCTGCCCAAAGGCGGCTTCCACAAAGGAAAACAAATGAACGGCCTGACTGTCCACTCTGTTTACATTCTCCCGAAGCCCGCTCACCCCGGCGTCAAATTTCTCTTTGACCGCGGCAAAGGCGTCCTCAGACTTTCCGGCGGTAAGCGTCATCTTCTGCGCCCGGTCAAGAAAGCCGATGATCTGACGATGCTTCGTCTTCTCCGTTTGGGAAAGCGTATTGGCCGCCTCCAGATTGTGCAGCAGCTTCTCTCTCGCTCCAACCAGCTGCTCCAGCCTCTGGGGTACATCCTGCGTCTGCCTTAAGGAGCGCAGAAGAGGCATCAGCTCCTGCAGATAATCGCCGGTCAGCACCACCTCACGCATCCCGGCCTGCACCTGCTCAAGCAGCATGCCGAGTAAACTCAGCCTCTCGTCAAAACCGGCATTTTGTGCCTTTTGCAGCGTCTCCTCTGAAATATTCCCCTCCAGGATTTCCTTAATCTGATAATCATTCTTATATTTCTGATACAGATCATAATAGGCGCAGAATTCCCTGACAATCGTGTCATTTCTGAGGTACTGCCCTGCCAGAAACTCGTCCACCTTCAGATGATTCTCCTCGTAAAGGGTGATAATCTGACTGAAATCCTCCCAGCCCCGGGCGGTCACGTAGCTTCGCCCCTTCCCGGTGGTTTCCATATGATAGAAATATTCCTTTTTCAATTCCAGGAAGCTGACAATGGCGTTGTGAATTCCCCGCTCCAGGGCATATTCCTTCCAGATTTCAAAATACGGCTCCACCTCCACAACCTTCAGACGGTCCAGGGTCACAATGTCAAATTCTCTCACAGATTTATTGTACAGAGGAGGATTTCCGGCGGTCACAATCACCCAGCCCTCCGGAACCCGGTGGCGTCCGAACACCTTGTACTGCAAAAACTGCAGCATGGCGGGGGCAAGAGTCTCGGAGACACAGTTGATTTCATCCAGAAACAAAATTCCCTCCCGGATGCCGCTCTCCTCCATGGCGTCATAGACGGACGCGATGATCTCACTCATGGTATACTCGGACACATCATAAGGAACGCCGCCGTAATTTTTCTGCCGGATAAAGGGCAGACCCAGGGCGGACTGGCGGGTATGGTGGGTCATGGAATAGCTGACCAGCGCCAGATGAAGCTCCTGAGCGATCTGCTCCACAATAGCCGTTTTGCCGATGCCCGGCGCCCCCAGCAGAAAGATGGGCCTCTGGCGCACCAGGGGAATGCGGTAATCGCCATACTCATCCTTTTTCAGATAAATTTCTATGGTATTTTTGATATCCGTTTTGGCTTCCTTCATATTCATAAAGCTCGTCCTCCGGCGCCCTCGTCACTCTCAGTCCATACTCAGGCTCAGTTTCCACCCGCTAAACAACCTTTTACCTGTTTCCGACTCCCGTTTGCTTCATTACTCTCAGCCGTAAAGCTCGTCCTCCAGCACAACCTTCACCGCCCAGGGCGGCACAGGCTCCCTGTTTTCATCTTCATTTAAAAAAGCAAAAATTACGTCATATTCCGGCATCTTCTCCGGATAAATCCCGTAGCCGTCCGTGAAATAAATCAACCCCGCCAGGTTCTCAAACTCGCCCTGCTCCTTCAGAGCGTCCACATAGTCAAACACCGGGCGAAAATCCGTGGAGCCGAAGCCCGAAAGCCGCCCATGCTTCATAAAATCTTCAAAATCTTCCTCAGAGGAAATTTTAGTATCCAACCGGACCTCAGCGTCGCACTGAATAATATGGATATTGATTTTCCGGAAAAAGCTCTCCTCGTCCTTCAGAATCTGATAAGTCCTGCGGACAAACTGCCTGACGACCTCTCCCCTGCAGGAGGCGGAGGTGTCGATGGCGATCACAAGCTCCCGGACCTTTTTGTGCTCCTTATATTCCAGAGGCTCCACCAGGGGCATATTGCCGTAGGCGGAAAGTCCGTATGTGTAGTAAACATAATCAAATTCCTCGTCGCTGACTCCGATTTCCTCCCCGGTGACCGTGAAATTCTGCAAAATCTCCCGGTAATTGTACCGCTCCTTTAAGGCGACGTCCATGTTTTTTTCAAAGCTCTCGCTGCCACTTTTATTCCGGGAAAAGGATTTCAGATCCGCCCGAATCCGGCGGGTAATCTTTTTAAAATCCTCCTCGCTGAGGATCATTTCCGACTGCTTTGCATCCTCTTTTGGGGTATGCCAGCTCTCATGGTCATCCAGTGAAAAAAGGCGGCTGTACTCCCGGCAGGCTTCCTCCGACAGGCCCTCTGTGATAAATTCCCGGTATAGCTGGTCCGCCGTCAGCGCGGGAACTCTCCCGGATATCAGGCGCAGGCAGTCCCTCTCTTCTGAGTCTCTTTTCAACTCCGCCGATGGAAAATTCATTTCCAGAATGATATTTTCCACCGCGATGTCGCTTGCCAGATTCCAGTATCGCCTCTCCAGCTTCTCATATTGAAACCTATGCAGAAAAACCAGATGAAGCAGACAGTGCAGATACAGCCTGGCAGAAATTCCCGGCTCCTCCAGATACCATTTTAACAGCCGGACAGGGTTGACAGACAGACTGCCGCCGCGAAGAGCCGCTCCGTCCAGGGTCTCATCCCACTCCACCCTGACACGGGCGATGGCGCTGTCAAGGAAACGGAAGCGGACCAGAATGCTGTCCCGGGCAAGGCCCATAACCCCGGACGCGTATTTCCTGATTTGCTCAGTATCTGTATGTATGGAATTTTCATGAGCGGCTTTCTGCTGATTCATGCCCTTTCGATCCGATATCATCATAATAGTATGCGGCTTAATTCATTCAATATAAAAGGGTGCGCCAGCTTTCGTGTGCGCACCCAGGTTCAATGGACCAGATGGGAGTCGAACCCATGTCCAAAAGCCTATTCCCTGTCCTTCTACTATCATAGTCTGTTATTGCGGTTTCCCATTTCCCTCGGCTTCAGGGAAACAGACAGCCCCGAGGCTTTGGTAGCTTCATGATACGGCACTGATACGCAAAGCTTAATATCAGCCGTTTCCTGCATAAATGATGCCTGAGTCCCGGCGTGCAGGTGCACCAGGTCAGACAGCCGCGTCAAGCGGCAAATGCTAATTCGTTATTATCAGCGTTTATATTTAAGTTTGTGATTTGACGCATCACCTGCGGATAGCTTCTCCAGCTGCAAGACCCCTGTCGAAACCTTGACTGGCCCTTATGAAATTAACAAAAACTGCTTCTATCCTCTGTCATTTTGAAGGATACAATCAGCTCTTTATAAACAAACCTGAACCGACATATCTCTTAATATCCCGTGTCGGTTATAAACAGAAAAAACGCTACAGGTTCTGCACCTTGAACATGCGCTGCGTTTCTCTGCGCTGATCCTTTCTGGCAATAGCCTCACGCTTGTCGTAGAGCTTCTTGCCCCGGGCGAGGCCGATCTCCATCTTGGCCTTCCCGTCCTTAAAGTATACCTGAAGCGGCACCAAAGTGCAACCCTTTTCTGCAACCTTTCCGGCAAGTCGGTTAATTTCCGACTTGTGCAGCAAAAGCTTCCGCACCCGGAGAGGATCTTTATTGAAAATATTTCCCTTCTCGTAGGGGCTGATATGCATGCCGTAAATCAGGACCTCGCCGTTTTCCACCCGCAGAAAGGCCTCCTTGATACTGCACTTGCCCATGCGGAGGCTTTTCACCTCCGTGCCCGCCAGCACAATGCCCGCCTCATATTTTTCATCTATAAAATAATCGAAATATGCCTTTTTATTGTTTGCGACGAGCTTTGTCGCTTCTTTACTGTTTGCCATGAAATCACCTCATGCTATCCAAAAACTGCCCCGCGATTCCAAAATCAATGTTTCTGCTCTGCAAATCCACGTTTTCCACCTTCACCGATATGGTCTGTCCCAGCCGGAAGGAGCGCCCTGTCACATCTCCCCGCAGCTCACAGGCGTTCTCATCATAAAGATAATAATCCCCCGGAATTTTGGAAATATGCACCATGCCCTCCACCGTGTTGGGCAGCTCCACATACAGGCCCCAGGCGGTGACGCCGCTGATCACACCCTGGAAGGTTTCTCCAATGTGATCCGCCATATACTGCGCCTTCTTGAGCTTTACGGTTTCCCGTTCCGCCTCCTCCGCCCTGCGCTCCAGCCTGGAGGACTGCTCCGCCACACCGTCCAGAATCGCCTTATAATGGTCAATCCGATTGTCGTTCAGTCTGCCCCGAAGCTGTTCCTTGATGATCCGGTGAATCTGCAGATCCGGATACCTGCGGATGGGGGAGGTAAAGTGACAGTAATAATTGCAGGCCAGGCCAAAATGCCCGCTGCTCACGGTGGAGTACCTGGCGCGCTTCATACTGCGCAGCGTCAGCCGGGACAGCATGGCTTCCTCCTCCGTGCCTGAGATGGAATCCAGAAGCTTCTGGATCTCCTTCGGGTGAACCTCCTCCTTTGTGCCAACCTTAATATTGAAGCCAAAATTGCGGATAAAGGTGACAAGCCTCTGGATCTTCTCCTGGTCCGGATGCTCGTGGATTCGGTACACAAAAGGCAGCTCCTGCCAGTAAAAGTGCTCCGCCACCGTCTCATTGGCAATCAGCATAAAATCCTCGATCAGCTTTGTGGCGTCATTTCTCTCATAGGGAAGGATTTCCAGCGGGCGGCCATTCTCATCCAGCTCCAGCTTTGTCTCCGGGAAATCAAAATCAATAGAGCCCCGTTTGCGCCTTTTTGCCCGGAGGATTTTAGCCAGGCGATCCATCTCCTCAAGCATGGGGACAAGGGGCCTGTAACGCTCCCTCTCCGCCTCATCCATCAGGAGAATCTGATTGACGCTGGTGTAGTTCATGCGCCGGTCTACGCGGATTACAGACTCCGTCAGCGTATGATCAATCACGTTTCCTTTCCTGTCAATGGTCATCAGACAGCTCAGCGCCAGCCTGTCCTCTCCCTCATTCAAAGAACAGATCCCATTGGAAAGAGCCCTCGGCAGCATGGGAATGACCCGGTCCGCCAGATACACGCTGGTTCCCCTTTTCAGGGCTTCCCTGTCCAGAGTGGAATTCTCCTGCACATAGTTGGTCACATCCGCGATATGCACACCCAGATAATAAAACCCGTCCTGCACAGTCAGGCTCACGGCGTCGTCCAGATCCTTAGCGTCCTCGCCGTCAATGGTCACCATCTGTACATTCCTCAGGTCCGTTCTTCCCTGGCAGTCCGCCTCCGACACCGGCTTTGCCACGCGCTCCGCCTGACGAAGCACATTTTCCTCAAAGGCTTCCGGCAGAGAATAAACTCTGACAATGGATAAGATATCCACCCCCCGGATCGCTGCTGTTCCCCAGAATCTCCACGATCCTGCCCTCGGGATTTCTGCCTTCCTTTCCATAGACCGTAATCTCCGCTGCCACCTTTTGGCCATCCAAAGTGCCCAGATCACAGCCCCCGGGAATGAACAGATCCTGCCCCAGCTTCTGCATATCCGGAAGCACAAAGCCATAGCGCCCCATTGCCTGATAGGTGCCCACCACTGAGATGATCCCATGCTCCAGGATCTTCACAATCCTGGCCGTCCTGTGCCGATCCCCATGAGCGTCAGCAATTCTGACAATCTCCACCTTATCCTGATGAAAGGCGCCGTGAGTATCCTCCGGAGAAATAAAATAATCCTCCTTCTCCCCTTCCACCTGCACAAAGCCATAGCCCTTCCCTGTGCTCAGAAAGGTGCCGACGACCGCCGTATGTTCCATGATCTGGTAGCGGCCGCGTTTGGTTACCATGATGCTGCCCTCCGCCAGAAGGGCGCTCAGCACCTCCTTAAAATCCGGCCTGTCCTCAGGCCTTACCTGCAGCATAACAGCCAGCTCCTTTTCCTTCATGGGAACATAGAACTCACTCTTCATCAATTGTAAAACAATTTCTTTTCTCTCCGCAAATGATTTCTTCAATAAACACCTCTGATTACAGTAATACAACTGCTTTTCAATAAAAAACTCTGACTATGGAGCATCTGCCCTTCAATCAATCTCTCCGGACATAGAACAGCCCAACTGCCCTTCAATAAATATCTCTGGTCAAAGAACACCTGCTCATAAATATCTACGGACACGAGCCATTCACTCTTCATTAAATTTCCCTGTTCAAGATATATCAGAGCAGATTCCTAGGCAAAGAAAAACCCCTCTTTCTTCAGTAAGAGGGGTGAATGACTCAGAATTTGTCGATGTTCAGTATCACAGCCAACAGCATAAACGCGAATGCCAGGATCTTCGTAATCCTCACCAACGTGGCCTCCATGGAGCGTCCCTTATTCTTGCCCCAGTAGGTCTCCGCAGCTCCGCTGATTGCTCCCAGGCCGGCCGACTTTCCCTCCTGCATCAGCACCAGTACCACCAGCGCTACGCAAACTATGATAAACAAAACCGTCAAAATTATCCTAAGCATCCATAAACCTCTTTCTGGCGGGAAGATACGGTTCCTCCGCGCCAAGCCAAAATACTATAACACAATGTGAATTTCTTTTCAATAGTTTTGGCACAATTTTTCTGTCTGCCGCATTCAGCCTTCCGTAGAAACAATCCCAATCACATTGACATCACTGAGCCTCAGAAAGCCAGTCAGGCTCAACAGCTCCTTTACTTTTGTAATATGGGGAGCCTCCACCAGCACAATCCCGTACTCTCCCATTCTGAGAATTTCCTCTGAATGATACATGGGATTTTCCGCGGATAATACCTCATATTCTCCCTGAGGCAGACTTTCCCTTAATCCGGCACAGACCTTTTCTATCCTGTCTCCATCAACCGTGCCCGTCACCAGAACCTTTTTATTCCCGGTCAGCACCTGAATTTTAGCAGCCGCAATTGCACACTGGGTCGCGGAAGTATGATCAGCCTCCGGATTAATACCCGCGAATTTGTCAATCAAGCGGTCTATCACATTCTTTTTCTTTCCACTGTCTTTCTCCGCCAAATCGATGGAGCTCAGGACATGTAACCCGGTATATTTGGAAAAATCCTCCTCCATATGTATGGTCTTGTCAAAGCAGTACTGTAAAAAGGCATACGCACAAATAAGACAGATACCAACGAAAGCACCCAGAATAATAAAGGTAACAATCTTATTCGTCAGGCTCACAGAAGTAACCTGAGCCATCTGCACTTCCAGATCGGCAATCAGCTCCTCCTGTTCCTCAATCAGACTTTCCTGCTCTGCAATCTGCTCTTCATAATCCTCAATGGCTTCCGCCAGGTCTTCATTTGCTTCTTCCAGCTCAGGGCCGCTGTCATACAGATCCATAATTTCTGTTTCTTTGGACAAAATGCTGGTCTGAATAGTGTCAATCTGCACCAGGTAATCCGTCATCCTGTCCGCCAGATCGGCATCCATCTCTTCGGATTCCATCAGCTTTTCCAGAGCCGCGCTGTAATTATCCAGGAATTTGTTCAGATTCTCCAGCTGGCTTTCCGCCAATGCCACCCTGTCGTCAATATTGGCTATTGATTTCTCGTTTGCCTCAATCGTAGTCTCAGCCTTCGTAATTTCACCTTCCAGACGCGTGATCTCAGTCTCTGCGGTTGTAATCGCCTTTTCAGCGTCGGCTATCTCAGTCTCCGCTTCCGTAAGCTCACTGCTGCTCATAACAAGTTCAGGAGCGCTGGTCAGGTTAATCAACACCCGAAGCCCACCCAGCAGAACTGCTCCCGCGACAGCAGCCAGCAATATAAACCGCCATTTTTTTAAAACACTGACGCAAAGATCCTTCAGATCAATCTCATATTCATACTCTAATTCATTATCACCCATAACTTTCTCCGGATAATTTATTATTGTGCTCAATGCACTGTTTTGTATCTTATCATATTTTTTGGCAATGTTCAACCCGCGCCCGCTGAATTTTTGAATTTTTGAGAAAAAACCGGTAAACCCGGAAGAACGCCTGAAAAGTATCTATCATAAAAAAGTACCGACAGAAGGTCTCTCTGCCGATACCCTTTTATTGATCCAGTCACATTCTTATATCAGCTGATCAAACCGGATACGCTCCATTTTCCGTGTCGCTGACCGTCATGTCCACCTTTTCCTGCTGTGCCTGGCGATATTTGAAGAAGTCTACGGCAACCTGCGGGAACAGGGCGTAGCTTAAGACGTCCTCATCCTGCTGCTTCCACTCCGCCATCTCCTTCTCCAGCGTCTCCATCTGGGGCGGAATATCGTCCGCCGGCCTGTAGGTGATGGTCTCCTCGCCCGGAATGACCTTCTGCACCACCTCAGGATTGAAGGGCTTCACAGTCTTGCCGTACTTACCGCGCAGCACATCCTTGGTCTGCTCGGTTGCCACCTTGTAGCGCTCGCCCATCAGGACGTTCATGACAGCCTGAGTGCCCACGATCTGGGAGGACGGAGTTACAAGCGGCGGCTCGCCCAGATCCTTACGGACTCTCGGGATCTCCTCAAGCACATCATAATACTTGTCCTCCGCGTGCTGCTCCTTCAGCTGGCTCACCATGTTGGAAAGCATACCGCCAGGTACCTGATACATCAGCGTCTTGATGTCCACGCCCAGAACCTTCGGATTCATCAGGCCGTTGGCCAGGCATTCCTCTCTGTAAGGACGGAAGTAATCGGCGATCTCCGCCAGAAGTTTCTGATCATAACCGGTATCATACTCCGTGCCCCGGAAGGTCTCCACCATCACCTCGGTTGCCGGCTGGCTGGTGCCCATGGCAAAGGGAGAGATGGCGGTGTCAATGATATCCACACCCGCTTCCACCGCCTTTAAGTAGGTCATGGAAGCCACGCCGGAGGTATAGTGGGTATGAAGCTGAATCGGCAGCTTCGTCGCGGACTTCATGGCGCTGACCAGCTCCGCCGCCTTATAGGGAACCAGCAGACCAGCCATATCCTTGATGCAGATGCTGTCCGCGCCCATCTCCTCAATCTCTTTGGCGATATTCATCCAGTAATCCAGCGTGTAAGCGTCACCCAGGGTATAGGAAAGCGCGATCTGCGCGTGTCCTCTGCCCTCAAGGGCCTTGATCTTGTTGGTGGCGTCCACCGCGGCCTTCAGGTTGCGCAGATCATTGAAGCAGTCAAAAATACGAATGATATCAATGCCGTTGGCAATGGACTTTTCCACGAAATTAAATACCACATCATCCGCGTAGGGGCTGTAGCCCAGAATATTCTGGCCGCGGAAAAGCATCTGCAGCTTGGTGTTCTTGAAGCCGTCGCGAAGCTTTCTGAGTCTGTCCCAGGGATCCTCCTTCAGGAAACGCAGGGACGCGTCAAAGGTGGCGCCGCCCCAGCACTCCACCGCATGATAACCGACCTTGTCCATCGTGGGAACGATGGGGAGCATCAGCTCGGTGGGCATTCTGGTGGCAATCAGGGACTGATGCGCGTCACGTAAAACTGTTTCCATTATTTTCACAGGCTTTTGGGCCTGTACAGTCTGTTCTGCCATTAATTTATCCTCCAAATCAACCCCCACAGTTTACTGTGGGGTAAACTCTAAAATACCAGCGGGGTAAACTCTTAGAACGCTCCAAACACCGCCATAAAGGTCCCCGCCGCCACAGCCGTGCCGATTACGCCGGCCACATTGGGACCCATCGCGTGCATCAGCAGGAAGTTAGTGGGATCTGCCTCCGCGCCTACCTTCTGGGAAACACGGGCCGCCATGGGCACCGCGGACACGCCGGCGGAACCGATCAGCGGATTGATCTTGCCGTGAGTCAGCTTACACATCAGCTTACCCAAAAGCACACCGGCCGCCGTGCCGAAGGCGAACGCGACTAGGCCGAGAACTACAATCTTGATGGTATTCAGGTTCAGGAAGGCTTCCGCGCTTGTGCAGGCGCCCACGGAAGTACCCAGCAAAATCACAACAATATACATCAGAGCGTTGGATGCGGTATCCGCCAGCTGGCGTACCACGCCGGACTCCTTGAACAGGTTGCCCAGCATCAGCATGCCGACTAACGGCGCGGTGGTGGGCAGGATCATGCAGACCACGATGGTCACGATGATCGGAAAGAGAATCTTTTCCAGCTGGCTGACCGGACGAAGAAGACCCATCTTAATCTTGCGTTCCTCCTCAGTCGTCAGCGCTCTCATAATCGGAGGCTGAATGATCGGGACCAGTGCCATATAGGAGTATGCGGCAACCGCGATCGGCCCTAAAAGAGCGGTCTGACCAAGCTTTGTAGCAAGGAAAATGGAAGTCGGTCCATCCGCTCCGCCGATGATGGAGATCGCCGCCGCGGCCTTATCGTTAAAGCCCAGCAAGATCGCTCCGAAGTACGCGGCAAAAATACCAAACTGCGCGGCTGCTCCCAGAAGGAAGCTCTTTGGGTTGGAAATCAGCGGGCTGAAGTCTGTCTGCGCGCCTACGCCCATAAAAATCAGAGACGGCAGAATCGCCCATTCATCCAGCAGATAGAAATAATGCAGCAGGCCACCCTCCTCCATGATATCCGGATAGATATTGACTAACAGCATGCCGAACGCAATCGGTACAAGCAAAAGAGGCTCGTACCCTTTCGCAATGGCCAGATAAAGGAATACACAGGCAACCAGAATCATGACCAAATTTCCAAACGTCATACTGAAAAAAGCGGTCTGCTGAATGAGGTTGCTCAGCGTAGTTACAATATAACTCATGTTTACACCTCGTATTTTTTCAGACTTTAGTTCATGGTTGCCAGAACAGCGCCCGCGTCAATGCTGTCGCCTACAGCGCAGTCGATGCTGGCGACTGTGCCGTCCTTGGGAGCCACGATCGGAATCTCCATCTTCATGGCCTCCACAATAATTACCGGATCTCCGGCCTTCAGCGCCTGTCCCACACTGGCCTCAATCTTGAATACCTTGCCCGCTGTGCCGGCTTCCACCTTGATGCTGCCGGCGCCGCCAGCCGCCTTGGGAGCCGCGGCTTTGGGAGCTGCTTTCGGCACTGCCTTGGGAGCCGCTTTGGGCGCCGCGGGAGTGGAAACCGCCTCGCCGTTCTCTTCCACTGTTACGTCATACGCTACGCCGTTTACTGTGATCGTATAATTTTTCATCTGAATTTCCCTCCGAAATTATTCTATCTCTATTAGTATCTTTTTGATCTTCTGATGGATCTGACTACAAAACCGTTCGTTGAAGTCTGTCCCTCAAAGGCCGCGACAGCCGCGGCAATCACCGCCACAAGCTCAGCATCGTCCGTCTCTTCCACGGCCTCCGCCACAGGCGCCGCAGCCACAACCGGCGCGGGCTTCGGTGCTTCCTCAGGCTTTTTGGAGAATTTCTCCTGAATCACGGGGATATACTTAAACAGGCTGATAATGGCCATGATGATGACCAGCACCAGAAACACCATTCCTATGCCAAGGACAGTGTTCATGGCCGCTTTTGACATCTTCTCACCCATCGTATAATTTACGTTCAGGGAGCAGGACTCAAGCTCTGTAAAATAATCATTGGACAGGATGATCTCAAACTGTCCGGTCCTCTCCGTACCGGTCACATCCACGTAAATAATAATCTGGTCGTCGTCCACCGTGGATGTCACGTCTCCGATAGCGACAATCTCACCCATCTCTTCTATGGAACTGATATAGGATTCCACAGCGCTGACATAGGCGGAGCCATCCACAGAGAGGCCAAAGGAGCTGTACACAGCGCTCTCCCATTCCTCATCCGTATATCCTTCCGCCTCTATGACCGCCAGGACGGAGCTGGACTCTGCGCTGGACTGAATAAGCGGTATGATACTGTCCACAGCGACCTGCTCCGCGTTGGCCTGCTTGTCCTCCTGATAAACATCCGTTTCATCAGAGCTTCCGCAGGCGCTGAGAGCAAGCATGCAGGCAAGCACACATACCAGGGTAACTGATTTCTTCATGTTCACTCACCTTTCTAAACTGTTCCGTGTTTCTTATCCGGGCGGGCCTCATATTTATCGTAAAGCATCTCAAAGGCGCCGATCACATACTTTCTGGTCTCCTCCGGCTCCACGATATGATCCACATAGCCCCTCTTCGCGGCGCTCTCCGCGGAGCTCTGCAGAGCCGCATACTCAGCCGCCTTGGTATTGATCACATCAGCGCCCTGTCCGTCATACATGATTTTGGCAGCCAGAACCGGGTCCATCATGCCGATCCTCGCCTCCGGCCAGGCCATCACAATGTCGGCCCCCAATGCCTTGGAGTTCATGGATACATACGCGCTGCCAAAGGCATCCCCGATAATCACATTGACCTTCGGAACCGTAGCGTTGGCAAAAGCATAGGTCAGCTTCGCCGCAGCCGCTGCGATGCCCTTCTCATTCTCTACCGTCGCCGCGTAGCCCTTCACGTTGGTCAGAGTCAGCACCGGAATGCCGTAGGCGTCGCAGAAATTCACAAAGGAAGCGGCCTTATAAGCGCCCTGAACAGTCAGCGCCGCGTCAAAGGTCTTCTCCGCTTTTCCGTCCTCGCCGATGATCTGCGTCCTGTTGGCTACAGCGCCCACAGTCATGCCGTCCAGCCGGATAAAGGCGGTCACCATCTCCGGGGCGTATTTCTCCTTCAGCTCAAAGACCTCGCCGTTGTCGGAAAGCTGGCTTAACGCGATGGCGGTATCGCCCACGCAGTTTACCAGCTCGGGAAGAACCTTATTCAGGTCATCCCCCTCTCCGTCCTCGGCTTCCGTGCTGTTATTGGCCGGAAGGAAGGAAACCAGGCTCCTGATCTTCTCCGCCATCTCTTCCTCGGAGCAGACCACATCCACAATGCCGCTCTCCTCAGACTGGAAGGCCGCGGACGCGCTGTTGCACTTGTCCACCGTATTGCCGGCAAGGGCGTTGGGCGAGTTGACAAACAGCTTCGCGCTCTTCTCCTCCATGAAGGTGAAATCCGTCAGGGTAGGAATCAATGCAAGCCCTCCGCCGCAGCTTCCGTAAATCGCTGTGATCTGTGGAATCACGCCGCTGGCCAGGGACTGCTTGAGATAAATCTCACCGAAAGCGTTCAGGGCGTCCGTAGCCTCCTGCAGCCTCAGCCCCGCGGAATCCAGCAGACCGATCACCGGGCAGCCGGTCTTTAACGCCATGTCATAAAGCTTTGTAATCTTTCTGGCATGCATCTCCCCGACAGAGCCGTTCAGCACGGAAGCGTCCTGGCTGTAAACATAAACCGGGCTACCGTTAATGCTTCCGTAACCCGTAATGACGCCGTCCGCGGGAGCGGAAGCCTGCTTTAAATTAAAATCAGTGGCTCTGGCAGTGACAAGAGCGCCGATCTCAACAAAGCTGTTGTCGTCAAGAAGAGCTTCTATCCGCTCTCCTGCTTTTGAATTTGTACTCATGCATTATTCCTCCACGTACATATTATGATAAAATAAATTGCTGCCAACGATAAAACAAATAAATATGATTAAAGCGACAAAAGCTTATTTTCAAAAGATCTGACGTTATATCTGGTATTGTGCGTTTGGAAACATACGCAATATATAGCAACTGTCGATTAGAAATTGACCTTTTGTCGGGCAAATCATATGATACAATAAACAGAAGTGTAAACTCCACTTGGTGAAAATTATAACATACATTAACTTTTTATAAAACACGACAAAACCATCAAATTTTCACAGAAACATCACTTTCTTTTTGTCACATTTGCCATGAAGCATTGCCAAAAAACAGCCAGGCCATATACAAGATATTGTCCTGCCATGTCTTTGCCTCCACATCATCTTCCGTTATAATGTCAAACCGACGGTAAAGCTCCCCCGCCACACTCACGCTGACCGTGCCCACAACCGTACCGACCGCAACCGGGGCTGTCAGCCTTTCGGCCGCCTCCACTGACACCCGCGCGTCCTCCCACTCCGCCAGGAGCACGCTCAGGCTTTCCTCCCCGGTTACGGACACCGGCATCTCATAAGCGTCAAAAAAGCTCTCCGGCTCCATTACGGCGCCGTCCACCGGGATGGAGGAAAGCTCCGGCTTCTCATAAATTTCCGTCAGCTCATAGTATTTGATGCCATACTCCATCAGCCTTCTTAAGTCCACCCATTTTTTGGTCTGATTGCCGTAGGCGCCACAGTTTAAAAGAGCGACCACAAAGGTGCGCCCCTCGCTCTCCAGGGCCCCCACATAGCAGTAGCCCGCCCGTCCGGTATAGCCGGTCTTGCCGCTGAGAGCGCCGCTCATCATGGTCAGGAAGGCATTGTGATTATAGCAGCTGTAATAGTGCTGATCGCTCAGATCCGTAAAGCCGTAAACAGAGGTCTGGGTGATCTCCAGAAATTTCTCCTTCCGGGGTGAGGCGAGCACACAGTAGCTCATCACCCGGGCCAGCTCCGTTGCCGTGGTGCTGTGAAAAAGCTCCCGGGTCTGTCCGTCCCCGTCCTCATACTCCAGACTGGCGTCCAGGCCGTTGGGCGTCAGATACAGGGTATTCTCACAGCCGAGGGCCGCCGCCTTCTCATTCATCAGCTTCAGAAAGGCTTCCACCACCTCCACGGACTCCTCCCGGCTGTGATCCGCCGTCTGCCCGGGATCCCAGCCCAGCTGCTGAGCGCCGATATGCTCCGCGATGGCCACCGCCGTGTCATTGTGAGATTCCAGCATCAGGGAATATAACAGATCCCCTAAAGAGGACTGTTCTCCCCTGCTCATCCCCAGCTTTACCTTCGGCTGAGCCGCCGCGTAGGAGGAAAAGGTCACCGTATCCTCCAAATCTCCGTATTCTAGGGCGATGATGCAGGTTATAATCTTGGTGGTGCTGGCCATGGCAAGGACGGTATCCTCATTTTTTCCATATAAAACGCGGCCGTTGGAGGCGTCCATCAGAACCGCCGCCTGGCTGAACAGGTCGTTTTCGCTGATCGTCTGCGGTTCTCCCGCCCGGACACTGATTCGTCCAATACACAGGCCGGCAGTCAGCAGAAGCCAGAACCCCGCCGTCTTTATTTTTCTGATGTATCTGATATAATGCCTGAAAAAATACACCGACGCTCCCGCGCAACCCACTGTTTTTTTCTGTAATATATGTGTCAGAAAAGCGGTTTATGTCCGAAGAGCCAAAACCGGCAAAAAATCCGGTATATCCGGCTTTATATCCTATTCAAAAAAGGATCCTCTGGCACAGCTCCTAAACATCCAGCTTCAGCGAAATCTCCTCCTGCGCCTGTTGCTTGAATTCCTCCACCTGCAGGGCGGAAATCTCCGGCATATCCTCCGTGGAGCTTAACCCAAAGGTACGCAGAAACTGCTCCGTGGTGCCGAAAAGAATGGGCCTTCCCGGCGCGTCCAGCCGCCCCAGCTCCTGAATCAGATCGTATTCCAGCAGCTTATTGATGGCCCGGTCGCTGCTGACGCCGCGGATCTTCTCAATCTCCACACGGGTCACCGGCTGCTTGTAGGCCACAATCGCCATGGTCTCCAGCACTGTCTCCGAGAGGGTGATTTTTTTGGGCGTTTTAGCGATCTGAATGATCTGTTCGTAATACTCCGGCCGGGTGCCCATCTGCACGGCGTCCTCCAGAAATACCAGCTGCAGGCCGCTGCTTCTCGCTTCGTACTCGCCCTGCAACTCCCAAAGCAGCCCAGTCACCGTCTTTTTGTCAAGCCCCGTCGCCTGGCACAGCCGGGAAATCTCCACGCTGTCGCCTACTGTAAATAAAATTGCCTCAATTGCGGCTTTCGCCTCCGATTGCTCCATCTTCCTCCTGCGCCCCCGCTCTCCCGTATTTCCCGTCCTTCTCATCAGCCTCCTCATCCTCAAAGGTCTCCTGGGAGGTAATCCTGATATCGTCGAAAAGCCCGTTCTGTTCCGCCGTCACCTTTCCCGTCCTCATCAGCTCCAGAAGCACCAGAAAGGTGACCACAATCTCCTCTCTGGAATGGGAATTCTCCAAAAGCTCCTGAAAGCGGAAATGCCTGTGCGTCAGAATAAAATGCTCAACGTATCCCGCCTTTTTCTCCGCGTCCACAGCCTCCTTCTTGATATCCCCGTACCGGCTGCGGATGGGGTCCACCTTGTCCTCCTGGCGCTTTAAAAGCTGCTCGAACATGGTGTACAGCTTTCCAAGATCCATATTCCCGGCCAGCTCCTCATAATTCAACGGAGCCTTATATGCCTTTACCTCCTCAGGCAGCCTTTCTCCCCGGTATACGGCCCGTCCGGCCATCATCTCCCTGTCCTTTAATTCCAGGGACATATACTTATAGAGCTTGTACTCCAAAAGCCGCTCCACCAGCTCCGCCCTGGGGTCCAGCTCCTCCCCTTCCTCGTCCGTCTCTTTGGGCAGAAGCATCCTGCATTTGATATCCAGAAGGGTGGCCGCCATCACTAAAAACTCGCTGACCACATCCAGATCCTCGTGGTCCATGGCACGGATATAATCCAGATACTGATCCGTGATCTCCACGATGGGGATATCGTAAATGTCGATTTTATTTTTTTCAATCAGATGAAGCAAAAGATCCAGAGGACCCTCAAATTTCTCCAGCTTTACAGATATGGCCATCCGTTTTTTCTCCTGGTTTTAAATCAATCACCACGCACTCGCCCGGGTTAAACATCCGGACGGGAATGGAATGCCAGCCCAGTCCCCGGCTGATCACCATGGCGGAATTTTTTTCCATAAAAAGGCCGCCGTCATACTTCGGAAACAGACGAAAGCTGGTGGAAATCACGCCGCCCAGCACAGGAAGCCTGACGATTCCGCCGTGGACATGCCCGCTGACCACCAGATCCGCGCGCCAGTCCGCGTACTGCGGGAAAAACTCAGGATTGTGGGCAATGAGAAGGTGAAACGCTTCCGAAGAGGCTTCCCCGAATTTTTCCTTCATATAATAAGAAGGGAGAGAGCTTCTGCCCCATTTCCGGTAATATTCCTTCTCCAGTTCCAGGCCGTGAAGGGCGATATTGTACTCGTCAAGCAGAACCATCTCATTCTGCAGAAACACCACGCCGGCCCGGGACAGCTTCCGCTTATATTCTTCAAAACGCTCTCCATTCCCCTCCGGATCGTTCACAATTCTGCTCTCATGATTGCCCATTCCATAATAAATCGGAAACGTTCCCGCAAGACCGCAGAGCAGATCCTCCGCCCCCGTATAATCCGAGTGCTTCCCGCTGGTGACCATATCCCCCGCAATGAGAATCAGATCCGGCGACAGCTCTCTCACCTTCGCGGCGAGCCTTTCATTGTGCTTTCCAAATCCGGCGTCGTGCAGATCGGCCAGCACCACAAGGCGCAGGGCCTTTTTCAGCTTCGGATGGGCCAGCTGATATCTCACAATATGAAAATAATGAATATCATGGTATATAATCAGGCAGGCCGCGATGATAAGCAGCGCCGCAAAAATAATCAGAAAACGCATTTCCTTCCATTCCCGGCTTCAGAAACTGTCGGGAAATCATATGCACATCCCGCGACAAGCCCTTACGCCTGCAGTAAATATCATAAATCCCTTCCCGGCCATTTCCCGGCTTCCGGTCAGGGGCAAAAAATCAAAGCAATTTCTCCGGCATTGTCCGCCCCGAAACCATTTTATTGTAACATATAATAAAGGCCCGGCGCAAGCCATTTATAAAGGCTCTCAGCAACGAAAATTAAGTCTCTCAGCGGATGGCTCTCGGCGGAATTCCGCAGCAGGATTGAGCAGCGGCGCGCCGGCAGAAGAAATCTCACAGCAGAAACGCTGAAACCGCGTATTTATAAAAATCCCACAGCGACGCCGCGTCTATTGTCTGCGTATACACAATCTCCGTGCGGCCAATCTCCTGGCCGTTCAGCGAGTATACCGCGTATCCCGCCACCTGCCCCTCCTCCACCGGTGCTTCCACTTTTTCCGGCAGCTCAAAGCTTTTCACAATCTGAGAAATATCCCGGTTCTCCGTATCCAGATAGCGGAAGGCTCCACTGTAGGCGATATCCGCTTCCTTTACAATGGCGCCGGTTACTTCCAGCGCGTCCAGTGTGTACAGGTTTTCGTCCACATAGAGAGAGCTGACAGAATAGCCGTAATTCAGCAGAGCCGCCGCCTCCGTGAAGCGGTCCGCGCTGTTTTCACAGCCCATAACAACAGCAATCATCTCAATGTCGTCCTTCTTCGCGGTGGCGGAAATACAGAATTTCGCCTTCGAGGTGGAGCCGGTCTTTAAGCCCGTAGTGTAGGGATAGGTTTTCAGAAGCTTATTGGTGCTGCTCAGGGTAAAAACCGATTCTCCCCTGGCCGTGACGTGGGTAATGTCCTCCATCCAGATTCCCGTATAGTCAAACACCTCCGGATACAGCGTAATCAGTTCTCTGGACATGATCGCCACGTCCTTCGCGCTGGAATAATGGGAATCAGAATCCGTCAGGCCACAGCAGTCCTCAAAGTGAGTGTCCACCATTCCCAGGCTCACCGCCTTATTGTTCATCAGGTCCACGAAAGCTCCCTCCGAGCCCGCGATATACTCCGCGATGGCCACGCTGGCGTCGTTGGCGGAAGCCACCGTAATACACTTGATCAGCGTTTCCACCGTCTGCACCTCGCCGGATTCCAGGTAAACCTGGCTGCCTCCCATGCCGGCCGCGTAATCGCTGGTGATCACCGAATCCGTCAGGTCAATTTTCCCCTCCGACAGCGCCTCAAAGGTCAGAAGAAGGGTCATGATCTTGGTAATGGAAGCGGGAGAACGGCGCTCCGTGGCATTTTTTTTCATAAACGATCTGGCCGGTGGAAGCCTCCATGACAATGGCCGACGGAGAGGTGATCTCTGTGGCCGCGGCCGCGGAAATATTCTGTGAAATCAGGCAGCAGAAAGCCGTCAGGACCGCCAAAAACACGGAAAGAGTTTTTTTCATAAAATAAAAAAAAGCCTTTTTCTTTTTATTATCTTATTCGCTTCCTTTATAATTATGCTATCCCTCCTGAGTATTCCGGGTGATTCCTGCTCTTTGCTGCTGCACGGTCAGACCCCTGCGGTTTGCCCGAAAAAGCTCCGGCCGGATGTCATCACAACACCCAGCCGGAGTTTTGCATTCTTCCCCTTCTACAGCCGTGAAGATACCGTCTGACGATCACTCTCCGGGACCTTCAGCGCATCCATGGCATGTTCCGCAGTCCATCCCATCGTTTCCATCAGGCTTTTCACATTAGCAGCCAAAGTTTTCAGTCTTCCACGCTCTTCCAGCTGCTGAGCCGCTTTACACATCGTCACTTTCTCTTCATTCCCTTCCATTTTAAAATCCACTCCTATGCAATATTTGTACACGGGTTTTCTCACGATTTCTGTTTTCTCCATTCCCGGTTCCGTTTGATGGTCGAAATCTGCGTCTCAAGCGACTGAACGAAGGGGTCTCCGGTTTGTTCTCTTGTCGCAGGATTTCCCGCATATTCCAGAAAGCCGGCCAGCTCCGGCGGAACCTCGTCTTTATTCTTCCCTTTAGTACTTAAAAAAATTGTGTGTGTACCATCGTCCAGTGTTGTCCCCGTTTCCCTGCAGGTCATTTCATGACTGTATCGGTAAACCTTATTTTCCAGAAATTTTCCGACTAAACGGCCTCAGTACCAGCCATTCCTGAGCTTCGGCTCATACCCTCCATCCTCACCGTTACCATCACAGGCAACCATCTCAAAGCCATGCTTCCCACACCACCCGGATACATAGGAATCTATTTCAAAATCCTCCACGACCGGCTGGTAGTAGTCATCACATGTACAGTATTCCTCGAATTCACCATCCAGGTATTGTCTGATATTTTCTTCGAAGTATTGGTGGATGGCTTCCTTTGTCATGAACGGATTCTTCTTCAGAAGCTTCGACAGTTTTTTGTCAGAAGCAACTGCATCTTTGACAGGCGTCAGGATGATCTCTGCTCGGTAGTAACAATCCACTGTTCCGTTTCCTGCATCCCAGACTGCATATCCTTTCCATGTGTATTCAAACTCTTCCTCAAGAAACTGTGAGAGCCCCTCTAACTCCTTTTCCTTCCAGCTGTTCTCATTTTCTTCAGAGTACAGAGTAAGAAAGACTGCCG
>JAJQBK010000031.1 GCA_021203305.1 Lachnospiraceae bacterium
ACATCACATTTAATGAGTCAATGCAGATCATTCTGGATGCACTGATGGAAACAGTGATGGAATATTTCCACATCACAGAGGCGCAGCTGGAAGAATTTTCGGCCCTCTTCGTTTCACACCTTCCGAAATACATGCAGGAGGCGATTTTAAGCAGCCAAAAGGCAGCCTGACGGGTAATTTTAGGCGTTAAAGTATTGAATTTTCAAGGAGCGCTCCCATTTTTGATATGGGAAGTTTGAGTTATTTATTCTCGCTTTTTTAGGCCAGCGGTATCCCGCTGGCCTTTTACGATATATTCAGTATAAGAACCTGTCATCAAAAGAGCTCAACACACAAAATGCAGCAAAGAGAGAAGGAACAGGAGCGCCGGAAACAGCATGCGCAGAACCGCTAAAATGTTTTAACCGGCGCAGTCGCCCTTAATGGGATTGGCTGCACCGGTGTTTTTTATTTTGCGACTGTCATGAACCACTCTACAGTTTGTGGGTCATAATGGGAAAAGAACAGGCTTTGTGCCGTGTCGAGCGATTCCAGTTTTGCCATGTCCTCCACATTCAGCTCGAAGTCAAATACGTTGAAATTCTCAATCATACGCTCTTTGTGAGTAGACTTCGGGATGACCACCACACCGCTCTGAAGCAGAAAACGAAGAGCAGTCTGAGCGGGAGTCTTGCCGTATTTTGCTGCAACTTCCTTCAGAACTGAATTGTTGAAGTAATCATTCTTTCCTTCCGCAAAAGGTCCCCAGGATTCAATCTGAGTTCCGTATTTCTGCATCGCAGCTTTTGTTGTTTTCTGCTGTTGGAACAGATGGGTTTCCACCTGATTAACAGCTGGGATGACTTCACAGAAGTTGGCAATATCAATAAAGCGGTCAGGGTAAAAATTAGATACGCCGATGGCCCGTACCTTTCCGGCCTTGTACGCTTCCTCCATCGCCCGGTAAGTTCCATAGTAATCGCTGAAGGGCTGGTGGATGAGCAGCAGATCGATATAGTCAGTTTTCAGTTTTTTCAGGGAATCCGCAATAGACGCCTTCGCTTTTTCATAACCGGCATTACTGATCCACACCTTTGTAGTGATAAACAGCTCCTCACACGGAAGCCCACATTTCTGAATGGCAGCGCCCACGCCCTCCTCATTGTAATAAGCCTGTGCTGTGTCAATGGAGCGATAGCCGACGGAAATGGCGTCCAGAACACAGCGTTCCGTTTCTTCCGGCGGCGTCTGGTAGACACCATACATATCCCAACTGGGGCATTTTTACACCGTTATTCAAAGTTACATAATTCATAATGCTTCCTCCTGTCTGCGAATTGGATTGGTTTACAATTCAGAGTTTACAGCAGAACAAAAAGAATGTACAATAGCAATAACGAAATCTGCTATTCTTCTGATGAATAGCAAAACCAGAGGGAGAGAATATGCTGAATCTATATGAACTGGAGCAGCTTGCCGCATTCGCCAGATATGGTACTTTATCAAAGGCAGCTGAGGAACTGCACATCTCTCAGCCCACCTTAACCCGCACGATGCGCCATCTGGAAGAGGAGTTTGGTGTTTCTTTGTTTGTCCATGGAAAGAACCGGCTTTCATTCAATGAGACAGGGATGAAAGCAGTCGAATATGCCAATACACTTTTGTCAGATGCGGAAGACGCAGTGGCACAGGTACGCCGATTTGACCAAGGTCTGCGTACAATTCTGGTAGAGTCTTGCGCTCCGGCCCCGCTTTGGAGTCTGCTTCCTGCTCTTTCGGACCAGTTTCCGGATAAAACGATTTCCTCCCGGCTTGCGGAAATCTCTGCGATTCCGGAACGGGTAAAGAATAATAACTGTGAAATTGGTATTCTACCCTACCATATAGAGGATGATACGATGGAATGTGTTCCCTTCATCCGCGAAGAACTGTCTGTCTGCCTGTCACCCGACCACGCGCTGGCAGGCTGTCCTTCCGTCACATTGGAAATATCCCCAGGTTACCTACGATATCTTTACAGCAAACGCAGATGTTGTGAAAGAGCAGATGGAACAGGGCCTGATTGATATTGGTATTCTGCTTGAGCCGATTGATATTGAGACGTTTGATTTTCTGCGGCTGAAGTATCAGGAACGCTGGGTGCTTCTGATGAGGCCGGATGATCCGCTTGCCGCAAAAGAGGCAATTTCTCCAGAAGATCTGAAAGGGAAGCCCCTGATTCTGCCATCCCGTGCTAATGTGCGCAATGAAGTATCCAACTGGTTTGGTGATACATTTTCGGAAACACAGGTATTGTTCACAAGCAATCTGGCGACAAATGGTGCTCTGGTGGTGCAGGCGGGTCTGGGATATTCCATCATCATCGAAGGGGCCATTCCCTTCTGGGACAAAAAGAAAATTGTCAGTCGTCCGCTTTCTCCGGAAATTCACTCTGGCAGTGTATTTGCATGGAAACGGAGCCAGCCGCTGTCTCCGGCAGTGGAAAGGTTTGTGAAGGAGATGAGGTGTTTTTTAACAGCTTCTGTTGGTGGGTGATGTGGACTGACAGGTTATGCTTTCAGAGCATGAATGAGTGATTGAAAATAAGTATTTGATTAAAGAACGTTTCTTCCATACAATAGGGAAGGGTCGGGGATAAAGGATTTCCCATGCAGGAGGAAGAAATGGAAAACCCAGTTTATAATAAAGAAGAAAACAGGATGGGAACGATGCCCGTACCGCGGCTGGTGATTCAGACAGGCGTTCCTCTCATGCTCTCGCTGTTGATAAATTCACTGTATAATTTTGTAGACAGTATATTTGTGGCCAGACTATCCGAGGATGCATTGACAGCTGTATCGCTTTCCTCACCGGTGCAGACGATGATGGCAGCTCTGGGCTGCGGAATTGCGGTAGGATTAAACGCAGTCATCTCAAAAGCCCTTGGGGAAAATGATCAGAAAAAAGTAAAGCAGGCGGCTTCTGCGTCTCTTTTCCTGGCGGGTTGTGCCTGGCTGCTGATTCTGGTTTGTTGTCTGCTGTTTATACGGCTATATTTTGTCTGGCAGTCTGGCGGGGATGCGCAAATCGCAGAATACGGTTATACTTATCTGAGCATCTGTATGATTTTTTCTTTCGGGCAGATGGGGCAATGGGTATTTGACCGTTTTGTGATGGCAAGTGGTCGTTCTCATCTGTTTTTGTTTACACTTTCAGCCGCATCTGTTACAAATCTGATTCTTGACCCCATCCTGATTTTTGGCTATTTTGGATTTCCCGCCATGGGGACGAGCGGGGCGGCTGCCGCAACTGTCATCGGGCAGATCGTGGGCTGCTTTGCAGGATATTTGATCAACCGACGATTCAATCCTGAGATCCCCATCAGTTTTACCCTTCGGCCGGATGGCGGATGTATCAGGGAAATCCTGAATGTGGGTATTCCTACAACTCTGGTGCAGGGCATCACTTCCCTGATTGGAATCTTTATGAACTCTGTACTGATCACATTCAGCACAACAGCAGTGGCAGTTTATGGCGTATGCCTGCGGATACAGAACCTGGTTACGGTAGGTGTCCACGGCATTGATAACGGTCTGATCCCGATTGTCGCTTACAATTTTGGAGCAAAGAAAAGAAACCGTATTTACGATGCCATCCGATGGGCGCTCGTTTATTCCATAGGTATTTATCTTGTGATTATGGTCTTCCTGGAGACTTGTCCAACACAGATATTACAGTTGTTTGACGCTTCGGAAGAATTGCTGGCAATCGGCATACCGGCGCTCCGAATTTTTGCTGTCTCCTATCTGATCTCGACATTTGGTCTGGTGTTTGCGGCCGTTTTTCAGGCTCTTGGGATGGGAACATACAGTTTGTATCTGACATCTGTTCGTCAGGTGCTGTTTCCGTTTATTTTTGTTTCTGCTTTCCGACAGACAGGAAACCTTCATCTGATCTGGTCTGCGTTCATTATTTCCGAAATTCTGGCGCTTCCTGTTATTGTCATTCTTGCAAAAAAAGCGTTCCGGAAGCTCTCATGGAAGCCCATGCTTTGAAAGCATAACTCACTGATAGGAACTAAGTATTTGATATAAAAATACAGGAGAATTATAATATGACCTGATGAGATTTCAACCGCTTGCGAGTGGAAATCTCGATGGTCAACGAGCAGCTACGCTGCGAGTAAAAAGGTATGGAACAGAACCGACAGGTATCTCATCCATACCCGCATTTTTCTGAAGGAGGAATGCCCATGACTTTTACAGAAATTACAGAATTAACTGAGTCTGGACAGAAAACAACCGAAGAAAAGCTGATGCTTTTAAGGAAAATCAGAGCGAACCTGATGGATGAACTTCATTGTAAACAGCAGGTGGTTGATCAGGTAGACTACATGATTTATGAACTGAAAATGGAACAAAAGAAAAACGGAACAGGAGGATTTTGATATGGCAGATAAAAAGTTATTCGCTTATTTCTCAGCCAGCGGTGTGACCGCAGGCGTCGCAAAGGTACTGGCTCAGGCCGCAGGCGCGGATCTTTATGAAATCAAGCCGCAGATTCCTTATACGCAGGAAGACCTGGACTGGACGGATAAAAAATCCCGCAGTTCCATCGAGATGAATGACATTTCCAGCCGCCCCGCGCTGGCAGATACGGATGCTGAATTATCTAGCTATGATACCATCTTTCTGGGTTTCCCAATCTGGTGGGGCATTGCTCCCACGATTGTCAATACGTTCCTTGAAAGCTATGATTTCTCCGGCAAAAAGATCGTATTATTTGCTACATCCGGCGGCAGCGGATTTGGAAGGACTGCGGATGTACTGAAAAAGTCTGTCTCTCCGGATACAGCGATTGTAACCGGAAAACTTTTAAACGGCAGACCGCCCGCCGGTAATCTAAAAAAATGGGCGGAATCAATCTAAGGAGGCAAGCATGAGAAAAATCCTGAGCCTGTTTTTTGTGACCATAACTGTGATTATGCTCGCGGGGTGCAGATCAGACCAGGAAACTGTGGAGACGACTGAATCCTCAGTTTTCACAGAAAGCATAGAAGCGTCAAATGAGGAGGAAGGCCCTGCTGTAGAAAATACAGAAACAGAGGTTATCGGCAGTGAGGACACAGAAGAAACAGAACCCTCCGACACAGGAGAAGATATACAGGAGGGCGATACCATGATTCTTACCGTGAACGGCACGAACCTGACAGCTTTGATGGAAGGCAATTCATCTGTAGATGCCCTGATGGAGCTTCTGGCAGAAGACCCGCTCACGATTAAGATGAGTGATTATGCAAACATGGAAAAGGTCGGCTCCATCGGAACCGATCTGCCGAGAAATGATGAACAGATCACAACATCAGCGTGCGATCTGATTTTGTATCAGGGAAACTCGTTCGTCATATACTATGCCCCCAATTCGTGGGATTTTACAAGGCTTGGCAGAATACAAAATATGACGGCCGATGAATTAAAGGAACTTCTGGGTGACGGAGATGTTACCGTGACTCTGTCGCTTCCGGATCAGCAATAAGTCAAAATAAAAAATATTTTTAGCAGGAGGTTTTGAACATGGAAAAAATCGTACAGACAGCAGGACGGAATACCCTTGGAGAATTTGCGCCGGATTTTGCGCACTTCAATGACGATATTCTTTTTGGCGAAGATTGGAACAACCAGGACATTGACCATAAGACGC
>JAJQBK010000051.1 GCA_021203305.1 Lachnospiraceae bacterium
TCTCTTCCTCATCGCTTCCGATGCTCTCCTCCTGTTCGTCCACGTTACTTCCGGCATCCTCTTCCTGTCCGCCCTCATCGCTTCCGGCGTTCTCCTCCTGTTCGTCCACATCACTTCCGGCATCCTCTTCCTGTCCACCCACATCACTCCCGGCGTCCTCTTCCTGTTCTTCCTGTTCATTCTCTTCGTACTCCCCGTTTTCTCCTGTGTCCGTCTCAGCTGCCGTCTCCTGCACAGCTTCTTTCGTTGAAGGCTCCGTTTCCTCCTCTGCCTGCAGCTCAACAGCCTCCATCCCGCTGTTCGCTGCCGCTGACATTGGAAGACCCGCCATGCCCAGAGCCGCCGCCAGAATAACCGCGGCCGCTTTTCTGAAAAAAACTCTTCCTCGCATGTCCTTTTCCTCCAAAGAAATATTGTCTTTGGAGTATAACACATAATTTTGCCGGATGTAGCCGATATGTCGTCCTTTTTGAAATTTTTCCTCAGAATTTTTATTTCAGACTTTAATAGACAGAATCAAAAAGTCCGGGCAGAGCACCCGCAAAGGTGCCCGCACCGGACTTTTCTTCATATTTATGTTCTCAAATCTCTTCCCTGAAAAGCAAAGACAAAATGCACCGACCCGGTATATTTTGCCGGCAGCCGCCCGCCGCCTTTACTCCGCGCCCTTCTTCACAGCCGCGGCATGCTCCGCCTGAATCTCCGGGAAGTTGGACAGCATGGGTTCGATATCCTCGCCCTTGATCTTGCGGGCCACGTAATTCTTCGTAATCTTCGCCACAATCGGTGACAGAACCAGCACGCCGATCAGGTTGGGCAGAGCCATCAGGCCGTTTAAGGTATCCGCGATATCCCAGGCCAGATTGTCTCCCATCACCGCGCCACCGAAGATCGCCACCACAAAAATCACCTTGTAAATCATGGTTGCTTTTTCCTTGAATAAGTACTCACAGGCCTTCGTACCGTAATGGCTCCAGCCTAGGGTAGTGGAGAAGGCAAACAGCGCGATGGCAATGGCCACAAAGCCGGAGCCCGCCACACCAAAGTGCATGGAGAAGGCCGTGCCCACCAGATTGGAGTTGGAAAGGGCGTTTCCGCCATACTCCGCCAGAGTCTCGCCGGTCTCCAGATCCACCAGCCCGGAGGAAAGCACCGTGAACGCTGTCAGAGTACAGACAATGATGGTATCCGCGAACACCTCAAAGATGCCCCACATGCCCTGTCTCACCGGCTCCTTCACGTTGGAGTTGGAGTGCACCATCACGGAAGAACCAAGGCCCGCCTCGTTGGAGAAGACGCCTCTCTTCATGCCCATGACCACCGCCTGCTTCAGACCGTAACCAACGATACCGCCGCCAACAGCCTTCAGGCCGAACGCGCTCTTAAAGATGGAAACAAACACCGCGGGCACCATGGCAATATTGGTAATCAGAATAATAATGGAACCGATCATGTACAGAATCACCATGAAGGGCACAATCTTCTCCGTCACGGCAGCGATTCTCTTCAAACCGCCCACGATCACCAGTCCGGCGATCACCATGACCACAAGTCCCGTCACCCAGGCGGGAACCCCGAAGGCGGATTTCATATTGCCGGCAATGGAGTTGACCTGCGTCATATTGCCGATACCGAAGGAGGCCAGGAAACAGAAGATGGAAAAGAGCACAGCCAGCACCGTTCCGATACCCTTGCAGCCCTTTTTCGCGCCCAGGCCGTCCCTCAGGTAGTACATGGCTCCGCCGGACCACTCGCCCTGGCTGTTCTTGCGCCGGTAAAAAATGCCCAGCACATTCTCAGAATAGTTGGTCATCATGGAAAAAATGGCCATGAACCACATCCAGAACACCGCTCCCGGGCCGCCGGTCATGATGGCGCCGGCCACACCCACGATATTGCCGGTTCCCACCGTGGCCGCCAGCGCGGTACAAAGGCTCTGGAACTGAGAGATGGACTTATCCTTTGTGTGGCCCACCACCTCTTTGTCCTTAAAAATCGCGCCGATGGTATTCTTCATCCAGTGGCCAAAGTGGCTGAACTGGAATACGCCGGTCAGAACCGTCATCAGCACACCCACCACGATCATCAGCACCAGCATGGGCGGTCCCCATACAACGCTGTTGATCGCGCTGTTTACCTGTTCAACAATTTGCAGCATAATTTTTCTCCTCTCGCTTTGGTGCATGACATACAAAAAGGGCGGAATCTCTTCTGCAGAAACCCCACGCCCTCGTGATACACCTCATTTGTAACCTGCACTCATGGTATTATGTAAAAAACACCTAAATCAGTTTATAACATTTTTATAATTATTTCAATAGTTTTTTATTGATTTTTCGAACTTTTTCAGCGCCTATTTTCAGAGTGTCCTGTGAAAACCAATGAGAGGTAAACCGATAAGAATTTACAAATATTTTACGGTGTGCTAAGATAGACAGGTCACAGGACGCACGTACCCGGAGCGATGAAAAGAGCTCTGAAGCCGGGCTTCATTTGCCCGGAAACGATTGTATTGCGAGTGTATTACGGAAGGAAGTTGAGTAAAATAATGTATCATCATGCCGCAGCCCCGCAGCAAAAGGACTTTTCCCAGGGGAAAATATGGAGGATTATCACGGAGCAGGCGGTGCCGCTGACTATCGCTCAGCTGATCCATCTTTTATATAATGTGGTGGACCGGATTTATATCGGGCATCTGCCGGAGGTTGGCAGTCTGGCGCTGACGGGGGTAGGACTGACATTTCCCTTCAGTACATTAATTCTGGCCTTCGCCAATCTGTTCGGAACCGGCGGCACGCCCTTATTTTCCATCGCCAGGGGCGCGGGCTTAGAGGAGAGGGCGAAGCAGATTCTGGGGAATGTGTTCACGCTGAGCGTGGCGTCCTCTGTGGTGATCTTCGGGCTTTGCTTTTATTTCCGGGTGCCGGTGCTGTATCTGTTCGGGGCCAGCGACGCCACCATCGGGTACGCGGAGAGCTATCTGCGGGTATATCTGTATGGGGTGCTGTTCTCCATGATTGTGACGGGAATGAACGGCTTTATCAGCGCTCTGGGCTTTCCCAGGACGGCCATGTGGACCACAGTTATCGGGGCGGTCTTAAATCTGATTCTGGACCCGATTTTTATTTTTGGGCTGAATATGGGGGTGCAGGGTGCGGCGGCGGCCACTGTGATCAGTCAGGGGGTCTCCGCTTTGTGGATTATGCGGTTCCTGCTGGGAAAGCAGAATGAATATCGGCTGACACTGGCGCATATGAGGGTGAAGGCGGGGCTGGTGAAGGAAATTCTGGGGCTGGGCGTCACCGGCTTTATGCAGCAGTTTACCAACTGCCTGGTGCAGATTGTGTGCAACGTCACGCTGCAGACCTGGGGCGGCGATGTCTATGTGGGCATCATGACCATCATCAACAGTATCCGGGAAATCGCCTCCCTGCCGGTCAGCGGCTTAAGCAGCGGAGCGCAGCCGGTGCTGGGCTACAATTATGGCGCGGGAAAGCCCCACAGGGTCAAGGAGGGCATTCGCTTTATGTCCATCGCGGGGGTGGTGTATACTGCGGCGATGTGGCTGGTGATTTTATTATTCCCGGCGGTATTTATCCGTATTTTTTCCAATGACGCGCAAACCATTGCTTTGGGCGTTCGGGCGACGCGGATTTATTTTATGGGCTTTGTTTTCATGAGCTTACAGTTTATGGGGCAGTCTACCTTTGTGGGGCTGGGAAAGGCGAAGAGGGCGGTGTTTTTTTCTATTCTGCGCAAGGTGGTGATTGTGGTGCCGCTGACGCTTCTCCTTCCTCTGTTTCTGGGGACGGATGGGGTGTTTTTAGCGGAGCCCGTGTCCAATCTGGCGGGAGGGCTGGCCTGCTTCGTGACCATGTGGGTAACAGTGTACCGGAAGCTGGAGTGACAAAAGGGCTGAAGTGAAAAGTTAAATTCTTTCTCTTTACATACGTGATTATTGCGTTTATAATACAAATAACCGAAGCGCACATTGGGTGCGCTTCTTTTTTCAAACGGAAAGGAGAAAATCCCATGCCCGCAGCACAGGCAAAGCCTGAATTGATTACCCTGAAGCAATATGAGGCGCTCCCTGAGGACAGACGTGCGGAAGTCTTTGACGGCATCATTTACGATATGGCCAGTCCGTCTCAGGATCACCAGACCATTTCCACGGAGCTGACCACCATACTCAACAATTATATCCGCAGTCAAAAGGGCTCCTGCCGCGTATTTCACGCCCCTTTTGACGTAAAGCTGAGCGACAACCCTCTTACCATTGTTCAGCCGGACATTATGATCATCTGTGATAAATCCAAGCTGGACGGTAAACGCTGCAACGGCGCGCCGGACTTTATCATTGAAATCGTCTCCCCCGGCAGCGCCTCCGATGATTATATCCGCAAGCTCTACTATTACAAAAACGCCGGGGTTCGGGAATACTGGATCGTAGATCCCCGTCGAAGAAGTGTCGTTGTCAATTATTTCAGGGAAGATGCTCTCAATATTCCATATACCTTCGATTCCACAATCAAGGTTCATATTTATGAGGATCTGTACATTGATTTTTCTCAGATAGAACAGGTATTGCAATCATAAACGATTTTATATCATTCTCTAAAAGGAGTTCTATTCATGCAGATTTTGGACAAACAAACCACTCTGGACGAGCTGATGCACATCGAGCCCCATCTGTTTTTTGACGACATGATGAAATGTGTCGCCGATATCGACAGAGAGCTTCTGGCCGTCAACGCCGAGATGCATGCTGACCTGGAAGCACTCCTGCTGGAGCAGGGCTCCTCACAGAAAAGTCTGTACGGCTTCAATATCTGGGAGGACGGGGAAATCGAGTTCGATTCCCTGATCAACCCGCCCCGCAACCGGGAAGCAGGCTTCCCCAGGGCCGGGCGGTATGTCGCCGACCCCACAGCACGGCAGAAAATCACGGAGGTCGTCAAAAAATGGGTGAATATCTGAAATGGTGGGACATGCCCATCGGTAAACAGATCGGCAACGCCGGAAGCGAGGTAGCCAGGGCCATCCGCCAGAAAAATAAAAATGATATGCTGAGCGCGTCAGCCTTCTGCATCCACGCCATCGAAATGCTGGCCTACACCAAGCTGGACCCCAAAAATGTCAACCGCAGAAATGAGCTGACCTATGCGCAGGAGGAGATTCTGGACTACATCCTGGGGGATAACCTGTATCAGAACGACGACCAGTCCATCATGAAGTGGTATGACGCGTTTCTTTGATATTTTGTTGCGCCGGATGCGGCGCCAGACGTCCGGGGGACGTCTGTTCAGCGCGGACCGAAGCGAAGCGTAGACAGCAGACGCTTTTGCGCATGTGGAGCACCCGAAGTGCGTCTCATAGCAGAAGAAATGACTGTGAATAGTAATGCCGCTCTGTGTACTACAATAAAATTCCTCTTGACAACTGCGGCCTCATGCCTTATAAATAATTGTCGGAGCAAAGAAGCTTATGGGTTTCCATAGGCTTTTTCTTTTGTAAAAAATTTGTTTGCGAACAGCAGCAAGTATCTTTGCTTTTATCATACATTCCTGGGCAAAATTTCTGTCCATTACTTTTGGAGGCAACTATTATAACTTTTTGGAGGCAATTATCACAATGGGAACAGAAATCACAGTGTCAGAGACAAGCTCAGCCGTAACCGGCAAAATAACAGCTCCGGCCACCGCTGAAATTGACTCAGCCGCCGAACCTGTCACCGTGAAAAATACCGCAGGTCCCGGCGTCACCGCCGCTGAAGTGCTGGTGAGATGTCTGGAGAGCGAGGGCGTCAAATACGTCTTCGGCATCCCCGGCGAGGAAAATCTGGATATGATGCGGGCCCTGGAGCACTCCTCCCTGCGGGTCATCGTGGTGAGGCACGAGCAGGGCGCAGCCTTCATGGCGGATATGTACGGCAGACTGACCGGAAAAGCCGGCGTGTGCTTTTCCACACTGGGTCCCGGCGCCACCAATCTGATCACCGGTACGGCGGACGCCAACAGCGACGGCGCGCCCTTAGTCGCCATCACCGGTCAGGTAGGAACCGACCGGATGCATCTGACCTCCCACCAGTACTTAAATCTGGTGGAGCTGTTCGCGCCCATCACCAAACGCAGCAAGCAGATTGTCAACCCTGACTCCGTCAGTGAGATCATGCGGATCGCCTTTAAATACGCGGAGAGCGAGAAGCCCGGCGCCTGCCATGTGGATCTGCCGGACAATGTGGCGGCCATGACAGTCACCCCCGGCCCCGCCGAACGCCCCTTAAAGAAGCCGGCCCACGATGTGGAGAACGCTTCCTTTGCCAGCATTGACCGGGCCGCCGCCCTGATTTATAAGGTAAAGCATCCCATTATTCTGGTGGGCCACAGCGCCGTCCGGAATCACGCCGGGGAGGCGCTGACCGCCTTTGCCGACGCCCTGCACATTCCCGTGGTCAACACCATGATGTCCAAGGGCATTATTTCCTATACAAATCAATATTCCATGTGGACCATCGGCATCACCCAGCGGGATTATCAGAACCGCTTCATGGATATGGCCGACCTGGTCATCGCGGTGGGATACGACATCGTGGAGTTCGCGCCCCGCAAGTGGAATCAGGACGAGAGCCACCCCATCCTGCACATCGATACCCGCCCGGCCCACATCAACAAATTCTTCCAGCCCGACGCCCAGGTCATCGGGGACATCTCCTACTCCCTGCAGCAGCTCCTCTACCGCTGTGAGCCCAAGGAGGAGCCCGCGGAGTTTCTGGCGTTGAAGGACAAAATGCGGGAGGAATACGAGAGCTACGCAAACGACAGCTCCTTCCCGATGAAGCCCCAGAGGATTCTGTATGACGTGCGGAAATTTATGGGAGAAAATGACATTGTCATCTCCGACGTGGGCGCCCACAAAATGTGGATTGCCAGGGAATACAACTGCTACCGGCCCAACACCTGCATCATTTCCAACGGCTTCGCCACCATGGGCATCGCCGTTCCCGGTGCGGTGGCGGCCAAGCTGGTGTTTCCCGACAGAAAGGTTCTGGCCATCTCCGGCGACGGCGGCTTCATGATGAACAGCCAGGAGTACGAGACAGCCTTAAGGGAGCACATTCCCATCGTCACCCTGATTTTCACCGACGCAAGCTACGGCCTGATCAAGTGGAAGCAGATGGACCGCTACCAGAGCAGCTGCTATGTGGATTTCACCAATCCCGATTTTGTGAAATACGCGGAGAGTATGCACGCGAAGGGCTACCGCATTGAGAAGGTGGAGGATCTGCTGCCCACCCTGGAGGACGCGTTCCGCCAGGGGGTGCCCTGCATCATCGAATGCCCGGTGGATTACGGGGAGAATGAGAAGCTGTCGGAATACCTGAAAGCGAAATTCGGATAATACCAATCAAAGAGCCCCGCCAACAGCCCTATGTAAAGCTGCTGACGGGGTTTTTAATGAAGGCACCTGACAGAACCAATAATCAGACTCTTATTTGCCGGATTTAGCGCGAAATCATGAAGCGATCATCCCCGCTCCCCAAACCTGTCTCTCGCAATATACGCTAAAAACTCCACCGTTTTCTCCACCCCAAAAGCCGACGAATCAATCATCAGATCCTTATTGGTGGACGGCCCGTTATATTCCGGGCAATACCTCCTGTGGTACAGCTCCCTGGAGCGGTCCACCTCCCGGATCATCCTGCGGGCTTCCTTTTCCTCCATGCCAAGCGTCTCCGTGCAGTTTTTGAGCCGGGCCTCCGCCGGTGCGTAAATATAGACGCTTAAAGAATTCTCAAAATCCCGGAGAATGCTGTCCGCGCAGCGCCCCACAATAATGCAGGATTCCCTTTTGGCCAGATCCCGGATAATATTGGTCTGAATACCGAAAATCTCATCCTGCATGCTGGAAACGCCCATCCCCAGCGGATACTGCCGCTTAAACAGGGCGTTATTGGAATTCTCCTCCTTGCTGCTGATCACGGACACCGGCAGATCCATCCTTTTGGCGGTCTCCTCCACAATATCCCTGTCATAAAAATCAATTTCCAGCTCCTCAGCCAGCTGCTGGGCAATTGTGCGGCCCAGACTGCCGAACTGCCGGGAAAGCGTGATTACATACTGTTTCATTTCGCTGCCTCCTCAAGTGCTGTTCGCCGCGTTCAGCGTCTGCGCCAGCTGCGCCTGCCGTGCTTTCTTCAGCCTCTTATTCTTGATACTTCTCACCACACAGGACAATGTAAAATTGATGGCAAAATAGATCAGGCAGGCAAAGCCGAACAGCACAAACACATCGCTGACATTGACGGCGTTCAGGCCGTTATATCTGTGGGCGGAGCTCAGAAGCTTCTTGGTGCGGGCCATCAGCTCAATGGTCGCCACATTGGCCAGATAAGAGGAATCCTTCACCGTGGTGATCACCTGGCTTAACAGCGTGGGAATGATGTTATTGTAAGCCTGAGGCAGCACAATGTGCCACATGATCCGCACCGTGCCAAAGCCCTGGGACCGCCCCGCCTCAAACTGTCCGTGAGCCACACTGTTCAAGCCGCCCCGGACAATCTCCGCGATCACCGATGAGGTAAATAACACCAGCGCCACCACCGTCTTAAATAAAAGCTTCACCTCCGCCGAGGACAGGCCGAACATTTTATGCTCCAGAAACCCCGGACATGGGCAGAAAATCATACACACAAAAATCCACAATAACAGCGGCGTATTCCTGAAAATCTCAATATACGCCGTGGCCAGCCATTTCAGGATTCTGACCGGCCCCTTATTGCAGTAATTGCGGAGCATCGCCAGAACTGAGCCAATAACCAGCCCGAACAACACCGCCGTCACGGAAATCACCAGCGTAAAGGCCACGCCCTTCATCAGATAAATCAGAACCGCGGAATTTGTGATGATGGAAATGCTTCCCTTTATGTTTTCCATGCTACACCATCCTTCCCGAGCGCTTCACAACCTTCTTCGTCCTGCCTTCCCGCTGCTTTAAGGAAATCTCCCACATACTGGCGACACTGGAAAGTGGGCAGCACACCAGGAAAAACAGAAGACCGCTGACCAGATAGGCGGGCGCATAGGCGCCGCCGGTGGACTCGCCGGTGACAAAATTGTAGGTGGCTGAAATTAAGTCCGCCCCTCCCACAATGTACAGGCAGGACGTGTTTTTGATCAGATTGACCACCTGATTGACCATGGGCGGCAGAATAATCTTGATGCTCTGAGGTAAAATAATATAGTACATCTTCTGAATATAGCCAAAGCCCTGGGACGACGCGGCGTCAAACTGCCCCCTGGGAATCGCCTCAATGCCCGCCCGGATCACCTCCGAGACATAAGCCCCGTGATAAATTCCCAGCGCCAGAATACCCGTCCGGATAATTCCCAGACTGACGCCCCCAAAGGCCAGCGCGTAATACAGGAAACACATCTGCAAAAGCAGGGGCGTGTTCTGCACCACCTCCACGTAAACCCGGGCGATAACCTTCAAAGGCCTTACGCTGCCTGTCGCGAACAGGCCCAGTACAATACCAATGGCCAGAGCCAGCAGCAGCCCAAAGACGGCGGTCAGTGCCGTAGTGCCCAGGCCCTGTAAGAAAACTGCCCGGAAGGTCCATATTTTTTTCCATGCGTCAAGGGAGAATAACTGAGCCACTTTTTATCTCCTGTCCATAAGTCAAATATCAAGGGCCGGTGCTTTATGAAAAGCACAGCCCTGTCAAAAGTTATAATTGTTTAAAAACGGATATCCGGGAAGTTAGTCGATTCCATACTCCGTGATCAGTCCGTCGATGGTGCCGTCCTCAAGCCAGCCGGTGATCAGAGTCTCGCACAGCTCGCTCATGCCGGAATCCTTTGTGGTGGCGACGCCGTACTCCTGGGGAGTGAACTCATCCTCAATGTAGGAGCGGGAATCCGTATTGTAAACCGCCAGGATGGACTTATCCACACAGAAGGCGTCCACCTCACCGGCCGAAAGCGCGGTGGAAATGGTGGGATAATCGTCATACTGCTGGAAGCTGATGCCCGTGGTCCAGGTTGCCGCGTCAAAGGTGCCCGCGTCATACTCCGTGCCGTCGATGTAGCCGCCCTCAATCATGGCCTCTGTCAGACTCTTGGCGGAGGTGGAACCGGAGGAAACGCCTACCTTCGCGTCCACCAGGTCAGCAAGAGATGTGATGCCGGAGGAATTCTCCACCAGAACGGTCACATAATCCGTATAATAGGGGGTCGTGAAATCCCAGCTCTTCTGCCTCTCCTCCGTGATGGTGAAAGTGGCCAGCACGCAGTCGATATCCCCGGAATCCAGAAGCTCGGTTCTGGTAGCGGCGGTCACCGCCGTGTACTCCACATCCACGCCCAGGTAATCAGCGATCATCTGCGCCAGCTCGATCTCCATACCCTCGTACTCGCCGGTCAGCTCATCCTGATAGCCGAAGCCGATGACGGCGTTTTTGACGCCGACACGCAGAACGCCTCTGTCGATAATGGCCTGCACATCCTCCGCGTATTCGGTTTCGCCCGCCGCTTCTTCAGATTCTTCTGACGCTTCCTCCTCCGTCTCGTCAACAGTTTCTTCCGTTTCCTCCGCTTCCGAAGAGGAAGTGGAAGTGCTGGAGGAACTGCCGCAGCCTGCCAGCATGGACACTGCCATCAGGGAGGAAAGCAACAACGCCGCTACTCTTTTCTTTTTCATAATATTCTCCTCATTTCTGCGCGGCAATGATAGTGCCGGGAGCCGCGCGTTCCCGTTTATTTTATTCCGTGAAAAAGCGGAAAGCATTTTCACAGGATAAATAACATTCTTCATCTTCAAAATCTGTTTTCCAGACATGAATTACCCGATACAAAACCCGGGATTATTTATAAATCGGGCTACGGCGAGGCTTTTAGAGGCTGCGCTTCGCGTATTAGCCAGTACAAGATGGGCATATTATTTCGCGACAGTTCCTTACTTTCCGGGGAAATACCGCACCCTCTTATTTGCGGATGATCTTCCCCAGAAACTGCTGTACCCTCTCATTCTTCGGGTGATCAAAAAACTCCTCCGGCGGCGCCTCCTCCAGAATCCGGCCGTCCGCCATGAAAATCACCCGGTCAGCCACCTGCCTGGCAAAGCCCATCTCATGGGTCACCACCACCATGGTGATATTTTCCTCATGCGCCAGCTTAATCATCACATCCAGCACCTCCTGGATGGTCTCCGGGTCCAGCGCCGAGGTGGGCTCGTCAAACAGAATAATCTTTGTCTGTGTGCAAAGCGCCCTGGCGATGGCGATTCTCTGCTGCTGCCCGCCGGAAAGGGTATCCGGATACACATGGGCTTTGTCTGTCAGTCCAACCACATCCAGATAACGGTACGCCAGCTCCTCCGCCTCCTTTTTGCTCTTATGATGAAGCTTCATGGGCGCCAGCGTCAGATTTTTCAGCACCGTCATATGGGGATACAGATTAAACTGCTGGAAAACCATGGAGGTGGTGTCTCTCACCAGCCGGGTTTTATTTTTGTGGGTCAGCTCCTCCCCATCCAGGTACACATGGCCGCTGGTGGGCGTCTCCAGATAATTCATGCACCGCACGGTGGTGGACTTGCCGGAGCCGGAGGGGCCGATAATCACCAGCTTTTCCCCCTCCTTCACCTCCAGGTTCACATCCTTTAAAACGTGGAGGTCTCCAAAATATTTGTTTACATTTTCCAGTTTAATCATCGCTTTTTCTCCGGATTTACAAAACGGACCTGTTCCTGTTCGCCGCGCCTGGTGTGTCTCCATCCCCTGCACAGCTTTCCCGGCGTACAGCCGCTTTTGGGGAAAACAATAAAGGTGCCTTTGGCCGGTCAGACCAAAAAACGCCTTTGTTTCTCGTTTATGTGGTTCAGTATACATGCATACAATCGATTCGTCAAGGGAAATTCTGCTCAAGATTCACTATAAATTGCCTCTGAATTTGGCTCTTTTTTACAAATTCCATCTTCTTTTTCAGCGAAAATCCCTTCACGGGTCACTATTCACAGCCGCTTACAGGCAAACTACGCTTAACGAGTCTGTTTAGGAATTGTTAAGCCGACTATGAATAATTACTTTTACAGTACGAATCTGTGAATCACCTCCGCCACCGCGCACTCATTACAGTCCGCCTCCGTAATAAAATCGCATTCCCCCTTCATACTCTCCACCGTGTTGCGCACCCCCACGCCAAGCCCGGCCGCCTTAATCATGGACAGATCATTGTAATTATCCCCGATGGCGATGGTTTCAGAAGGCTCCACCCCCAGCAGCCTGGCTAACGACAACAGCCCCTGCCCCTTATTGACGCCCCGGTGATTAAACTCGATATAACGGTTGGAGGAATAGGAAACGTCAATATCCCCGGTGATATCCTTCAGGTCATTCTCAATCCGGTTCAGATAAGCGCGGTCTGTGTTGGTGTAGAGCACCTTCACGATCTCCTGTCCTCTCAGGAACTCAATATCCTCTGAAAAGATTTCCCGGATCTCCATGCGCCCGGCCAGATAGTCAATCTCTCCCTGAAACAGATTGTACGCGTACACCATATCCCGCGTATAAACGTGAACACATACGTCATAAGAGAGCCCTCTGCGGTACAGCTCCCGGGCCAGATCAAATGGCAGCCCCTCAAAATGAAGCAGCCGGTTTCCCTTATTTTCCGTGACAGCGCCGCCGTTGAAGGAAATCACATACTCTCCCTCCTTCTGCCAGAGCCCCAGCTCCTTTAAGGTTCCCTGTACAGAGGCATAGCCCCTGCCGGTGGCCGGCACAAACTTCACGCCCCGCTTTCCCGCCTCCTGAATGGCCTCAATATCCTTCGGATCGATGGTCCTGTCCAGCTTCAGCAGGGTCTCGTCCAGGTCGCACGCGATAATTTTATACATACTCATCCTCCGGTTTTAATTCATTCATCTTCTCATTCATCTTCCGCAATAACAGCTTTCAAAAGTCAGCTATTGACCGGATTTTTTCTTACATCTGTACTTTATAGTGAACGGCAAATTACCTTTGACGTAAGGAACTGTTAAGAAATTCTTTAACAGTTTCCTACTATAATAAAAGACTTGCAAAGCAATATCAAGGGATTTCGTAAAATCAGCCGTAAAATCAACTTATCGGTATGTTATGATTCACTGATTTTATCAAAAAATTACATTTATGAATTCGCTGTGAATTGCCCCCGCATTTATTGACATCATCCCGACAATCATGTATAGTGTTTTCAAATGACTTCAAAAAGGAAACTGGAATTTCAACAAAAGGAGACAGAGATGGATTACGAAATATTTGTGGACATGTCGCTGGATATCGATGAGAAGGCAGCGCAGGAGATCAACATCCGCTACGTTCCCATGGAATACGGTCTGGGGGATGAGGCGCTGAAGGCGACCGGCCCGGAGAGCGATGAGAAGATGCACTATTTTTATGAGAGCATGCGCAATAACGTGCCAACCCGGACCAGCCAGATCACTCCTTATCAGTATGAGGAAACCTTTGCCCCGTGCATGAAGGAGGGAAAATCTGTCCTCTACATCGCCCTCTCCAGCGGACTGAGCAAGACCTACGAGGCCGCTCTTCTGGCGGCTCAATCTCTGAAGGAGCAATATAAAGACGCCGAAATCGAGGTCATCGACAGCTTCGCCGCCACCGGCGGTATGGGCTTACTGGCGGAATGCGCTTCCAGAAACCGCGCGGACGGTATGACCCTGAAAGAGAACGCGGCCTGGCTTCGGGACAATGTCCACAATCTGAACCACTGGTTCATGGTGGAGGATCTGGTCTACTTAAAGCGCGGCGGCCGGGTTTCCGTCACCACCGCTTTCGTGGGGACAGCTCTGAATATCAAGCCGATTTTAAATATCAACTCAAAGGGCGAGCTTGGCTCCGTCGCCAACAAGCGCGGCAGCAAGCAGGCCATGCGCTATCTGGTGGACTGCTATGAGAAACGCTTTGATCCCGGCTACGGCAACACCGCCTATATCTGCTGCGCGGACTGCAAGGATACCGCCGCGGAGTTAAAAGAGATGGTGCTGAAGGTCAATCCCGGCGCGGATGTGCGCATCACCATGCTCTGCCCTGTCATCGGGGCCCACACCGGCCCGGGAATGCTTTCCCTGATCTTTTTCGGGCAGAAGATGGAATAAGCAATCCCATATTTACTCAGTATTATAAATCAACCGCCATCTGTTTTCACGGACAGATGGCGGTTTTTATCGTTTCTCCCGGCCTCCCCTTTTTCCTATCGTTTTCTCATTCAAGAGGAATAAAGTCACTTGCCGGATGCTTGCACCATGGGCAGATGAAGTCCTTCGGCAGCACGTCCCCCTCGTATATGTAACCGCACACAGTGCACACAAAGCCCTTCTTTTTTGCCGGTGCGGGAGCCGTCTTGACATTGGCCTGATAGTAGCTGTAGGTCACAGACTCATCATCGGACAGCACTGCCCCGTCCGTCACATCCGCCAGAAACAGGGTGTGAGTTCCCAGATCCTTACTCTCAATCACCTCCGCGCTCAGATATGCGTTGGCATTCTCCGACAGATACACCAGACCGTTTTCACTGCGGCTGACGGTGATTTCCTTCATCTTGTCCACATCTTTTCCACTCTGGAAACCCCAGTGCTGATAAGTAGCAAAGGGCGCCTTCTGTGTCAGGATGGACACGTTGAATTTCCCTGTTCTCAAGACCATGTCGTGAGTCAGATTATTCTTGTTGACAGCCACAGTAATTCTGTTCGGCTCGGAAGTGACCTGCGTTACCGTATTGACGATACAGCCGTTGTCCCGGCCGCCCTCTTTCGCTGTCAGCACAAACAGGCCGTAGCTTAATTTATACATTGCTTTCTTGTCCATATGCATCTTCTCCCTTCCATGGGCAATAGGCTCAGAAAAGAATCCGCAAAGGATAGCTCTCATGATGATATCAATTCCACCGCGCCCATAAAGCCATATCCATTTTGTCTGACTCTATTTTAATGGATTGAAAACCGGATTTCAAGCACGATTCCGTATTCTCTCATAAAATCTGCTGTTTTAAAATTTCCCTTCCCTCGACGGCCTCTTATCCGTCCCGATATACTGGACATCCCGAAAGTCCAGGACATTGTGCCGGATGATCCAGTCAATATAGGTCATGATATAATGGGCGGACAGCAGGTACCCGAGGGCGTTCATATGCCCTCCGTCAAAATATTTCGCCTGAAAGTCCTGATCATAGGGCGGCGCGTAATGAAATAAATCCACCACAAAGCAGTTCTTCAGCTTCTCTGCGATTCCCTCAATGACAGTACAAAACTCCTCACTGCCAAAGTCGGTGGGCATGGTCAGCAGGAAAAATTTGGCCTCCGGCTGCATGGACTGCAGACGCTGGATAATTTTGGCGTAATATCCGGCAAAGGTAGGGGCGTTCTTCTCATAACTGTCCAGGTCGATATCTGTCTGCGGATTGCCGATTTGTCCATTATATACAGCCTGAAACGTATCCGGCCAGCCGATATCGTTGACCCCAAGCGCCAGAATGTAGCCCTGTTTCGCGTTATCCGTGTCAAACAAATGATTCAGGTTTTCCACAGGGCTTGTGCCTGCGTCGGCCTCCCTGTACAGCTGATACGCTGTCAGCCCTCCTCTGGAAAAATTGGTCATCTGTATTCCCGTGATCCGCTCAATCTGCTTCGCCCAGGAATATTCATAGCAGTCCCACCAGACCTTTTCACCGTCCGGCCCGATGCACTCGAACTCCCCGCTGGTAAGGCTGTCGCCAATACAGCCAATAGAACGGAAGATGTTCATCATGCCGCCATCCCGGATGATATTTTCCAGCGGAAAATCTTTTTGCTTCCTGTCATTTGATTTTATTTTCTCCTGCTCCACGTTATTTTCTCCCTGTCCTGTTTTTTTAACTTCCCGGCTGTCTGCTGCCATATCGACCTCCTTCTGACACTGCACTCAGCCGGTTCCACCCCTGTAAATCATGCCATAACTTCCAGCGTACCGTTTCGTAAATAGCCGGACATTTTGCGAAGGACATTTCTCCGAGAGCACAGATCAAAAATCCTCAGCATAGCCGGAATTCTCCGATTCTTCCATTCAGTTTCTGCGGCATTCCACAATTTCCTCTGTCAGCATTCCCTTGATTTCGCAGTCCAGAAGCGTATTTTCCATATTTTCAGCGCTCTGAAACGCCGCCTTTACATACTCCCTCGTATGCCCGATCCAGTATTTTACGCCGTTGATTTCTTTTTCCTCCTCAAAAAGGATTTCCGCCCTGCGGCCAACCCAGCCTCTGCGGTACGCCGCGGATTTTTCTGCCGTCATGTCCAGAAGCACATCGCTGCGCCGCGCCTTGACCCCGTCCGCGACTTGTCCCTTCATGGCCGCCGCCACAGTTTCCTTTCTCACAGAATACTTGAAAACATGCATCTCATAAAGAGAAATCTTTTCCAGGAAATCAACGGTTTGGGAAAATTCCTCCTCCGTCTCCTGTGGAAAGCCCACAATCACATCCGTAGTGATGGCCGGCCTGTCAAACACTTCTCTTAAGCAGGCCACGCTTTCAGCAAAATCCGCGGCGGTATACCGCCGGTTCATGCGCCTTAAGGTTTCATCGCAGCCGCTTTGCAGGGATAAGTGAAAATGAGGGCACAGCTGAAGGATGGCGGCCAGTCTTCTGGCCGTCTCTTTTGTGATAATTCTGGGTTCCAGAGAGCCCAGGCGGATGCGTTTGATTCCGCTTTCCTTCGCCAGCCGCTCCAGCATATCTATCAGTTTGCCCGCGCCGGAATAATCGTGACGTTCCTCTGACTGGGGCCGGTCCACACACTCTCCCCTCTCCCAGGGCTCGTCCTCAAAATCAATCCCGTAGGAGCTGATATGAATTCCCGTCAGCACAATCTCCTGATATCCGGCCGCCGCGAGTTTTCTGACCTCCTGTAAAATATCCTCATAATGCCTGCTGCGCACCCGGCCCCTGGCATAGGGAATAATGCAATAGCTGCAGAACTGGTTGCAGCCATCCTGAATTTTGATATAGGCTCTGGTGTGCTCCGCGGATCTTTGCAGGGACATTTCCTCATAATTGTAAATATGGCCTATATCCGATAAACTCTCTCCTCCCAGAGTTTTGGACTTCCTTATAGTCAGGCATCTCTCCTCACTTTGAGAGGTTTCCCCAGCCTGGCAGTTTTTCTCGCTTTGAGGAGTTTCTCCGGGCTGGCGGCTTTCCTCTCTTTGAGAGACATCTCCGGTCTGACAGCTTCTCCCGCTTTGAGGGACCTCCCCAGTCTGACAGCATTCCACCCCGTGAGCAGTTTCGCTGTCCCAAAGATCATCCTCGCCCCGGATGTTCTCCCTCTCCGCCCTGTTTTTCAGGAACTCCCCGATCAGCTCCGCCACCTGGCTCTTTTTGTTATTGCCGATGACCAGATCCACGCCATCATCCTTCAATATCCGCTCCGTACCGGTCTGCACGTAGCAACCCACAGCCACCACCACCGCCCCGGGATTTCTCTTTTTGGCCTGGTGAAGCATCTGGCGGCTCTTCTGATCCGCGATATTGGTCACCGTGCAGGTGTTCACTATGTAAATGTCGGCCTGAGAATCAAAGGGCACAATCGTATATCCCTTCTCTTCCATCTTCTGCCGCATAATATCCAGTTCGTAGGCATTGACCTTGCAGCCAAGATTGTGCAGGGCAGCTCTCATACAGATTCCTCCTGATTTTATTTTGCACAGCATGAGCGAAACAGATATTTCATTCTCCTGCGATCCTTTGTTATCGCAGAATGCCGAACAGTCACATTATTTTTACAAAAACCCCATTGACTTTTCATGCAACTTCCCTTACGATGAGAAACAGGGAACGGTCATCCGGCTCATGCGGGGATGTTTCTATTTCCATTCGTTCCCTGCCAAATCACAGAAAGGAGGCTGTCCAACACTATGACACAGGTTGAGATTTCCTTAAACTCCATCGACAAGGTAAAGTCCTTTGTCAACACCGTTACCAGATACGATTATGACTTCGATCTTGTATCCGGAAGATACGTCATTGACGCGAAATCCATTATGGGCATCTTCAGTCTGGACCTGTCCAGAAGCATCACTCTGAACATCCACGCAGACGAGGATATTGACGAGCTGATGGAAGCGCTTGCGCCCTATATCGTAAAGTAAACGGTTCAGGTACATATGACTGAAAGGCCCCGAGACACGCCCGGAGCCTTTTCTTTATTTTCAGCGGAATGCTGCGCATTTCAACAGGTCCTGGGCTCAAAAGATGAAGTTATCAGCTTTCAGCGCTGATATATTCCCTATTCCTCCGCCGCGATAATCAGCCGCTTCGTCTCCAGGGCCGTCCGCACCAGCTCTTCCATCCCCTCCTCCAGGTGACGCTCATGCTTTTTGATGATTCCCAGATTGGGTTTGGTTACCGGATGCTTCGCCACAAAAATCGTGCAGCAGTCCTCATAGGGCAGGATGGAAGTCTCGTATGTGTCGATCCTTTTGGCCAGAGTGACAATGTCCTCCTTGTCAAAGGCGATCAGCGGCCTGTACACCGGCAGGGTGCACACCTCATTGGTGCACAGAAGCGAAGACATGGTCTGGCTGGCCACCTGACCGATACTCTCCCCCGTGACCAGTCCCAGGCAGTCCGTCTCTCTGGCGATGGCCTCCGCGATTCTCATCATATACCGCCGCATGATAATGGTCAGCTCCTCGTGAGGGCAATTCTCATAAATATACAGCTGAATATCCGTAAAATTAATCACATGCAGATAAACCGGGCCGGCGTAGCGGGCCACAATCCGCGCCAGATCCACCACCTTCTCCAGCGCCCGCTCACTGGTGTAGGGCGGCGCGTGAAAATACACCGCGTCGATCTTGACGCCCCGCTTCGCAATCATATACCCCGCCACCGGGGAATCGATTCCGCCGGACAACAGCAGCATGGCCTTACCGCCGGTGCCCACAGGCATCCCCATGGCTCCGGGAATGACCTGGCTGTACAGATAGATTTTTTCCCTGATCTCCACATTCAGCGTGACCTCCGGGTTGTGAACATCCACCCTCATATTGGGAAAGGCGTCCAGAATCACCTCCCCCAGTTTCGCGTCGAGCTCCTGTGAATTCAGGGGATAATTTTTCCTGGCTCTTCTGGCGTGAACCTTGAAGGTCCTTTCCTCATCACCATAGACCTGACGCATGTAATTTATCACATTCTGACACAGATCCTCCACGCCGTTGTCCTCGATGTGAACCACCGGGCAGATGGCGGTGATGCCGAACACTCTCTGTAAACGCTCCACTGCCTCGTCAAAGTCAAACTCTGTCTCCGCCTCCACGTAAATGCGGCCGGAGTTTTTGCTGACAATAAAAGATCCCTCACATTTTTTCAGGGCATATTTGATCTGCTGAATCAGGGCGTCCTCGAACCTGTAGCGGTTCTTGCCCTTGACGCCGATCTCACCGTACTTTATCAGAAAAGAAGTAAACATATCTTTTTCACTGCCCCAAACGGAAGCTTTCCCTTATTTGGCGTCTTCCGTCATTTTCTTTAAAATATGATAACGTCAGCGGACAGGTCTGATTGGCCGCCATGCCAGCCTTGCTGACATCACCGGGTCTATTATAGCAAGTTCATCAGCATTTGTCATTCAGATTTTTTATCAAAGGGCAAAGCTTCTCACCGCCTGGTATATCTTCTCAGCATCGGAATCAGCTCCCTCAGCACACTCAGCGTATAGTCAATTTCCTCCCTCGTAGTCATCACCGACATACTGAAACGGATGGTGGAGTCCCACAAAGACTTATCCAGTCCGATGGCCATCAGGGTTTTGGAGGTCTGAGGATGGTTGGAGGCACAGGCGCTGCCGGCGGAAACATAAATGCCCTTGTCCTCCAGCGCGTGGAGCAGCACCTCGCTGCGCACGCCCCTGACAGAATAGCTGACCACATGCGGCGCGCTCCCGCCGCCCACGCAGCCGTTGACCTGAGTATCCGGAATCTTCACCAGCTCCTCCGTGAAATATTGCCGCAGCTCATAGAGGGCCGTCACCTCCTCATCCAGGTGGTCGTAGAGCAGCTTCGCCGCCAGAGCCATACCGGCGATTCCAGGCACATTTTCCGTGCCGGAGCGCATATTTTTCTGCTGGCCTCCGCCAAAAATAATGGGAACGATCCTGACCCTCTTATCAATATAGAGCATACCCACGCCCTTGGGCCCGTGAATCTTGTGAGCGCTGACACTGAGCAGGTCAATGTGCATTTTTTTCGGATAAATTCTGGCCTTGCCGAAGCCCTGCACCGCGTCCACATGGAACAGACAGCGGGGATTTTTTTCCTTTATAATCTGTCCGATTTCCGCGATGGGCTCAAGCGAGCCGATCTCGTTGTTGGTATGCATGACGGACACAAGGATAGTGTCCGGACGGGCGGCTTTTCTCAGAGCGTCCAGCTGAACCACGCCACGAGAATCCACCGGCAGATAGGTGACCTCAATTCCCTGCTTTTCCAGATAGGCGCAGGTTTCCAGTATGGCCGGGTGCTCAATCTTTGTGGTGATGATGTGTCTGCCGCTCCTGCTGTTGGCCGAGACACAGCCGATCAGCGCCAGATTGTCGCTCTCCGTCCCGCCGGAGGTAAAATAGATTTCCTTCGGCTGTACCTTCAGTATTCTGGCGAGAGTATCCTTCGCCTCCCTGATATAGTGCTCCGCGTGAAGGCCCTTTTTGTGCATGCTGGAGGGATTGCCGTATTCCTCGCACATGATATGCGTCATCAGCTCCGCCACCTGGGGAAAGCAGGCGGTGGTAGCGGAATTGTCCAGATAAACTTCCATGTCTTTTTCTCGCTCCGGGTTAATATACTGTATAATATGCTTCAAAATGCTCTCATGGGAATGTATAAACTGTTTTGCTCATTACCCCTTCACTCATATCTCACGAAAAATGGATCAACAGCATATTCCCTGCCGCGCTCTGCTGACGGATTTTGTACAACACTGCGCTTCACTCATGCCTCCAGCTCATACGAAAGCATCGCCAGCACCGCCACCGCCGCCGTCTCCGTGCGCAGGATTCTCCGCCCCAGCGTGACCGGCGCAAATCCGGCTTCCAGCGCCATGTCCACTTCCTTTTTGGAAAAACCGCCCTCCGGTCCGATGAAAACCGCCACACCTTCTCCCGGCCGAATGGCGCTCAAAAGCTCTCTCGTGGCAGCCATTCCTCTGGCGTTTTCGTAGGGAAGGAGCCTCACATGGTCTTTCTCCGCCTGTATCAGCGCCTCCCGAAAGGCAAGCGGCCGCCCCACTTCGGGAATGATATCCCGCTTGCTCTGCTTTGCCGCAGCCTGAGCGATATTCTGCCAGCGTACAAGCTTTGCGTCCACCTTTCCGGCGTCCAGCTTTACTACAGACCGCTCCATTGCCACCGGCACGATACGGCTCGCCCCCAGCTCCACCGCCTTCTGGATAATCCATTCCAGCTTATCCGCCTTGGGCAGGCCCTGATAAAGCGTAATCCTGCAGGGGAGCTCGTAGTTCTCCGTCTCCTCTGAAATGATCCTGCAGTCCGCAGCCTGCTCCATATAATTTTCCACTGTGCAAATATATTTCCGGGGGTTTTCTTCCTCAATGGCCACATAAAATTTCTCTCCCGCCTTCAAACGAAGCACATTTTTCATGTGGTTATAATCGTTGCCTGTGATGGTCACATGTCCGTCTGAAATCTGCGAGCTGTCTGCAAAAAACTGGTACATTCCTCATCCTCTGTCTCTGTTCCCCGCTGTCCCGCGAAGCCGGCCTCTGCATCCGCCCCGTTTATAAGAGCCAACTCCCGCAAGCCGGAAGCCTTTTTGTCAGAAATCCTTCCTCGCTGTCACGCTGACCCACTCGCCCTGACGCGTCACTTCCACCACCGTCAGTCCGGCAGCTTTCACGGCATCCACCACAGCCTGTTCCTTGTCGTCAATAATTCCGGAGGTGATATAGTAGCCGCCCTTTTTCAGCTGTTTCAAAATGACCGGAGTAAGCGGCACCAGCACATCCGCCAGGATATTGGCCACCACAATATCATAGCAGCCGTAACCCACCCGATCCTGTACCTCCTTCTCCGTGATGATATTGCCGATGAACATCTCAAACCGCTCCGGCGCAATCTGATTGTCACGGCAGTTTTGCGCCACCGCGTCCACCGCGCAGGGATCCAGGTCCGTGCCCACCGCGTGCTTTGCCCCGAACATCAGCGATAAAATGGACAGAATCCCGCTGCCTGTGCCCACGTCCAGAAGCTCCGTCTGTGGGGTAACATATTTGCGTAGCTGGCGAATACACAGCTGAGTGGTCTCGTGCATCCCGGTACCGAAGGCCGTACCCGGGTCAATATGCAGCACCAGCCCGTTTCCATTCTCCGGCGGCACATCCTCCCAGGACGGGATCACCAGAATGTCATCAATGGTAAACTGGTGAAAATACTGCTTCCAGTTATTGATCCAGTCCACATCCTCCGTCTCATCCACTGTCACGCTTCCCTCGCCAATGTCCAGGAAATCCCGCCAGCCTTCCAGCTCCTCCTTCACCCGGGAAACCAGCGCCTCCGCGGTCGTCTCCTCTCCGCCAAACACCGGGCAGCCCTTCTCATTCTCCTCCACAAAAAAGCTTAAATAAGCGATGCCGTCATCCTCCGGCCCCTCCGGCAGAATATCCACAAACATCTGCTCCTTTTCCAGCGCCGTCAGCGGCACCTTGTCCTCGATCTGTGCTCCCTCAAAGCCCAGATCGCAGAGCGCGGAAATGAGAATATCCTCCGCCTCCGTGGTCGTCTTTATTTTAAATTTCATCCATTTCATTGCTCATCCCCCGTTTCCGGCTGATTCTTTCTAATTTACAGAAAACAGCTCCGCCAGATAATTTTCATCCCGCAGATGATTGTACTGCAAAATCCTATAATTCTGAATCATCTCATCCTGTTCGATTTCATCCATATTCCGGAAGGAGATCTCCGGATATTCCTCCATCATAAGCAGCAGATACTTATAATAAGCAGGAAGCTCAAGACCGGCGTAATCCGCGATCACAGCCCCCAGATAGCTGGCGCTGAAATCACCGTAATCTGTCAGCTCCGTATCGTAGTTGGTCCACACCAGATAAGGGACAATATATTTCAATTCATTCTCCTCCTCTTCCGTCAGAAACTGACCTTCAAAGAAAACATCATAAATATGATCACTGAACAGCGGCTGATGGTCTCCGAACATGATAATGATGGTCGGCTCCTCCACATTTGAGAAATACTCAATCAGATTTTCAAAGGCATTGTCTGAGATTTTCAGAAGGTTCAGATATGTTTCAAGGGCATTCGTGTCCCCCCAGTCTTCCTCAACTATTTGTCCGAATTCTGTGAGTCTGATATCCAGCGCACTCAGGTCATCGCTGTAATAGCTGCCATGATTCTGAATCGTGACGTTAAACAAAAACCAGGGAGAATCAGAATCTCTGTTTTCATACTGCCAGATAATCTCGTTATAATTGCACTCATCCGACAAAAATGAACGGACATACATATAGTCTGTCTGAAACTCACTTTCATCAATAAAATCCTGAAACGCCAGATATCCATACGCTTCCTCTCTGTTCCAGGAACCGGGACCATTGGGGTGCATAGCCATCGTCTGATACCCCTGGCTCTCAAAAACCGATGGCAGAGCCAGAATATCGTGATCCAGCTGTCCGGTCTGGTAGGGCACCGCCGTCACAGTCATAAAGGAAACCGTATCCCCGGTCAGCACCTCAAACTCCGTATTCGCCGTCAGTCCTCCCAGAATATCCACGTACAGGTATCCCTTGAGCGTATTTTCCTCAAGGGAGTCCACAAACGGCATGACGGGCTCTGTCGTGGCAATATTTCCAAGGACGCTTAAATCCGCCCAGGACTCATTCATAATCACAATCACATTCGGAGTAACCGTATCGTCCGCCCTGTCTGAGCCGGCATAGTTTTCCTCAGCCCACTCCCCGATCTCTATAAGCTTTTCCTCCGAATAGCCTGCCGGAACGCCCGCGTCGATATTTTCCTGAATATCCACGCAGAAGGTCAGCAGATATCCCAGATACAGCTGGCTTGCGTAAGGCGCGTACTGCACCGTATACAGGTCATGCTCCTCGCGGTAATCCGAGAGGTTCCAGAAGCAGAAAAAGAAAACACAATACAAAATGCTGACCGCCGATACCGCGATGTGATACCATTTTCCTCTCAGGGGAATATCACACCAGAAGCCCAGGACGATAAAAAACAGGAAATAAAGAATCGTATACCAGAGCTCCGCGCTCGGCGTCAGGTCATAACTCTGCACCACCGTGGCGGCAGTTCCCACCGCCGTAATATCATTCAGGCTCAAAAAGCTGTCTCTGTAAAGAGCAATAAAATAATTGGCAATGCCCATCACCAGAATCAGCGTACCGCCGACAGAAAGCGCCAGGTTCACCCTTTGAAATACCAGCAGCAGCACCGCAAATACCAGCAGGATAATGAGGATATTGGCAAGCTGCGCCCCTCTTCGGAGATTCACCAGATCATGGACCGGCAATTCAATCCGTTCAAACATTCTCCTCGGGACAAGCACCAGATAAGCGATGACGACAGGCAGAGCCAGGCGCCAGTCCTTCGGTCTTGGACAAATAATGAAAAATCCCACTGCCAGGCATAGCGCGGTAAATACCAGAAACCGTTTGTTAATCTCACCCTCATATAAAAAATGAAAAGAAATCACAAACAAAGCCGCAGCTGCCAGCAGGCCAACGGCCAGCCTGACTCTGTGGCTTAAGATTTCTTTCCCAAGCACTTTCACCCTCTGTATTAAAGAATTCATGCCTTTTTCTTCCTTAGTCTTTTTCTCCCTTAAATGACATGACAAAAAGGACAGCCGACAGAACTGCCCTTTTTGTTCTTTCTCTTAAAGCTTCTTCCAGAACTTTCCCTTTTTATCCCTGGATGCGTCATCGCTTCCCTCATTACGGGAAGCTGCGTTCAGAGAGTCCCCTGTCAGCTCATCAAACTTCCTCAAAGCTTCCTTAGCCTCATGGGACAGCTTGTCAGGCGTCTGCACCACCAGCGTCACATAATGGTCGCCCCTGGTATCCTTATTTCTCACCGAGGGAACGCCCTTGCCCCTCAGCCGGATCTTGGTATCCGTCTGAGTGCCCGGCTTAACCTCATAGATCACCTTGCCGTCCACCGTATCGATCATGATCTCGCCGCCCAGCGCCGCCACCGCGAAGGAAATCGGCACCGTGGAGAAGATATTCATATCCTGTCTCTGGAAAACCGGGTGGCGTCCCACCACAAATTCCACCAGAATGTCTCCCCTGGGTCCTCCGTTGATGCCCGGCTCGCCCTCGCCGGTAAGACGCCGGAACTGGCCATTGTCCACACCCGCCGGAATATCCACGTCAAATTTTTTGCGGATGGATACATAACCGCTGCCGCCGCAGTCCGGACATTTCTCACGGATGATCTTACCTGTGCCCCTGCAATCCGGACAAGCCTGCACATTCCTGACCGTGCCGAACATGGACTGCTGGGTAAATACCACCTGCCCCTTGCCGCCGCACTTGGGACAGGTCTCCGGGCTGGTGCCGGGCTTTGCTCCCGTACCGTGGCACTTCTTACACTCTTCCTTCACATTCATTTCAATGGGCTTGGTACAGCCAAAAATCGCCTCATCGAATGTGATTCTCACACTGGTGCGCAGATTGGCCCCCTGCTGAGGGGCGTTGCCCCTGGCGCTTCTGGATCTTCCTCCGCCAAAAATATCTCCGAAACCAAAGAAATCACTGCCAAATATGTCAGAAAAATCCATGTTGCTGAAGTCAAAGCCGCCGAAGCCGCCCTCTCCTCCCGTGCCGTCAAAGGCCGCATGGCCAAACTGATCATACTGGCGCCTCTTCTCCGGATCGGAAAGCACAGCGTAAGCCTCGGACGCCTCCTTGAATTTAGCCTCCGCCTCCTTGTCGCCGGGATGCATATCCGGATGATATTTCTTGGCAAGGGTACGATAGGCCTTCTTCAGCGCCGCCTCGTCCGCGCTTTTATCCACACCAAGCACTTCATAATAATCTCGTTTTTGTTCTGCCATATATTATCTCCATCAACGCAGTTCATACCTGAATGTATGTCTGGCATACACAGAATGCTTCACAAATCATCCTCTGCGCAAATTACTGTCTACACACGATACAGCCTACCCCTCTGTTGCGGCAGAGGGATAAGCTGTTCCTTATTGCTTATATCATTTTGCCTTTTCAGCCCTGCCCTGTGGAAGTCTTCTTCCGGTGACTGTTGTCGGGCTCCGGAATTTTGCTTCCCGCGGCTTATTATTTTACACCTCTCTGTAATCGCCGTCAATAATATCGTCATCCGGATTGCTGCCGCTGTACTGGCCGCCGCCCATGTCCGGACCAGCGCCGCCCATATTGGGATCCGCGCCTCCCTGAGCGCCCTGCATGCTTTCATACATTTTAGTGAACACGCCCTGAGCCTCGTTCATCAGCTTCTCCCTGGCGGCCTTCAGCTCATCGATGTCGCTGTCGGACATTTCCTGATTTGCGGTTCTGTCAAGGATAGCCTTCACCTCCGCGATGTCCGCCTCCACTCTGGACTTCTCATCCGCGGAAATCTTGTCACCCACCTCGTTTAAGGTCTTCTCGGTCTGGAACACGAAGGAGTCGGCATCATTTCTGGCATCAATAGCTTCCTTGCGCTTCTTGTCCTGGGCCTCATACTCGGCGGCTTCCTTCACCGCTCTGTCAATCTCAGCATCGGACATATTGGAGCCGGCAGTAATTGTAATGTGCTGCTCCTTGCCGGTGCCCAGATCCTTGGCGGATACATTCACGATGCCGTTGGCGTCAATGTCGAAGGTCACCTCGATCTGCGGTACGCCTCTCATTGCCGGCGGAATGCCGTCCAGACGGAACTGGCCAAGGGACTTATTGTCTCTGGCGAACTGACGCTCACCCTGTACCACATTGATATCCACAGCGGTCTGATTGTCCGCGGCGGTGGAGAATACCTGGCTCTTCCTGGTAGGAATGGTGGTATTTCTCTCAATCAGCCTGGTAGCGATGCCGCCCATGGTCTCGATGGACAGAGACAGCGGAGTCACATCCAGCAGCAAAATCTCACCCGCGCCCGCGTCGCCGGCCAGCTTGCCGCCCTGAATGGAAGCGCCCAGCGCCACGCACTCATCAGGATTCAGGGACTTGCTGGGCTCCTTGCCTGTCAGCTGGCGAACCTTATCCTGTACAGCCGGAATACGGGTAGAACCGCCTACCAGCAGCACCTGGCCCAGATCCGCGTTGGTCAGGCCGGCGTCCTTCATGGCGTTCTTCACCGGGATGGCGGTCTTTTCCACCAGATCGTTTGTCAGCTCGTCAAATTTCGCGCGGGTCAGATTCACGTCAAAGTGAAGCGGTCCGTCGGAATTCATGCTGATGAAAGGCAGATTAATGTTGGTGGTCGTCGCGCTGGAAAGCTCCTTCTTGGCCTTCTCGGCAGCTTCCTTCAGCCTCTGCAGCGCCATCTTATCCTTGGAAAGGTCAACGCCGTTGGTCTTCTTAAACTCGGAAACCATCCAGTCGATCAGTCTCTGGTCAAAATCATCGCCGCCCAGATGCGTGTCGCCATTGGTAGCCAGCACTTCAATGACACCGTCGCCGATCTCGATGATGGACACATCAAAGGTACCGCCGCCCAGGTCATAGACCATGATCTTCTGCTCTTTCTCATTATCCAGGCCGTAAGCCAGAGCCGCAGCTGTGGGCTCATTGATAATTCTCTTTACATCCAGGCCCGCGATCTTGCCCGCGTCCTTAGTGGCCTGACGCTGCGCGTCATTGAAATACGCGGGAACGGTGATCACGGCCTCGGTCACCTTTTCGCCCAGATAGTTCTCCGCGTCCGCCTTCAGCTTCTGCAGGATCATCGCGGAAATCTGCTGCGGGGAATACTTCTTGCCGTCAATGACGCGGCCCCTGTCAGTACCCATATCTCTCTTAATAGAAGAAATGGTCTTCTCCGCGTTGGTCACCGCCTGGCGCTTGGCAGGCTCGCCCACCAGACGCTCCCCGGTCTTTGTGAAAGCTACTACGGAGGGCGTGGTTCTGGAGCCCTCTGTATTCGCGATAACTGTGGGCTGTCCGCCCTCCATCACAGCTACACAGCTGTTGGTTGTTCCTAAGTCAATTCCTATAATCTTTGCCATGGTAATCTCCTCCATAATTATTACAAAAAATTAATTGCTCTCTTTGCTTCCTTCGGTGTGCCGCTACTCGACGACCGCCACCATGCTGTGCCGTATCACGGTATCTCTGTAGGTGTAGCCCTTCTGCAGCTCCTGAGCGACGACGCCGGACTCATACTCCTCGCTTTCCACCTGCATCACCGCGTTGTGCCTGGCCGGATCAAATTCCTGACCCACAGCCTCGATCGCTTTCACACCGATATTATCCAGCTCGGTCAAAAGCTGTTTGTATATCATATTCATTCCTTCCGCGACGGCTCCCTGCCGCTCCGCCTCGGGAATGCTGGATAATCCTCTCTCAAAATTATCAACCACCGGAAGAATCTTCTCAATCACGCTTCGGGCGCCGGTCTCAAACATCTGCTGCTTTTCCTTTTCCGTGCGTCTGCGGAAGTTCTCAAACTCCGCCATCTGACGCATGACCCGATCCTCCAGCTCTGCAATGCGCTCCTTGTCTTTATCCTTTTCCTTATTTTTATCCTTTTTACTGAAAAAAGACTTTTTCTCTTTGGCTGTTCCTGCGGCCGTGTCAGCCTTTTGTGCTCCGCCGTCTTCATCCTGAGATGTCTTTTCGTCGTCCGCGTCAGCTTCGCCGGCGCCGTCCGTATCAACATTCTCCGTTTCACCGGAGGCCTGCTCATCTCCCGGCTCCTGCACTGCAGCCTCTTCAGAGGAGCAATCCGCATCGCCCGATGCCTTCGTTTGTGGATTTGCCGCTTCCTTGGCGGCACTGTCCTTTTCTCCGGCCTGTTTTGTCTCTTTCTCAGCCTGATTGTCTGCTGCTTCCTGGTCTAAATCTTTTTCTGTCTCTTCCATATTTCACTCCTGAACCATCCTCTGCGCGTCACAAAATTTCCTGTGTTTCATAAGCAGCACGGCAACTCCCGGCTTAACATGAAAATTTACGTGACTCTTCGCAATTTATTCCTTGTACAACTCTTCCAGCTGCTGCTTAATCGTTTTCAGCGTTCCTACCACCTTCTCATAGTCCATGCGTTTGGGTCCTATAATCCCTATGGTGCCCCGCATTCCCTCTCCCAATTCATATGTCGCGGTGACTACGCTGCAGTCCTTCATGGGCATCGGCGCTTCCTCGCCGATGTACACCTGGATACCGGTCTCGCTGCTCTCCTCCAGCGTCTGCTCCACGATATCGTTGAGCTGGTGCTTCTCCTCCAGTGTGGTAATCAGCCGGCTGGCGTTCTGATGGTCGGACAGCTCCGGATATCTGAAGATGTTATTGGCTCCGGAGGTATAAATCTCCAGATCCTCATCCGCCTTGATGGCCATTGCCACCTCATCCAGCACTCCCGCAATCAGGTCGCTGTGAATGCCCGCGTTCTGCTTCAGCGCCGTGATCACCCCCAGATTGATCTCCTCCATGGACATGCCGCTGAGATTGGTATTCAGCAGCATATTCAGCTTCAGCAGTGTCTCATCATCCAGATATTCGTCCACGCCGAACACGCTGTTGCGGATCACGTTGCCCTCCGCCACAATCACCGCCAGAATCTGATGCTCATCCACCCGGGAAAGCTGAATGAATTTCAGCTTATTGCGGTGAGTGGAGGGAGCGGAGATCACGGTCGTGTAATTGGTATTGACCGCCAGAAGCTTCGCCACCTGCTTTAACAGCTCATCGGTCTTTTTCTCCTTGTCCAGAAGGAGCTCCTTCATCTCATCAATTTCTCTGGTCTTATCCTCCAGCATGGTGTCCACATACAGCCGGTATCCCCTGTCGGAGGGAATGCGCCCGGAAGAGGTGTGCGGCTGGACAATCAGCCCCATCTCCTCCAGATCCGCCATCTCATTGCGGATGGTGGCGCTGCTGAGATTAAGGTCGGTATATTTGGAGATCGTGCGGCTGCCTACCGGCTCGCCCGTCTCCAGATAATTGCGGATGATGGCGTGCAAAATTTTCTTTTTTCTCTCATCTAATTCCACAGCGCCGCCTCCTTCATGTTATTAGCACTCGAATTGCCTGAGTGCTAACTTCTGGAACTAAGATAGCACTTGTATTCCTTATTGTCAACATCAAATTTCTGAAAAAACTATGAACAAACGGTGAGGAAAGGAAGAACAGGCATATTCCTCTGCCAGCCTTCCTGGCAGGGAATATGCCTGTTCAACAAGAAACGAATTTAAGAATTTACTTTAAATACCAGATAATCGCCAATGACCTCATACAGACTGTAATAAAGCTCATCCGCGTAAAACACGCTGTGATATGCATCAGCATTCAAAACAATATAATCCACACCGCATTCCTCCGCCAGTTCCCCTACAAGGTTCATATCAATCCCCTCCGAATCCGACATCAAAGACCTTATCGAAGAATATTCGCTGCGAGTCGCTGCAACATCAGTCATAGAGCCAATATTCACATTAATCATCTTGATCTTTCCGGAATACTGCCTGAAATAATCTATATCCGGATCATTAACCAGAAGCAACGGCTCCTCATTTTCTGAAAGGATCAGATCACAGACATCCACCACATCCTGCGGCAGACCATACACATTTTCTATCTTATAATCATCGTCATAATAATCTTCATATTCCGCATCCGATATAAAATAAAATAAAAATAAGGCCGCGATCACTACCAGGACTGTTCCCTTCCCCTTCACAGAATTACAGCCATCACTAATCACCAGCGCGATAATAAAAGGAATAGGAATCAATGTAACAAATCTGGCAGGCGCATAGCCCATAATCGCTGAAATGATATTCGTATAAATCCAGTAACTGGTGTAAATCAGAAAAATTGTATAAACCGGATATACAAATTTGTATCTCATATCCCGGCTTCGCAGCATTACAGGCAAAAGAAAAAGGCTCAGATAAAATGTGCCGCTCCCGGTTGAGGACAGCATATTCTGCCGTACAATCTCAAATATTCCTTCCAGATTTATCCCTTCAAGCATATATCTTTTCTCCTATAATGTGCAGTTCAAATAAAGCAGAGCATATCCAATCATGGGAATACACAACAGACAGGGAATCAGTAACCTGGCAATTGACTTCCGGGATCTTACTCTCAAAGCATCCCACAACGCCCACACTCCGGTAAGTGCAGGTAAAAGGATCAGGGACATTGTCGATGCCAGACAGCTTCCATACAGCATAAATCCCAGCCTCAGATACATTTTACCCGGCTTCTCCTGACTCATGACCTCCATCATAAATACCATAAGCAGCGGAATAAGTACACAATATAAGATGCTTTTCCCCCAGCGCATAAAATTAATCGTAAGTCCAATGCCTTCTAATGGCAGAACATGATTTGTCAGATTAAACAGACAGTATGCGCACAGAAACATACCCGTCAGCCTTACATTTTTTTTACATAATAATCTGCCAAGCAGATATGCCACTCCATACGCGATGGGAATCATAAACAAATTCACCACAATATGAGTAAAGGTGGAAGGATGAAGTCCCAACAGTCTGCACCACATTGCCCAGAACATCAAGATCGGGGCTACAGCATCCTTAAAAAATTCACTTTGGAGCTCCCCAAGATACTCCCCTGTTCCAGGATGATACATCAGCATTTCGTCCGTCTCCACCGCGTCCACCACCGCGCCCACATAGCGAACGTCATCTCCATGCGCTTTATCATAAAAAGCCCCGTAATAGGTATGCAGCAGAATCAGCGCCGCCGCCACTAAAAGCCAGATGTTTCCTTTGTCCTTCACGGCCTTCTTCAGCTTTTCCGCCTGATGCTTATAATAAGCGCCGCCGCTCTTAAAAATATAAACAAAGGACGCCACGCTCAGCGCCGCAATGACCACCGCCATATAAATGACCATCACATGCAGCTTCACCTTCATGAAAATCGCCGGTACCGCCACCACCTGAAAGGCCGCGAACAGCGTCAGAAGCCCCATGATCGTCGCCATCCAGAGAGAATCCTGATATTCCTCCCATTTGTTGACCCATAGCTGGCCGATCAGATTACATATAAATAAAATGAGCACCGCGCTCCCGATAATCTGTACCATATTTCTACCCCGCAACCGCAAAATAAAGCAGTACAATCACCCCCAGAATAATGCGATAGTAGCCAAACACCTTAAAGTCATGCTTCCGGATATAGTCTAACAGGAAGCGAATCACAATCAGCGAAGTCACGAAAGCCACCGCCATGCCGATCAGCAATACCGCGGCCTCCAGAGCGGTAAAGCTCAGGCCGAATTTCAGAAGCTTTAAAAGGCTTGCCCCCGCCATCACCGGCACCGCCATAAAGAAGGTGAACTCTGCCGCGGTGGTACGACTGACGCCGATCAGCAGCGCTCCCACAATGGTGGCCCCGCTGCGGCTCGTGCCCGGGAAAATGGCCGCCAGCAGCTGAAAACAGCCGATAATCAGAATGGTCTTAATATCCATCTCCTCGATGGAATTGACAGCGGGAGTTCTGCCCTTATTCCAATTTTCAATTACAATAAAAGCCACGCCAAAGATAATCAGCGCCAGAGAGACCACAACGCCGTTATAGAAATGCTCATCCACGAAATCGTCCAGCAGAATGCCCACCACAGCCGCGGGAATACAGCCGATCAGCACCTTGATCCACATCCGGATAATATCCATATCCAGTGCAATATGTCCCGACGGGTGCTTCCTGTCCTGTATTTTTCTGAATGGAAATAAACGATTCCAGAATAAAACCACCACTGCAAGGATAGCGCCCAGTTGGATGACCACATCGAACATACTGAAGAAATCCTCGCTGACATTTTCAAAGCTGATAAATTCCTCCAGCAAAATCATATGACCGGTGGAGCTGATCGGCAGCCACTCAGTAATGCCCTCCACCAGGCCAAACAAAACCGCAATTAAGATGTCTAACATAAACTCTTCCTCTCTCCTCCGGCCACTTTTACAATCTCCCCATCCACGGAAAGCCACATATCCATAACAGCCGGATTGTAAACAAAGCTTTCATCTGCCGCAAACTGCAGCAGCTTGGAAGCCTCCATGTAATCATGAATTTCGATGTTTGTGGCATACCAGATATCCGGCTGTCCGCCCATCATTTTACAGAACTCTTCCATCAGATCCCAGTTATTATGGTTATCAAACTCATAGGAATGGCCCCACACATACATGCACTTTAAATACTGTATCTTCTTAAAATCCAGAAAGCGCTCTCCAAGCTCCAGCAGATTATGGTTGTGATGACAGGTAGCCTTCCAGTTCATCCACTCCCCGGGCAGCTCAAAGCCTCCGGTCTCCTCCACCGTGCGCCCGTAGGCGATCCCGCAGTCCGAAAAGATGCGTTTGACCTGGTCGTTTACGGAACCGTTGGGATAGACGTGCCCTCTGACCGGATAGCCTGTGATGGCCTCCAGCCCCTTTCTGTCTTCCACAATTTCTCTGTAAATCTCAACCGATGGGCAGCGGGCAATAGTAGGGTGCGTATAGGTATGGGTCGCAATCTCATGGCCCTGATACAGCTCTCTGACCTCCTCCCTCGGAATACGCTCCGGCTGACCCATCAGGCCGGCGTTCAGATTGAAGGTTCCTCTGATTCCGTATTTATTAAAAATACGGATCAGTCTTCTGTCGGCAAGCCTGCCGTCGTCATAGCTCATGGTGAGAGCTTTGGCTTTCCCTTCGGGGAAGCAGATGTAGATTTTCATAATTCGCTGTTATCCTTTCAATTTACTTTCCTAAAATATCTAAAAACAGTACAGCAGCTCCCGGAAACAATATCCCCGCTTTTGCACCATTTATTTATAATCATTTATGACTTATCATAGCCAGATAATTACACGCAGCTTCAAAAAGCGGCCCTGTGGAAGCCTGAAAAGCTATAGGATGTATTTCAGGTTATCCGTGAACGCTCTGCACGTAATTTATGAACTGCTGTGCGGTGCGTCCGGAAATTCCCCCGTGGGAAAGCTCCCACTTATTGGCCTCCGCCAGCAGCTCCTCATCCGGCATCGCTATCTGCGCGCGGTGCGCCAGCCCCAGCACAATCTCCTTAAACTCCTTCGGCGTGGGCTTGGAATAGTTAATGGTAGCTCCAAAGCGGTGCACCAGGGAAAGCTTCTCCTCCATGGTGTCGGACCGATGCAGGCCACCTCCGTTTTCCATATCATCCCGGTCAGACCAGACCTCCTTAATCAGATGGCGCCTGTTGGAAGTAGCATAGATCAGAATATTGTCCGGCTTCGTCTCCACACCGCCCTCAATCACCGCCTTCAGGAACTTATATTCCACCTCAAATTCCTCAAAGGAGAGATCATCCATATAAATAATAAATTTGTAATTGCGGTTTTTGATCCGGGCGATGACGCCGGAAAGGTCCTTAAACTGGTGCTTGTAAATCTCAATCATCCGCAGCCCGTCCGGATAAAACTGATTGACGATAGCCTTGATGCTGGTGGATTTGCCGGTGCCGCTGTCGCCATAGAGCAGCACATTATTGCACTTCCTGCCCTCCACAAAGGCCCGGGTGTTGTCCACCAGCTTCTTTTTGGGCAGCTCGTAGCCGATCAGATCGTCCAGCATTACCTTATCCATATTGTTGATCGGCAGGAAAGTGACGTCTCCGTCATGATCGCCGGACTGGATGCGGAAGGCTTTATTCAGGCCGAACATTCCCACGCCGTAGTCCTTATAAAAGCCGGTAACGCAGTCAAAAAATTCCTCCTCATCCTTCGTCTCAGCAAGCGCGGCACTCAGCGCCTGCACCTTTTCACTGACGTTTTTATTGTACATCAACTCTTTTTTGCTGATGGCATGATAATGGGTAATTCTTGAAAAACAGTCAATATGCAGTTTTTCCTCAATCGGGTCAAAATCATAATCAAAGAGCTCTTTGAAAGCCTTAAAATCCCCTTTCGCAAAATAATTCACGCTGCCCTCGCTGGCTCCCACCTTCTCGCAGGTGATGCTGAAGGGATTTTCACTGGTGACCAGCAGAAATGTCAGATAATTCTGCCACAGATTGACGTCAAAACCATTGTCGGTAGCCACCTCCAGGATACGCCTGATCTGGCGGTGAATCCTGGCCACAAGCTCATCCTCCGGCACCACCCCCGCCTCAAAATCGGCAAAAATACCGCTCATCTCCATCAGAATGGAATCCCGCGGCATATCCCCATATATTAACAGTTTGGGAACAATATGATTCATGCAAACTATCGTCCTTTCCTTATGCTTCTTTTCCTGTACTTACGAACCCCATCCACACGTATTTTTTTCAGTACACCTCTTGCTTTTTCCAGCAAAAGGAGTAGTCTGAGATTCAGAAAAACACTGTCCCACGCAGGACATCCCCCGCAAATACGCGCAGTACAGAGCAAAGCTGTGGGCAGTGATTATCAGGAAGGAACCACTATGGCAAACATCATTTTACAAACCGGCAAAATGAAGGCTTACGAGCTGACCATGGAGCTTGGACGGTATATCGGCCAAAGCGAACAGTTCATGAATGAGCTGTGGGACGGCCTGATGGATTATCCTCCGGTGTATGAGGAATATGTCTACTATCTGGAGCACCAGGACATTCTGGGTGAATATGAGTTTTGCGGCATCACCCTTCTGGACGTCTTTGTCTCCCAGATGAAATACTTTAATCTCCGGCACGACACCGGCAAAAATACCACTGACTGCAATAAAGTGGAGATGGTCATCTCCGCCTTTTATGTATTCATACAGGTTCATAAGGATCCCAAAACCTGGCTCCCCAAGGTGAACGCCGGCAGGGGCATGGATTTTTACGGTCAGTAGGACACTGTCCGCCTTTCCCCGCATACAGCCTTGTCAACCGGTCTCTCCAGGGAATTCACTTCTCTTTACAGATCAATAACCAAAGACTCCCTCCACGGACTCATCATTGTCAATCCACTCCTGCACCCTGATAGTGCGGTACTCGTCTTTGGTATCCCGGATATACACCGTCTCAATTCCGGCGTTGATCACCATTCTCTTGCACATGGAGCAACAGCAGGAATTCACCACATATTCCTGGGTGTCCGCTTCCAGCCCTACCAGATAAAGGCTTGAACCGATCATCTGGTCACGGCTGGCGGAGATAATGGCGTTGGCCTCCGCGTGGACGCTGCGGCAGAGCTCATAGCGCTCCCCTCTGGGGATATTTTTCTGAGTACGGATGCACACGCCCAGGTCGCTGCAGTTGGCGCGGCCTCTGGGGGCGCCCACGTATCCGGTGGAAATCACCTCGTCATCCTTCACGATGACAGCCCCGTACCATCTGCGGAGACAGGTGCACCGTTTGGAAACCGTCTCCGCCAGATCCAGATAATAATTGATTTTATCCCGTCTCATCCTGTTCCTCCTCCGGTTGCGGCGCTATATACAGTTCTCTTTACGGCAGATTCTGCCGCAGATACTTTGTTACGCTTCCGGCAGCCGCCTTACCCCTTCAGCCCTCTGGACTGGCGATCCATATCCTCCACCACAATGTCATAGATCTCGCCTAATGTGGCGCAGTATTTCAGTACGTCCCATGGCTCGTTGGTGTGAAAATGAATTTTAATCAGCTCCTCATCGCCCACCGCCAGCAGACAGTCGCCCCTGAAATGCTCCGTAATATAATCGCTGATCACGTCCTCGTCCAGATCCGTGCCCTCGATCAACAGCTGTGTGTCATATTTAAATTCCAGCATTTTGTTCCCTCCTGATCTATTCTGTTCTCCTTCGCTTCATCCTGTTATCTCATCTCAATGATGGCCGTTGAAATCCCCGCTCTCCCGCGTAAATTCTGCCAAAGCTCAAAAGCCGCGCCGCCGTTTCTCCTCACTGCGCCGTCACATCGTCGATGGCCTTCAGCTCCTGCGCCGTGAAACCCGCGCCTTCCATGGCCTTCAGATTATCCAGAATCTGCTCCGGCCGGGACGCACCCACCAGCACGCTGGTTACCTGCCCGTCTCTGAGTATCCATTTCAGCGCCATATGCGAGAGCTTTTCCCCGCGCTGCGCGGCGATTTCATTGAGCGCCCGAATCTGCGAAAGCTTCTCCTGCGTCAGGCTCGTCTCCTTTAAGAACCGGCCGTCGGTTCTCACCCGGCTGTCCTCCGGAATCCCGTTCAGATAGCGATCCGTCAGCATTCCCTGAGCCAGGGGGCTGAAGCAGATAATCCCCTTTTTCTCCCGCGCCGCCGTCTCCTTCAGGCCGTTCTTTTCTATGGTGCGGTTAAAAATATTGTAAGAATTCTGGTTAATAATCAGCGGGCAGTTCAGCTCCTCCATAATACGGCAGGCCTTTTCCAGCGTTGGCCCGTCATAATTGGAAACCCCGGCGTAGAGCGCTTTCCCGCTTCTGACTGCCTGGGCCAGCGCCCCCATGGTCTCCTCGAGAGGCGTCTGGGGGTCCATCCGATGATGATAAAAAATGTCCACATACTCCAGGCCCAGTCTCTGTAAACTCTGATCCAGGCTGGCCAGCAGATATTTTCTGCTGCCCCAGTCCCCGTAAGGGCCGTCCCACATGCCATAGCCCGCCTTGGTGCTGACCAGAATCTCGTCCCGGTAGCCGGAAAGCTCCTCCTTCATGATCTTTCCGAAATTGCGCTCCGCGCTGCCCGGCTCCGGGCCGTAATTGTTGGCCAGATCAAAATGAGTAATCCCATGGTCAAAGGCCGTGAAGACCATATTTTTCATATTTTCATAATTTCCGGTGTCGCCGAAATTGTGCCACAGCCCCAGAGAAACCTCCGGAAGCTTCAGGCCGCTGTATCCGCAGCGGTTGTATACCATTTTGCCGTATCGCTCCGAATTCGCAGTATACATTTTCTTTTCTTCCTTTCCTGTCTCTTTTCCGTTATATCCGTTGATCAGCCATGTCACAGATATCCATCCACAGGCCTCATACTTTTTCCTTTTGGGAGACAAAGGCTCTTTTATCTCAGCCGCTGTCTACTCTTCTTTTACATCCTCTATGGTCAGCGTCATCAGCTCCTCATCGGAAATATCCTTCCTGCCGGAGAGGCGGTTGGCCTGCCGGACGATGGCCTTCTCAAAGAAATTGCGGGCTTCCCGACCATTGGCAAAGTTCCGGTCTCTTTTTTCATAGCATTTTGTAAAATAATCCAGCAGGTACTGGCTGCACTCCTCGCTGCACTTATAACCGGAACGGCTGCAGGTTCCCTTAAAAATCGCCACCAGCTCCTCCGGCACATAATCGGAAAAATAGATAAATTTATTGAAGCGGGAGCGCAGGCCCGGATTGGAATCCAGAAACTCCTCCATCAGGTCAGGATATCCCGCCACGATGACAATCAGGTCATCCCTGTGATCCTCCATTCCCTTTAGGAGCGTATCCACCGCCTCCTGCCCGAAATCCGTAGGGCCCTTGTTGACTGTCAGGGAGTAAGCCTCGTCAATAAACAGGATGCCGCCCATGGCCCGGTCTAAAAGCTCCTGCACCTTGATGGCCGTCTGTCCCACATAGCCTCCCACCATGCCGGCGCGGTCCACCTCCACCAGATGGCCCTTGCTTAAGACTCCCATGCGCTGATATATTTTGGACAGCAGGCGCGCCACCGTGGTCTTGCCGGTACCCGGATTGCCTGAAAATACCAGGTGCAGCGACATGGGCATGACCGTCAGGTTTCTCTCCTGCCGGATTTTCCGTATCTGCAAAAGATTGACTAAAGAGCTGACATCCTTTTTCACCTCGGTCAGTCCTACCAGAGAATCCAGCTCCGCCATCAGCTCTTCCAGGGTCTGCTCCTTTTCTTCTTTTTCATCAGACTTCCTGGCGGCGTTGGCTCCCGTGGCCTTTTTGTCCGCGCCGGGCCTTGCGGCGCCGCCCATGGCCCCCGGGCTTTGAATCTGCTCCGTGATATATTTGCGCAGCATGGCCAGATATCTGGTCATACCGGCGGTTTCCTCCTCCCCGACCCGGTCGTCGCAGGCTAAGAATTCCTTGCCCACCCTGTCATACAGGCCGTACAGGGACTCGCACATCAGCGTATCATTCCTGCCCGTCTGCTGATAAATCTGATTGTCCGCGCGCACAAAGGTTCTCATGCCGTTGGGAACGGTGCTCTCATAGACCGGCCCGCCAATCTGATATTTTCTGATCAGGCCAGGCATGTCCGCCGGCGCTACGACCCTCTCAAAATATTCCTTAATAAACTGCGTCTCCTGCAGCGTGGCTTCCTTATCCGCTGAGGAAAGGTACATGGCATATTTCATCATCTCAATGCGCACGTAATCTCTGGTGGCAAGGGATGTGCCCGGACAGACGCACTTAATGCCCATGGAATTTTTGTCCAGGGCATCACACATCTGGTAGACGCTGTTCATCGCTTTTTTCAGGGCGTTATTCACACTCAACTCCGGTTCCTCTTTTCATTGCGCTGTCAGCATTCGCAGGCAGGGAAACACTCTTTATCGTTGCGGGCGGGGTAAAAATTTTTCATGTCCGCCACAGTTCACTCTGTAGCACAGTATAACAGAATTTCGGTTCTCTGTCATTGAAAATTCACATAACTTTCCGGATTTTGCATTTCTTCCGGATTCAGAACCCGGAAAATTTGAACTTTTCAAAATCAATCTGCCGCTTTCCTGGCTGTATCGTTCATTCCAATCTTCTGCGATACTGATTCCACAACCTCGTGATCGCCTTCTCCACATACGCGGCCGTATCCCCGGCAGTCATACTGACCGGATTTTTGTCCGCCTCGGCCATCTCGCCCGCCATGCCGGCTACGAAAGCAGCTGTGGAAGCCGCCAGCACGGGATCTGAAATATAGCCCGCCATGCCGCAAAGCACGCCGGATAAAACGTCTCCGCTGCCCGCGGTCGCCATGCCGCTGCAGCCCCGGTCAATCTGATACACTCTGCCGCCGTCCGTCACGGTGGTCACATGGCCCTTTAAAAGCACCGTCACTCCATAGCTTAAGGCAAAATCCAATGCCAGATCCACAGGATTTTGCAGAATTTTCTCCACGGGCGCGCCGGACAGCTTGGAAAATTCCATCACATGAGGCGTTAATATCACCTGGCAGGCAGTTGTTTTCAGAAGCTCCTTTAAGTCTTCATGGGCCGCCAGCTCATTTAAGCCGTCCGCGTCGATGATAAAGGTAAGCTTTTTATTCTGTAAAATATACCGCAGGATTTTCGCGGTCTCTTCTCCTGTGCCAACGCCCATACCAAAGACTGCGGCGCGCTGCTTTAAAAGTGCCTCGTCCAGTCTGTCCGCATCGAAGCGAAGCTGTCCGTCCCGGGTGGAGGGCATGGGCAGGAAAGTACTCTCCAGAATATACGGCAAAACTGCCTGTGTCAGAGGTTCAGGCGCCGCCAGTCTCACAACTCCCGCTCCGGCGCGCATGGCGGCGGTAGTCAAAGCCATCAGTCCCTCCACAGCAGCCTGCGTCCCATTACAGGACAGATTGGCAAGTTTGATTGCGCCGCTGTAACGGACAGATCCGCCCAGTAATGTCACATATCCGTAATTTCCCTTTTGACTGTCAGCGGATCTCTCTCCCAGCAGATCGGCCGCCTCCTCTTCTGTCAGCAGATGGCACATTTCTTTTCCTTTCTCAACGCAGCCCATCTTCTCAGGCAACCTGTTTCGTTCCCACCACAATGGTCCGCGCCCAAATTCCTTTTCTCAGCAACGCAATCCCCAGAATCGAGCGGAAGATATCCACCGACTGCACCAGAATAAACACAGGCAAAACCGACAGAGAAGTAAAATAAATCAGACAAAACAGCAGGGGAATGCTGACCGCCCACAGAATCCCGCTGTCAAACAAAAAGGTAATGCCGGTCTTTCCTCCGGCCCGAAGGGTGAAATAAGCGCAGTTATAAAAGCCGTACACCGGCATAAACACCGCGGTCACCCGGATCAGACCGGTCGCCAGCTGCCGGACCTCCTCCTCCGTATTATAGATCCTCGGAAACAGCGGAGCCAGCAGGAATAACCCCACTCCCAAAGCAGCGCACAGCACCACCGCAAAGACGATCATCTTTCTGTCCTCATCCTTTGCCTGATCTACCTTTCCGGCTCCCAGAAGCTGCCCCAGGATAATGCCCGTGCCAGTACCCATGGCAATATAAACCACATTAAATACGTTGGAAATGGTATTGGAAATATTCAGACCAGCCACTACCTCCAATCCCCGGACAGAATAAAACTGAGTCATCACCGCCATACCGCAGCTCCACAGAGCCTCATTGACTAACAGCGGAAGCCCCACTCTGACAGTCTGTCGGATCACGGCGCCAGGAATGTACAGGCTACGATACACACCTGCGGCAAAGGGCATTCTCACGCTGTGAGTGTGAGTCCAGATCACAATGATACTCAGCTCCACTAAACGGGAAATCACCGTGGCAACGGCCGCGCCTCTCACTCCCATCACAGGAGCGCCGAATCTTCCGAAAATCAGAATATAATTCAGCACCAGGTTGACTCCCACGGCACACACGCTGGCAATCATGGGCATCACTGTTTCCCCGGCCTCCCTTAAGGTGCTGGAATAGGTCTGCACAACGGCAAAGGGCAAAAGCCCCCAGAGCATGATCTGCAGATACTGACTGCCGTAAATCCAGGTATCCTCCAGATTCCCCGCGCTTCCCTCATGCAGATAGAGACTGATCAGCTGCCCGCCAAAGCCTCCCAGAATAACAAGCCCCAGTGCCACCATCACAGCAGCGCAAATGATCTTAAACCGAAACACATGACGGATGCCCTCATAGTCTGCCTTCCCGTAATACTGCGCGCCCAGAATCCCGGCTCCCGCCAGGGCGCCGAAAATACAGATATTAAATACAAAAAACAGCTGATTCACAATAGCCACGCCGGACATCTGGTCTGTACCGATACGGCCCACCATGATATTATCCAGCATACCCACAAAATTGGTGACGCCGTTCTGAATCATGATTGGAAACGTCACCGTCAGTACTTTTCTGTAGAACTTTCTGTCCCCTATAAAACGGTTCATTTTAAAAACTGATTTCCTTTCATCAATCCTGTATCGCTCATAACCGTTTTTAGCAACTGATAAGAACGAACTCTGCACATGACGCAGCATGGAAAAATTGGAACATATCAGATCTCAGTCATGCCTTTCATCTGTATTCGCGAAGCACTCGCAGAATCTGGCGCTCTCCGCCTCCGGCTCCCCGGCCGCGTATAAATGAGAGGTATCCCCGAAATTAGACATTCTGAAATAAGCAATCCCCTGCCTGCGCTCCTCACTTCGAAGCACCGTCACCGAGGTGGGCGTGGCACAGGAGCCATGCCAGAAAATCATCGGGGACACATTCAGCAAATGGGACAACAGCACGCATTCCAGCCCAAAATGGCAGAAAAAGACAATCGTGTCATTATTTGCCTGCTCCACACGATAATAAGCCCCCTCCCGTCTGTATCCATGAGAAGCGATCAACCGGTCAAAGCTCTCTGTCACATACCGATAGCTCTCGCCCACGCCGCCCTCTTTCATAGCCTCTGTCTCCGCCCAGCGGTTTTTGTCAAAATACCGCTCCTCCGCCGTCCATTCGGCGGGCAGCCAGTCCCAGACAATATGGTTTTCTCCCTCGCTTCCCCTTCTGATACGGGGCCAGAATTCCTTAAGCCAGTCACAGGTGACGGCAGTCATTCCCTTCCGCTCCAGAGCGGGGGCGGCGGTATCCCGGGCCCGTCCCAATGGCGACACATAGGCTGCCGAAATAGAAATCTGCTCCAGACGGTCGGCCAAAGCCGCGGCCTCCCTCCGTCCTTTTTCTGTCAATGTATCATGCTCATAATCCGGATCTCCATGCCGGATGATTAAGATTTTCATTTATTTCCCCCACGTGGTTCCTGTTCCTTTTCCTCGTGATCCTTTCCGTGCTTATTCAGTCACCCCTCCGGGTCATTCTGTCACTTTTTCCTTATCATTTCCCCGCTTCTCTTTTCAGGAAAGCTGTCGTACATCCTGAGAATCGCCTTTTCAGGCTCCTTCCCTGTATTTTTTCTCCAGCTCCTCCAGATCATCATCCACATTCCTGACCAGTTCCGGCTGGGTCATTTTATGTTCTCTGCCCCTCTGCTGTAAAAACCGCCAGGCAATCATGAACGACATCTCGTCAAAGCAGGTAAAATACCTCTTATTGATCAGGCTGACCCTCTCATCAATGCTCAGCCCGTCCGGCTCACATCCATAGGCCACCGCCTCGTCCAGCGCTTCTGTACAGATTTGCTCCTGCATGACAAAGTCCGAGGAAATATTCTGAATCCGGAACACGTAAATATATACCCTGAGCCACCCCGTCGGCCCCTGAAACCACTGCCCCACGGTATCATATTTCTGGGTCATGGCCTCCACTTCCCTCTTCCAGCCCTCAGAGACATAGGATGCCTCCGCAATCCTCTGCACCTCCGCATCAGTCAGAGTTAGGTCATATTTTCCATTAAATTCCTGAATCACCTTTTTTCGCTTGGCGATGGGACGGGCCAGAAGAGCACTCTCCACCTTAGACATCGGATTTGGCTGTGACTGGGAAAACTGTCCCCTGTTCGTCTTGTTTTCAGAGTTTTCCCTGTACCCTGCGGACGCCTGTTGGCCGCCATAAGAATGACTATACGAAGCTTTTTGATCCGCAGCGTTCCTGCGCCCCTGCTCATAGGATTCCTGCCACTCCTGCCATCTGCTTTTCTCCGACTTCTGTTTTTTCCTTGTAAAGTACCAGATCAGAAAACCAATCACCGCAATGGGGACAAAGCCCCCGGAGGAAAGCAGCCCCGCCAGAACGGAAATCCCCACATACGCCGTAATCACCTTTTTGAAAATATCGCTGCGCCTGCGGTCCTGATTCGTTCCTTTTGTAATGATGCCTATGAAAATCAGCAATATAATGATGCTCATACCGTATCTTCCCTCATATTTCCCCTTTTGTCACATTTCTCCAAAAGCCCGCGAAACTGCCTGCCTGTTTTTCAAAACGATACCATCCGTACTGTCGCGCTTTTGTGTCTGATAGTACAGCTGAACTTATCTCAGTTTTCCCGAATCCAGCAGTCCCTTCAGGGCACCGATCAGATTGGCGTCATTGCCAAACCGGCATTTCACCAGCTCCGGCCGTACACATGGCAGCGGGAACGGAGTATCATAGGCCTTGTCCAGCTCCTCATTCAATACCTGCAAAAGCAGTGGCTGCTCGCTGATTCCGCCGCCGATGGCGACCCGATCCACATCCAGCACCACCTGCAGATCAAAAATATAATTCGCCGTAATCCGTCCAAATCGCCGCAGTGCCTCAAGCGCGGTCTCCTCACCCCCGTTAGCCCGCTGGAAAAATTCCACGCCGTCCACCTTTTCCTCCATACCGGACATAGTCTGATATATTCCCAGAAGTCCATTGGTACTGGACATCGTACTGATCATATTGGAATACTGAAACCCCTCCACATCCTTACTCAACAGGCAAAGGCTCAGCTCCCCCGCCGCGAAATGGCTTCCCTTGATCACCTGGTTATTCATAATAATTCCGCCGCCGATGCCGGTTCCAAAAATAAACACCAGACCGTTTTTTACATCCTTCAGAGCGCCCATCCAATTCTCCGCGCTGGCTGCTGCTTTGCCGTCGTTCTCCACAGCTACAGGAAGATGATACTTCTCCTCCAGAATGGAGACAATCGGCAAATCCTTAATAAAGGCAAACGTGCCGCCGGTCCGGGTGATCCCCTTCTCACAGTCGATCTTGCCCGGCATGCTGACAGCAATGCCCTCCACGCTCCCCGCCACCGGTGCGATGATCTCATCCAGCCCCGAAAGCAGCGCCTCCAGGCTGGAGCAGTCGCTCTTCACCCTCATTCTCTCGATGATGTTGGAATTTTCATCCATAATTGCTCCCTTGATAAAGGTTCCGCCAATGTCCAGTACACAGAATTTCATTTTTCCTGTTCTCCTTCCAATTGTTTGTTTTATTCAATTTCCCGCTTCACCGCGGATATTCTATTGCTTTTCTCACCTGTCATCCATAGTTTCCGGCATATTTTTTACAGATCATTCCTGAAAACAGCATATACCGTAAATACTTCCTCTGAATCCACATAAATGCCGTCCACTCTTTGTACTTCCACTGAAATATCGGCTGGACAAATATAATGGCTGATCCACTCCGCGGATTGATTCGAACCGCAGATATAATACAGCGTACCGCCGTCCTCAAGCTCACTGGCAAAGCTTTCTTCAATTCCGTAATAGTTCAGTTTTTCGTAGTACAGAGGACTGTTTGCCATCCATCCGCCGGCCAGCACATAGTTCTGCATTTCTGTCCTTCGATCAATAAACATATTTTCCGGTCCCGTTCCCGCCAGAGCCTCTGTATCTGTAAAATACAGATTTTCAGGATGATCCAGGCAATAGTCCCTGTATGCCTCCCAGCGCTTATTGTTTTCCATATGAGAGTCATAGCTTTCTTCAAAGGCCAACACCGATTGGGACAGATTGAGCCACAGGCTGACAGCCCCGGAGGCAATCAGTCCTCCGCATAAAACCTCCCTGTATGAGCTTTGACTGATTTTTTCTATTTTCAGCAGACAGATGCCAACCAGAATCAGGATCACCGCAAAGGAAATCCCATGATACACATGAGTTGCCACCCGCCCCACCCAGTACAGATAAAACCAGCAAAGGATATATCCAAAATATAGAAACGGCAGCTGTAAAACAGCCTCCATATCCCCCGCCAGCACACAGATTAAAATTGCCGCCGCGAGTACCAGAAGGATCAGGTCATCATCCGGCTCCTCCGAATCGTCCCGGATACGATTCACCACGGTGAGCAGTGTCTCCCTGATATCATCCAGAACGGACTCTCTCTCCGGCTGTGCGTATTCCGACAGCGTCTGCATCACATACGCGTTAATGTTGTCAGAAAACACATAGTCATAGAGAAGCAGTGAGAAATAATCCTCCTGTGTCAGCCCCAGGCTTTCATACAGCTCCGTGTTCTCCCCATAATCCGGGAGTCCATAAAAATCATATATATCCGTCCTGTATACATTAAACGTCGAATACTCAATCCAGGTGTCCGTCGCGTAAATCATCCCCGTCAGCTTGCGGCTTCCGATGGCGATCCCTGTCATTACCGCAAAAAAGGCGCCGTACTTCAGAATAAGCTTTGCCTGTTTCCTGAAGCATTTCACAAGCCACACTATGGCCCAGCAGCCAAGCAGCACAAAACATACAACCCACAGTTCTATAATATACTCCTGTGAAAATGCCGCCCCCCAGATCAAAAACACCGCGGCGGCCAGAAGAAGCCCCGTCTCCGTCCGCCCCGGCTTCCTGTCCCCGGTCCAGAGAACCTTGTATGCACAGACAACTCCAAGGAAAGGCAGATGCAGTAAGCCGACATTATTTCTCACAAGAATGGACAGGGTAAACAGAACCGCCGGTAAAACCATGGATTTCCACTCCGGTTTTCCATCCGGCTCCTGACGATCCAAAAGCACTAAAAAGACAGCCGTTTCCGCCAGAATCCCCGCTGTCATCGTATACTGGGAAAATACCAGCCAATAAATCAAGAGGGCATAAAATAAACAGGCAAAGGAAACGCTCCCCGCTATTCGAAGCCAGGTTCTGCCCGCTTTCTTGCAAATACATCTGCAGCACAGCCACAATGACCAGAACTGGCTTCCCGCAAGAAACAGTCCATGCCAGGGAACCGCCGGTATCAGACGATACAGCACCACAAACAAACCGCTCAGGATTGGGGACATGTATATACAATGAATATCCGGGCTCCCGGAATATACCCCGGACAATACCGCACTTATGGTAACATCATCATTATACGCGAGCCAGAATCCATACTGATAACCTATAATCACTATGACCACAACAGTTATAATCGTCGGAATCAGCCACAGCTCCGCTGTGTCTCTCTTATTTTCACTAATCATTCTTCAAGTGTACCTTCTATTGTCTGTTCAAAACCCTTCATCCCTGCCCCGCTGTTGCTTCATAGACAAAGGTATAAAACGCAATATGGCTAATGGGTTCTGTCTTAATTTACCCTTTATCTTCATTTATCCTTTTTCCTGGTAAGAAGAAGCATCTATGCATCCAAAGCATGTATTCAATCAATGCAAGACTCACAAGAATCGATACAGTGATTGCGCATTTCCACAGCAAAGGAAGCTGATATTCCACCGCTACCGTCCCGGAATAATTTGCCGGGATAGACAGATATACGAGACAGCTATATCCGCGAACCCAGCCAATCATTTCCCCCGTCTCTGCATCATAGGCTGCATAATGGTCATATGCCTGCAGGGGGATATGTATCCCCGCCACCTGATCCGTCAGATTTTCAACTGTTAACAGCCATCTGCCATTCTCATATGCATACTCCCCATGCACGATCAGCTGATCCTCCTCATAAATCAGTCTCCTGTAGGAAAGCCAACCATCATATACCCCATTCAGCATATACTCTGAGTTACTAAGCCAAAATTTGTCATCATACAAATGATCTGCAAAACGGTACGTCTCGGAGGTTTGAAGCTGGTCTGCATAAATTTCCCCTGTATTAATCACAAGCGCCGCGCTCAAAATAAACATTGTCGGCATACGAAAAAATATGGCAGATGCCTCCTCTCTGTCCGCTGCCGCAGCCGTGCAGAAGACGCCAAACAATGTAGCAAACGTTAGCCACCTCCAAGGGAATTGATATACAGTCAACATGGAATATACGTTCTCCGGCAACACCTCCCCCAGGTAATCATAAAACATGTAGACTGATGAGAGGAAAAGAGTCAACACGGTCATCCCCCAGCAAAGCCCCATAAATCCTGTTTTTTCTCTGTCATCTGTTTTATGATCCCGTTTTGTATACCGATAAAAACAGACAAGACACAAAAGCAGCCCTAACGTAACGGGGAAGCCTATCGATAAAGACATCTCGTCAGCCGCCGTCCCTCCTTCATCAGACCTTTGGTAATTATTGACTATAGAATTAAACAGCTGCAAAAAATAAGTTCCAGATGTCTGGATATAATTGGTCACATGGCTCACATTCATATCCATACCCATCGATGTCACCATCGGTACAATACTCGCCAAATTCACAGCCAGAGTTAAGCCCGCAGCCTTAACCAGCCCAAACAGTCTGGGAGCTTCCCATGTCTTTCTCCATAGCACAAGACACACGACAAAGATCACCATTGCGCTCATAAACAGGGACAACACGTGAGAAGAAGCAATACCTGTCATTCCGGCTATAACCGGCCAATACTTATCAATAGTAATTTTTTCTCCCTTTTTTGCTGTATAAATGTTATAGAACCCCAGAACAACCAGTGGGAGAAAGGTCTGCGCAGTCAGCTCGCCAAACGCTGCCCGCGTAAGAATATTCGTCAGCCTGACCGCGCTGAGGGTGTACAGAGCCGCGGCCAAAAGTGCTGTGCTTCTCTTCCTGAATATCTTTAAAGCACAATAATACATGATCAGACAGGCAGCGACCGTCATGATTTCCAGATAGAAATTATATGCGAAGGTCAGCGAAAAGCCGCAAAGATACAGCAGTGCCGGAATATACAAAAACAGTTGATTATAAAATAATGGTGCCGCATACCCATAACCGTTTAACGCGGCCGAGTAGATGGCCGGAAAATAGTTCCCTTCAGAGATTTCCTCCGCCAGCAGTGCAATTCGGTAAGCATGAAAGCCTGTATCATGCCCCACAAATACAAAATCCGCCAGAAACGGCAAAATCCCGGCAAGGCAGATCAGCACCAGGACGCCAAGCTCTCTGGCATATTGATAACGATAGCCGGTAAATAACAGGAAAAACAGCACATCAAAGCCGGCAAAAATCAGAAACCAGCCCAAAAAGCCCAGATATCGGTATGCACAAATTTCTGTCAGTTCAATGGAATATACTGTAACCTCGCCCTGCCCGTAAAAATCCAGCGAAAGCTGTATGCTGCCAAGTTTCCCCGGAGAAGTGACCTGCAACGTCTGCTCCACGCAGTTCGTTCCGTCCCGGAGCAGCATGCTCTCAAACTGGCAATAATATCCCTGCTGGCCGCTCAATACATTTAAATAACTCAGGCCGACGTCAATGTCCGCCTCCTCCATATAGTTGACCTGTGATGCGTAAGAAACCGTTATCCTGTACGCACCGGGATAGAGAGAAAACTTTTCCGTATACAGAGCGCTCTCCTCCTCCACCTCTTCCTCAGACGCCAGGCAGTAGCCGGCCTGTCCGTCCTCCCCTGTAATAATGCTGACATAAGGCGCGTCAGCGGCATACAGATTTTCCGTTGTGAACAAATAGCCGCACCTGGCGCGCAGACAATTTGCGCTCATCCAGAGCAGGATAAGCAGCTCCGCCAATAAAATCACCCGGAATATAAAATTGCTTTTGATTATTTTCCAAAAAGTATTAATCATAAACCTCACAATCGCCCGTTACCGCAGTCAGCCCCAGAAACAGCGGGAAACCATAAAACACAATCAGTACATACCTCACCAAGGCCACCGGTCCCAACAGGACCGTAAAAAAATTCAGCCAGACAACAGCCAAAGGAACCAGAAAACCATATTTTTTATAACACCACAAGTAAAAAAAGACAAGCATGAAGGCCATAAAATACAGGCCGGGGCTTAAAAACAGCGCCGTCCAGTAATGCTTCTGTACCGTCAGATCCGTGGAAATCGTCATATAATACTGATGCGCCGCTGGCAAAAGCACGATCTCCTCCCCGGGCTCGTCCACCCGATAGGCGAAATAACTGCTGTAGCCGTCCCAGTCACCCCAGTCCTCATCAAAACGATAGCCGTCCACCACCGCGAAGGGATACCAGTAGTCCACCGTATTGATCAGGAAAGAATTGACATAGGTAAGCGGATGCTCCAGCCCCAATTTCATCCATAATTTCAGATAGGCAAGCGGCTTCTCCCTGAAATTTTCCTCATTGAAACCCCATTTTACATTGTCCGAGTTGGTCGGCTCATAGACGCTCAAATATTCCCAGGGCAAAATCTCATAGAGAAGCTCCACGTCCTCCTCCTTCAGCGTTTCCCTCTCATAGGTGTACACCCTGGCCATCTGCTGAATCGGGACGGAAAGCATCTCCGCCAGCTTCCCGCTTCCCACATCAAAAGCCGCGTAAAACGGTCCCGTATAAAGCACATAGGTCAGGGCAGCCCCCACTACAACGAAAAAAATCCCCGGGCAACGCTTTCTGATCTTAAATTTCCCCGTGGAAATCAGTACCAGCAGCCCCACCGCCAGCACAATATAAAATCCGTTATTGCGCAGCACCATCGTGAAAAAGACGGACGCGCCAAACCCCACAAGCCTGCTCTTTTTCTGAAAAAATTCCTCCGGCCCTCTGTACAGCAGGATCAGAAATTCTATCAATAAAAGCATGGCCCCGAAAAACAGCACATCCTTTGTGGTGCAAATGGAAAAAAGCTGAATCACCGGCGACAGGCAGAAGAAAATCAGGGAAAATATCTGAAAGCCCCGCCGGACACCGATCTGCCTCTGTAAAGAAATACTGTACGCGAAAATATTGGCCAGAAGCACCATCTGAAGAATGGAATAGGCCGCAATCCCCACATTGTAGCTTCCCGTCAGCGCGTAAAAGCCCTCAAGCAGATACCCTACAAGAAGCACATGCAGCACCGGATGAAAAGAGGTGACCGTCCCCTCCACCACCTGCTGCCACTCGCTTGTGGCATCGTAGGAAAAAGCGCCAGGGAAGATGGACAGTAACGCCGGCAGCCAGCAAAGCAGCATCAGGCCCACCCGGGCCAGGTAAGGAAGCGATAAATTCTGTCGGTCCCTCTTTTTTTGAGGCTGCGGCTCTGCTTCAGCTAAACCGGCCGCTGTCGTTTCGTTCGACACTTTTTCCCCGTCATCACCGGCTTTTCGCGTCCCGGCCCGGTTGATCAGCGTCCAGAGTCCGTACACCGCCGCGGCGCATAAAACACTTCCGGCCAGCAGCTGCCTGTAAAAGGTCAGAGAAAGCATATCCAGATAATCCAGATTGTCCAGATAATACCCGGCCACCAGACAAAAGGAGGCAATGACTCCCATCACTCCGGAAAAGATCAGTTTTCTGGTCCTGCTAATCAACGCCATTTACCTCCTGAGGAATTTTCAATGAATACCTCTTCCCGTATGCTATGATACCATAAAGAAACCACGATTTCCACATAAGAATGCTATCATTTCCATACGATTTTCGTACAGCGCCGCCCGCCAATATGTTCCTACGGCTGCGCAAAATCCGACAGCGCCCCGAAGGTATACCCCATCTCCTCCCATCTGGTCAGGAGTTCATCAATGATTTCCCCGTTGGTCCGGGACGTATTGTGCAGCAGCACGATGGCCCCCGGATGAACCCGGCCAAGCAGCTTGTCAAAGGCCTCCTCATGGGTGGGCTGGTCGTCCTGATACCAGTCCACATAGGCCAGGCTCCAGAAAAAGGTGGCGTACCCCAGCTCCTGGGCCATTTTTAAATTCTCCACGCTGTATTTGCCCTGGGGCGGGCGGTAGTACATGGCCATGTCCGTCCCTGTGACCTCTTTAAACAAAGCCGCATTGTTCTCCACCTCCTTCTGAAAGGAAGCCATGTCGGAAATCTGAGACATATCCGGGTGATTGTAGGTGTGATTGCCCACGGTATGCCCCTCCTTCACCATGCGCCGCGCCAGATCAGGGGCGCTCTCCAGAAAATAACCCACCACAAAAAAGGTGGCCGGCGCGTTGTGCTTTTTCAGCGCGTCCAGTATGGCCTCCGTGTTGCCGTTCTCATAACCGCAGTCAAAGGTAAGGTAAATCTTTTTTTCCTCCGTGTCAGACATAAAATAAGCGTTGTACTGCGCCAGCTCCTCGATTGTGGCCATGCCCGTGGGCTTCTCCCCGGAAGTGCCAAAGCCCAGCCCCCAGTTGACCGTCGTCTCCTGTAAAATGTCAGTCTCATCGGCCTCCTGTACAGCGATATCCGTCCCCATCGCCGTTTCTGACGCAATCGTTTCCCTTACAGCCCGGCTGTCCGCAATCCTGGCCGCTACTCCGCCCGCAAAAAAAGCAAACAGAAACAGCCCCAGCACTGACAGCGCCCGGACAGGGACATTTCCTGAAAACAGCTTTTTCACATAGATTGTCTTCATATTCGACCCATATTTATTTTCTATATTGGTATGTATGAAGGCAGCCTGTCAGAAATTCCCGTTTTCTTTTTGTTGCTGAAGGCTTCCATCCTTCCTCCATGTTTTCATTCCCTCAGAATCAGAAAAAGGCGCCATCGCACATAACGCAATGACACCTCTTCCCATTTTTCACTCCATTTATCAGTTCATTCTGACAAAACCGCTATTCATCCCACCACGGTCACGGAAGTAATATGCGGGTTTACGCCCTCATACCAGTACAGGAAGCCCTCCAGGTCGATCACATCACCGACCTCCAGCTGAGTTACCGTCTGGTATACCTCGGTATCCTCGCCGCACAGATAAGACTCCACAGTGAAGTTGTAGGTCTCACCGTTCACAGACACATTAAAGTACAGATCGCAGTTACTGCCAGCCTCGCCGGAGCCATCCCAGTTGTACAGGAAAGCCGCCTCGTTGCCGTCAGCGTCCGTGGATGCTTCCACAGTCATGCCGGTAAAAGATACGAACTGGTTCTGATAGTCGCTCAGGCTCTCATCCGCCAGAAGCTCCGTCACATCCAGCGCTTCCGCAATGTAGCTGTCACCGTCATCCGCGAATTCAAAGGTGGCGTCAATGATCTCCACCTCGCCGGACCACTCGGACTTGTAACCGGTCACAATGATCTTCGTGCCGGGCACCAACAGCGCGGCGTCCTCCTCTGAGCAGGCCATGTTGTACAGGAAATACGCGCCGTCCTCATCCTGAGAATAAACGGTAATGGTATCGTCCCACCAGGACTGGGTTGCCTGCACATAGGTCTCCACGCACACCTGGGTGTCAAGCTCCGCCGCCGCATATTCCTCATAGGTCATAACGGCGACAGCCTCTGCGTCATCAGCAGACTGCTCCTCACCCGCGTCCTCTGTTTCGGCCTCTGTGGTTTCTTCCGTCTCCTCAGCGCTCTCCTCCACGGTCTCCTCAGCCTCTTCCGTGCTGGAGCTCTCAGAGCTGGAGCTGCCGCAGGCGGCCAATGTCAGGCTCATGGAAAGAGCCAGTGCCAATGCTAACTTCTTTTTCATAATATAAAAACCTCCTTGCTTTCGTACCATAATTATAATAAAATCTCACAATAATTCAATGGTCATTATGCGAAATTTTTCTAATCCTTTGATAAAGAAAATATCCAATTATACAAATCCATGTCACCGCAAGGGCAGCCAGCAGCGCCACCGCGGTGGCCGGAAGCGGCCCTAACTCCACCTTCCCGTCCACAGTGGAAATCTGGTCCAGCCGGTAAAGAGAGGTAATATCCTCAAACAGCTGCTCCATGTAATCCTCATCCACGGTCTCCTTTCTGCGGGCGGATTTGGTCACATTCTCAATCAGCTGTCCGGCGGCGTCCCTTAAAGACGCGGAGCCGTTGAATACGGCGGTCGTGAAGGTATTTTCCGTGTTATCCAGCAGAAGCTGTGTGGCGGCGATTTTCACCTCATAATAGGTATCGTTATCCTCGCCGCTTCTGGAAAGGTAATCCTGATACTCCGCTGAATTCTGCGCCGCGGAGGTGACCGGCACATAGCCTTCCGTCTCCGCGTAGGCGATCTGCACCTCATTGGTCAGCAGATACTGCACAAACAGCCAGGACGCCATCACCTCCTGAGAATCCTCTTTATTAAAAATACAGATCGATGGTCCCTGGGAAATCATCTGAATATTTTCCGTGTCATACTGAGGCACCGTCATCACCACTGTCTCAAATTCCACCAGAGAGTCCTCGCTGATATCCAAAAGCGGAGCGTCCGTCCCCATCCAGGTGGAGCCGGCGGTGGAATCCACCGCGAAAATACACTGCCCCGCGTTCAGGAAGTTGGCCGGATAGCTGGAAATTTTGAAGGTGGAAAACGCGCCGGTGGCGGCATGTCCCGCGATGGTGTAAAGCAGCTCTTCGGTTGTATCATTGAAAATATCGATGCTCCCTGACGCCGTAGAGTAGCCCGCGCCCTTCTGCTTTAACATCTGAATCATCATATTATCCGTGGACTTATAAATGAAGGGAATCATGGTCTTCTGGCCGTTAATCAGGAAATTCCCGTCCGCGTCCTTTTCCATGGCCGCCTCGGATACCTCCCAGATAAAATCCCAGGTCAGCACCTCGGGCAGAGTATAGCCCAGCGCCTCCACATAGGTCTTATTGACATAGCAGGCCTCCGTGGAACGCATATAGGGCAGGGCATAATAATGCTCCCCGATCAGACATTCCTCCAGGAATTCCGGAATAATTTCCTCCACCGTTGGGGAATCAAAGAGCACCTCGCTGCCGCCCAGGCCATATTTTTCATCTGTCATCAGATCATCCAGCGGCACCACCACATTCTCGCCGGTCAGATAGGTGGCGATGTGATCCGGATAGGTGATACACACGTTGGGCGTTGTCCCGGTGGAAATGTTGGTGATCACATCATTATAAATCTTACTGTAATCCGTATACAGCTTTAAATTCACCGTAATATTCGGATAAATTTCCTGAAAATCCTCGATGGCCTGCTTGTAGATGGCGGTCTGGTTCTTATTCGTGTCATTTTTGGCCCAGAAGGTGATCTCATAGGTGCGGGAGGTATCAAACTCCTCCGGAATCTCAAAGGCTGCAGTCTCCTGAGAGCCGTGACAGGCGGTGAGGGTCAGACACATGAAAACGGCAAGAATGATAGCTGTCGGCCTTTTGCAGACCGCTTTTCCCTTTTTTGCCATGGCTGCTTTTCCCCGCGCCTTTTTGAAAAATCCTCTCATCCCTTAGTCCCTCCTCTGGCCACCCCGGCCATGATCTGCCTCCGGAAACAGAGGAACAGAATAATCAGCGGCGCGGAAATCACCACCACTGCGGCCATCATGGCGGGAATGTTTTCCCGGCCGAAGCCGTTCTCCCTGATCTCCTGGATGCCGTTGGACACCAGATAATAAGCCTCATCATCTGTGATCAGCCGCGGCCATACGTAGGAATTCCAGCACTCAATGATTTTCAGAATCACGATGGTGATCATGGTAGGCTTACAGATGGGGATCAGAACCCTCATCAGATAGCGCAGATCGGAGGTTCCGTCCACCTTGGCGGCATAATAGAGCTCATCCGGCACCTGGGCAAAATTTTCCCTCAGCAGATAAATGTAAAAAACGCTGGTAACCGAGGGCAGGATCAGGCCGATGAAGGTGTTGCGCCAGCCCAGATTGGTGATGGTCGTAAAATTGGTGATGACTACCAGTTCATTTGGTATCATCATCAGGGACAACAGCAGCGTAAACACGATATTCTTGCCCCTGAATTCCAGCCTGGCGAAGGCAAAGGCCGCAAGGGTGGTCACCACCAGCATAATGGCCGTGGTAATCAGGGTAAAAATCAGTGTATTCAGCAGATACCTGCCTAAGGGTACGGTAGTAAAGGCGTCCACATAATTTTGCAGTGTGGGGGACCGGGCGATAAACGAGGGAATATATTCCGCGTTGTAGGAGCTGTAGCTTTTGATGGAGGTTAAAATCATCCAGTAAAAGGGAAACAGCACCATTAACGCCCAGAAGAGCAGCAAAATGTAGGTCAGAACCTTTGTGGTCTGCTGCCGCGCGCGGGTGCGGCGGGTGATTTTTTCATAGCTTGTCAGGTCGTCCATAAAAATCTCCTTTACAGCGTCCCTTTTATAGTGAAAGGGTCGCGGGAAAAGAAAAAACTGTTTCAGCGTTTCTGCATATTCTCAAATCCTAACGATGTGAATAGTTACTATGCACAGTTAATAATATACATGTTTTCGGCTGACAAGCAAATTAATGCACGTAATCGTCAGCACAATGGCAAACAGGATGATAGCCGCCGCGGAAGCGAAGGATGGATAGCCGCCGCTGTCGCCGTAGAGCATGTCGTAAACGTAACCCACAATGGTATTCATCCCCGCCGCGTTTAAGTCCGTTCCAAAAAGCGCCACCGCGTCAGAGTATGCTTTAAACGCACCTATAAAGCCTGTGATCACCAGATAAAAAATCATCGGGGAGATCATGGGCAGCGTGATCTTGAAAAAGATCCGATGAGCCGGAGTGCCGTCCACCCGGGCCGCGCTGTAATAAATCGGGTTGACGCCGGCCAGCGCGCTGGTCAGAATCAGGATTTTGAACGGCATGACAACCCAGATCGTGTAAAAACAGAGCACAAACATCTTCGCCCAGTACGGCCCATCGATAAAATCCACACTGCTTCCCCCGAAAAACTGAATCAGCAGATTGACAAGGCCGTCCGAGTAGGCTGTCTTTTTAAATAAAATCATGAACACCAGCCCCACCGCCAGGGTGTTGGTCACATAGGGCAGGAAATAAACCGTCTGTAAAAATTCCCGCAGGGGTTTGATGGAGTTCAAAGCCACGGAAATCAGCAGGGCCAGCCCTGTGGACAGGGGTACAGTGATGATCACCAGCAAAAATGTATTTTTGACCGCCTGCAGGAAATAGGTGTCGTGGAGCACATAGGAATAATTATACAGCCCTATCCCATAGTAGGTCTGGGAAGCGGAATTATAGCCCTCCTCGAAGGAATAAATGAACACGTCGATCAGCGGGTAAATCATGAAGGCGGCCAGGAACAGGAAGGCCGGCAGCAGATAAAGCCATGCTTTGGCGCTTTTTTTCTCAATCATGAGGCGCCCCCTTCCTTTGTGCGGCAAACTGTCTCTCACCGCCATCGTCCTTTGTCCGTGCGGCAAACTGACTCTCACCATCATCCTTTGCCCGTGCGGCAAATCGACTCTCACCGCCGTCATCCTTTATGGAAAATAATTGCGGCTTCCTGCTGTCATTTACAGGTGCAAACGGAATGCGCATACCAGTTTCCTTATGGAAAAGAAACACCTTGCCCGGCTTTAAGGCAAAATGAACCTCTTTCTGTCCCAGGTCAACCACTGTCTCCGCCGGTACAATGGAGCGCACCTTTGGAGCCTCGCAGGCCGGATGCTCACTGATCACGCTGACGTCCCTCCCCATCACCTCCAGCCGGTCAAGCTGACAGGTAAAAGAACCGTCCTTCTGCAATACAAAGCCCTCCGGGCGAATCGCCACCGTGACATCCTGATCAGAAACGCCTGTGATTTCCATGACTGCCTCGTCCCCGATATAGACGCGGTCCCGGAGCACCTTTCCCTGAAATACATTGATGGGCGGCGTGCCCAGAAATTTGGCCACAAACAGATTTGCCGGATCATCATAGACCTGCTGGGGTTTTCCAATCTGCTGGAGCTGACCGTCTTTCATGACTACGATCCGGTCAGAAATGCTCATGGCCTCGTCCTGGTCATGGGTCACAAAGACTGTGGTAATCCCTGTTTTGCGCTGGATCCGGCGGATTTCCTCCCTGGTCTGCAGACGCAGCCTGGCGTCCAGATTGGAAAGGGGCTCGTCCAGCAAAAGCACCCGGGGCATTTTGACCAGCGCTCTGGCTATCGCGACCCGCTGCTGCTGCCCGCCGGAGAGCTCGCCCGGTTTTCGGTCCATCAGGTTTTCAATCTGCACCAGCTTTGCTGCCTCCAGAGCCTTCTCGGACATCTGCGTTTTGGTCAGCTTCTGATCTCCTTTCAGGTTTTCCAGAGGGAAAATGATATTCTTTTTGACGGTCAGATGAGGATAGAGGGCATAGTTCTGAAAGACCAGCCCCACGCCCCTGTTCTCCGGGGGCAGACTTGTCACATCGTCCTCCCCGAAAAAGATCTTGCCGCTGGTGGGGGCAAGCAGACCGCTGATCAGATTCAATGTGGTGGATTTTCCGCAGCCGGAGGGGCCAAGCAGGCCGATCAGCTCGCCGTCCGGAATCTCAAAATTAAAATGATCGACGGCAGTCACCTCGCCCGCGTTCTTTTTGCCCCGGGCGGGGAAGGTCTTCGTCAGATCCTGTAAAACGATTTTCATATAGAGTCTCCTTGTCAGAGGGTGGGGGTGGGGTTGTCGTTGCTTTTACAGAACACATAATAAACCCATTTGAGAAACAATTCCACTGAAATTTCATTATTTTTTACTGCGTATCTTTAATTTCGTGCTAACGGTTCGCCGGGAAAGGAGGAAACGGCTTCACTCATGCTGTGCGAAGCATTCCGATGAGCCTCTGAGCGTGACAATCGTGTTCAGCAAAGGCTTCCACGATTGTCAAGAGTCTCATCTCCATCGCACATAAATCGTGAACCCGTTTCCTCCTTTCCCGGCTCTGTATTGCAGTATTTAACACAAAAGTCAAAAAAACTGCCCATCATTCCCATGACAGGCAGTTCCTTTATTTTTGACAAATCAATTGCTGAGAAACAATTTACCCCTTCACGGCACCGCCGGTAACGCCTTCCACGTAGTACTTCTGTAAGCACAGGAAGAGGATCGTAACCGGGATGGCGATCAGCACGCCGCCGGCGCAGAACCTGGTGAAGTATCCCTGATAGTCGTTGGTGTTAACCCACCGATACAAGGCCACAGCCACGTTGTAGCTGTCGGAGTAGCCGAAAGCAATATAGGAAGCAAAGATATAGTCGTTCCAGGGGCTCATGAATGCGGTCAGAGCGGTGTAGATGATCATCGGCTTTGCCAGCGGAATAATCATGGTAAAGAAGATTCTCGCCCGGGAAGCGCCGTCGATTCTGGCCGCCTCATCCAGAGACTTCGGAATGGTATCAAAGAAGCCCTTGCACACATAGTAGCCCATGCCGGAGCTGGCAACGCCCACCAGGATCAAGCCCGGAATAGCGCCGGCCTGAGTCAGACCAAACTGCTTTAACAAAAAATACAGGCAGATCATGGTCAGGAATCCGGGGAACATGCCCAGAATCAGACAAATTCTCATCCAGAGAGTCCTACCTCTGAACCTCATACGGGACAGAGCGTAGCTCACCATCAGCACCATACAGGTCTGGCCAATGGCCACAAAGAATGCGATGGTCACCGTGTTGGCGTACCACTTCACAAACTGGCTGTCGCCGGAGAACAGCCAGGTGTAGCTGTCCAGGGAAAAGGTCTTGGGAAGCAGATAGTCCACCATGCCGCCATATTCCAGAGTAAAGGAACGGAAGCTCTGCAACACAATTCCCACAAAAGGAAGCAGCCATATGATGCTGATCAGGACCAGCACAATATAGGCAACCACATGACCCGGTTTGATTCGGGTCTTATTCATCTCAATGCCAGCTGCTTTGGCACTCTGTTTTGCTTTATTCGCCATTATTGGAAGCCCTCCTCATCTTTTACGGATGGCAACATGCCATAAACAACGAGTGAAATTACCGCCGTTACCACGAATACCATAATACCAATGACGGCCGCCATGCAATAGTTGGTATCATTGACTGTCATCTTGTACAGCCAGGTAATCAGCAGATCCGTGGTGCCGGCGCCGCCGGACATGGACATTGTGGTGGGACCGCCGCCGCTAAGCAGATAGATAATATTGAAGTTATTCAGGTTGCCTGTGAAGCTGGTCAGCAGATAAGGACCAGTCACGAACAGCATGTAAGGAAGCGTGATCTTCGTGAACGTCTGGAATGGATTTGCACCGTCAATCTTGGCGCTCTCATACAGATCCTCCGGGATATTCATCAGGATACCGGTGCTGATCAGCATCAGATAGGGAATACCCACCCAGCAGTTCAGAACAATAATAGTCACCTTGGCCCATGTGGGGTTAGTCCAGAAGGGCAAAGCCTGAGAAATCACTCCCCACTTCATCAGATAGGAGTTCACCAGACCATCCGCCGCGAACAGCTTTGATACGTACAGCAGAGAAATAAACTGCGGAATGGCGATGGTCATAACCAGGATGGTCCTCCACAGCTTCTTGAGCTTGATGCCCTTCATATTGATCAGAATGGCAACCGCCATACCCAGAAAATAGTTCAGGAAGGTGGCAAAGAAAGCCCATACAATGGTCCAGCCCAAAACCTTCGCAAAGGTCGCTCCAAAGCCGTCGCCGCCAAAGGAGAACAGACTCAGGAAATTGCTCAGCCCCACCCAGGTAAAGAGCTTGGACGGTGCCTGATGACTGAAGTTATAGTTGGTAAAAGCCACGCAGATCATGAAAATGATGGGCAGAATCGTGAACAGGAAAATGCCCAGCGTAGGCAGGGACAATAAGGTATAGTTGAACTTGCTGTCGATGAGCTGATGCAGATCCTGACGGATGGTCGGAACCTCCTTGCCGGCTTTCGCCGCCAGCTCCTCTCTCCGGTTCTCGCTGATGTTCATGCGCCACAGCGCGATCAGCAAAATAGTGAAGAGAACGCTCAAAAGCCCCCACAGAAGAATCAGGAAGCTGTTATCCCCATAAACAGTGACGAAGGTAGTGGGATCCATATGGGTCTCCACCGTACCCAGAGTGCTGAATTTTGCCAGATAGGACGCGCCAAAAGCGATCATATACCATATGTACAAAATCTCCAGCGCCAGGAAAGCGATTCCTCTCAGATAATACTTTCTCAGGAGCGGACCAAAGCCAAAGATCACAAAGGACACCTTCGTCTTCCAGTCGCCCTCTTTAAACGTCACGCCGATATCTTTGATATTGGCGCCGATCGCCTGAAAAAATGCTGCAACTTTTTTCATATTACCCCCATTCTACGTTATTCCGGTACGCGCCCCTGTCTGAAAAACACCCGTCATTTCCCGCGCACCTGGTATTAGTAAGAATCAAGGGGAGAGATGCAGTCTCTCCCCTTTAAAATAATCCTTATGCTATATTGCTTACGCTTCCTTACTGTGCGTAAGAAATGCACTTGGTCTCGAAATCCTCCAGAGTAGCCATCAGATCATCATCTGAGGTAGCAGCTGTGATGTTATCGGAAATGATATCGTCGCCAAGAGCGGTCGCCAGCGTCCAGTAATCATCCGGATACTGTCCCTGACCAATGCTGTAGTTGGACTGCTCAGCCAGAGCGCTCAGAGCTACGTCAGCCTGTACAGCCTCGTCCTCCTGAGCTGCCAGGTTGGAGGGGCCCCAGCCTACTGCGTTGAATCTCTCAAGCTGGCATTCCTCGCTGGTCAGATACTGTGCCAGCTCCAGGCAGGCTTTCAGCTTGGCAGCGTCTGTCTGAGGCTTCACACCCAGAAGCTTATAGCCGCTGAAAGAGCTCAGCTGATAGGTCTCGCCGTCAGAGCCTACAAAGCTGGGAAGCTTGGCCGCTGCGTAATTATCGCCAAGCAGCTCCTTTGCCGCGTCAGAATCCCAGGTGCCGTCCACGATAGCAGCCACGTTGGTTGCGCTGCTTAAGGAAGACCCGTTCTGGAATGCGGAAGAAGCCTCAAGCTCGATGATCTCCTTCAGAGCCACAAGGCCCGCATCGGAAGCATAGTCGATATCGCAGGATGCGAAGGTGCCGTCGTCATTGGTCTCATAAGTAAGAGTGCAGCCGGTGCCGAAGAAGAAGGCTACCTGATACCAGCCGGAGTTGATCTCAAAGTAGAAGTTCTTGCCTGCCGCCTCGCAGTCCGCCACAATCTGCTCCAGAGAAGTAGGATCAGCGATGACGCTGCTGTCATAATACAGGAAGTAGCCGTTGTCCGCGCTCATGGGGAACGCATACAGGGTGGAACCGAAGGTTGCCGCCGCTACGGAACCTGCGCCGTTCTCTTCCTCAATGGTGGTGTCATAGCCGGTGCCGGTCAGCTGCTGCACGGCGCCTGCCGATACCAGACGGGCCAGCTGGTCCTGCGCAAATCCATAGATATCCGCACCACCCTCTACGTCGGTAATCATATTGGAAGCTGCATCGCCCTCGCCTACAGACTCCACTACGATGGTGTACTCATAACCGTTCGCAGTCATGAATTCCTCGGCCATGGTCTGGGTCAGGCTGGTAACCGCGTCCGCCACCCAGATGGTGATGGTCTCGCCGGCGCCGGTTGATGTGCTTGCTTCTTCAGTAGAACTGCTCTCGCTGGAACTTGTGCTCTCACTGGAACTGCTGCTGGAAGAACTGGAGCTTCCGCAGGCAGTAAGCATGGAAACAGTCATTGTTCCGGCAAGCAGTACCGCTAACAATTTCTTTTTCATATTGTTTCTTTTCTCCTTTACAAAAATATTTCTCACAGGGCATTCTGCATACATGTCTTGCGAAAGTTTTGACGAGTGTTCTCATCGAAGCTATTGTAACATTGCTTCTTTTGTATGTCAATCAAAATTTATGCATATTTGACAAAAAAAGTTCGATTCCCTTTTTGTGCATTTTTACCATTTAAAAGCACACCTGTTTCACTGATGCAATTTTCTGTATTCTTTTGGCGTAACTCCATATTTTTCTTTGAATAAAGAGTAAAAATGAGTCCTGTTTGAAAAATGAAGCCTGGCTGTGATCTCACTGATGGGCTCGTCTGTCTCCGTCAGGTACCGGGCCGCTTTTTTCAGGCAGAAAGTCATACCGTATTCAAACAGACTCATTCCGGTATACTTATTCACGATACGGTTGAGATAATCGCCGCTGTAATGTAAAAGCTGCTCCATGCCGGATCTGGAAATCCGCCCGTCACTCTCCTCAAAGAGGCGGCTGACCCGGGAAAAAATCAAAAAGTCGCTGCCTGTTTCCAGATGAATCACAGTGCTGTGATAATGGCAGGGAGAGGAAATACGGGATAAAAAGTCACAGAGCAATCCGCGAATCTGGAAGGACGCCCCAAAAGAAGGAGAAAGCAGGATTTTCATCATGGACTCCGCCAGAGAGTGCAGATTATCAGTCTCCGGGCAATTCCCCCTGTTATTTTTCCAGTGATTCTGATACGCGGGAATAAAATCAATATACTCTTTTTTCCCCGGATTTCTCAGATCAGCGGTGATAAAGCCATGAACATTGCTCCCGTAAAATTCTTTTTCACACGGAAAAGAAGAATTCTGTGCTGACGCAAACAACTCTTCCATGAACTCCGGAGAAATTCCCAGAAACAGCACTCTGCACCCGGAATGATACCGCTCCAGATGGCGCAGGCTTCTGTTGAGCAGGCAGCAGCTTCCGGCGGTGTACAGGTACTCCTTTTCCTCAATAATCAGGTCTATATTCCCCTCCAGAACGATGACAAATTCATAAAAGTCATGGATATGAGGCGTGGCTTTCGTCCGGACGCGATTTTTTTCAGCCAGAGTTTCCTGATACAGAATGGATTTATCCGGAGAAAGGGTCACAATATTGACATAATCCTCAGCCTCCGGACCGTTACAGTATTCCATGGTCAGCTGAAATGGGGCATCCATGCGGTAGAACTGACTGAAATCGCTGTGCACATTCCGGATATTGATAGGAGAGTCCGGGCTTTCAAGGGCCTGAGGCATATTGAGTATGGTGTGTTCTTCTCCGAACATGAGATCCCCCGATAGTCCTGGTTCATTGTATTCCCGAATATGATACAAATATAAGACTGGAAATCGTTTTGAGATATTGTCTCCGATTAGCCAAAATGTATATAATCAGGTTTGAAATCAGGATAATTATAGTCAATTATTCCAGAAAAGTAAAGCAGGTTTCGATAATCTACGTATTACTGATATGATTTATTTATGAGGAGGTACAGTAATGCAAACGACAAAACAGATCAGACGTAAAATGATCCCGGCAGTAATTTCCATGGTATTGGCAGTCAGCCTGCTGATCGGATGCGGCGCGGGGCAGGAGCAGGCCGGTGTGGGTTCTGTCACGGAAAGTACGGCGGAGAGCAGCAGCATTGACACTGCTTCCGAAGCTTCCGGCACCGACAGCAGCGGGGAAAATTCCGGGAATGAGGACAATTCAGCAATTTCCGATATTTACGTGGAAGCCATTCCGGATTTGTCCGACAATTTTATCCGGGGCATGGATGCGTCCTCCGTTCTGGCGGAGGAAAACAGCGGAGTCGTCTATTATAATTTTGAAGGCGAAGAACAGGATGTGTTTCAGACGCTGGCACAGGCCGGAATCAATTACATCCGTCTGCGGGTCTGGAATGATCCCTATGATGAGGAAGGAAACGGCTACGGCGGCGGCAACAACGATCTGGCCACGGCCATAGAACTGGGGAAACGGGCCACCACCTACGGTATGAAGGTTTGCATTGATTTCCATTATTCGGATTTCTGGGCGGACCCGAAGCGGCAGCACGCTCCCAAGGCCTGGGCGGATATGGATATTGACGAAAAAAGTCAGGCCCTTTATGACTTTACCATGGACAGCCTGACACAGCTTCTGGACGCCGGCGTGGATGTAGGCATGGTGCAGATCGGCAATGAAATCAACAACGGCATGTCCGGGGAAACTGAAGGTTACGCCGTCATGCAGCTTCTGGACGCCGGCAGCCGGGCGGTTCGGGAAATCTCTAAGACTTACGGGCAGGATATTCAGATCGCGGTTCATTACACAAACATTGACAGCGATGGCGAAATAGCAACCCACGCAGCGGAGCTTGCGGAGTACGGAATTGATTATGACGTGTTCGGCCTGTCCTATTATCCCTTCTGGGACGGCACCAATGAAAATATGCAGGCCGTTGCAGCGCTGATTCAGGAAAATTACGGCAAACAGGTTATGATCGCCGAAACCTCCTACTGCTATACTCTGGAGGACGGGGACGGCACAGGAAACAGCTTCGCCAGCGCCGATGAGCTGGTGGAAGGGTACGGTGCCACCGTGCAGAGCCAGGCAACCATGATCCGGGATATCTGCGCTGCGGCCAATGAGGCCGGCGTGATCGGCGTGTTCTACTGGGAAGGCGTCTGGATTCCCGTGGGAGAAGCGGATTATGACGCCAATTTCCCTGTCTGGGAGGAATATGGCAGCGGCTGGGCCAGCAGCTACGCGGCGGATTATGACCCGGAGGACGCCGGAAAGTATTACGGCGGCTGTTCCTGGGATAATCAGGCCATGTTTGATTTTGACGGATATCCGCTGGCGTCTCTGAAGGTCTTCGGATATCTGAAGGACGGCAACGAGGCCGAACCCGCCGTGGACTACATTCCGGATGTATACTATACCGGCAATGTGGGCAGCGAGCCTGCTCTTCCTGAAACCGTGCCGGTCATTTACAACAACCGTTCCCTCAATCAGGAGGCAGCCGTCATTTGGAACGCGGAGCAGCTTAACTCCATTGACACCAGTATCAACGGCACCTATGAGATTTCCGGCGTCACTGAGGATGGTGATTCCGTCATCTGCCATGTGGAGATAAAATCCATCAATCTGGTCACAAATCCCAGCTTTGAGGAATATACGGATGCTCACGCCGCGCCCGGCTGGACTGTTACCTATGTCGGCGATGAAAATCCCACAGATTTTCAGGTTCACGCAGACGACGCCACCACCGGAGAGGTTTCCTTCCATTTTTATTCAGCGGAAAAGGATATGGAATTCCAGATTGAACAGACCATCGATGGTCTGGAACCGGGCACCTATCAGCTGACTGTCAACGCCCAGGGTTACGACGCCTCCGGCGATGCAGAGGCATACCTGTTCGCAAATTCAAATGGAGGTGAAGAACAGACTGCCTCGTATACACTCACCGGCTGGGCAGAGTGGAAAACGCCCACCATTGAAATTACTCTTGAGGAAAGCGGCTCCATCTCCTTCGGCGTACATATAAAATGCGCCGCCCAAAGCTGGGGCAGCGTGGACGACTTTGCGCTGATTCAGCTTTCTGACTAGTACAGCATAAAAAGGCACTCCTCCGGTTTTCCCTGACCGGAGAGTGCCTCTTTTTTCTTTAACGCAGTACACAGATGGACTGCCCCGGCATGGCAGCCACGCCGTCAGCCAGCGTAATTTCTTCTTCTCCCACCGTCAGGCAGTTCTGCAGCTCCATGCCTTCCAGCGCGGTACCGGTCAGGTCAATGGTCACCGCCTCTGTGTCCGTATTGTAGAGAATGGCAATGGTGCTCTCCTCCCAGGTCTTCAGGATGACCGCGGTATCTTCACTCGTCAGCTCCTCCACGATGGTAATCTCGCCCCGGGCGATCTCCGGATTCTGATTGCGCATCAGCAGGGCTTCCTTATAATAAGAAAGAATAGATGTCTCATCCGCCAGCTGTTCATCCACAGCCGCAAAGGAGGAGGTGATGCCCTGTTCCATATTTTCAGGGCCCACAGTCATCCCTGTAGTATCTGTATCGGACCAGTACATGGGAATGCGCTTATTTTCATCAGACTGACCCTTGCTCTTCATGCCGATCTCCTCCCCGTAATAGACGAAGGGGCTGCCATTCATGGTCATCAGCAGACCGCAGGCCATTTTCATATTGCTCTCGTTATTCTGCAGATTATTGGCCACCCGCACCTGGTCATGGTTGGTCAGGAAGGGAGCGTCAATATAGTCCGCGTACACCGCTGAATAGGTCTGCTGATCCGTCAGCATGGTATTCACAAATTTCTCCGCGGTGGCCGTGCCCATGGCTGTCTTTTCAATGACTCCGTCCACGCTGGAGTTGGGGAAATTAAAGAAGCTGGGCGTCTCGCTGGCGTAATAGGATTCGATGGTGGAGCTGCCCGCCCACACCTCGCTGACCATGTAAAAGTCCGGATTGGTCTCACAGCAATAGGTGTAAAGCCAGTTCAGGATGCTTCTGTTCAGTTCGCCGTCCGTCTCGTCAAAGTGCATGGCGGCGTCCATGCGGAAGCCGTCAACCCCCAGCTCCAGCCAGAAATCCGCGATATTTTCCAGCTCCTCTTTCAGAGCCTCACATTCCAGATTTAAGTCCGGCATTTCCGAAGAAAACTCTCCCTCATAGTACCACTCCGCGCCCGCTGTCGCCCCCGGAATCTCATACCAGACGCCGCTCTCCTGCTCTCTGGAGAAATGATAATATTCCACATAGGGGCAGACCGTCACATCCGGCTCCTCCTCCGCTCCAAGGGAGGCCAGATATTCACAGGCGGTGGTAAACCACTCGTGCTGGGAGGAGGAGTGATTAATCACCATGTCGATAATCAGACGAATACCCCGGCTATGGCACTCCTCCACCAGATTTTCAAAATCCTCAATGGTGCCGTACACCGGATCAATATCATAATAATCCGTCACATCATACTTGTGATAGGAGGGTGAAGGCATGATGGGCATAAGCCAGATGCCGTTAAAGCCCATGTCCGCAATATAATCCAGTTTCTCGGTGACGCCGTTTAAGTCGCCGATGCCGTCTCCGTCGCTGTCATAAAAGGAATAGACAAAAATTTCGTAATAATTGCGGTAGTTGTCGTCGACAATATTTAACTCCACCGCCGTCTCACTGCCCGTTCCCTGCGCCGTGCTCTCCCCTGTGCCTGATGCCGAGCAGCCTGCAAGCAGCGCTGTCAGAAGCGCAAGAGCAAGACATAAGCTCAGAAACCGCCACTTTACCGGTGTTTTCGTCTTTCTTTTCCACTGTTTTCCCATATCCGCCTCCTCATTATTTATATTGCCGCCCACCTTTATCATCCGCTGTAATCATCCTGAAAAGATATATACTGCCGGCTGGCCGCCGGCCGCCCCTCCTGAACGGATTTCCTTAAAAGAATCGCGCCCTTTGCTCATGATATCATATGAGAATTTTTCTTACAATACGGGAATTCTTAAGATTTTTTACAGGCGCTGCCTGAGCCCGTGTACCCGCAAAGCGTCCTCCCACTCTTCACGTCATTCCAGTAGTACAGCCCCTCCGGCTCCGTCACCCGAAACATCTCAAACAGGGACTCAAACTCCGGGCAGATCTCCTCAAACCTGTTGGGCAGATCCTTAAAAAAATCCTCCCGATAAGCCAGGGTTCTCTTATCATTCCAGACAGCGCTGTAGAAAATATCCGCCTCCACCAGATCCTGGAACATATGGCTGCCGTAGCTTAATTCCGGCATATATCCCGCCCGGCTGTCAGAAATCTCACATATACCGGCAAAACCGGAGATGGCCGCGAAGGACACCGGCACTCCCAGCTCCGGGGAGGAGGTGCCCACCCGTCCGGGCGTCATCAGAATGGGATGCTTTCCCTGCTTCTGATAATACAGATTGATCTGGCGCACGGCCTCAGCCACCTTGGTTTTCTTATTATAAGGATAATTGTAATATCCAATGGGGTCAATCTGGACAACCGCGTCGATTTTTAATTCCTTCGCGTTTCCCATGGAAGAATCCTTTAGAGAAAAGAAAATATCCTCCGGGGGCAGCGCAGGGATCGGCACCTGCCCGCCCTGCATCCCCGTATACAGGGAACGGCACTGCAGAAGATTCACCACAAAATCACCGTTCTCGTCCAGATTAACCGTATATTCAATGTCCACCGGATTCTCATAAACCTCATCCAGCACCTTCAGCATTCTCTGCATAAAAGCGGTGAACTTCTCGTTGCTCAATAATTTCTGGCAGTTGACAAACCACACCTGCCGCCACCGGTTCATCCGCTCCAGGGCGCTTTCCGCCTCGTAATCCCGCTCCATCACCGCCTTTTTGTACCACAGGGGCAGGTCGTTCATCACAGAATCAAAGGTCAGGGTTTTGATCCGATTTTCCGAAATATCCAGCACGTCAATATTTCTCTGGGAATACCGGTGCTTATCCGCCACGGAGCTGTACAGGGAAACCGCCGGGCGGTCCAGGCTTGCCAGCCTGGGATAATCATTTTCCGGCCGGTCCACCGCCCGGGTGCCCAGGCCCGCCACAATACGCAGAAGTCCCGCCGCCGGATCCATATCCCGGCTGGTGCGGTACACGCTGTAGCTGTAGCCCACCCCCGCGGCCGCCGGGAAGAAAAGCTTTCCCCAGAAAGCGCCGGACACCCGCTGCACCAGGATGGCCATCTGCTCATCCTGATTATCCAGTCCCCGCTGTCTGCGGTATTCCAGGGCGGAGATGTCCATGGTACTGGCGTACACCCTGCGCACCGCGTTCTCAAAGGCGGTCAGCCGCTCCTCAGGACTGCCCTGATTGACGCAGAATACGGATTCATATTTCCCCGCGAAGGCGTTATTGAAGCCGTCCTCCAGAAAGCTGGAGGAGCGCACAATGATGGGAGAAGCCCCAAAATATTCCAGCATGGTGCGGAATTTCTCCCGGATATCGTCCGGGAAGGTGCCCGACAGAAGAGCTTTCTGCAGATTTTCCGCCTCGGAAAAATATCCCTCTTTGGTCCGCTGCGCCAGCCGGATATCCCAGCAGTTGTTCATCACAATATAGGTGTAAAAAACATCCGAGCCGATGTAATAGGAATCATGGGGCTCCGTATACATTGCGTACTCCGGCAGCCGCTTCTCCACAATCCGTCTGGCTAACAGCATGCCGCAGGCCTTGCCCCCGATGGAGCCGCTGCCCACCATCCGATCCCGCAGCGCGAAATAATCCTTCGGCTCAAAATATTCCCGGATCCGCTCATGAAGCCGTTTGTCCTTCGTCATGGTGCTCTCAATGATCAGGTTTTCCGTCTCCTCACTGAAATTTCCCCGCTGATATTCCAGCCTCGCCAGGGCGAAAAAGCGGTCGTGGCTGTCCAGATTCTGATCCTGGCTTTTGGCGTTCACCTCCTCCATAATCCGATAATACCGGCTCATGGGGACGCCGCCGCCCAAAGCGACACAGCTGTCGTCCTCCATGGAGCAGGCATGGGGAAGAAACATCTCGGGCAGATACCGGTTCCAGACCTTCAGAGGGTGGACATAGAGCCGATCCGCGCTGTGGACGTCCAGCAAAAGCTGGGTGGTGTCCCGGATTTTGGCCACCGCGCTGTAGGAATGCCGCCCGCGCAGCAGCGGGAAATAAGCCACCGTATCCAGCTCAAACAGGAAGGGACAGGTCAGCCGGAAAAAATTGCCCATCATCAGATCCGTATACCACACCGACTGTAAGGAGGACAGACTGTCAAAAACGTAAAATGCGTCAAAGCCTTCCTCAGCAATTCTGTTATGGATTTCCACCGTAAAGGTCTCGAAGCCCTGATCCGGGTCAAACTCACAGATTTTCAGCCCCGGCTGAGGCTCCAGCAATGGCTCATGACTGGCAAACCGCATATAAATCAGGTTCCGTCCGTCCGCGATGGCCTGCTTCACAAACCGCTCCATGAAGTATTTAAAATCCTCCAGCCGGGTCACCTGCCATACCACGTTATCCCCCAGCCGGATATTGTCCAGCGCCTCATCCAGCCCTTTATGTCCGCTCAATATTCTCTCAAACGCCGCCATAATCTGCTCCCTCCTTTTCCCACGGCCTCTCCCGTAACAGCCCTGCTTACTGCTATCCGACTCTGCCAGACAGAGCCCTGCACAGTTACCCTGAATAAAGATAGCAAAAAAGGTACAGTGGGGACTCTTCTTCGTGTCCTCTCTGTACCTTTTTTATTTACCCTTCTTTTGTACATTTACTGCCGCTACATCTCGTATTCCTCAGCCGAAATTCCCAATGCGGATAGTTTATTTCTGAACACTCTCAGCTGATATTCCAGCTCAGGATTGTTTCCTGTATCCGCCTTTTTTATCCTCTGTAAATTCACATAGTAATCAATAGTGACCTGTTTCAGTTCGTCCAATGTCATGCCTGTTGCTTCCATCCTTTCACCGCCTTTTTACTGTCATTGGTACTTTTCCCCAGCAATTCCTCTATTTCTCTGTAAATTCTGTAAATAAAGGTTTTCTTCAGTCACTGATCAGATTATATCCGCTTTTCAAAAAACTGTAAAGCCTTATTTTACACCTCCAGCAGCCCTAAGAGCTCCTCCCTGGTCATGCCACCGAGCTGCCCGGTCTCGCCGCTGATGACCTGGTCGGCCAGCTCACGCTTGTCCTCCTGGAGCTTTAAGATCTTTTCCTCGATGGAGCCCTTGGCGATCAGCTTAAAAACCGTCACCTTTTTCGTCTGGCCGATACGGTGGGCGCGGTCGGTGGCCTGATTCTGCGCCGCCACGTTCCACCAGGGATCGTAGTGGATGACCACGTCCGCCCCGGTCAGGTTTAAGCCTACGCCGCCGGCCTTCAGGGAAATCAGGAACACCGGGACATCCCCGCTGTTAAAATCATTTACCAGCTCCAGACGGGTCTTCTTGGGCGTGGCGCCCGTGATCGTAAAGTAAGCGATTCCCTCCTGATCCAGCCGTTTCTGCAGGATTTCCAGCATGGAAGTAAACTGGGAAAACAAAAGCATCCTGTGGCCGCCGTCGATGGCGCTCTGGATCAGCTCCAGGCAGGCGTCCGTCTTGGCCGATTCTCCCTGATAGCTGTCAAAGCACAGGGACGGATTACAGCAGATCTGCCGGACGCGCATGAGTTCCGCCAGTATCGCCAGTTTGTTCTTATTAAAGTCCTCCGCATCCTGGGCGGAGACCACCTCCCGCATGTGAAGCACCTGGCCGTCGTAGAGCTTTTGCTGCTCCCCGGCCATACGCACATAACGCACCTCCTCCAGCTTGTCGGGCAGATCCTTCAGGACGTCGCCCTTGAGCCTTCGCAGGATAAAGGGGCCGGTCATCTTCTGCAGCCGCTTCATGGCCTGCTCGTCCTGATATTTCACAATCTGAGTCTCAATCTCCCGCTTGAAGGTATCATAAGGATATAAAAAACCGGGCATCAGATAGTCGAAAATGCTCCAGAGCTCGCTGAGCCGGTTCTCGATAGGCGTACCGGTCAGGGCGAAGCGGTACCGGCTTCTGACCACCTTCACCGCCTTGGCGGCGGCAGTCGTATGGTTCTTGATATACTGGGCCTCGTCGATCACCTCATAGGCGAATTCCAGCCCTTCATAGTGATGAATGTCTCTTTTCAGCAGATCATAGGAGGTCACCAGCACATCGTAATCCTGATACGCGGCAATCTTTGCCTGGCGCTCCTCCTGAGTGCCCGTGACCAGCAAAATCTTAAGGGAAGGGGCGAAACGGGCAAATTCCTCGCCCCAGTTGAAGACCAAAGAAGCGGGCGCCACTACCAGGGAGGTACCGGGAACCACTGGTTCCGCCGCCTTGTCCGCTTTTACTTTTCCGCCTCTCCCGGTTCTCTTCCATTCTGCTGCCACGCTGTCAGAAGCCGCAGCCGCAACAGCGGGAAGCTCCGCCGCATCAGAAGCCGAAGCGTCCCGTCTCTCCTTCGCCGACAAAAGCAGCGCTATGATCTGCAGCGTTTTCCCCAGGCCCATGTCGTCCGCCAGGATTCCCCCGAACTGCCAGGCCTCCAGAGTCCTCAGCCACTTATAGCCGTCCTTCTGGTAGGGCCGCATGATTTTGGAAAGGCTCTCCGGCACATCAAAATCCGCGTCATTGATCGTCTTAAAGCCCTTGACCATCTCCCGGAAACGGCTGTCCCTGTCACTGTAGACGCTTTCGTTTTCCTCCAGCATTTTATTCAGATAGAGGGTGCGGTACAGGGGCAGATGCATCTTACCCTGGACAAACTCCTTCGGCTTCACGTGCATGGAATCCATCAGCTCCGCTAAAAGCTCCAGAGACTGATCATCCAAATCCACGTAGGAGCCGTCCTTTAAGCGGTAATAGCTTTTTTTCGCCCGATAGCCGGCGAGGAGATCCAGAAGCTCCTCCGGCGGCACATCCTCCGTGGCAATATCCAGATCCAGAAGTCCGCTGGAAACAGAGACCCCCACGGAAACCTTCACACGCTTAAATTTCCTGCGGGAGCGGAACCGGTCTGTACACTGAACCTCCCCCAGGGAAAGCAGCTCCTCCACGCCCTCGCTCATCAGGCGGTAAATTCGGTCCTCATCCCCGCCGCAGCTAAGCTCCTTTCGCTTCAGATTTACCTGCGGGAGCCACCCTAACAGCCGGTAGAGAACCTCCTGCTCCGCCGTATAATCCCGGTACGTCTCCACATCAGTCTTCCGGCTCTCATCCAGCCAGTCCGTCATGGAAAAGCTCTTATCCTCATAACGGGCATAGGACTCACAAAAGGCGTCATTCTCATCCGCGTCCAGATAAAAGACAAAATTCACCTGCGGCGGCAGGAAGGCGTGAATTCTGTCCGGATTATTTTCCTTTACCTCCAGTATATCCTGCATGGCGGGCAGAATCTGATAGTAAAATTCCGACATGTTGTTGCGGCCGATCAGCATGGCAAAGGAGCCATCCTCTCCGGACATGGAAACCAGGCTTCCGATCCTCTCCCGATAGCCGTTTTCCGAGCGGCACAGCCTGTCCCCGCTGATATAATAAGCGCAGTCCATACCGAAGGATAACTCCGGCAGCCTCCCTCTTACCTGAATTCCGTGAAACTCCGTGGAAGAAGAGGCTGATGACCGGGCTGTCCCCGCCTGGCTCGTTCCGCGCGCCTGCTGCGTTGAGGAAGTCTGGCCTCTCTTTTCCTTATATTCTGAAATATTGACCGGGATCCGGGGGTTTCCTTCTCCCCGGCGCAGCCGGGTCTTCACCACAGGCTGTGCGTCCCGGTCCTCATATTCCACATCCCCGTCGCCTATCTCATTGTAAAATTCGTCCAGCCGCCAGCCAAAAAGATTCAGGGAACCTCCCACGCGCACCGACCTTGGATAATAATACCGGCTGCGGGCGGCGTCCTCCATTCTCTGGCCGAACTCCTCTTCCTCCTGTACGATTCTCTCGATAAAGCGAAGCCAGTTCTGGCTCTCCTGGTTAAAATTACTCCGGCGGTGGTTGATCTGCGTATTTGACCCATAGGTAGCCGTGGCGCAGTTGCGCGCATTGGCGCAGAACTCATCCAGCTGTTTAATGACAAACAGCCTTCCTGTCCCCACCTTGAAGGACGCTGTCAGAGTGCCGTCCTTTTTGACCAGCCTGGGCTTTAAGGTCAGGCTCTCCTCCTTCCAGGTTTTGTCCGCCACCAGAATGTTGGAACGCCGGCGCCGGTTGGCCGCCATCAGGCGCTCCGCGTTTTTGTCCGTGGCGTCCCCTATATTGTGGCTCTTCAGATAATCCCGCACCCAGTAAAGCAAAGCCGCCATATACTGACAATCCGGATCGTCCATATCGTACCAGCCGTACCAGCTCTGTCTTTTCGCGCACGTTGGGCAGCCGCACTGCCTGTTCACCACACGGTTTTTATTAAAAACTACCGTTGTCACAAATTCCGACTGTCCTGCTTTTACATGCCACATGGCCTGTCCCAGGGACTCGCTGTTGCTGTGATACTCGTCATAGCCGGTGGAAAGCTCCACATTATCCACTTTTCCCTTGACGTACAGGTCATAGCCCTTATTGCTGGAAGCTTCCGGAAAAGAAACAGAATTACTGATCTGTTCTCCGTCAAAATACAGATATTTCTCCAGCTGGGCAATGCTGCCGCCGCCGATTTTTGAATCCGAATCAACGGCTGCCGTTTCCGCCAGAGGCTGGTATCCCTTCGCCGCAAGTCTCAGCTTGTCCGCCTCCGCCTTTTCAAGCGCTTCCTTCTCCCGGCGGGCTTCCTCAGCCAGCCTTTTCTCCTCCGCTTTCCTGGCCGCCTCAGCCCTGGCCTTTCTCTCCGCGGCGGTTTCCGTCGTCCCTTTTGAGCGTCCCGCGACCCGGCGCGACTGATTCATGATGGTTTCCTCCTGTTTACCGGTACCCTGCGCAAACTGCCTGTTCCTGCATCGGATCGTATTTTTTTCTTTTATCTTCAGGAAATTGGTTACGATGTCAAAAGTGGTTCACGGATTGTTCCGCGCTTCGTGCTCCCAAAATCCTGCAGAAAATCATTTCCTGTCAAAAAATTCCAGAATGTCCTCATACACCTTCTGGTTGTTTTTTTCATTTAAAATCTCATGGCGCATGCCGCTGTAAAGCCGGCCCTCCACCTTCGTGTAGCCTCTCTCCACCAGAAAGCTCTTCAGGCTCATGAAGCTGCGCTTGGACTGAATCACCGGATCGTCCAGCCCGGCCGCCAGCAGGATGGGCAGCTGCCGGTTGGTCACATGCCAGCCCTTTTTTGAAAAGACCTCCTTCAGCATGTGGAACAGGGTATCAAAGCCGTCCACAGTAAACACGAAGCCGCACAACGGATCCTCGTTGTAAGCCTTCACATTGTCCTCATTGGCGGAAAGCCAGGCGTTTGGTACGTCATATCCTTTATTGTAAGCGCTGAACACCAGGTTGTTTAAGCTCTCTACCCTGGCCCTGGGGCCTTCCTTTTTCTTCAGAACCGTTGTCAGAGCCAGCGCGGCGCCGATCACCGGATTGTTGGTGGGCGGGCCGCTCAGCACCAGCTTGTCAATCGCGTCGTCATGCTCCTTCAGATACAGCCGGGCTGCCAGGGTTCCCATGCTGTGGCCGAACAGATAGAGCTTCAGCTGCGGATATTTGGTCTTCAGATACAGGGAAATCTGAAACAGATCCCGGGCCAGCGCGTCATAGGGCTGCTCATTAAAATATCCGTAGGCGTTCGGGTAAGCCAGGCTGGCGCCGTGCCCCCTGTGGTCGTGAATTGCCGCCACATAGCCGTTGGCCGCCAGATATCTCATAAAATCATAATAGCGCTCCTTGTGCTCGCACATGCCATGGGTGAGCTGAATGATCGCCTTCGGCTCTCCCTCGGGCTCTATAATGGCGCCGCTGAGGGCCACGTTATCCAGTTTTGATGTGACGATAAAATTCTTCATTTTCCTTCCTCCCTGAAGACGCTTTCCGCTCCTCATTGTCCGCCGCCTTTGCACTGCAAAAGGCAACGTCACCAATACAACATACTCGAAATATTGTTTGTCTGTTTTCCCGACAATACATACCAAAAATTTTCAGTGCAGTCCAGATTTACAGAACATTTTTATCTGTTAAAAACATACCTGTCCAGCCTGTCAAAGGCCTCCCTCAGCATGGAGAAGGGCACCGCCAGATTCATGCGGATGGTGTCCGGCTTTTGGAAGGGTCTGCCGTCCTGCCAGATCACGCCCACCCGGATTCCTTCCTTTAACAGCTCATCCACGCTCATTCCATGCTCCCGGCACCACTGGCCGCAGTCCAGATAAAGCATGTAGGTTCCCTGAGGTTTAGAGAGACTGACCCCCTGAAAATGCTCCGTTATATAATGATAACCATAATCCACGTTTTGTGTCAGCACCTGACAGAGCTCATCCAGCCATTTCTGCCCCTCCGGACTGTAGGCGCCCATTAAAGCGTACATGGACAGCACATTCATATCATTATAATGGCTCAGCCGGGACTGCTTTACTACCCTGTCTCTGAGATAAGTATCATATATAATATGATAGGAACCGATCAGTCCCGCCAGATTGAAGGTCTTGGAGGGCGCGTAAATAGCAATGGTGCGCTTTCTGGCGTCCTCAGACACTCTTTGGGTGGGAATGTGAGTATGCCCCGCCAGAATCAGGTCAGACCAGATCTCATCGGAAACCACCACACAGTCATTGGCCCGGTAAACCTCCATGGCCTTCTCCAGCTCCTCCCTCTCCCAGACCCTGCCGGTGGGATTGTGGGGAGAACAGAAAATGCAGAAATGGATATGATTCTCCTTAATCTTCCGATCCATATCCTCATAATCCATGCGGTAAACGCCCTGCTCATCCGGCTTCAGAGGACTTAAGACCATCCTGCGCCCGTTGTCCTCCATCACATGGGTAAAGCCAATGTAGGTCGGGGAGTGCAGCAGCACCGCCTCCCCCGGCGCGGTAAAGGCCTGCAGAGCGGAGGCCAGACAGCCCAGCACACCATTTTCATAGCCGATATCGTCTTTCGCCAGCCCTTCCACCCCATGGCGGCTTTTCTGCCAGTCAATGATGGCGTCAAAATATTCCTTTCTGGTATCATAATATCCAAAGGCCGGATGCTTCGTCCTCTCGATAATCGCGTCCTGTATTGTGGGCGCTGTGGCAAAATTCATATCCGCCACCCACATGGGGATAATGGAAAAGCCTTCGTCCACCCTTGCCCCCTCCATGGGGATTTTATCCACAGCGATGGAATCCTTTCCATGCCGGTCCATAATGGAAGTAAAATCGTATTTCATGTTCGTTTCCTCTTTTCTGTAATGTATGATACAGGCAAAAGCGAAATTATTCAAGAGCGTACAGCCAAATTCCCCAGTAAGAGGTCTCCGTCTCGTAATAGCCCATAAAGGTCAGCCCCATCTCCTCCGCGTCCAGAAGCTGTGCACCGGAAAAAAGATATTCACATCCCAGATCCTTCAGCGCATCCATGTCAAATTCCAGATCCTCATAGACTACATCATTGCCCTTGGCCAGGTTATAATATGTACCTGTCTGACTGTTGAAAAGATAACAGCGATTGCCCCAATTGTCAAAATAGGCGGCGGTCTCAGGTGCTTTTTCAAGCTCTGCCGCAATCACCTGGCGAAAACGATGCTTATATTCCAGGGAATAATTACTGGAATATCCATCCACGGTATAAAAGCCATGCATGAGTGAAGGAGCCGGACTAATCCCCAGATGAGCCACCCGATAGGTTGTCATATCCCTGCCAATTGCATCTTCCAGCTCCTGCATCAACCCTTCTGAGTAATAGCTTTCCCATGTAATATACCCCGTAATAGAAGATCCGTTATTTAGCTGATTCACATTCCTATAAAAATTAGAATTCACCAGAATCCAGTTCAATGTTGGTGTCATCACCAACACAAACAGCAGAAGCTGCACTGCCGGAAAAAGGCTTTTGGGCCGCCGTTCGCCCCACCATACAGAGCACAGCAGTCCAAATTCGATAAACCATTCCGCCGGATAGAGCCAGTAAAACCGCTCAAATTGAAAAGAACGCAAGACTCCACTGGAGTGATTTCTGAAATCCGCCACAATCTGGGAATTGCAAAATCCGTAAAACAGAGCTGTAAATACCAGCACTGCGAACCCCAATACCGCCAGGCGGTATCTCTTCTGGCTGATCTGAGATTTTTTCTTAAAAAAACCTATTATCAGCATCAGGATGATGGGAAGAATCAGATATTTGTGTTTGGAAGGCGCATGCTGGATGCTGTTGACAAAGCAATCCTTCGCAGCATTCCAGAAGCCGGACGCATATTTTACTATTTCCTCACGATTGCTCACATAGGAAGTACTGTTAAAAAAGAATTCCGCAAAAAGCTCCCTGTTCACCACCAAGTAAATCGCCGTCAGCTCACAAAATCCAAGCCCTGCCCATTTTCAGTTCTTTTTTTGCAGAATCAGGACAATCAGTGCCAGTGCCCAAAAGCACAACACCGCATATCCGGTATATACCATATGGCTGCACAGTCCAAAAAGGGTAGTCAGGAAAAAAGCCAGAGGAAGTTTTTTGGATTTATGCAGGCATATGAACGCATATAAAATCAGAGGAATGCCGTATTCGGACAAACCATATATGGAGTAAAGAGGCTGCATACAAAAGCAGCCCGCCATGGCCACCGCCAAAATGCTGCTGGCTGTCAGCTCCTTCATGCAGGCATACATGCCAAAAAATCCGCAGAGAAAAACAAACCCATACTGCACAAGAAAAGCTGTCAATGGTTCAAGGAAATAATACAATGGCAGTGCCAGCAGATCCGATGGCTCCATACCGCTGGCGCCAACCCCTCCCAAAAGCTCCGGAAACACATCAGCACCGTCACCAAAAACATGCTTTGCTGTTAATACATAGTTAAGAAGGCTCTCCTCCCACTGATCAATGATCTCAAAGGTACATCCCTCACCCATGTAAAAAAACAACCCGAAATTAACAGCAAATAGGGGAATGCCGACAATCCACAGCGGAACGGAATCAATCCAGTCAATGATGCGATTACACACAGTTAAGCATTCTTCAATCCCTGAAGAATGAAGTATTTTCAGTCTGTCCTTTGTATGATTGTTCATTCAGTATTCTCCCCGATTCACAAGTCATTTCAGTCATTGTATCATATTTTTTTATTGAGGAAAACATTTCTTTCAATATTTTGAAAAAAGGCTGTTTCCCTGTTCGAATTCATGTTAAACTATAATAAGCCGCCGTAAACAGCAGCTAAAAAGGAGGTGCCAAACTCCATGAACTTATTTGATATTGTAGGGCCGGTGATGGTCGGTCCTTCCAGCTCTCATACCGCGGGAGCCGCCAAAATCGGCAATGTGGCGCGCAGGCTTCTGAACGAGGATGTGGCGGAGGCAGAGATTTTATTTCACGGCTCCTTTCTCGCTACAGGCAAAGGACATGGCACCGATAAGGCTCTTCTCGCCGGACTGATGGGACTTGCCGTGGACGACCCTCTGATTCCCTGCAGCTTTGAGATTGCCCGGCAAAAAGGGCTGAAATACCGTTTTGGCGGAATCGATCTGGGCGACGCTCACCCCAATTCTGTAAAGCTCCTCCTCACCGGGATCAGCGGCAAAAAGCTGGAGCTGACCGCGTCCTCCATAGGCGGCGGACGAATCGAGGTCAATGAGGTGGACGGCCTGGCCAACAGCTTCAGCGGCGACTACCCCACCCTGATCATCCAGAATCAGGACCAGCCCGGCCTGGTGGCTGAGATCACCTGCGTACTGGCAGGCTTTCAGATCAACATCGCCACCCTGCAGCTTTACCGTTCCAGCCGGGGCGGATACGCGGTCACGGTCATTGAATGTGATGATGAGGTGCCTCAGGATGTGGTGGCAGAGCTGGCCCACGAGGAGGGAATTGTCAAGGTGACCTATCTGAGCATGAGCAGCTGAGCCGAAAATATTCCGGCGGCTTCTCCGACTCAAAAGTAATCTGCCCGTCAATATGTCTGAACAGGAAAGAAGCCGGCTGGTATTCTGGTTCAAAGGTACTCTGCCGCTCAATGAGGATAAGATAATTATGTACACTTCAGTAAAAGAAATCATGGAAATCTGTGAAAAGGAGCGCATCCCCTTCTGGGAATGCGTCAGAAAAGAGGACTGCGCCGAGCAGGCCATGTCCCCGGAAGAAAATTTTGAAAAAATGAAAAAAATGTATCTGGCCATGTGGGCGGCGGACCAGTCCTATGATCCTGAACTGCTGTCCCAAAGCGGCATGTCCGGCAGGGACGGAGCCAAAATTGCCGCCGCCAGACAGGAGGGAAAGCTTCTGTGCGGCGACTTCATCGGTCTTGTGATGGAAAAGGCGGTTCAGATGGGCGAATCCAACGCCTGCATGAAGCGTATCGTTGCGGCACCCACCGCCGGTTCCTGCGGCGTTCTGCCCGCGGTGCTTCTGTCCCTTCAGAAGCAGAAAGGGTTTGACGATGATCGGATGACAGAAGCCTTGTATGTGGCAGCAGGTATCGGCGGCGTCATCGCCTCCCGGGCCTTTCTGGCGGGAGCCGCCGGCGGCTGCCAGGCGGAGATCGGTTCCGCCTCCTCCATGGCGGCGGGAGCCGCGGCTTATCTGAACGGCGGCAATACCGAAGCCATCGCCCACGCCGCCGCTCTTGCCATGAAAAACCTGCTGGGCCTGGCCTGCGACCCGGTGGCCGGCCTTGTGGAAATCCCCTGTGTGAAACGCAACGTGATCGGCGCGGTAAACGCCCTGACCAGCGCCGACCTGGCAATCGCCGGTGTGGAAAGCCGCATTCCTGTGGATGAGGTCTTCGACGCCATGCGCTCCATCGGCCGCTCCCTGCCGGAAAATATCTGGGAAACCGGCCTGGGAGGACTGGCGGCCACGCCTACGGGCGCAGCCCTCAGAGAGCGGCTGCGCAATCTGTAAATGTCACGTCACATAAGTTATATTAAGAAGGGATACGATGAACCGTTCAGGTTCATGCTTTCCCGCAGAATTTTTCTGTCCTTTCATCCTCAATGACGCCTCCCCAGTTCATTCCGAAGGCGAAGTCATACACATGCCCTGCCTGATCCCGGTAGGGCTCCATGTCGAAGGGTACGTCCTCACAGTGGGCCTCCACGGTCTCCATGCTGGCCGGAAACTGTACCGGCAGCAGGGCGGATGGCTCATTTTGTCCGCTGACCAGGTCAAACAGCACCTGCTTCTGCACCCCGAACTCCACCAGAATGCCGTCCACATAGGGTTCAAATTCTGACACCACTGTCGGATTGTGCATCCGCAGACAGACGATCACCGGCTTATCGGGCATGGCCTTCCTGGTATCCAGAATGATGTCCAGATCCGATTCATTGGCCGGCGTTACGGTCTTGCCCCGGTAGCTTCTGTTGGAATCCGCCTCCCTGAAGTCTCCTCCCGCCAGGCTCACCGGCCGCGCCGTATCCGCCGTATACGGGCGATACTGCAGGGAAATGGGCTCATAGCCGTTCCCGCCGTTCTTCAGATCCTCGCCGTTATATCCGCCATTGCAGATGGGACTCTCCACGAAAATCAGGGCAAAGTCCGCCTCCCCGGGCGTTTCCGCCTTGTCATAATATTTTCCTACCAGCTCCTGTGATACGGGTGTCACATCCCGGGCCGGGTCCATTCCCCGCATAAAGCTTTTTTTCGCGTTGATGTGACGGTTGGGGATGTAGACCTTTTTGCGCTCTCTGATGGGCAGAGCTCCCTGATTCTTCAGTAAGACCACACTCTTAAGCTGGGCCTCATATCCGGCGTCACAATGCTCCCTGCATCCAACCAGGCTTTTGCTTTCCTCCGGGTCCAGATAGGGATTCTCAAACAGCCCGCAGCGGAAAATATTTAAAAGCAGCCTCACCGCCGACTCCTCCATCCGCTGTCTCATGGCCTCCTCGCCGATTTCCTCACAACCCAGCTGATACGCGTCCAGAATGGGCTGCATCTCCGAATTCCCGCCAAACTGATCCACACCGTTTTTAATGGCCAGATAGTGACGCTGCGCCACTGTCAGGTCTTCCACCCCGTAGCAGCGGCTGCCAAAGGCGTCCATCTCAGGATCGGGATCCGCCGTAATTCCCCAGTCCGTGCATACCACACCGTCAAAATCGTATTTGCTCCGCAGCTGGTCTTTGATCAGATATTCACTGTAGGAATTGCCCACATCCTTATGATTTTTCTGATCCCGCTGCCAGGAGATTGTATAATAGGGCATCACGGCGGAAACACAGCCGGTCTTTCCCTTCAAATGGAAAGCTCCTTCGGTAAAGGGCTTCATGTGATCCCGCAGATTATCTCCGGGATAGACCGCGAACTTGCCAAAGCCATAATGGGCGTCCCGGCCCGCCTCACAGGGGCCGCCGCCGGGCCAGTGCTTAGCCATGGCACAGACGCTCTCCTTTCCCCAGCCGTCCGGGCTTCCCTCTGTTTCCTGCAGATTGTCGCAGTAAATCTGCGCCATTTCCGTCACCATATCCGGATGGGTGCCAAAGGTATCCTCAAAGCGCATCCAGCGTGGCTCTGTGGCCAGGTCAATCTGGGGCGACAGGGCCGTGGTAATTCCCATGGCCCGGTACTCCTTTGCCACAACCTTACTGAATTCTTCGCACACAGACGGGTCAAAGGTAGCGGAGATTCCCATTCCCTCCGGCCATTTGGACACATCGCCGCCGTCCATCTTAAACTCCGCGCCGCTCTTGCCTGCGCCGTGACGGGGATCGCTGGAAATGTTCACCGGTATTCCCCAGGGCAGGCTTTCCGCGAAGGCCTGCAGCCTGTTGCTCCACTTCGCGGCAGTCTCCGCGTCCTCCAGCCCCGCCGCCAGCACATGGCGCACATGGTCCTTTTCCAGAAACCGTTTCTGCTGGTCGGTCATATCCCATTTTTCCTTCCCGCTCTCTAGGAAGCCCTTTCCGTCATAGGTACCGCTAAAAGGGCCGCCCGGCATGGAAGGCACCATCTGATGAGGGGAATACAGCATCAGTCCGGCGATCTCCTCCACGCTGAGCCTTTTCGCCAGATCCAGCGCCCGTTCCTTTGCCGTGAGCCGCCAGTCCTCGTACGGAAGCAGTTCACTCGTCCCAGCCGAATCTCTGAAATAATGTCCGTCCTTCTCAATCACCGCCGCCGATGTGACGCCGATGTCAGGGCCGCCCTCATTGTGATAAATTCGAATTTTCTGTTCCAGATTTTCCATCAGCATGGTCTCCCTTCTTATTTTTTTTATTCCTTCAACAGCTTTCCACGGCGTCTCTCATTTCTTTCAGCGCTTCCTCCAGCATTTCATCCGTGGCCTCTACCACTGCCCCGATCCCTTCTTTCGTCAGGTTGTCATAATGAATTCCGGCCGCCACCGTCACCAGCAGACGCCCCGCGCCGGCAATGGCCTTCGCCCACTTATCTGAGACAACTCCATCCTTATGGCCCGGAAATTGTGTGGTGGTCAGGCAGCCATCCGGATCCACGATGCTGACCGCCCCGATATGAGGCAGGCAGCCGCCGTAGATATGAGCCTCCACTCCCCCGGGTAAGACAAGAATTCTGGCCGTCAGCCGCTCGTCCATAAGTTCGCGGTCTACCCGAAATTCCCTGACCCCGTCCATTTTCTTTTCCGCTGTCACACTATTCCTGTCGCCATCCATAGTCCTTCTCCAACCCGCGTCCACTTCGCGGGCGGCACCTGTTCAAAGAACTGAGTGCCTTATCAGACTGCCATATACATTCCACCGCCTGACAATTGTAATCTGTTTTTCCAGATATTCCTGTGTTACATATCCATCCCCTTCCAGCCGTCATTCCGCTCCCCCAGCCCGAACTGCTCCAGAATCCGCCCGGCTGTATGCCCTGTCATATCCTCAACGGTCCGCGGATGATCATAATAGGTCTGCATGGGCGGCAGAATCACCGCTCCCAGCTGGCTGGCCTGATAAAGGTTTCTCAGGTGCAGGGTGGAGAGCGGAGCCTCCCTGGGCACCAGCACCAGCTTCCGCCGCTCCTTCATACACACGTCCGCCGCCCGCAGCAGCAGATTATCACTGTAGCCGGACACAATGCCCGCCACGGTCTTCATGCTGCAAGGTACCACAACCATGCCAATGGTATGAAAGGAACCACTGGCGATGGCCGCGCCGATATTGTCATTGTCATAATAAACATCGGCGAGCGCTTTCAAATTCTCCACCGTCTGATCTGTCTCCTGCCGCAGGGTCATCTCACCGCCCCTTGTCACCACCAGATGCGTCTCAATCTGCGGATATGTGGAGTGGAGCCGCCTTAACAGCTCCACCGTCAGCGGCGCGCCGGAGGCGCCGCTCATGCCGATAATTAATCTTTCCGTCATCGATCAATTCTCCTGATCCGTCTACCGGTCCTCACCCATGCAGCCACTTTTCCGGATCCACCTCCAGGAAAGGCGCCCGATGAAAATTATCCTTTAAGTCAAAGGGCACCGTGCAGTCAAAAATAGTCTTGCAGGAAACCCCCACATCCCGGATAGAGCCGGTGTAGGCCGGACTGGAGCTGGGATCCAGCGGATGGCAGCGCACGCCGGGGATGGTCACAATGTCCGCGTCCCCCTGGAACCGGGTGTTCATGGCCCAGAGCACATCGTTGGTGTCAAAAATATCCACATCCTCATCCACCAGGATTACATGCTTTAACTCTGGGAAGGCGGAGAACGCCAATAACGCCGCCTGCCGCTGCTTGCCCTCGTCGGTGTGCACCGTCTTTCTGCACTGCAGGACTGCCATGTACTTGCCACCGCCGGAGCGGTGGGCGCAGCAGTTGACCACCTTGCCGGGCAGGGCCTTGTCAATCATGCCCAGAATACTGGCCTCCGTAGGAATGCCCGCCATATTTACATGCTCCTCGCTGGGTCCGATACAGGTCTGCATGATGGGATTCACCCGATGGGTCACAGCCTTTACTTTAATGAGCCAGCACTCAGAGCTGGCGTGGCCGTTATATCCCGGGAATTCCGGCATGGCAAAGCCGGTATGGCTGTTCTGGTCCTCCACCACCTTCACACCGGGGATGATCTCGCCCTCGATGACATACTCCGCGTTGGCGATGGCATTTTCCTGAATGGACACGCAGGGACACAGCTCCACCGGACGCTCCCTCAGCGCTCCCGCGATGGAGAGCTCATTGAACCCCAGAGGCGTTGTAGGCGGCTCAAAGCAGGACGTCACCTCAATGGCGGGGTCCACGCCGATGGAAACGGAAATGGGCAGTGTCTGCCCCAGCTCCGTGGCCCGCTCCGCCATGGCTCCGATGTGACGGGAGCCGGGCTGCAAAAAGATGGACAGCTCATCCTTCCCCTGAATACACATCCGGTGAATGGTCACGTCCGAAAGTCCGGTGTCAGGATGGGTAGCGTAGCACATGCCCAGCGTGATGTAGGGTCCCGCGTCCACCGGCGTATTAGTGGGCGCCGGAATCAGTTTATACAAATCAAAGTCCGGATCCGTGGCCAGATGCACCACCTCCTGGCAGGGCGCCTTTCCCTCCACCACCACAGGCTCGATGGGATGGGCGGCGCAGGACTGCACCAGATGCCCCAGCTCCTCCTTTTTACATCCGAATAAATTCGCCACCCTGGCGCGGCTGGCCAGGACGCCGATGGCCACGCTGGCCTGCGGATGTCCCTTCACATTGTGAAAGATCATGGCCGGCCCGTCCACCTGTGTGGGCCGCATGACCGTGCCTCCCGCTCCCACATGCCGGTATACCCCGGACAGCTCCGCCTCCGGGTCCACCTCCACATTGGTCTCAATCAGTTGTCCCGGCGTCTCTTTCAGCACCGCGAGCACCGTGCGCAGGTCCAGTATCTCTGTTCTGTGATTCATTTGCCATACCTTCTTTTCTTTATTTTTATAAAAACCCTGTTCAGAAACAGGTCGTTCCCCGCATTCCTGTTACAAGCAGAACATTCCCGCCGCTCAGCTTTCCTTTTTTTCCTTTAATAAATAGGAAACCAGCAGCTCCACGAACACGTTGAACAAAATCGGCGACACCGAGCTGCTCTCCGGGTCCGGCTGTACGTAAGGCAGGAGGACGGTTTTATCCACCCGCTCCCGGTAATCATGGTTGGCGTTGGCCGTCACCAGCATGATTTTCCCCACCGCCCGGCAGGAATCCTGCATGATATGGGCCGCCGCGCTGACGGAAAAAATAATCAGCAGATCGTTCTCATTCATATAATCCGCCGCCTCAATCAGATAATCCCGGGACACCGCCTGAATGGGCCGGCAGCTTTTGCGCATCAGCACATCGAACAGCTGCGCCGGATGGAAGCTCTTCCCCACCCCTGTCAGAAATATCCGCTCAAAACGGTTAATGTATTCGGCCAGGCCGCTCATATACTCATCCGTCAGCAAAGTCTCGCTTTCCCTCAGCACCGCATACAGCGTATTATAATAGCTTAAGTGGCTGGAGCCGCCCGCCTCCTGCTCTCCCTGCAGTGCCAGCCAAGCCACGATATCCGTGCGGAAATCTTGGTACCGGCTGTAGCCGAGAGACTTGACAAAGCGGGAAAGGGCCGGCTGGGAAACGCCGCATTCATCAGCCAGCGTGCTTGTGGTCATATGGATGATCCCGGCAGGGTTTCGGCGAATCGTTTCATATATCAGCAGATCATTTTGTGTAAAGCTCTCCTTGTGCATATCCATCTTCTGTAACGGGTTCATGTGCTTCCTCCTTCTTCGCCGTTATAACTCATCTGTTTCAGCATATAACCGGAGAGAAAAAAAATCAAGAAATTTTGTTCAATTTTTCGAATGTTTCATTCTTTTGTTAATATTAAATATTCTATTCACCCGTTTTATTGTCATTATTGACCTGTTTTATTGTGAAA
>JAJQBK010000060.1 GCA_021203305.1 Lachnospiraceae bacterium
AAGCTGCTTTGACGGCTGGTATGCAAGTACTTTATACCACCGTGAATAATTCGGGCTAAAGATGTGTCAATAGTTTTTTCGTATCTTTCACAAATTTCCGTTATACTGTTGTATTTATGATAAAATTCTGATAAAATAACGATAGTAAAAAACAGGAGGTGTTACTATGATTCAAATCCGTCCGGTTTCCGACTTAAGGAATAAATTCCCTGAAATTGAAAATATGGTGAATGAAGGACAGCCAGTTTACCTGACAAAAAATGGTTACGGTGCGATGGTCGTCCTGAGTCTGGAGCAATATTCAGCTCTCACTGATGATATTGAAATAAAGCTTGATGAGGCAGACAGACAGGCTGCTTCCACAGAAAAGCGGTTATCTCACGATACGGTATTCGCAAACGCAAGGAGAGCCGCCCATGCAAAATGAGACTTTTCAGCTTCGTTATCTTCCGCTCTTTGAGCAGGATTTACTCGACACGGTCGACTACATCACCAATGTACTGCAAAATGAAGATGCGGCGCAGCGATTAATCGACAACGTGGAAGCAGCCATCCTGAAACGACTGGATAACCCGCTTTCCTTTGAGCCATATCACTCCGCAAAGAAAAGAGATTATCCTTATTACAGAATATACGTGAGAAATTACACAGTCTTTTATGTAGTGATCGGCAATGTGATGGAGGTTCGCAGGCTGATCTACAACGCAAGAAATATTGACAGCATACTTTAAAAAATATATGGTGTATAAGCGGGCACCGGCAAGTGCAATGAGGATACTTGCCGGTGCCTGACGCTTTGTTATTCGGCATAGTACTGTCATGGAGATTGCAGAAGTGAAAGAGATCAATTCAATGCTGATTTCCAGACCGGCAGATCATAATGATGCTTAAACGCCTTGCACCTGAGACTAAATGTCAAGAACTTTTTAGTATCTTGCTCAAAAAATTTGCAGACAGGCTCCCCTCCGGCAGGAGACAGGAGCCTGTAATATGCTTATCCGGCGTGGCGCTGGCTTTGCAGCTCTCTGGTCAGCAGTCGCTTCACCTTGTCCTTGGCGGTCTCTTTGGTCTCGGTGTTGAAGTGTATCTTGACTGTGTAGGTGCGTCCGTCGATGGTACGCTTGATATAGGGGACTTCCTGAGTCGTGGTGTTGGTATTATCATCCATAAGCAAAACCTCCGTAAAATAAAAATAGCCGGTCTGTCTTTGCAGGCTCGGCATGGTTGATGTGTGACGCTTGTGACGCTGTGACGCTATTTTTATATACCAGATAGCGTCACGGAAATAGCGTCACCAGAAGCAGCGGCTTCCTCGTCTGTATTCAGTTTTTTCAGAGTGAAGGTGCGTTTCTCCCGGCTCCGGCTGTTCGGGGTATAGCTGATACCGAAGTCGTTATAAAGCACTGACACATTTACATTCAGCTTTCTGGTCAGGGTATGCGGCTTGAGCTGCATATCCGGCAGAAGCTCCAGAAGGTCAGTGGCGCTCCCTGTCCATTCCTGCCGGTCTTTCATAAATTCGGCGATGGTAATAACAATCGGATCGGGCGTTCGTTTCAGAAGCTCTTTCTCGGCGTTGGTCAGTTCCCAGAAGCAATGCTCTCGGTCAAACTCAAGGCTCAGTTCCTGATCTTCCTGGTCTCTGCCGACAATCATCATCTTGGCAGTGTTCTCCACTCGCTTTTTCTTTTGCAGGATAATCGCGCCGTCCGCAGCACCCAGCAGACCATTGGTGCCGGAGATCATATCGAAGCTGTCGCTCGCCTCCATCTTTCGGGTGTGGTGTACGATCAGCACACAGAGGTTATGCCTGTCCGTGAAGGATTTCAGCTCTGTGATATTCTGATAATCGACTGCATAGCTGTACGCCTCGTTCCCGATCTCCCTGACCTTTTGAAGTGTGTCCACGATGATAAGCCGGGTATTGGTGTTTCTCTGCATGAAGCGTTCCATCTGCTCGGTGAGACCGCCGGTCAGTGTCCTGGACTGTGTGGTCAGGATCAGGTTCGGTGTGGACTCCACTCCAAACATCTGAACAAGCCTCCCTTGCAGTCTGGCGTAATCATCCTCCAGGGCGAGATAGAGGACGGTTCCTTGCCGGACAGGGTAATCCCATAACGGAAGGCCCATCGCCACATGATAGGCAAGCTGCATCATAAAGAAGGATTTTCCGATTTTCGGGGAACCGGCAAAGAGATAGGTGCCGCTGTAAAGCAGGCCATCAATGAGCGGCGTCCTGGGTGGGAATACCGTGTCATAAAGCTCGGTCATCGTGACTGTGTGCAGATCGACGTTGGGGTCGAAGCGGGGCGGTGAGGCTCTCAATTTCTCCATCTCTTTCATTGTCTGAATCACGGCCTCCTGTTCGGCCTGTGGTAAACTCTCGAATTCGTTTTTCAAGTCTGGTCACGTCCTTTCCGTGGAGTTTGATAAACTCTGCCTTGTCAGTAATGCTCCCATTCAGGAATACATCATCAAGCAAGTACTCCACATAATTTTTTCTTTGAAGTGCTTCAACAAAAAGCGGGTGCCACTCCTCGTCCGGCGCTCTCGGTGCGAAGTCCGTCTGCCATTTCTCAAGCAAATGAAGATAATCACAGAGGACACGGTAGCAGTAGCTTTCTGTTTTCTTAAATTCCAACTGTGCGGAAATCTTTGGTTTCGGCTTTGGCCTGGGCGGGTCGTGCGTCCGTTCGTCGTAAGAGATACCGAAGTCCTCCGCTAACTTTTTAGCGGCGTCGATGGGTTTCAGTTCAAAATATCTGGACACGAAGCTGATCGCGTCGCCGTCGGCCTGACAGCCGAAGCAGTGGTATCTCTTGTCCAGTTTCATGCTGGGGTTCCTGTCGTTGTGGAACGGGCAGACCGCCATACCGTTACGGTTGACTTTAATACCGTAGTTTTCTGCGGCCTGTCGTGCCGTGACAGAATCCCGGACAGTTTCAAATACATTCATTTCTAAAAAATCCTCCTTCCGTTTTATATGTAGAGTAGTGATTGTGAATAAAAATTCATCTGAAATTTTGTGGATTGGAGATACCTGTCTTGTATAGAAACTTTTTCGTGAAAGTAGTATAATTTTTCAGAAGAACATACTATTTGAGTTTTATTCTCAAATGCTGTTATTTAATTTGTGGAGAGAGGAAACATCAACCAATGTCATTACTGTTAATATTGATTATTGTTGCCTTATACTACTGGATATCGAAGAAGCAATATGAGAAAACAGATTATTACAAGCAAACTCATAATAGCTTTCACAAATCGCGCTACGACAAAGGCACAAAAGGAGAGTTTCTCACATGGAAATATCTTCAGAAACTTTCGGGATACAAGAAATATCTTTTTAATTGCTATCTGCCAAAGGATAATGGAGAAACCACTGAAATTGATGTAATCCTTCTCCATGAGTCTGGTATTTATGTGTTTGAGTCCAAAAACTACAGCGGATGGATTTTTGGGACGGAAACTCAGCAATACTGGACACAGACGCTTCCGAAAGGTCGCGGCAAATCACAGAAGGAACACTTTTTCAATCCGATTATCCAGAATAAAGTGCATTTGAAATGGTTGAGCAAATATCTTGGAATAGAAATTGACCAGTTTTATTCATATATCATTTTCAGCGACAGATGTACATTAAAGGACATTACATTGACCAGCGGCCAACATCACGTCATAAACAGATATGATATTTTACCGGCAGTAAGTTCCAACGCAAAAACAAATGGTATTAAGCTGACTCAAGAGGAAATCGACGATTTATATAGCAAACTTCAGCCACTGACTCAGGTTGATGGAAGCTTAAAACTGGCGCATATTGAAAACATTCAAAACAAGAAGAAACCTCAAAAAGAAAATGAAAATGAAATAGAACCTCAAAAGGAATCTAATGAGTCAACGCAAGATCAGATGATCTGTCCCCGTTGTGGCAGCAAGCTTGTTTTAAGAACCGCAGCAAAAGGCAATCACGCAGGGGAACAATTTTGGGGATGTTCTCGTTATCCTCAATGCAAATATATCAAATCCATTGACAAGTGAAAGATATACAGGGTGCCATAGACACCCTGTATTTAATTTGTTACGTTTCATCACAAATCCATCTCTCTTTTTTTCTTTTGCTGTTGTGCCTGTGCCGGAGTCAACATTTTCTCCACCTGGCGGTGGACGGCATTCAGCTTGTCAACTTCCTCCCTGATCTCTTTCAATTCCTCATACTGCTCATTGTGCGCAATGGTCAGCTCAAGCAATTCGTCTTTCCATTCTTTCAGCTTAACCGGCAAAGTATCCGGCTCGATGTGGTTGGCATGTAGAAAGCGGTTTGCCGTGTTCCAGAGAATCATCTCGGCGCGGTGCTCTTCCTCGAAAGCTTCTTTTTTTTCTGACGCTTGATCGCGTTGTACTGTTTCCGAACAGGAAGGTTCGTCTGATACTGTTTGCCCTGGTCGATCATCTTCTCCAAATCTTTCATTCGGCGTTCCTTTTTGCGGATACTCTGCTGAGTGGAATGAGATTTGTCCTTCACTTTGGCAAGTGATTTCTCCAGAGCGTCCAGTGTGTAAATTCCGTCGGCATTCAATTCGTCGAGTGATTTTCTCATATCCTCAGTAACCGAAACAGTGTGCTGAAGTCGGAAATGGGGAGAATATTTCTGAACCTTTTGGCTCTCCAGCTCCATATACTGAACCATCAAGTCTGCCAGGCTGGGAGACTTTGCTTCCTCCATGACTTCCTTCATAGCTTCGGTGAGAGCGGACAGCCAGTCTTTCAGATCGTTGATCCTTGTCCGGGTTTCCTTGATAATTTTGTTGGCTGCTTTGATCTGCCGGTTGATGTCGCCACGCTCTGTCCGAATACCTTTCTTCTCCATCGCACAGGCGGCAGGCCCCATGTGAATGGTCGGGATTTCTTCAATGCCGCGGTCGGTGTTGCTTCGGTGGTCAATGCATTCCGTAAATCCATTCATTTCAAGATGGCGGTTCACAACATCAGCCCATGCAGCTCTCCATTCCTCGGCCTTGCCCTGTTCGCTCCAGTCAACAGTCGGCTCTTTATGCGATTTCCATTTCCCGCTGGGGAGACGGATACGCTCGCCGTTCTCGTCCAGATCATAGACAAGTTTTCCTTTCGGCATCCACTGTCCATGTTCGTCCAGAGGCCGGAGCGTGAGCATGATATGACAATGTGGGTTGTTCGGTTTCTGATGAATATTAAAATCCACGCACATACCGGCGGCACGGAACGGCTCGCAGTAGTCGTGGATAATTTTAATGTGTTCATCCAAATCCAGCTCAACAGGAAGCGACACTTCAATCTCCCTGGCAAGCTGGGCGTTCT
>JAJQBK010000017.1 GCA_021203305.1 Lachnospiraceae bacterium
CAATAAAGCAGCATTATTGGCATACCTTGAAACGGCATCTTTAACATGGAATAAAACATTAAAAAAATAAAGACTCGTTCATGAACTGAATGGATAAACTTTCTGATGCCCACGACAACTGTGTTTTCAAAGGGCACCGTGTTGTCAAAGGGTTTCAAAATTATTGACAGATTCTCGGAGGAAGTGGATATAACCTTTGACGAATATACTGGTGAAAGCCGAAGGAAAGAATTAAAGCACAAAGCAATGGCCAATATCAGCAGGAGCCTTAATATGCCAATAAAGAATTGGGGCAAAACAGCCCGCAGCTTATGAGGATGCCATCAGGTCAATGCTTGAAATTGCTGACCGTTTAGAAGGCAATCGTCGGGAAACAGCGAAAGGAAGGAATTGAAAACAACCATGCTCAGCTATTTTATTTCACAGATACAGTCCATGCTGTACGTCGCCCCGGCGGTGCTGGCGGCAATTATATTTCATGAATGTGCCCATGGCTGGGTGTCAGACCGGCTTGGGGATCCGACGCCCCGGCAGGCGGGCAGGCTGACATTAAATCCGATCAGGCACCTGGACCTGGCGGGGACGCTGTGTCTCTTGTTTTTCCATATGGGATGGGCGAAACCGGTGCCGATCAATGCCCGGTATTACAAAAACCCGAGGAGAGGTGTCATTTTGGTTTCTCTGGCCGGTCCCTTCGCGAACTTTATCCTGGCGTTTTTGTCGCTTTTGTTATATGGACTGCTCGTGCTGTATGCGCCTTCAGCTTCCTCCTTCTGGAGGACGGCGGAAATCATCGTCTACTACGGCGCCGTGATCAATGTGGGCCTTGGCGTTTTCAATCTGATTCCGTTTCCGCCGCTGGACGGCTCCCATGTGCTGGAGGAATTCATCCCCGCCGTCGGCGTTTTTTTCAGCCGTTTCCAGTCATATGGGAGACTGCTTCTGCTCCTTTTACTTGCGTCAGGGGCGCTGAGCCGTCCTCTGTCCTGGCTGGACAATGCCGTGCTGAATGGCATGTGGGGAATCGTTTACCAGATTTTGACCCGTCTGCCGGTTATGGCGTCGGAAAGCGCTGTGGTCTGAAGTGACTCACAGCGCTTTCCGGAAAAGATGATATTTTTTTGGCCGGAAGGTTCGCAATCCTTCCCTTTTTGTCTTCTTCAAATCTAAAATTCGTATGCCTGCAGGAATCTTCGCAGTGCGTCCTTCCAGTCCGGAAGGGGCGCAAAGCCGTTTTCGGACAGCTTGCTCTTATCCAGCCGGCTGTTGAAGGGCCGGGCGGCTTTGGAGGCGCCGTATTCCGCGGTGGTGACGGGCAAAACCTTCACCCTGTCGGGGCTGTATTCCTCATGTCCCAGCTCATAAGCCTGACGGAAAATTTCCACCGTAAAATCATACCAGCTGATGTAGCCGCCCTCGTTGGTGGCGTGGTAGTAGCCGTATTTTTCCGTCCCGGCCATATCCACTAAAAGCCTGGCCAGGTCCAGGGTGTAGGTGGGAGTGCCGATCTGGTCGCTGACTACCCGGATCGTGTCATGGGTTTTGCCCAGATTCAGCATGGTCTTGATGAAATTTTTGCCGTTCAGGCCAAAGACCCAGGCGATTCGGACGATAAAATATTTTTCCAAGGTGGAGGAGACTGCCAGCTCGCCTTCCAGCTTGGTGGAGCCGTAAACGTTTAAGGGCGCGTAATCCCTGCAGTCCGGCTCCCAGGGGGTAGTGCCCTGGCCGTCAAAGACGTAGTCGGTGCTGATCTGAATCATCTTGCAGTCCAGCTCCTTACAGATTTCGGCGATATATTCTGGCCCGTTGGCGTTGATATCCTGAACCTTTTTCTGCTTGTCCTCATCCTCCGCCAGGTCCACGGCTGTCCAGGCGGCGCAGTGGATCACGATGTCGGGAGCGATGCCGCGGATTGTGGAGAATACCTTTTCCCTGTCCGTGATGTCCAGGGCGACATAGGGCATGGAGGTGACGGCGGTGCCGTCCTGAATGCCGCTGTATGCCGGGGCGATATCGCTGCCCACTCCCTCATAGCCGCGTTTTGCCAGCTCATTCATGACGTCGTGGCCCAGCTGGCCGCCGACGCCTGTGACAAATGCTTTCATTTTCATCTCCATTTCTGCCGCTTTTTCATTGGCGGCATGAACTGTTATATCAGATACTTTGGTCGTTTCTATCATTTCATGATGAAAGCGACAAAAATTTCATATATGGTAAAAGACGTTATGTCATTTACCGGTTCCCGTACATTTTCTCATAATAATTCTGGTATTCCCCGGAAATAATGGTTTCCCACCATTCCCTGTTGTCCAGATACCACTGAATCGTCTTTTTGATGCCGTCGGCAAATCTGGTCTCCGGCAGCCACCCCAGCTCGTTGTGAATCTTGGTGGGATCGATGGCGTAGCGCATGTCGTGACCCTTGCGGTCGGTGACATGGGTGATCAGGCTTTCCGGCTTGTTTAATTCCTTGCAGATCAGCTTCACAATGTCGATATTGCGCATCTCATTGTGGCCGCCGATATTGTAGATTTCGCCCACGCGTCCCTTGTGGATGATCAGGTCGATGGCCTTGCAGTGGTCCTCCACATACAGCCAGTCGCGGACATTCAGGCCCTCGCCATAGACCGGCAGAGGCTTATCATTTAAGGCATTGGCAATCATCAGCGGAATCAGCTTCTCCGGGAAATGGTAGGGACCGTAGTTGTTGGAGCAGCGGCTGATGGTCACGGGCAGGCCGTAGGTCCTGTGGTAAGCCAGCACAAGCAGGTCGGCGCTTGCCTTGGAAGCGGAATAGGGGCTGCTGGTATGGATGGGGGTCTCCTCAGTGAAAAATAAATCCGGCCGGTCTAAGGGCAGGTCGCCGTAAACCTCGTCGGTGGAAACCTGATGATAGCGGGTGATGCCGTACCTGCGGCAGGCGTCCATGAGCACCGCCGTGCCCTTGATATTGGTGTCCAGAAATACCTCCGGATTTTCGATGGAGCGGTCCACATGGCTCTCCGCGGCGAAATTGACCACAATGTCCGGGTGCTCCTCCTCAAAAAGCTGATAGACGGCGGCCCTGTCAGTGATGCTTTCCTTCACAAAGCGGAAATTGGGGTTGTCCATGACAGGAGCCAGAGTGGAGAGGTTGCCGGCATAGGTCAGGCAGTCCAGACAGATGATGCGATAGTCCGGATATTTGTCCAGCATGTGGAAAACAAAGTTGCTGCCGATGAAGCCGGCGCCTCCGGTTACGATAATGTTCATAGCAGAATGATCCTTTCGTATATTTTTATAAAAATAATGTTATTCAGAACCAGGCGTTTTTTAATTTGCTAAGCGCCAGGCGCAGCGGCCGGAAGAGCGCAAGGCAAAGAACGGCGTTGGATACGCAGTGAAGGATGTCGAAGGGAATCCCGGCAACCCACCAGGCGAAAGCCGCCGCCGGACCGCTGAGTACAAGATAAGGCAGAGAGCAGAGCGCCCCGAAAAACAAACCGAACAGGCCACAGAAGACGCTCCAGAACAGAAGAGAGGTCTGCCTCCTGAAAAGAGAAGTCAGTACCGCCAGAAGCGGCCATACATACAGATACATGATCCACCAGAGACCGAAGCCGTGGAGCATTCCCTGCAGGAGCACGAACACCGGGATGGCGAACAGAATCCGCTTCCCGAAAAAAAGAGTATAAAGAACAATCAGCAGGGTTACCAGCTCCACGTTCAGCAAAAAAGCCAGCGCGTCCTTTACCACTTCAATGGTGGCGGTCATCATGCCGATCAGAGCGATATCCTTTACTGAAATTCCGGAGCCGTTTCCCATGCCGTTGTCCCTGTAGAAATAGTAGACGTGTCCCTGTAGAAATAGCAGACGGCTTTATGCCGTTTACAATCGTGCTGATTGCGGACTGCTTAAGCAGCCGTTTCCTGTCACATTAATATACAGTATACTCGATGGTATAGACCTCCCCGTCGTTCACCGGCTGGGAGTCGATACCGTAATTGCAGTACTCGCCGTCCACATAAAAGGCCCAGTAAGCGCCGTCCGTACTGAAGTCCGCGGTGACGCCGTTGACGGTTTCCACGTACATGCCGTATTCAGATTCTGTTCCCTCGTAGGTCAGCCCTTCAGTTTCGTCCATCGCCTGGCGCAGATACTCGGCGTCGGTTTTGACGGAATATGTGGTGGTCTCTCCCTCGTTGTCAATCACCTCGATGGTCAGAGACTTGCTTCCCTCAGAAGCGGACGGGGACAAAAATGTGTAGATGAGCGCGAATACCGCGATCAGAGCGATCAGGATGATGACCGCGGCAAGTCCCTTTTTGCCTGATTTTCTGTCTGTAGATTGTGACATATAATTTCCTCCTTGTTGTCGTTCATGGCCGCCCTGAATGGAATGCCGCCTGTATCTTTGATTTTCAGGTACAGGAAAAATGCGGACGGCTGTATGACACGCATTCTTTTAAACCGGCATTAAATATAGCATAAGAAGATAAAATTGACAAGACCGGTTCTGAAAACAATACATTACGGCAACATGAGGGTAATCAGGTCAACCCGGTCTGTCGGTTCCGTGTCCCCTCCATACACATCGATCTCTATTTCCCCCTCGAAGGTGTGGGAGGAGAGGGGGACGGAGAAAGTCCAGTCACCGTTTGCCTTTTTGGAGGCATAATACCATACCAGGTCGTCCTGCGCGTTTTCTGCACTCCAGACAGCAAACCAGTACTGGGTATAGCTCTCCCTGCCGGAGGGTGTGTAGGTTACCTCCAGCAGCTGCCCGTCGTCGGAGAGCGCCGTGGTTGTTCTGGTGGCTGTCAGCGTGCTCAGGGTTTCCAGCGTATCCTCAGATGGATCAGAGAGCTTGGCCGCGAAGTATTGACGAATCTTCGTTTCGAATGCTTCAGCCTCATCCTGGCCGAGGACGGTTATAGCCCCGTCCTTTGTGGAAATCGGGCTTGCCTCCGAATAAAAGATGGTGTCATAATCTGTGCCGGTTTCTGAGAACAGGCTTTCGCCCAGAAAATAATTTTCGGCGCTGATATCCAGATAATCCAGAATGGTGGGAGCCAGATCAAGAGAATTCCGCCCGCCGGCGTCAATTGTCTCCGGTTCCATTCCTACATAATAAATACAGAGAGGAACCTCGTCCAGCTGGGAGCTTTTTCTTTCATAGGAAGGAAATGCCCCGGCAAAGTCGCTGTCCTGGTAGGCGGCGTGATCCGCGGTGAACACAAGAATGGTGTTTTCCGAAAGGGAGCTGTCCTCAAATTTTTCCATAAATTGGCCAAACTGGTAATCCAGGTTATAAAATTTATTCAGCTCATCATCGCTTCCGTCCCCGAACTGCGCCTCATCGCTGATGAAGGTGGCGTGTGTGCCGAAGGTGTAAATGACGGTGAAAAAGGGCTCGTCGGCCTCAGAAAGTTCAAGCACGGTATCCCATAACAGCTGATAGATTTCCCCGTCCGTATAGGAATCGGCCAGACCCGAGGTGATGTCCGCCGCGTCCCCGATCACCTCATCAAACCCAAGGGCGTTAAGATAACCGGTGAAATCCTCGTTGAGAGGCTCCGCGTTGATCATGGCGGTGTGATAGCCTTCCTCCTTCAGGATGTCCTGGAGGGAAATCAGGCAGTTCTCATCCAGATTATTCAGCTGATAGCCGGAATACAGCTGCCCGCTGATAGCCCGGTAGGTGGCGAAGGTGTGGTTGTAATAGCCGGTAACATTCAGGGATTTTTCCTCCAGCGCGGCCACGTTCGGCATGATGTCTCTCTCATCGGTGACAATATTCTGGGACAGGCCCTCCGTGAAAATCAGAATGATATTCGGCTGTTCCGGAAGGGATGCGTCCTTTTTGCGGCTGTCTGTTATTTCCTCCGCGTAAAATAAATCCGCCAGATTTTTCTGGTTCAGCTCCTGGCTGACAAGCCGCTTCATCTCATAAATCTTGTATTCCTGCCTCAGAAGGATTCCGTAATTGACGAAGGGAGAATAGACGCCGCCGACGATGGCGAGCGTCACCGCCCAGACGGCGGCCGCGGCCAGAATGCTGCCCCCGATTCTGGAGATACGGTCAAAAAAGCCCGCGCCCAAGGGCCGGATGGGCAGAAAGGAGGCGAACGCGATTACAATGACGGCAATTATATATTCCGCGGCGTTTCCGGCCAGATCCTCCGCGGACGCGAGGTTGGAGAGCATGACGGTTTCCACATAGGAGGCCGCGAAAAAGAGCACCGCCATCTGCGCGTCAAACAGGAAAATGAAAATGCCGTTGAAAATATTGGCCGGAACCGGCTTTTTTAAAGCGATCAGGTTGCTTAAAAGAGCGATCACCAAAAGCTCGGCCAGCGCCGCCAGCGAATATCTGACAGAGTGAACGGTAAGAATTGGCAGCAGCGCAAAAAGAATGGAAATCAGATATTTGACGCCCATGAAAATAAAGGATCGGGGAATGGAGTTGATTTTATATTGAGTAAACATGCGGTAAGAATAGCAGAATAAGTGACGAAAATCAAGTAATTCCGGCGAGATTTCGATATTCCTGTTGACAATATTCACGATATTCACAGTAACCTGAGTTTCGTTACATTTTCACAAAAACAGTTGCAAAGAGTTCAAAAATCATGTATCATATCGCTATGGGTGCAGACGGAAAGGGCTAATTTCCCTGGTCCGGTCGGCAGCGATGGGATAACAGCTGTATTTTCACGGCTGTTATGGCCGTTATTTCGCGCCGGATGGGTTCGCACAGCTATCATTGCTTATTTTTTGTGGAGGTACGACTATATGAATGTTTACACAACTGACAAAATCAGGAATATTGCGCTGCTTGGGCACGGCGGCGCCGGGAAGAGCAGCCTGGCGGAGGCCATGGCGTATCTGTCCGGTATCACCAGCCGGCTGGGCAAGGTGGATGACGGCACGTCACTGAGCGATTTCGGGAAGGAAGAGCAGAAGCGCAAAATTTCCATTTCCACCTCCGTGATTCCTCTGGAGTGGGAGGGACATAAGGTCAATATCCTGGATACCCCCGGCTTCTTTGATTTTGTGGGAGAGGTGGAGGAAGCGCTCTCCGCGGCGGACGGCGCGGTGATTGTGGTCAACGGCAAGGCCGGCGTGGAGGCCGGTACGAAGCGGGCTTGGGATCTGTGTGAGAAGTATAAGCTGCCCAGGATGATCTTTGTCAGCGGCATGGATGTGGACAATGCCTCCTTCCGCCAGGTGGCGGATGATCTGACCGCCCTCTACGGCAAGAAGATCGTGCCCTTCAAGTTCCCGATCCGCAAGGATGAGAAGTTTATCGGCTATGTGAACGTGGTCAGTGAGACCGGCAACCGGTGGTCAGGCAAGGAAGTGGTATCCTGTGATATTCCGGATTACTGCCAGTCCTATCTGGAGAATTACCGCGAGGCTCTGATGGAAGCGGTGGCGGAGACCAGCGAGGAGATGATGGAGCGCTATTTTGAGGGAGACGAATTCTCGGTGGATGAGATTCGCGCGGCCTTAAAGCACAGCGTCTGCGACGGCTCTGTGGTGCCGGTATCCCCGGGCTCCTCCATTGTCATTCAGGGCGTTTACGCGCTGCTGGATGATATTGTGAAATATATGCCCTCCCCGGATATGCGCCAGATCGCCGGTATCAACCGCAAGACCAACGAGATTTATCAGGCCAATTATGATTTCTCCAGGGCGAAGTCCGCTTACATTTATAAGACCATGATGGATCCCTTTATCGGCAAGTACAGCCTGATCAAGGTCTGCTCCGGTGTGATTAAGCCTGACGACACTATATTTAACGTGGAAAGAGAAGTGGAGGACAAGGTTGGCAAGCTCTACGTCCTGCAGGGCAATAAGCCCATCGAGGTGAAGGAGCTTCACGCGGGGGATCTGGGTGCGCTGGCCAAGCTGACTGACGCCCACACAGGGGATTCCCTTGCCACAAAAGCATTCCCGATTCTTTATGGAAAGAACGAGATATCGAAGCCCTATACATACAAAGCGTATAAAGCGAAGAATAAGGATGAAATCGACAAGCTGGCGCAGGCTCTTGCCAGAATCGGTGCGGAGGATCTGACGGTAAGAACGGTCAACGACAGCGAGAACCGCCAGATGCTGATATATGGCATGGGAGATCTGCACCTGGATGTGATCGCCAGCCGCCTGCTCAACGAGTATAAGGTGGAGATGATTCTGGAGAAGCCCAGAGTCGCTTTCCGGGAGACCATCCGCAAGACCTCCGATGTGGAGTACAAGCACAAGAAGCAGTCCGGCGGCCATGGCCAGTACGGACATGTGAAGATGCGCTTCTCTCCCTCCGATGACATGACCGTTCCCTATGAGTTTGTGCAGGAGGTGGTCGGAGGCACCGTGCCGAAGAATTATTACCCGGCGGTGGATAAGGGACTGCAGGACTGCTGCGCGAAGGGTCCCCTGGCCGGTTATCCGGTGGTCGGCGTGAAGGCGGTTCTCTACGATGGCTCCTACCACCCGGTGGACTCCTCCGAGATGGCGTTCAAGATCGCCACGGTCGGCGCCTTCAGGAAGGGTTTTATGGCGGCTTCCCCTGTGCTTCTTGAGCCGATTGTCTCTCTGAAGGTCGTGGTGGACGACGCCAATACAGGCGACGTCATGGGCGATCTGAATAAGCGCCGCGGCAGAGTGCTGGGCATGAACCCACAGGGCGGCGGCAAGACCGAGATCGTGGCGGACATTCCCCAGATGGAGATTTACGGCTATTCCACGGATCTTCGCTCCATGACCGGCGGAACCGGCACTTTCTCCTACGAGTTTGCCAGATATGAGCAGGCGCCCGCGGATATCTGCCAGAAGGAGATCGAGGCCGCCGCGAAGGAAGAAGCGTAGGCCTTTAAAATCCGGTAACATAAAACATTCAAAAAATGTTGAAAAAAAGAAGCTTTTCATGGTAATATATTAGCGCTGGATTGAACCGCGGCCATTCATGGCCGCAGTGAATGACAGAATGTGTGGATGCGACCTTTTATGATGGAATATTCATGACATAGAAGTGCAAACCTGATGCCTGGGTTTGCACTTTTTTTATGCATGGAATACCTGACGAGATGGAGCCTGTGGCGAACATCAGGCATTTCAAAATGAAGGAGGATTTATGGAAAAAAACAACAAAATGGGTACAATGGCCATGCCGAAGCTGGTGGCCAATATGTCGCTGCCGCTGATGATTTCCCTTTTAGTGCAGTCTCTGTACAATATTGTGGACAGCATTTTCGTGGCGCGCATCGGGGAGGACGCCCTGACTGCCGTGTCGCTTGCCTACCCCGTACAGATTTTAATGATTGCGGTATCCGTGGGCACCAGTGTGGGAGTTAACGCGCTTTTGTCCCAGAGCATCGGCGCCGGACGAAAGGAGGATACGAAGAAAATCGCAACGACGGGAATGCTGCTGGCCATCTTTGGCATGGCGGTGTTTATGCTGCTGGGACTGACCTGCACCGGTTTATTTGTGAGCATGTTTACGGAGGATGAGGTCATAGGAACCTACTGCAGACAGTACCTGTTTATCTGCATGCTTTTCTGTGCCGGTACTTTTATTGAGACCATGTTTCAGCGCTTTCTGCAGGCGGTGGGAGATACGTTTGACAGTATGATTTCCCTGGTGGTTGGCGCTGTGACAAACCTGATTCTGGACCCGATCATGATATTCGGCCTGCTTGGCTTCCCGGCTCTCGGCATCAGGGGCGCAGCAATCGCAACAGTGATCGGCCAGTGGGTGGCGGCGTTCATTGCGGTGCTTCTGAATATCAGAAGGAACCAGATCGTCCGGGTTGGCCTGAAGGGCTTTCATTTTGATAAGGGAATTCTGTTCAGAATTTACAGAGTAGGCCTGCCCACCATTGTGACTCAGGCCCTGGGCAGTGTGATGCTGTCGGCGGTAAACGCGATTCTGATTTCCTTTTCCTCCACGGCAGTCGCGTTTTTCGGCGTATACTACAAATTGCAGAACTTCCTGTATATGCCGATGAACGGTCTGGGACAGGCGGCCATTCCCATCGCGGGCTACAGCTATGGCGCCGGCCGGAAGGACAGAATCAGGGAGCTGCTGAAAACAATTTTGCCTCTGGCCGTCGGCATTGCCGTTGTCATTACCATCGTGTTTATGGTCGTCCCCTCCCTGCTTCTGGGTCTTTTCTCAGCCAGCGAGGCCATGCTGGAAATCGGGGTGCCGGCGCTGCGGATCATCTCTGTCACCTTCGCTTTCGGTGCTGTCACGATCATACTGGGCTATTCCATGTCCGGGCTCGGCAACGGGGTAGTCAATATGATGGGAACGGCGCTGCGCCAGGTGATTGTGCTGGTGCCCTGCATCTGGCTACTCTCAAAAATTCTTGGCGTGGATTATGCCTGGTACGCCTTCTGGATCTCTGAGCTGGCCGGCTGCGCGTACGCCGCGTGGGCGTCTTACCGGGAGTTGAAAAAGAAAGGGATTCTGGAGAAAGAATAAAATTTTCTTTTTGTTGTCTTAATGAATTGACTTCTTCTGTCACTTTTAGTCGCCAAACGACAAAAACAGAGATTATGCGTTAAAATGGAATTGCCAAAGGACGCGGTTTCATTCCATTCGCTGACATCTGTCGGCGTTTTATATATGGGGATGTCCGTGTCAGAGGAAATATCAATTTTGAGAAAGAGGGGGACATCATAAGATGACAAAAGAGGAAATTCTGGTTCGCCAGATCGTAGGACCATGCAGAAATGAGATTGCCGGTTTTATCTGCGCGGTCAGGGAGATGGGAAGACTTCTGTTTGAGGAGGGAAGAGCGCTCGGAGAAATTCTGGTTACCAGAGACATTTATCCGGCGGCGGCTCGGATGACGCAGAAGAATATCCATACCACGGCGCACCAGATTGAGCGTGTGGGAAACCTGTGCTGGGAAAGCCTGGACAGGAACCAGAAGCTGAAATACATCGGCCGGGAGCTCGCCGATATCAGCGGGCCGCAGGACATGATCTTTTATCTGGCCTTTTATCTGCGCTTCCAGAAGCCTTTCTATGAAATTCTTGAGGAAGAGCTTTACAAAAAGCCTGAATATAATCATCATGAAACTATATAAAATCGTTTACTGAATGCATGTGGGATAGAATTCTGATGATCCGCAATTATAAAATCTGTCTGACTGAAAAAATTAAAAATATTTAATAAATCTGCGGCAAATAACAGATTGACAAAAATTCCCGGAATCTGTAGTATAAGGGAATACGAAAGAGAAACCTTGAAAACAGTACAAAAGATGAAATGAAAGGAAGTACGAATGGGACACTTAAAGGAGTTGAGACGCAGGCGTGGCCTGACACAGGAGGGGCTTGCGAATGTACTCGGAACGTCACAGCAGACGATCAGCAGGATTGAGAATAATGAGGACATGATTCCCACGGATCTGTTAGTAAAGCTGGCGAAATTTTACAATGTTTCCGCTGATTATATTGTGGCGCTCACGGATGAGAAATATAATCAGGGCAGCGGCAGAGACAGGCTGGCGCGTTATATTGAAAAGTATGGCGATGAGTTCGCAATGTATGACAGGCTCTCTCCGGACAATCAGGAGGTCGTGAAAGCTGTGCTCAACACACTTTCCGGGATGGAGGAGAAAGCAGCGGAAACACAAAGTAGCTCTGGTGAAGAGACGGAAATGGCAGCAGTCTGACAAACATCTGATCCGATATCTGAAAAGCCCCCTGCCGGGGAGATTATTCCGGCGGGGGCTTTTTTACGTCTTACAGATGATGACATTTTCCACTTCAAAATACTTCTGTTATTATATTTTGTTCGGATTTAACCGGTTTTGGGGGCAGATTCGACGGATTTTTGCCAAGGAAGAATAAACCGGTGACTTGAAAATTCCTGTGGATTAGAGTAATATATCAATGTATGTGCCGATATTGGAGCGCATATTCAGGGGAAGACGCCGGGAAACGCCTTTTTCCGGCGGAATAAAATTCAATACTCAAAAAGGATTATGATATTATGAAGCTGAATATTACATGCATACCGGGCGACGGAATCGGCCCGGAAATCGTGGCGCAGGCCAAAAATGTGCTGAACGCCGTCGCTGGAAAATATGGCCATGATCTGTGTTTTACGGATATTCTCATGGGCGGAGCGTCCATCGACGCCTGCGGGGAACCGCTGACGGAGGCGGCCATTGCCACAGCCAAAGCGGCGGACGCGGTGCTGATGGGCTCCATCGGGGGCAATACCTCCACCTCGCCCTGGTATCAGCTGCCGCCGGACAAACGCCCGGAGGCCGGTCTTTTAAAGCTGAGAAAGTCTCTGAATCTTTTCGCCAATCTGAGGCCGGCTCTTTTATACCAGGAGCTTAAGGCGGCCTGTCCTCTGAAGGAGGAGATCAGCGCCCAGGGCTTTGACATTATGATTATGCGGGAGCTGACCGGCGGCCTTTATTTCGGGGAGAGAAGAACCGTGGTGGAGAACGGCGTGCGCAGGGCTGTGGATACGCTGACCTATGATGAGAATGAGATTCGGAGGATCGCTGTCAAGGGCTTTGAAATTGCCCGCAAGCGCAAGAGGAAGGTTACCAGCGTGGACAAGGCCAATGTGCTGGATTCCTCCAGGCTCTGGAGAAAGGTCGTGGAGGAGGTGGCCGTGGATTATCCGGATGTGGAGCTCTCCCATATGCTGGTGGATAACTGCGCCATGCAGCTGGTGAAGGATCCGGCTCAGTTTGACGTGATTCTGACGGAGAATATGTTCGGCGATATCCTCTCGGATGAGGCCAGCATGGTGACCGGCTCCATCGGGATGCTGCCCAGCGCTTCTTTGAATGATACCAGATTTGGCCTTTACGAGCCCAGCCACGGCTCCGCTCCCGATATCGCGGGGCAGGATATCGCCAATCCCATTGCCACGGTTTTAAGCGCCGCCATGATGCTGCGCTACAGCTTCGATCTGGACAAGGAGGCGGACGCGGTGGAGGCCGCGGTTCAGTCTGTCTTAAAAGAGGGGTACAGGACGGCGGATATCATGTCTGAGGGCTGCACTCTGGTCGGCTGCAGCCGGATGGGCAGTCTGCTGGCGGAGAGGATATAAGTATGACCGCGAAGAAAGCGTATTCCCGCATGGGATTTTTGTACCTGGTCTTTTCCCTGGCTGTGCTTGTGGTTCAGCTGATACTGAGCTATGTCCTTTACAGGTATTACCCGGCGCTTTATGACAGCTACAGCTTTCTGATGATTGTCTCCAGCCTGTCGCTGTATGGCACGGGGCTTCTGATTTTGCCGTTTGGGGCGGGGAAGCTTGTGAGGGAGAAGACGGTCCCGGAAAAACATTCCATGAAATTTTCGGAGCTTCTGCAGGCCTTTTGCGTGACCTATCTGATTGTGATTGTCTCCAATCTGGTGGGACAGCTCATCATCGGCCTGCTGGAAACCTTCCTGGGCGGCGCCGTTGTGAATCCGGTGGACGATCTGGTGGAAAACCTAAGCCCTCTGCTGCTTTTTGTGCTTACGGGCCTGATCGCGCCGGCCTTTGAGGAATGGTTTTTCCGCAAAATCCTGGTGGACCGGTTGCTGGCCTATGGGGAGGCCGCGGCAATTCTTGCCTCCGGGCTTATGTTCGGGCTGTTTCACGGGAATCTGGATCAGTTCTTTTACGCCTTCGCCATCGGCTCTTTTTTCGCGTATATCTATATAAGGACCGGGAAGCTCCGTTATGTGATGCTTCTGCATGGAATGCTCAACGTCTTCTCCTCGGTGTTCTTAAGCCAGCTGCTGGAGCTGGTGAATCTGGACGCCTTTTACGCGGCGGCCACCGATACGATGGAGCTTATGCGCTACTGCCTGGAAAATCCGGTGGAAATTTCCGCGCTGGCCATCGCCGAGGGAGCGGCTTACTGCATCATGATCGCGGGACTGATTTTCGTGATCCGGGGGAGGAAGAGGTTTTTCTTAAAACCCCAGGCACAGCAGCCCTCAGATGGAGGGCAGATGAAGACAGCGCTGCTGAACGCGGGAATGATCTGTTATGTCGTGTATTCGGTGATATATATTATAGTAGAAACAGTGATGGAAATGGTGTGAGAACCTGATAGAAGTAATAGTTTAACCAGTTTGAATATAAATTTATATGATACACGGGATAAAAGGCCAGAAATCGAATGCTTACGCAAGGTACGCCTTCGGGTGTGCGATGCGAAGCTAGTCCTTTAGGGCAATCGCATTTATGACATTGGGGACCATGGTATCATATCTTTCTGGTGCTTTAATTGACAGAAACGGAAATGGAAAGGACAATAAAATATGAGAAGTGACAGTGTAAAGACCGGAGCCGCGCAGGCTCCCCACAGAAGCTTATTAAACGCGCTGGGAATGACCGAGGAGGAGAGAAAGCGCCCTCTGATCGGCATCGTCAGCTCTTACAATGAGATCGTGCCGGGCCATATGAATCTGGACAAGATTGTGGAGGCGGTGAAGCTGGGCGTGGCCATGGCCGGCGGGACTCCGGTGGTGTTTCCGGCCATCGCGGTCTGCGACGGTATCGCCATGGGCCATGTGGGAATGAAATATTCCCTGGTGACCAGGGACCTGATCGCGGATTCCACGGAATGCATGGCCATGGCTCACGGCTTTGATGGCCTGGTGTGCGTGCCCAACTGTGACAAGAATGTGCCCGGCCTTCTGATGGCGGCGGCGAGAGTCAATATCCCCACCATCTTTGTCTCCGGCGGCCCCATGCTGGCTGGCCATGTGCACGGCCATAAAATGTCCCTTTCCTCCATGTTTGAGGCGGTGGGTGCCCAGGCCGCGGGTAAAATTTCCATGGAGGAGCTGACCTATTATGAGGAGAACGTCTGCCCCACCTGCGGATCCTGTTCCGGCATGTATACGGCCAATTCCATGAACTGCCTGACTGAGGCCGTTGGTATGGGTTTGCGCGGCAACGGCACCATCCCGGCGGTTTATTCCGAGAGAATCCGCCTGGCGAAGCACGCCGGCATGCAGATTATGGAGCTGGTGGAGAAGAACATCCGTCCCCGGGATATCATGACGGAGAAGGCCTTTATGAACGCGTTGATTGTGGACATGGCCCTGGGCTGTTCCACCAACACCATGCTGCACATTCCGGCCATTGCTCATGAGGCGGGGGTGGAGATCAATCTGGATATCGCCAACGCCCTGTCTGAGAGGACGCCGAACCTCTGCCACCTGGCGCCTGCGGGACCCACCTATATGGAGGATCTGAATGAGGCGGGCGGCGTGTACGCGGTGATGAAGGAGCTAACAAAGCTTGACCTGCTTTCCACTGACCTGATTACCTGCACCGGCAAGACTGTGGGGGAGAATATCGCGAACGCGGTCAATAAGGATACCAATATTATCCGGACGGCGGAAAATCCCTATTCCAAAACCGGCGGCATTGCCGTTCTGAAGGGCAATCTGGCTCCGGAGGGTAGCGTGGTCAAGAGAAGCGCCGTGGTGGAGGAAATGATGGTACATACCGGCCCGGCCAGAGTCTTTGACTGCGAGGAGGACGCCATCGAGGCCATCCGCGGAGGAAAGATTGTGGAGGGCGATGTGGTGGTGATCCGCTATGAGGGACCCAAGGGCGGCCCGGGCATGAGAGAGATGCTCAATCCCACCTCGGCCATCGCCGGCATGGGCCTGGGCTCCTCTGTGGCGCTGATCACGGACGGACGGTTTTCCGGCGCTTCCCGCGGCGCGTCCATCGGGCATGTCTCCCCGGAGGCGGCTGTGGGAGGCCCCATTGCCCTGGTGAGGGAGGGAGATCTGATTTCCATCGATATCCCCGCCAACACCCTGAATGTGCTTGTTCCTGAAGAGGAATGGGAGGAGCGGAAGAAAAATTATGTCCCGAAGGAAATGCCTCCTGTGACGGGATATCTGAAGAGATACAGGGAGCTGGTGACCAGCGGCGCAAACGGCGCGATCTTAAAGCTTCCGAATGAATAAAGGAGAGGGTAATTATGCAGCTGAATGGATCACAGATTATTGTACAATGTTTAAAGGAGCAGGGTGTTGACACCGTTTTCGGTTATCCGGGCGGCGCGATTCTGAATGTCTATGACGAGCTATACAGACATCCGGAGATTACCCATATTCTGACCAGCCATGAGCAGGGGGCCAGCCATGCGGCCGACGGATATGCCAGAGCTACGGGGAAGGTGGGCGTGTGCATTGCCACCTCCGGCCCGGGAGCTACGAATCTGGTGACGGGTATCGCCACCGCGTTCATGGATTCCATACCCGTGGTGGCAATCACCTGTAACGTGGGTGTCTCCCTTCTGGGAAAGGATTCCTTCCAGGAGATTGATATCGCCGGCATCACCATGCCCATCACCAAGCGCAGCTTTATCGTCAAGGATGTAAAGGAGCTGGCTTCCACAATGCGCAGGGCTTTTCAGATTGCCAGAAGCGACAGGCCGGGGCCGGTGCTGGTGGATGTGACCAAGGATGTGACGGGGGCGAAATGCGAATTTGAATCTGAGGAAATCAAAGAGGAGAAGCCGACGGTTTCTTATACGAAAGAGGAGCTGGATCAGGTCATCACCTTGTTAAAGGAAGCGAAAAAGCCCTTTGTACTGGTGGGCGGCGGCGCTGTGCTCTCCAACGCCTGGAAGGAGGTCCGGGAATTTGTGGCCAGATTTGACAGCCCGGTCTGCGATACGCTGATGGGTAAGGGCGTGATTGACGGAAACGTGCCGGAGTACACGGGAATGATCGGCATGCACGGGACAAAGGCCTCGGATTTCGGCGTCAGCAAATGCGATTGCCTGGTGGCGCTGGGTGCCAGATTTTCAGACCGCATTACCGGGGATGCAAAGCGGTTTGCGTCGGGCGCGAAGATCATTCAGATCGATATTGACGCTGCGGAGATCAACAAGAATGTCCGCACGGCGGCGTCCCTTGTGGGGGATCTGAAGCTGGCGCTGACAGATATTCTGGCCGGGCTGGATCAGCAGGACCATAAGGAGTGGCTGAAAGAGGTAGAAGAGCTGAAGCAGAAATATCCGCTGAAATATGAGGAGGACCAGCTGAGCTGTCCTTATATCATTCAGGAGATTGACAGGATTACAGAGGGGCAGGCACTGATTACCACGGATGTGGGCCAGCACCAGATGTGGGCGGCGCAGTATTACACCTTCACGGAGCCCCGCACTCTTCTGACCAGCGGCGGCCTGGGAACCATGGGCTATGGCCTGGGCGCCTGTATCGGCGCCAAAATGGCTCGTCCGGATAAGGTCTGCATCAACATTGCGGGAGATGGGTGCTTCCGCATGAATCTGATCGAGCTTGCCACCGCGAGCCGTTATAATATCCCCATCATCGAGGTTGTCATCAACAATCATGTGCTGGGAATGGTGCGCCAGTGGCAGACGCTTTTCTATGATAAGCGCTACAGCCAGACGGTCCTTCAGGACAGCGTGGACTTCTGTAAGATCGCGGAGGGCATGGGCTGTGAGGCCATCCGTGTAACCGCGAAGGAAGAGGTGGAGCCGGCCATCAGAAAGGCAATTTCCTTGAATCGCCCCGTGGTGCTTGACTGCATCATTCCGGAGGATGACAAGGTGTTGCCCATGGTGCCCGCGGGAGCGCCCATCAGTGAGGCTTTCGACGGGGATGACCTGAGGGCGAAGGGACAGTAAAATATATAGAGCCGGGAATGATTTTACAAATCTGATGAGACACTGCGAATGATAAAAAAAATAATGAAAATCCTGCTGCGGGGAGCTGCGTTCGCGGTCTCCCTGCTGCTGTTGGGCGGACTGGGATATTACCTCCTGCTTCAGCATTACTCGAATACTTTTCCCTACGGGACATGGATCAACGGGGTTTACTGCACCGGTCTTTCGGTGGAGGATGTGAATCTTCTGCTGTGCCGGCAGGAATATGACGCCGTGATCATGATTGTGGATGAGAATGGGACGGAGTACGCGCTGGACTGTCATGATTTCGTGACAGACATTGATTATACGGAGGCGATTGAAGAGATCCGGGTGCAGACGGCGCCTGAGCAGGCTTTTTCAAAGGAAGAAAAAGAATATGAAATCAAACCGAAGATCACCGTGGATGAGGAAGGCCTGACTGCTTACCTTGCCGGGGTTTCCCCCTTTGCGGAGCTTGAGGAGAATTATGAGAGCAAGGTCTCCCTGGAATATACAGATACAGGGTATGTACTGACCTTAAGCGGCAAAGAGACGCTGGATTTCGAGCTTGCGTGCGAAAGGATTCTGGAGGCTGTAGAAACGGCGCAGACGTTGTTTGATCTGGTGGAGACGGGCTGCTACAGCAGTGAATCCTATAATTTTTCCGACCGCCTTTTGCTGAATACTTATCAGCAGATTGAGGAATACACTGAGAATCACCGGATTGTGATCAGCGCGGATGAAGGAGATTATTCCCTGACAGAGCTTGAACCGCAGGATTTTCTGGCGAAGGACGAGGCCGGGCTTCCTCTTCTGAATGAAACCGGAAGCGTCTATTGCGACGCTGAAAAAGTTGAGGATTATTTTGCGGAAATCGCTTCTGAAACCAGCACCCGCAATGACAGCTGGCTTTTTACCACCCATGACGGGGAAGAGGTGGAGGTAAGAAAGGGAACCTACGGAAGAGTTATGACAAATGCCGCGGCCTGCGCCGAACAGCTGACAGAGTTGCTGGACGGGCCGGCCTGTGATGAGACGGTAGCTCTGGAATATACCTATTATCCGGAAAGCGCGATTGAAAATGACTATGGCAGGGCGATTTCCGGCACCTATATTGAGGTGGATATTTCCGGGCAGCACTGTTATATGTATGAGGACGGCGAGCTGATCTGGGAGAGCGACTGCGTCACGGGGGATGCGGCGAAGGGAAGAGACACGCCGACCGGAGTTTACTACATAGAATATAAACAGAAAAACCGCACGCTGAGGGGCGAGGATTATGAAACCTTTGTCTATTACTGGATGCATTTTTATAATGGCTGCGGGTTTCATGACGCCTACTGGAGGTCGTCCTTCGGCGGAGAGATTTATCTGACCAACGGTTCCCACGGCTGTGTCAATCTGCCGTCCGCCAGCGCGAAGGAGCTGTATTCGCTGGTGTCCAGCGGAATGACGGTGATTGTTTACTGAGGAACTGTTACGAAATAATTTGCGCATCCTGCACCGCCTAATACGCGAATCACAGGTCATAAAAGCCTCGCTGTAGCTGAGCATTTTCTGAGAATGAAGCAGGAGAGGAGCGTCCTTTACTTATAAGGGAATTTCAGGTTATCTTCAACACCCTTACCGGTATTTTTGACAATAAATTATCAAAGCCGGAACTTTTTCACGTGCAGGTTTGCAATTGACTTTATCTGACAGAAGGCGTAAGATACAAATTCAGAGATTTTAGCGAATTAAATCGTTGAACTGCCGGAACAGATCAAAAGTGTTCCGGGGAAGAGACAGGAGGAGAGTTTATTATGTCCAGGGTATATAATTTTTCGGCCGGCCCGGCGGTGCTTCCCGAGGAGGTGCTTAAGGAGGCGGCTTTGGAGATGCTGGATTATCAGGGCACGGGCATGTCGGTGATGGAGATGAGCCATCGTTCGAAGGCCTTTGATAAGATTATTAAGGACGCGGAAGCGGATTTAAGGGAGCTGATGGGGATTCCTGACAATTATAAGGTGCTGTTTCTGCAGGGCGGAGCCAGCCAGCAGTTCGCAGCCATTCCCATGAACCTGATGAAGAACCGGGTGGCGGACTATATTGTCACCGGCCAGTGGGCAAAGAAGGCTTATCAGGAGGCTCAGCTTTACGGGAAGGTTAATAAGATCGCTTCCAGCGAGGACCAGACCTTTTCCTATATCCCGGACTGCTCCGATCTGCCGGTTTCCGAGGACGCGGATTACGTATATATCTGTGAAAATAACACCATTTACGGCACCAAGTACAAAAAGCTGCCCAATACCAAGGGGAAGCCGCTGGTGGCGGATGTCTCCAGCTGCTTTCTGTCGGAGCCTGTGGATGTATCAAAATACGCTCTGATTTATGGCGGCGCGCAAAAAAATATCGGACCCGCGGGCGTGGTGATCGTGATTATCAGAGAGGATCTGATTACCGACGATGTACTGCCGGGAACTCCGACCATGCTGAAATACAAGACTCAGGCGGACAATGGTTCCCTTTACAATACACCTCCGTGCTACGGTATTTACATTTGCGGCAAGGTCTTCAAATGGCTGAAAGCCCAGGGCGGCCTGGAGGCTATGAAGGAGCGCAATGAAGCCAAGGCGAAGGTTCTGTATGATTTTCTGGATCAGTCCGATCTGTTCCATGGCACTGTCCGCAGGGAGGACCGTTCCATCATGAACGTGCCCTTTGTGACAGGAAGCGCGGATCTGGACGCAAAATTTGTGCAGGAAGCCACAGCAGCCGGTCTCGTGAATCTGAAGGGGCACCGGACTGTTGGCGGAATGCGCGCCAGCATCTATAACGCGATGCCGTTTGCAGGGGTAGAGGCGCTGGTGGAATTTATGAGAGAATTTGAAAAGGAGAATCAGAAATAAAATGTATCGGATTCATTGCCTGAACCCAATTTCAAAGGTTGGATTAAATCATTTGTCTGAAAATTATTCCCTGACGGACAACGCGGCTGAGGCCGACGGCATTCTGGTCAGGAGCGCTGTGATGCATGACATGGAGCTGCCGGAAAGCCTACTGGCCGTGGCGAGAGCGGGCGCCGGCTACAATAATATTCCATTGGAGAAGTGCGCACAGAAGGGGATTGTGGTGTTCAATACGCCGGGAGCCAATGCCAACGGAGTGAAGGAGATCATTATCGCCGCCATGCTGCTGGCCAGCCGCGATATTGTGGGCGGCATTGAATGGGTAAAGGAGAATCAGGAAGACCCCGCGATCGCCAAAGCCACCGAGAAAGCCAAGAAAGCCTTTGCCGGTACGGAGATTATGGGGAAGACCCTGGGCGTCATCGGCCTGGGAGCGATCGGCGCCATGGTGGCCAATGTGGCTGAGCAACTGGGCATGAAGGTTATGGGGTATGATCCCTTCCTGTCCGTGGACGCGGCCTGGAAGCTGAGTCACAGTGTGAAGCATGTGACGGATGTGAATGAAATTTACTCAGGCTGTGATTTTATTACCATTAATGTCCCTGCCATGGATTCCACAAAAGGAATGATCGGTAAAGACGCCATTGCCCTGATGAAGCCCAACGCGGTGATTTTAAATTTCGCGAGAGATGTGCTCTGCGATGAGCAGGCGGTGGTGGATGCCCTGGCGGAGGGAAGGATTCGCAGATACGTGTCCGATTTCCCGACTCCCGTGACCAGCGGCAAACCCGGCTGTATCGTGATCCCGCACCTGGGAGCCTCCACGGAGGAGAGCGAGGACAACTGCGCGGTGATGGCGGTAAAGGAAATCGAGGATTATCTGGAAAACGGCAGCATTGTCAACAGCGTCAATTATCCCCGCTGTGAGGTCGGCCCCTGCAGAACGGCATCCCGTGTAGCGGTTCTGCACAGGAATGTGGCCGGTATGCTGACCGCGATCACTACCTGTGCCGCGGATGCCGGCATCAATATCGCCGAGGTTGTCAACAAATCCCGGGATGAGGTGGCCTACACCCTGATTGATCTGGATCAGAAGGCGACTGACCGGATGGTGGAGAGCCTGAACGCCATACCCGGCGTATTCAGGGTCAGAGTAATTAAGTAAATATGCGTTTTGTAAATTAAAACTCTCCCGCGTCATGAAAGTTCATGGCAAGGGAGAGTTTTTGGCAGGCGGGACGGATTACCGGAACAGCATGGGATTCTCCGGATCATTGGCCTGTTCGGCGAAGGTCTCCCGCAGATGCATTTCCTCCTGCAGGCTGGCTTCGCTCTGCAGATCCATATACTTAATGAACATTTCCTCCAGAGTGATATTTTCCTCCGCAGCGATCTCGGTAAAAATCGGGCGAAGAGCGTCCAGCTGCCTGGAGACCTGAACCTTCTGCGGCTCAATATCCCCCAGCACCTCCTCCGCGTATTTGTTGATTCGCTTTATCATGTTGAATTCTTTTTCGGTCATAAGTCGGTTTCCTTTCTTTCTGTAATGAACTTATAGCCAATTCTAACACTTTTGGCTTGTATTAGCCAGAATAAAATGATAAAATGTCCATAAACAAGTTACTATGAATACAGGGGTATTTATCAGGGAGGGTATAGCTATGAGCACAAAATTATATGACCTAATGAACTGGGCTGATATCGAGGAAATCACCTATTCAGAATCGGAAAACCCGCACAGAATTCTCGGGCGGCATACCATCGACGGCGTAGATCTGATCCAGGCTTATCTGCCCACAGCCAGCGGAGCCTGCGTGAAGTTCCCCGGCAGAAAGCCCATTGAGATGGAGCTTGTGGACGAGGAGAGCAGCTGGTTCGTGGCGGAGGTTAAGCCCTATTATAAGGGAATCTATACCCTTGCCGTGACCTACGGTGAAAACGTGGTGGAGTTCGCTGACCCTTACGAGTTCAGCTCCCTGCTGAAGGATGAGGACATCGATAAATTTGAGAAGGGCATTCATTACGAGGTATATAAGGTTCTTGGCGCGCACCCCATGACCGTGAAGGGCGTGACGGGTACCTTCTTCGCGGTGTGGGCGCCCAATGCCATCCGCTGCAGCGTTGTGGGCGATTTCAACAGCTGGGACGGCACCCGTCTGCAGATGAAGAAGACCAGAGGCATTTTCGAGCTGTTTGTGCCCAGCATCCTGGAGGGGGATGTTTATAAATTTGAGATCAAGGCCAAGGGCGGCCTGACCTATTTGAAATCCGACCCCTACGCCTATTACAGCGAGCTTCGTCCCAACACGGCCTCTGTGGTCACGGATATCAGCCATTTCCAGTGGGATGATGAGGAGTGGATCAAAAACCGCGCAAAGACCCAGAGCCCGGACAGCCCCATCAGCGTATACGAGGTGTATCTGGGGTCCGTTGCCAGAGGGGAGAATAACGAATATCTGAATTATACTGTCCTTGCGGACAGGCTGATTGATTATGTAAAGGATCTGGGCTACACCCATGTGGAGCTGATGCCCGTCAGCGAGCATCCGCTGGACGCCAGCTGGGGTTATCAGGTGATCGGTTATTATTCCCCCACCAGCAGATACGGCAAGCCGGAGGATTTCGCGGCCTTTGTCAATAAGCTCCATAAGGCCGGTATCGGCGTGATCCTGGACTGGGTGCCCGCTCATTTCCCGAGGGATTCCTATGGGCTTTCCAATTTCGACGGAACCTGCCTGTATGAGCACTTTGACCCGAGGCAGGGCTCCCATCCTCACTGGGGGACGCTGGTCTACAATTACGCCAGGCCCCAGGTTTCCAATTACCTGATCGCCAACGCTCTTTACTGGATTGAGAATTATCACGTGGACGGTCTGAGGGTGGACGCGGTGGCCAGCATGCTCTACCTGGATTATGGCAGGGAGAACGGCGGCTGGGTTCCCAATATTTACGGCGGCAAGGAAAATCTGGACGCGGTGGAATTTTTCAAGCATACCAACTCTATCGTTCACAAGCGCAATCCCCACACGCTCATGATCGCGGAGGAGTCCACCGCCTGGCCCATGGTTACCGGCAGGATGGAGGACGGCGGCCTGGGCTTTGACTATAAGTGGAATATGGGCTACATGAATGATTTTATCGACTACATCAAGGCTGATCCCTATTTCCGCTCCTACAAGCACAATCAGCTGACCTTCTCCATGATGTACGCCTACAGCGAGCAGTACATGCTGGCCTTCAGCCATGATGAGGCGGTGCACGGCAAGGGCACCATGGTGGGCAAAATGCCCGGTGATGAGGACCAGCGGTTTGCGGCGCTGCGCATTACCTACGCCTACATGATGATGCATCCGGGCAAGAAGCTTCTGTTTATGGGGCAGGATATCGGAGAATATCAGGAATTTTCCGAGCAGCGGGCTGTCAACCTTGATCTGCTTCAGTACAAATACCACCTGGGCGTCAAGACCCTGATGAAGGATCTGAACGCCCTCTACAGGAGCAGCAAAGCTCTCAATGAGCTGGACAATCATCCGGACGGCTTTGCCTGGACCAACTGCATCAGCTGGCAGGACTGCTATGTCGCCTTTGTGAGAAAGGGATCGACCAACGATAAGGCATTGTTTGTGGTCGCCAACTTCAGCGGCGTCGCCAGACAGATGACGGCGGGCGTTCCCTGGGCCGGCAAATACAAGGAGATTATCAACACGGACGCTGAGAAATATGGCGGCGGCGGCAACGTGAATCCCAGGGTAAAAAAGGCAAAGAAGGCAGCTTGGGACGACCAGCCCTATTCCATCAACCTGAATATCGCTCCGCAGTCCGCGGCGATCTTTGAGGTCACGCCGGAGCCGGAGAAGACAGAAGCAGAAAAGAAGGAGACGGAAAGCATGGCGGAAGCGCCGAAGAAGCGGGGCAGGAAAAAGGTCACGGAGCTGGAGGAGGAAAAGCCCGCCATCTACACCAAAAAGACAGTACCGAAGAAGAAAACGAAAGCGTAAGAATACTCAATGATGCGCTGTGCCAATCGCCGGACGCTGTTGGCGGCAAAAGCTGTCGGCACAGTGCATCAGATACAGCATTGCGGTACCGGACTGCAGGCTCGTGAAAAAATTGATAGGAAAATCGGGGGAGAGATATGATCAGCTTTCTGGATCTGTATGAAACTTCATCTTTATTTTCGGTTGTCATGAATTTCCTCATGAAGCTGATTACCGCGGCTGTCACCTATGGCGTCGGCACGAAGCTGATCAAATTCGTGCGTAAGCAGCTGCGTAAGCTTCTGGAAAGGCACAACGCGGAGAAGGGCGTAATCACATTTCTGGATTCCGCGGCCAATATCGGCCTCTACGTGATACTGGTTTTCACGATACTGGAGATGTTCGGCTTTGATACCGCCAGTCTTCTGGCAGTTATTGCCTCCGCCAGCGTAGCCATCGGCCTGGCGCTGCAGGGCGCCTTTACCAATCTGGCCGGAGGCGTGCTGATTCTTTTCCAGAAGCCCTTTCAGGTGGGGGATTATATCATAGCCCACGGCGCGGGCCTGGAAGGCACAGTGGACGATATTCAGATTTTCTATACCCATCTGCACACCGCGGACAACAAGATTGTGGTCATTCCCAACGGCACGGTCAGCGACAACAGCATCACCAATGTGACAAAAGGGGCGAATCGCAGAGTGGACGTGGCGGTCAGCATAGCCTATGACGCCGATCTGAAAAAAGCGAAGGATGTCCTGATGAAAATGCTGGAGGCCGATGAGGCGACCCTTAAGGAGGAGCCCATGATCGTGGCGGTCACCGAGCTGGCCGACAGCGGTGTGAATCTGACGGTTCGCTCCTGGGTGAAGGGAGAGGACTACTGGGAATCCTTCTGGCGGCTGACGGAGAAGACGAAGCTGACGCTGGATGAAAACGGGATATCCATTCCCTTCCCGCAGATGGATGTACATATGATTCCCATGGATTCCCGGACTGCTGCGAGCGCCGCTTTGCCGCAGGAGGGGAAGAAGCACGCTAAGAAAGTGAAGCAGGAAGTGTGAGGGTCTGAGGAACGAAGGAAGCGTTCCTGAAATTGAAGCAGAAGACATGAGGCGGGATGTGTGCCAGGCTGTCGACTGCGGCGCTGCCGGGAAAGAGTAGAAAGTATTATTGGAAGGATGTAACGGGAAGCAAAAATTGAATCAGAAAACCGGGCACTGGCTTATGAAAACGACTGAAAGCCGTGCCTGTTTTTTTGAGTGAATAATTTAACAGTTTTATTACATTTTGATAGTATATTATCCTGGTCTGATAATC
>JAJQBK010000054.1 GCA_021203305.1 Lachnospiraceae bacterium
TGGTAATTGGAACCAAGGCTCCCGATATTTGTCCGGTATGCAAGCATCCGCAGTCCTATTTTGAGGTGCGGGCTGAAAACTATTAAAACAATCTGAAGGAGGAAATACACATGGAACTGAAATTTTATATCTGCGAGCATTGCGGAAACATCATCATGAAGGTAAAAGACAAGGGTGTTCCTGTCATGTGCTGCGGTCAGAAGATGACAGAGATCATCCCCGGCACCACGGACGCGGCGGCGGAAAAGCACGTTCCCGACTACAAAGTGGAAGGAAATCTCGTTAAGGTGAACGTCGGCTCGGTGGATCACCCAATGCTCCCGGAACACTACATTGAATGGATCGCCCTCAAGACAAAACAGGGCGTTCAACTCAAGGAGCTGAAGCCGGGTGAAAAGCCAGCGGCGACCTTCGCACTCAGTGAAGGAGATGAAGTGGAGGAAGTTTTCGCCTACTGTAACCTCCATAGTCTCTGGAAAGCATAGGGAGAATGGATTTATGAATCGATTAAATGGAAAAGTATCTTTGATTACCGGCGCGAACTCTGGCATTGGTCGTCGCACAGCAGAGGTTTTCGCTGATGAAGGCTCCGACCTGGTGTTAGTCGCGCGCCGCATTGAAAAACTGCGTGAAGTGGAGGAGATTTGCAAGGCAAAAGGTGTAAACGCGATTTCTGTTTCTGCTGATGTCACAAAAATTGAGGACTGCGAAAGGGCTGTAAAAGCAGCGATTGATACCTTTGGCAAGCTGGATGTGCTGGTAAATAATGCCGGAATTGCGGATGATTTCCAGTCCGTGACTTATGTAAAACATGAGTTTTGGGATAAGGTGGTCCAATTAGATTTGTACAGCGTTTTCTACATGATGAAAGAAGCTTTGAAATACATGGTTCCTGCCGGCAGGGGAAGCATTATAAACATATCTTCGATTGGAGGAACACGTTCTGTGGCTGGTGTCTCTTATTCGGCTGCAAAGGCTGGTGTGATCGCAGCAACCAAAAATGTAGCATTGCAGTTTGCTGGAACGGATATTCGTGCAAATGTGGTAGCGCCTGGTCCCACACCATCCCCACTTTGGGATATGATGGGTGATGTTGACACAGCTATGGCAGAAATCTCTGACAGGCATATTGACCGGACTCTGACACCGGCAACAGCGGATGATCAGGCAAAAGCAATTTTGTATTTTGCCAGTGATGATTCCATTGCTGTTACGGGACAAACCATCGTAGTTGACCGCGGAACCTCACTGTAGACAACGAAGTCAAAAAAACAGAGAGTATGACATTATATGTCAGGCTCTCTGCTTTTTGACTATGAGTGATAATCACATTTCTGGCAGTGGGCCATCTCATCATCCGGATTTTGCCGATAGAAAATGCCTGACCACTGGCAGATGCTCTGTAAAATCGGAACAACAGTTTTCCCGGTTTCGCTCAGAGAATACTCCACTTTTGGCGGAATCTCATCATAGGATTTGCGTTCTACAATTCCATTTGCAATCAGGCTTTTCAGTGTAGAAGCAAGGACGGCATCGGTAATATTTCCCATTTCGCTGCGTATTTCACTATAACGCAGCGTCCCCATCTCGGCCAGGACGCAGATGATGCGGGAATTCCACTTCCCGCCGAATACGCTGAGCCCATACTCCAGTGGACAGCGAATATCCTCTTTTAACTTTTTCTGATACATGGCAAGCCCTCCTTCTACTCTATTATACAGCAGAATCGAGAATAATCATAGTTACTTTCAAATTTATTAGTGCTCATTTTCAGGCACCAGAAGGATTGGCGCACCTCTATGGCAAAGCGTTGCACAGGTGCCGCAGCCAATGCACTTTTCTGTATTTACTTCGCTTTTCCAACCTGCCTTCATCTGGATTGCATGAGCAGGGCAGACAGGAATACAGGCACCACAGCCAACGCACTTTTCCTGCCTGATATATGCTTTTTTATTTCCATAATGCCCTCCCCAACAAAGGAACCTGCCACTGGCAGCTTCTTTGTATGCTTTGGCAAAAAACGGATGCGCAGATTGCTACGCATCCGTTTCTCCGTAATATTTTTTCGATGATTCCCTGGTGATTACAGAACCTTTTTGTTGTCGGCTCCGGGCGTGGTCACGATTACTTTTTCCGGAGTAATCAACAGCGCGCCCTTGGCAGTAGCGGCTCCGTTAAACATCTTCTCAACCATTGCCTTAAACGCAGAGACAATATCGCCCTCAGTCAGATACTCGGCGGTTCCTTTGATCTGGTAGCCCTCCAACGACTGAGCATCATATACAGAGATAGCGAGCTTTCCGCCATTGGCATTCAGATTGTTCAGTGTGGTTTCCAGGAACACATCGCCAACCGCCAGCTTGCCGTCTTCCGTTACCATCTTAAAGGCAACCGGAACCACGTTCGGCTCTCCGTTGGCACAGGTAGCCAGATCCCACATACTTGCATCGAGCAGCTTTTTTACGTTTTCGTTTAACATATGAATGACCTCCTGAAATCATTTGAAATTATGTGGTTGCTTGAACTATGCTTAATATATCGGAGTTGCTGTCGGATAACAAGATATTAGCAAATTTATGAGTCACTTTTAAATTTCAGAGTGAATTGCTATTGCAGAATCTTCCTGTAGATCTCCATATCCATGTCCTTAAACACGTTAAAAATAACCTTTATATCACTGCCGGTTCTTATTTTGTACTCCTTTACTGTTTGAACTGCGATCTCAGCTGCACGCTCATTGGGAAAACGAAATACGCCTGTGGAGATACAGCAGAACGCGATAGATGCAATCTCACGTTGATCCGCTAACTTCAGGCAGGCCAAATAACAGGATGAGAGCTGGTCTTCGTGCCTTTTTGTCACTTCATCACTGACGATTGGTCCCACCGTATGAAGGACATAATCGCATGGCAGATTATACGCCAAAGTGATTTTGGCCGTGCCAGTCGGTTCTTCGTGACCTTGTCTTCGCATGATCTCATAACAGTCGCGGCGAAGCTGAATTCCGGCAAATGTGTGGATGCAATTATCAATGCAGGTATGGTTCGGGCGAAAGCATCCGAGCATCTGAGAATTTGCGGCGTTTACAATCGCCCCACATTTCAACGTACTGATGTCGCCTTGCCAAAGATAAAGGTCAGGCTGAATTTCCAAAAGGTTTTTGTAATCGGTGATTCCTTTCTGCCTGATTTCCTCTTGCAGGTAGTCGCCCTGTATCTGCAAAAACTCATCTGTCACCGTCTGCGGCATACGCACATTAAACAGCGCGCGAAGCAGCGTTTTCTGGCTGATTGTGTCTTTTGGAACCTCGACGCCTTCATATTCTGCACGTTCCGCCAGAAGATAACGAATCAGATATTCCCGTCTTTCACTTTGATTCATCATGCCACCTTTTTACCCTTTCTGTTCCGCCAGCAATTTCCGGATCACCTCGTCGATGTCATGATTGATAACAATAGCCCGACCTTCCAGCACTTCCGGGTAGCTGGGATTATCCAGGTTGATGCTGGCGAATGTTGCATCGCTGTTTTCGATTGCCATTTGCCAGAAAGGAACCTTGATTACGCCGGGGGTGTTTTATCTATTGCGCACCACTTAAATTCAAATCCGCATTATGCTTCTTTTGCCGGTAATATTCCGGCTTCTATGAGCATTTTATTGTTCCTACGGATTTTGGGTGCCAGAATATCTTCGCCATCTGCATCTCCGACCTTGCCGATAAAGCGGTAATAAATATCCACCTTCATGACAATCTCCCCGTCGATGACTTCCTTCTCATGTACCACGATTTTATCAATCAGGGTATGCAAAAGAGATTCTGTCAGTTCCGTGATGTCGGTATACTGCTCAACCAGCGCAGCAAATTTCTTTGCATCACTGGCCTGTGCGGTATAGCACGAGAGCAGATTTTGAAGTTCGTTATATCTTGATTTCAGTGTTGCTGCTTCCGCTTCATACGCCGCCGAGAATGTTGCGTACTGTTCATCCGTGATTTTGTGGTGGAGAACATTGTCTTCATAAAGCCGCCTTGTCAGCGTATCAATCTCAGAGAGCCGCTGCCGGCACTTTTCAGCTTCTTTCTGCCAGGAAGCCTGTTCGCCGTTCCACTCCTGTTCCGACAGATGCGTCAAATGCTGTACATACATGTCCCTGTCTTCAGCGGCCAGCATCGCATGACGGCGAATATCTTCCAAAAGGATTTCTTCCACCTGTTCCAGCGTGATGTAGTGGGCAGAGCATTCCTTCCCACCATATCGACGGTGTTTGTTGCAGCAGAAATGTCCTTTGGATTTTCGCCCGGTTCTGCTGGAGAATACCATGCGGGTATTACAGCCACCACAAACTAAAAGCCCCCGGTATTTGTTATCCGAGTTTTCCCATGTGGGACGCTGCTTGATCTGGATGCGCTCCTGCACAGTCTGAAAGGTTGCTTCATCCACAAGTGCTTCATGCGTATTCTCAACTGTAATCCAGTCCTCCTCCGGTCTCTCCACAATGCGCTTGTCTTTAAACGAGCGTGTCTGGTACCGGCAGCTCACCAGCTTACCCAAATAGATGGGATTGCTGAGGATCTTGTAAACCGTCCCTTTCGCCCATGCATATGGGTGTTCCACCATCGCGTTGGTCACATACTTCCCATGCTTATCACAGATATAAGCCCTCGGTGTCGGAATCTGTTCCGCTTCCAGGGTCTTTGCGATGTGATAACAGCTCGTGCCCTTCAATGCCATCTGGAACATTCGTTTCACAACCGGAGCAAATTCATTGGGAACCAGGTGGTGTCGGTCTTCTGGATCTTTCTGGTAGCCAAATGCCGGATAACCCCCTGTGTATTCGCCGTTCATTGCCTTCGTGCGAAACGCAGACCGAACCTTCTTGCTGCAGTCCTTGGCATACCATTCATTGATGATATTTTTGAAAGGTGCAAACTCGTTGCTTCCCTTTTCCGTGTCCACATCATCATTGATGGCAATAAAACGCACATCATACTCCGGGAAAATCACTTCGGTATAATATCCGGTTTTCAGATAATCACGACCCAGGCGGGAGAGGTCTTTTACGATAATCGTCCCTACCTTTCCTTCTTCCACCAGCGACATCATGCGCTGGAAGTCGGGCCGGTCATAATTTGTCCCGGAATACCCATCATCTATGTAAACGGAGGATTTGATACAAAGAAAAAGGGCAAAACCGCCGAAAA
>JAJQBK010000003.1 GCA_021203305.1 Lachnospiraceae bacterium
GTTTCTTCAGCAGACGTTTCATCTACTACCTCGGCCTCCACAGCATTGCCGTTCTCATCCACCGCGCTCCCGCTCTTCTCCGCCGTCTCCTCATCCTCATCCACATCGATGGGCTTGACCTCCAGGCATTCCGGCAAAGTCATATAATGGCCGTCCAGATTCTTGAAAAGAATGTAATCCGTCATCTTTTCACAGAATTTGTCATCCTTCAGGCAACCGTATTTGATGAAGGGGCTGATATCGTCCCAGTATTTTTCATAGGATTCCTTGTCGGTCTTGCACATGCCGGCCAGCTTGTCCGCCACCTTCTTGGTGATGAAGTCGCTGATTTTTTTCACAAAGCCGTCATTCTGCAGGGCGGACCTGGACACGTTCAGCGGCAGATCCGGACAGTCGATGACGCCCTTTAAGAGCATCAGGAATTCCGGAATAACTTCCTTAATATTATCCGCCACAAACACCTGATTGTTGTACAGCTTGATGGTGCCCTCAATGGAGTCGTACTCGGTGTTGATCTTCGGGAAATACAGAATACCCTTTAAATTGAAGGGATAGTCCATATTCAGGTGAATCCAGAACAGAGGCTCCTTGTAATCGTGGAAGACCGTGCGGTAAAACTCCAGATACTCCTCTTTGGTGCAGTCGTTGGCGTTTCTGGTCCACAAAGGATTGGTGTCATTTAAGAGCTCCGGGCGTCTCTTAATCTTCAGTTTCTCCTCATCACCCTCCTTTTCAGGAGCGATGGTCTCCACTACCACGTCAGAATCCAGCTTCTCGGATGTTTTGATGGTCTGGGTGGCGTCATCGTCCTTCTTGGACAGGTAAATCTCAATGGGCATGAAGGAGCAGTATTTTTTCAGAACCTCTCTGGCCTTGTACTCATTGCAGTACTCCAGGCAGTCCTCGTTCAGAAACAGAGTGATGACTGTCCCAACATCCGTCTTGTCGCCATCCTCCATCTCAAATTCGGTACCGCCGTCGCACTCCCAGTGAACGGCCTTCGCGCCCGGCTTATAGGAAAGAGTATCGATATGAACCTCGTCCGCCACCATAAACGCGGAATAAAAGCCCAGGCCGAAGTGGCCGATAATCTGGTCGTCGTTGGTCTTGTCCTTGTATTTCTCCACGAAATCTGCGGCGCCGGAAAAAGCGATCTGATTGATGTACTCCTCCACCTCCTCGGCGGTCATGCCCAGGCCGTTGTCATGAAAGGCGATGGTCTTGGCTTTGGGATCTACGACCACGTCGATTCTGGCCTTGTAGTCCATGGGGAGCTCGTACTCGCCCATCATGTCCAGCTTTTTTAATTTGGTGATGGCGTCGCAGCCGTTGCTGATGAGCTCGCGGTAAAAAATGTCCTGGTCGCTGTAGAGCCATTTTTTGATAATCGGGAAAATATTGTCACTGTTAATAGAAAGATTGCCTCGCATATGTGCCTCCTTAGTTGGTTTCAGTGTCCGGAGTCATCCTGAAAAATAACTCCTGCATTAAAGCAATTCACAAATTAAGGACATTTTAATCCCGGAGCAAAAAAAAGTCAATAAAAATATTAGCACTCGATGTGGTTGAGTGCTAATATTTTGATGAATCAAATATTAAAATTTTGTGAAGTTTTCCCTCACCAATCATTGAGAAGCCGATCAATTGTCTTTATAGTAATTGGACATGTCCGCTAACGCAGACATCACAATGCATAAAAGTCGATTTCTCCGCTCCTCGAGCTCTCACAAAATGGACGTGGGTCAGCTTTCAAAAGTGGGCTCGTAGTCAGCGGTGACCTCCCCGTAGATATCCAGAAAGAGGATTTCGCCTGTCAGGTCAAAATCCACGAGCTCAAAGGAATCCAGCACCTCCTGGTTCAGCTCCGGCTCCATGTCGGCGACGAAAGCGTTGTAGGTCTCACCGAAGGCTTCGGCCTTGCGCTGCAAAAGCAGGGTCTGCTTATTCTGGTCAGTGGCCTCCCTGTCCAGGGTGGAAATACATTTGATGATATGGTAACCGTGGCTGGTCACAGTCACGTGGCTGATCTCGTCCGTTTCCAGCTCAAAGGCGGTGTTCTCAAAGCTTTCCTCCATCTCCCCCTTGCTGAAGGAGTAGGTGCTCTTGGTATCCTCGCTATACTTGGTGATCAGGCTCTCAAAGCTCTCACCCTCCAGGGCAAGCTCCCTGATTTCCTCAGCCTTAGCGTACAGGCGGGATTTCTCCTCCTCGCTCATCTCCTGGCGGTTGCCGTTTTCATCCACGGTGTAGGTCTTCAGCAGAATATGCTGAACCGTCACAATTCTGGCCTCATCATCACTGATCTCCGGGTTGACGTCCTTGATCAGGTACGCGTAAAGCTTGTCCGACAACAGTTTTTCCTCGTAAAGCTCAAGCACCTCGGAGCCGTCTGGGCTTAAGCCCAGCGCCTCTGCCGCTTCCTCAGAAAGGCTGTCCATAAACCGCTCCGCGGCCAGAGCCGCCAGCTCCTCCTCCTCTTCGTTCAGGGTCAGGCTGTATTCCTGGGCCAGAAGCTTCATCACCTTCAGCCGGGACAGCTGAGCCAGGGCCAGATCCTTGCAGTTGTCCACCATGGTTGTGCCCTCCCCGGTCTCAATGTCCCAGAATTCCGAGCCGTAAACGCTCTCGTAATCCCAGGCGATGGCCGCCAGATACAGGCCAAACTCCGTGGTGGTGGCGCTTTCATTTCCCACGCGGAAAATCTCATTTTTGCCAAGGCCGGCTGTCAGCACCACCTTGCTGGAGCAGGCGGTGAGAGACAGTATCAGCAGCGCCGCGGACAGCAGGGGCAGACATATTTTTCTGATTTTTAAGCGCATAATTATCTGATAACGTGAATCCAGCCCTCGGGAGCCTCGATGCGGCCCATCTGGATGCCGGTCAGTGTGTCATACAGCTTCTTTGTGATCGGTCCCATTTCCGTCATGCCGCTGGGCAGACAGATTTCCCTGCCGTGATCCACGATCTTGCCCACCGGGGAAATCACGGCCGCCGTACCGCAGAGGCCGCACTCCGCCATATCCTCCATCTCAGTGAAGAGCACTTCCCTCTCTTCCACCTCAAGGCCCAGATAGTGCTGCGCCACATAGACGAGGGAGCGTCTGGTGATGGATGGCAGGATCGAATCAGACTTTGGCGTTACCACCTTGCCGCCCTTTGTGACAAACAGGAAATTGGCGCCGCCGGTCTCCTCCACCTTCGTGCGGGTGGCCGGGTCAAGGTACATATTCTCATCAAAGCCGTTGGCGTGAGCGGTCACAATGGCGTGAAGGCTCATGGCGTAATTCAACCCGGCCTTGATATTGCCGGTGCCGTGGGGAGCCGCGCGGTCAAAGTCGCTGACACAGATGGTCAGAGGCTTGACGCCGCCCTTAAAATAAGGGCCAACCGGAGTGACAAAGGCCCGGAACTGATACTCGTCCGCCGGCTTCACCCCGATCACAGGATTGGTGCCGAAAATGTAAGGACGGATGTACAAAGTCGCGCCGGAACCATAGGGCGGAACGGAAGCCTCATTGGCGGCCACCAGCTGTGTGATGGCGTCCACAAAGCGCTCCTTCGGAAATACGGGCATCTCCAGTCTCTTCGCACTGCTCTCCAGGCGTTCCGCGTTTAAATCCGGGCGGAAGGTGACAATGCGGCCATCCTCTGTGGTATAGGCCTTCAGACCCTCAAAAACCGTCTGGGCATACTGCAGCACCCCGGCGCACTCATTCAAAACAATATTCGCGTCCGTGGTGATCGTGCCCTCGTCCCAGGCGCCGTCTTTATAATTAGATACATAGCGGTAATCACTCTGGATGTATCCAAATCCAATGTTGGACCAGTCAATATTTTTCTTTTCCATTTTGCAGGCTCTCCTTACGTATAGGATTTATTTGTCATCAGTCCGGCCCTGAAAACCGCCTGACCTCAGTCCTTCACAATTATCTACCTTTTGCCCTGAAAAGTCAATAACTTTGAAAATAAGCACCCGATAATATATTTTTGAGATTTTTCTGTTTACGTGAATAAAAATATGATGTTATAATCATGACACAGCGAAGAAGGCGCGGCGCCGTTACCGAAACCATGCGGCGCGACAAATCAGAAGCCCCATAACCGCCCCACCGGGCGCAATAACCATGAAAGGAAGTGTGAATAATGCCATTACCAAAAGAACGCCTTTATACCGTAGATGATATTTACAATTTACCGGACGGCCAGCGTGCCGAACTGATAGACGGCACGTTTTATAATATGGCTCCACCCAGCAGAAAACATCAGGATATACTTTCCTTCATGCATTTAACCATCGGAAATTATATCAACCAAAATAAGGGGAACTGCAAAATATATCCCGCTCCCTTTGCTGTGTTCCTTGAAAACGATAAATACACCTACGTTGAACCGGATATTTCCGTGATCTGCGACACTGGCAAGCTGGATGACCGTGGATGTAATGGGGCTCCGGACTGGATCATTGAAATAGTATCTCCCGGAAGTAAATCTATGGACTATTACACGAAACTCGCCCTGTATCGTGCGGCCGGTGTTCGCGAATACTGGATTGTTGACCCGCAGCGTTCAATTATTCTTGTGTATGATATGGAACATGAGGAGGGGCCTGTTATCCACTCTTTCAGTGATTCTGTTCCTGTGATGATATATCCCGGATTTTCTGTTGATTTCAGTCTTTTTAAGTTCTGATGGGATTTTTGATATCTCACACCCGTTTATAGGTCCTGAAATAATACGGAATATCAAAGTAGGTCATCTCATCGCTCTCCTCCGTCATCACCCAGCCCGGATCCTGGTCCAGATTGGGGAAGAAGGCGTCCGCCTCATAGCTGTGGTCGATCATGGTCACATAGGCCGTGTCACAGTCGGGAAGAAGCTGGCGGTAGACGCTGTCACCGCCGGTAACGTAAACAGATTCTGAGGGATAATTCCGCAGCTCCTCCCTTAACTCCTCCAGGGAATGAAGCACTATGGCGTCCTTTACCCTATACTCCGGATTTCCAGACAGAATGATGTTGGTACGGTTGGGCAGGGGGCGGCGCTGGGGGAAGGTGTCCATGGTCTTACGGCCCAGAACGATCACGTTGCCCATGGTGCGGGCACGGAAATTATTTTTCTGATCGTTGGGGATGCTGACAAGGAGCTTCCCTTTGTTGCCGATGGCCCAATTCTGATCTACAGCTACTATCAAATTCATATGAATTCCTTCCTCTCCAGACTCGAAAATCGCTTTACTTCACAGATCACGGGGATCGCCCGCTCCTGATTTTCCCGTTATCCGCTCCGGTGAAAGTGCGTAAACACCCTTTCCTTCCCAGCTCTAAATTGCCACCGGAATATCCTTAATCTGCGGATGGGTCTCATACCCCTCCAGCTTCACGTCATCCCTGGTAAACTGATAAAAATCGTGAATCTCCGGGTTCAGCCAGAACTTCGGCGCCGGCAGGGGCTCTCTGGAAATCAGCTCCTCAACCAGCGGCACATGACGGTCGTAAATATGGGCGTCCGCGATCACATGCACCAGCTCGCCCGCCTCCATGCCGCAGACCTGAGCCAGCATGTGGACCAGCACCGCGTACTGCACCACATTCCAGCTGTTGGCCGTCAGCACATCGTTGGAGCGCTGATTTAAAATGGCGTTCAGGGTCAGCTTCTCATGCCCCGGCTTCTGGGTCACGTTGAAGGTCATGGAATAAGCGCAGGGATAGAGGTTCATCTCGTGAAGATCCTGATGAACGTAAATATTGGTCATGATACGGCGGCTGAAGGGATTATTTTTCAGGTCATAGATCACCCGGTCCACCTGGTCCATCATGCCTTCCTTATACTGGTGCTTCACGCCCATCTGATAGCCGTAGGCTTTGCCGATGGAGCCGTCCTCGTCGGCCCACTCGTCCCAGATATGGGAGTGCAGGTCATGGATATTGTTGGACTTCTGCTGCCAGATCCACAAAAGCTCGTCCGTGCAGGATTTTAACGCCGTCCTGCGCAGCGTCAGAATGGGAAATTCCTCGCTTAAATCATAGCGGTTGACCACGCCGAATTTCTTGATCGTATAGGCCGGTGTGCCGTCCTCCCAGTGAGGACGAACCTTTTCCCCCTTCGTGTCGGTTCCGTTTTTCAGAATATCCCGGCACATATTGATAAAAATATGATCCGCACGGCTCATGGCGCACCCTCCTTCTGATTTAAATTTTACAATATCCTTCCAGCTGCCGCCAGTGTCGGAAATGGAGCTCTTTTCCGGCCTGAAGGCTTCTCTTCATTAATAATATCCCAGCGCCCGGCACACTCCGTACAGAATCAGCAGATGCGCCGGATAAAAAACATAAAAGAAATATTTCATCTGTCTTCCCCGGGTTCCGTTATAGGCATTGATGCAGAAAATACCGGGAAATCCGAATATTTCAATCGACTGCATGATGGTCAGGACCAATACGCCCGCCACAGCAGCCAGCGTTTTAAAATCATGAAGCAGATAAAATATGTAAATAACGGCAACACCCCAGCCGCCGTAATCCGTATTCAGTATCTGCGCCAGCGCCGCAGCCGGTATCGCCGCCGCCAGGCCGACCACCGCGCGCAGTGCAAAGTCCCTCGTCAATAAGCTTGCCTGCAATGGGGAAGACCCTGTCGTATTCGCCTTTTCTGCCTCGGAAGCGTTTTCAGTCTCAGACAGGTCCTCCGCCGGGGAGGCCGTCTTTCCCGCCCGTCCTGTGCGTTCCTTCACTCTGTCCCACACAAGCTCCGCCAGCCAGAGCGCCGCCAGGCCGATGGCCAGCGTCAGGAACACATTCTGATGACTGGTCTCAAAAACCGTATCATAGAATGCCAGATCAAAGGGGATCTCAGAGACAAGCGCAAAGGCCGCCAGGTTTCGCAGATATTTTCCCCGGCTTCTGGTATGGAAAAAGCCCTCCACCAGCAGAAAACAGTACACTGGGAAAGAAAACCGGCCGATGCAGCGCATGACATAATAAACTGTGTAAGCAGTGTAATACTGAGTATATGTACCGATCGCGGCCATACGATAAAAATGCTGCAGCGCCACCGTAGCGCCGGTATGGTCAATGGCCATACATACGACAGCGATCCATTTCAGGGCTGCCCCGCTCAATCCCCTTTTTTGCATATCATACTTCCTTATTTCGCTTCGCCTGTTTTTCCTGAACGTCAGAGATCGTCCTGATCACCGATTTGACAATCTCCTGATATTCCGGCGCCAGGGCGTCATATTTCGTGAATTCCTCATCGTATTTTTCCATATACACCGACATTCTGTCCCTGCTGGCCTGATTGTACTTTTCCTCGCTCAGTCCCAGCAGATAATCCACAGAAACATTATAGTATCTGGAAAGCTTCACCAAAAGATCGACCGGGATCAGATCTCCCTTGGCCTCAATCCTGCTGATTGTCTGCTGAGAGGTTCCGATCTCCTCGGCAAGCCTCTCCTGCGTCAGTCCCCTGTTGCTTCTTAAATCCTTTAAACATCCCATGTGTTTTCCTCCTGTGTTCCCGGGCCGCGTCTGGCATCCGGCCCGCCGGTTTTGTGCGTCTGTACCTGAGGAACTGTCGCGAAATAACGGCAGTTCCTTATGTACCTTCCGCTATTGTACCAGAGCACTTTCATGAAGGTAATGAAATTCACAGTAGGGGCGTACTTGATTGTGTGGTTGCTTTCGCTAAGAGAACACATGTCTCGATATTCCCGGTCCAGGAGAACTGGTCCGTGCAGCACCCCCGCTCCGCCTCATACCCCGCGGCCAGGCAGATTTCCAGATCCCGGGCCAGGCTGGTGGGCTTGCAGGAAATATAAATGATATTTTCCACGCCGTAGGCAAGGATTTTCTGCAGGGCTTTCGGATGGACGCCGTCCCGGGGCGGATCCAGAATGATCAGATCCGGTTTCTCAGGAATGGTATCCAGAACCTTCAGCACATCCCCGGCCAGGAAGGTGCAGTTGGCCAGGCCGTTTGAGGCAGCGTTCTCCCTCGCCGCCTCCACCGCCTCCTCCACGATCTCCACGCCAATGACCTGCTTTGCCGCGGGGGCCATCAGCTGGGCGATGGTGCCGGTTCCGCTGTACAGGTCAAAAACAGTACCGGTTCCGCCGCCGGATTCTGCGATGTAGCGGCGCACCGTGGAATAAAGCACCTCCGCTCCCTGGGAGTTGGTCTGAAAAAAAGAAAAAGCGGAGATTTTAAAGGTGAGGCCCAGCAGCTTCTCATAGATAAAATCCCGGCCAAAAAGAACCGTGGTCTCATCGCTTTGCACCGTGTCAGCCACCGAATCGTTGCGAATATGCAGAATTCCCTGAATGGAGCCGTTAAGCGGCAGGGAGAGCAGCATGTCCCTGTAATCAGCCACAGTCCCCGAATCCGCCGACAGCTCTTTGCTTGCGACCAACGCCACCAGAATTTCCCCTGTGGCACGGGCTTTCCTCACCAGCAGATGGCGCAGCTCCCCCGTATGCCGGAGCCTGTGGTAGTAGCTGACGCCTCTCTCCTGAAAAAAAGACAACGTGGCCGCGAGAATGTCCCGGTAATCCTGATCCACAATCCGGCAGTCCGAAACCGTGACCACATCATAAAAGCTTCCCCTTTTGTGCATGCCAAGGGAGAGGGGACCGTCCTTATATTCATCCCCGAAGGTGAATTCCATCTTGTTGCGGTATTCATATGGCTGATCAGCGTGAAAAATTCCCTCCCAGCGAATTTCCTTCTCCTGCGCCTTCAACGGCTCCATGAGGAGGCGCTTTACCTGCTCCTCCTTGATTTTCAGCTGTTCGGCGTACGGCAGATTCAGATAAGTACAGCCTCCGCACAGGCCGAAATGGGGACAGGGGGCCGGAATCTGCTCCGGCGCGGGAGCAATGACTTCCTGAAGGCTTCCCTCCGCCTTCCCACTGCGCAGCTTGCTGACGCGAAAGGAGACGGTCTGCCCGGGAAGGGTATTTTTGACAATACAGGTCCGGCCGTCCACGTGCAGAATTCCCTTATTTGGGAAGTCCACGCGCTCCACCAGGCCCTGATGGATTTCACCTTTTTTCATAAATATTTTCCTGAAATTAACACCACAAAAAGGACATATCGCTATGTCCTTCCTGCTTTTTATCCTTTGTATCGGGTTACTCTTCCGTCTTCTCTTCTTCCGGCTCCTTCGCTTCCTCAGCGGGCTCCTCCGCGGCTTCCTTTTCCCCCGCGACTGTTTCTTCCGGAGCGGCTTCCTTTTCCTCCGCGGCTTTCTCTTCCGGAGCGGCTTCCTTTTCCTCCGCGGTGGGCTTCTCCTCAGAGGCCTCTTCCTTCTTCACCGGCTCCTCCTCTTCGTCGTCCTCCTCGTACACCACATCCAGCTCAATGTAGGAGCTGTCATCGTCATCCTCATCGTCAAAGTCATCGAAATCATCGTCAAAATCGTCATCCTCAGCCTTGCTTCTGTCAAGAAGCTTATAGACCGCGATGGCAATTCCGGCAATCACAACGATGACTCCGATCACGCAGAGCACTGCAGCCAGTCCTTTATTCTTCTCCTTCTTCTCCGCCTTCCGGATGGCGGCGGCCAATTCTTCCATTTTCATCTTTCAAAGACGTCCTTTCGTTAAATTTGTATTAGTATAGCATAAAAACCGAATTCTTACTATAGGGTTTTATAAAATTTTTGCGATTCACTTTTATTCAGTTACTGTTCGCAGCCGACCTTATTCACGTTACCGTTTTATTCCCCGCACTTCTTCAGCTTCGCAAAGGACGCGAACATGACCTTCTGCCCATATTTTTCAAAATCCACCGTCACCTTGTAATCCCTGGGCTCCCTCACAATGGAGAGGACCCTGCCCTCGCCGAACTTGATGTGCCGCACCCTGTCGCCGGTCTCATATTCCAGGCCGCCATTCGTTGCGGCGATTCCCTTTGCCACAGCCCCGGTCTGCTGCAGCTCAGACATGCTTCTGGCGATATAGGGCTTCACATCCTCCGGCGTCGTCTTCGGCTTTGGCACGGCCTTCGGGCGGTAGTCATAGACCGGGCGTCCGGCGATGGCCTGGCTGAGCCTGTCCGCGATCTCGTCCTCCCTTGTCCTCGTCTTCGGCAGGCCCCGGTCCAGAAGCTCCTGAGGAATCTCCTCCACAAAGCGGCTGACCACATTGTACCGGGTCTCTCCCCGGATCATGCGCTGACCGGCGCATGTCAAAGTCAGCTCCTCCTTCGCCCGGGTGATTCCCACGTAGCAGAGGCGGCGCTCCTCCTCAATGTCCTCCCTGTTGTCCGAGACAATGCTCAGGTAGCTGGGAAACAGCCCGTCCTCCATGCCGGTCAGGTAAACCTGGGCAAATTCCAGTCCCTTGGCGCTATGAAGGGTCATCAGAAGCACCCGGTTGTCGTCCTCCACATTGTCGATATCCGACACCAGGGATACCTCCTCCAGAAACTCGGACAATTTCGCCATATCGTGCTCCTCCACGTAGGCGGCCACCTTATTGCCCAGCTCCTCCACATTGGCGATCCGATCCTCGGCGACCTCCTTGTCCTCAGTCTCCTCCAGATAATCGGTATAATGAGTCATCTCCAGAATATCCTTGTACAGGCCGTCCAGGCCGTAATATGACAGCTTGCCGCGAAAGCCCTGAATCAGGGTGACAAAGGGATCAATTTTAGCCGCGGCCCGGCCCACGCCGGGAATCCGCTCCGCCATGCACAGAGCGTCGTAAAAGCTCATGTCATGGCTGTCCGCGTAGGCCTGCACTTTGGAGATGGTAGCAGCGCCGATGCCGCGCTTGGGCACGTTGATGATTCTTTTCACCGCCACATCATCCCTGGCGTTGTCGATGGTCTTCATATAGGCCAGAATATCCTTGATTTCCTTGCGGGCGTAAAAATTGACGCCGCCCACCACAGTGTAGGGGATGCCGGCGAAAATCATCCGCTCCTCCAAAAGCCTGGACTGGGCGTTGGTGCGGTAGAGCACGGCGCAGTCCCGATAGGCCGCGGCTCCCTCCCGGCTCTTTCTCAGAATATCCTCCGCCACAAACACCGCCTCTTCCAGGGCCGTATCCAGCCGCATGAAATGAACGGGTTCTCCCTCCGGCTGGCTGGTCCACAGCGCCTTCGCCTTGCGGCCCTTATTGTTGCTGATCACCGCGTTGGCTGCCGCCAGGATATTGCCCTTGGAGCGGTAATTTTCCTCCAGCTTAATGACCCGGGCCTCCGGATAGACGGACTCAAAATCCAGGATATTGCGGATATTGGCCCCCCGGAATTTGTAGATGGACTGGTCGTCGTCGCCCACCACGCACAGGTTGCGGTATTTGTCCGCCAGCAGACGGATCAGCTCAAACTGGGCCGTGTTGGTATCCTGATACTCGTCCACCATGATATAACGGAACCGCTCCTGGTACTGATTCAGCACGTCCGGGCAGGTCTGAAACAGCTCCACGCACTTCACGATAATGTCGTCAAAGTCCATGGCGTTATTTTTCCGCAGGACCCTCTGATACTCAATATAGGCCTCCGCGATTTTTTTCTGTGTAAAATCGCCGCCCGCGTTCAGCCAGAACTCATTGGGGGAAATCAGCTCGTCCTTGGCGGAGGAGATGGCGGAGAGCACCGTCCGCTCCTTTAGCATTTTGTTGTCAATATTCAGGCTTTTTAAGACGTCCTTCATCACCCCCTTCTGGTCGTCCGTGTCATAGATGGTGATGTTATTGTCATAGCCGATCCGGTCGGCGTACCGCCGCAGAATGCGGATGCAGGTCGCGTGAAAGGTAGCTACCCAGATCTGTTCGGAGCCGAAGCCCACCAGGGAATCCACCCTCTCCTGCATCTCCCCGGCGGCCTTGTTGGTAAAGGTGATGGCCAGAATGTGCCAGGGATCGACCCCCTCCTCCTCGATCAGCCAGGCGATCCTGTGGGTGATCACCCGGGTCTTGCCGCTGCCGGCGCCGGCCAGAAGCAGCACCGGCCCCTCGGTGGCGGTCACCCCCTGGTACTGCATATCGTTTAAGCTGTCGTGAATACTCATTCCTTCCCCTCAATTTCCCAATCTGTTTTTCCGCAGAAACCGGATCCACGATTTTTACATCGCAAAAATCAGCTTCTCCGGAAATATCCGCGTCACTCTATGGACTTGAGCGCCTCCGCCATATTAATCCGGCGAAGCTTGCCTCTCATCACATAATCCACAAAAACCGTAAATCCAAACACAATCACCGCCCCGTACAGGAAGCTTATCGGCTGTATTTTCATTTTAAATGAAATCATGTCAATGGTGATCTGGGACAGCACGAAGCTGGTCAGCCACACCCCCATGGGCATGCCGCAGACAATTCCCATGGCCGAGAGCACCAGGTTTTCCCGGAAAACATACTGCCTGACCTCTTTGGCATAAAAGCCCAGCACCTGGGTGGTGGCGATCTCCCGCACCCGCTCCTGAATATTGATATTGCTTAAGTTAAATAATACCACAAATGCCAGCGCCCCGGCACAGACGATGATCAGCAGCACAATGGCGTCCATGCAGTCCATCATGCTGTCTACCCTCTCGGCGGTATCCGACATAATCTCGATCTGGCTGACGCCGTCATAATCGGAAATTTCTGTGGAAAGCTCATGGGAATCCACCCCCTCGCTGACCGACAGATAAACCGTGTTGGCAATCCACTCCGCGTCAAAATATTCCTCGTAGGTCTCAGGGCTGATATAGGCGTAATGATAGACATAATTGTCAAAAATTCCGGCAACCGTCAGCGTCGCCTCATCGCCGTCGCCATAGGAAAAGGTGATCTTATCTCCCTCCTCCACGCCGCATTCCTCCGCCAGCTGATCGCTGATCAGCACCTCGCCAAAGCTGGGATAATCCAGCTCACGGTTATTCGCGTGCAGGCTGACCAGCTTCGTGACGCTCTCATCCGACGCGATCAGATACACGCTCTTGGTGGTGCCGTCCAAAGCCCCGCTCTCCACGCTCTGCTGGCGCAGCACGGCGTACGCCGACACCTGTGCGGAAAGCTCTCCCGCCAGCGCCTCCTCCAGCCCGCCATCGACCTCATTCTGGAAGGTGACCACCATATCCATCTGCTGAATCTCATCATATTGGTAATCACAGATGTCCACCACAGAATCCCGGATGCCAAAGCCCGTGATCACCAGGGCCGTACAGCCGGAAATGCCCAGAATCATCATGAACATTCTCTTTTTATACCGGAAAATATTCCGCATGGTCACCTTGCCCATAAAGCTGAAGCGCTTCCAGACAAAGGGAAGATATTCCAGAAAAATCCGTTTGCCCGCCGGGGGCGCCTTGGGCCGCAGTCCCTGGGCCGGCGCCTGATTTACCTCCTGACGAAGGGCCAGATAAGCGCTGCCCACGGAACAGAGCATGGCCGCCGCGAAGGTGATCGCAAAAATCTGCGGGCTGAACGCCAGAATCAGGCTGCCAAAGCCGTACATGGTGCTGTAGGTGTTCCAGATGACCAGCGGGAAGAGCACGCAGCCCCCGAAATATCCGATGACAGCGCCGCTCCCCGCGGAAAGAGCCGCGTAAATCAGATACTTGGACATCACGGCGCCCGTGCCGTAGCCCATGGCCCTGAGAGAAGCGATCTGCCCCCGCTCCTCATCCACCATGTGGGTCATGGTGGTGGAGCAGACCAGCGCCGCGATCAGGAAAAAGAACACCGGGAAGACCTGCGCGATGGCCTCCACTATGCCCGCGTCAGCTTCAAAGCACACATAACCCACCAGAGTGTCTCTGCCCAGAATATAAATCTCAGGCTCCTCCAAGTCGGCCAGCTCCGCCCAGCCGTCGTCCAGTTCCTTCCTGGCATCGGCCAGCTCCGCCCAGCCGTCATCCAGCTCCACCCTTGCATCCGCAAGCTTCTGCTCCGCCTCCGCGATCAGGGCATAAAATTCCTCCAGCCCGTCCTCATAGGTGGCCTCGCCGTCAATCAACTCCTGTATCGCGTCCCGCAGCTGCGCCCAGCCGTCCAGAATTTCCTGCTCCCCGTCCTCGATCTGTATTCTGGCGTCCTCCAACTGCTGCCAGGCTTCCTCCAGCTGCGCCTTCGCGTCCTCCAAAAGCAGCATCCCGTCATAATACGACGCCCAGCCGCTGGCCAGTTGATTCTCCCCGTCATAATACTCCGCCAGCCCTTGCTCGTATGCCGCCTTTCCCTCATAATAGGAGGCGAGGCCGCTCTCGTATGCCGCAAGACCCTCCTCATACTGCTCAATGACAGAGTCAAGGGTTTCTGTCAGTCCTTCCGTCCCAATCAACTCAAGAGCCGCCAGAAGAGTGTCCATATCCAGCCCGCTCTCCTCCAGTCCCATCAGCGACAAAAGCTCCGGCAGAGCCTCATCCAGATCCGCGTCCGGGTCAATGTCCAGAGTTTCGCTCAGATAATCCTCAAGCTCATCCCCCAGATTCTCCTCCAGCCAGGCGAGAACTTCATCCGCGGAGACTGTGACCTGGCCTGCCGCGTTGTCAAGCGCATCGCTCTCCTCCAATAAGCCTGTCACCTCATCCAGCGCGTCGCTCTCCTCCAACAAGCCTGTCACCTCATCCAGCGCGTCGCTCTCCTCCAACAAGCCTGTCACCTCATCCAGCGCATCGCTCTCCCCGTCTGTCCCTTCCTCGATCTGCCCCTGTATATTTTCAAAGGCCTCCTGAAGAGCCTCCCTTAATTCCTCATCGGAAATCATGTCCAGCAACGTATCCAGATCCACGGTTTCGTCCCCGCTGCTCTCCAGATATTCCAGAAGCTCCAGAAGCTCCGAATTTTCATCCAGATAAGACCGGATGCTGACACACAGATTATAAATCTCCTCCGACGCCTCCAGCTCGGCCCTTCCCTCCTCCAGCTGCGCCCATGCCTCGTTCAGCTGCGCCGCCGCCGACTGAAGCTGGGCCCAGCCCGAGGAAAGCTCGCTCTCCCCCGCAATCAGCTCATTATAGCCGGCCAGAGCCTGCGCCAGACCTTCCTCATATTCCGCGAGGCCCTCCTCGTATTCCGCAAGGCCCTCCTCATACTGCGCCTTCGCGTCCGCCAGCGCCTCCTCCGCGTCCAGAAGCTCCTGTCTCGCGGACAAAATCTGCGCCCGGCCTTCCTCTATTTCCGCCCAGGCTTCCGCCAGCTCCTCTTCGCCCTCCGCCTTCTGCTCCTCAAGCTCCCGCTCGCCGTCTGAAAGCTCCTGTTCCCCGTCCAGAAGCTCCTGTTCGCCCTCCGCGTAATCCTTCTCCCCGTCCAAAAGCTCCTGCTCCGCCTCAGACACAATATCGCTGTAGCGGGCATAGACCGTCACATTGGCCGTCTCCTTAAAAATCTCTTCCAGGCTGTCCACATACGCGTTATACTCATCGGAATAAATTTCCCAGTCCCCCTCCAGAGCTATGTACATCTCCGTGTAATACTCAAAATCCAGGCTTTCAGGCAGCACATACATGAAGGAGGCCAGCTTCCCGTTTCCGATGCTGGTGGTCCCCCGCTCCGTATTCATATAAAGAGGTGAAAAAACCTTTCCCACCACAGTGTAGCTTTCGGCGAGCGCGTCCAGCGTATCCTCCTCGTTCGCGTCGGAGAAGGTAATCACATCGCCGATCTCCACCCCCGTAAAATAAAGAGAATCGATGACGCACTCATCCGCGCTCTCCGGCATCCTGCCCTCCTCCAGCATCAGCTCATTGACACCCTCGGTGATACTGTGAACCCGGACAATCAACTCTCCCTGGGAGGTCTCCACGATGGCGTCATAATAGACGCTTCCCACCGCCGCCTGCGTCTGGGGAAGCTCCTCCACCTTCTCGATATCCTCCTCATCAATGCCATAGGTGGACAAAATGCGAAAGTCATATAAATGATATTCCTCTGTAAAATACTGGGCAGTCTTGATAAACGCCGGCTCCGTAGCCATCAGCCCGCCAAAAAAAGCGGCGCCCAGCATGGTAATAATCATAATCGCCAGGAACCGCCCCATGCTGTTTTTGATTGAACGGCCCAGCAGCTTTCTCATCATGCTGTTCATATTGCTACCACTCAATCTCCTCTACAGGCGTGGGATTTTCATTCAGATACATATTGGATGCCGTGCCGCTTTTCACCTGAATCACCCGGTCCGCCATGGCCGCCAGCGCGCCGTTGTGGGTGATGATAACCACCGTCATCATCTTCTCCCTGCTGTAATCCTGCAAAAGCTTCAGAATCGCCTTGCCGGTCACATAATCCAGAGCGCCCGTGGGCTCATCGCAGAGCAAAAGCTTGGGATTCTTGGCAAGAGCCCGGGCAATCGCCACCCGCTGCTGCTCGCCGCCCGAGAGCTGGGCCGGAAAATTGGCCAGCCGATGCCCCAGCCCCACACTGTTCAAAACTTCCTCGCTGTCCATGGAGTTTCTGACCAGCTGGGAAGCAATCTCCACATTCTCCAGAGCGGTTAAATTGGGAATCAGATTATAAAACTGAAACACAAAGCCGATGTCCTCCCGCCGGTAGCCCGCCAGCTCCTTTTTATTTAAGGAAGAAATTTCCCTGCCGTCCAGGCGCACCGAGCCGCTGGTCAGCGAATCCATCCCCCCTAAAATATTCAGAAGCGTGGTCTTGCCCGCGCCGGAAGCCCCCACGATGATGCAGATCTCACCCTTCTCGATGGTGAAGCTCACATCATGCAGCGCCGTCACCTCCACATCGCCGGTCTTATAAATTTTGCCCACATTTTCAAATGTTACGTAACCGCTCATGTATAACCTTCTTACCTTTATAGCCGCCTTTATCGTGAACGGCAAATTATTTCGTTCACTAACCTGTACACTCGCAGCCGCCCCCTACAGCCGCCCTTTTTACAGTCATATCTGTCTAACAGTATAATTTTTTTCTTTTCCAAATTCAACGCTTTTACACCAATTTACTGTTTTTTAATCTTTCCGGATGTGTTATGATGTAATAAGTGAATGAGCGGAAAGGACATGCTTCCACAAGGGACACCCCGCAGATGTGCATGGACTCGATTGGTTCGTCACGTTTATTGTCACGATATAAACAGTGATGTAGATTACTGTAAAACAGGAGAATAACTATGAAAGAAAAATTATACACCATCCCCTTAAACGAAGCCGTGGACGCTCACGACGAATGCCCCATCTGCTTCATCGAGCGCAAACTCGAGCAGGACACCATCGATTTCGTGCTGGGCAACAGCTCCTCCTACATGGAGAGCGACGTGCGCGCCGACACCGATGAGGCAGGCTTCTGCCGCAAGCATTTCCAGAAAATGTACGACTACGGCAACTCCCTGGGAAACGCCTGGATTTTAAAAACCCACTACCGCAAAAAAATCGATGAAATGAAAAAAGCCTTCGATCAGGTCTCCCCTTCCAAAGGCTCCTTCAAGCTGTTTAAGAAGCCCGCCGCGGAGGGTGAAAACGCCCTGGTGGACTGGATTCACAAGGAAAATGAGTCCTGCTACATCTGCAACCGCTTCAAGGAGACCTACGACCGCTACATGGACACCTTCTTTTACCTGTACCGGGAGGATTCCGCTTTTCACGACAAGATCTTAAACAGCAAGGGCTTCTGCCTGACCCATTTCGGCGATTTGTGCGAAGCCGCGGACAAATATTTAAAGGCTGACGAGCGGGACCGCTTTTATAAGGAGATGGAAACCCTGATGACCGCCAACATGGAGCGCGTCTACGAGGATGTGTCCTGGTTTATTGAAAAATATGATTACCGCAACCGGGACGCGGACTGGAAAAATTCCCGCGACGCCATCCAGCGCGGCATGCAGAATATGAAAGGCGGCTATCCCGCCGATCCCATCTACCGCCCTCAGAAATAAGCTATGGTGAATGACAAAAAGCTCCCCCGCTCACTATTGTATGATACAAGAGACGTTTTTTCAGAGCAAAATGATATCATACCCTTTGTCGTTTTCATATATATTTTTTATGAAAAAAAGTCGGAAATTTTAAGATAATTTTCATCATCAGCGGCTTGTTTTTTCTCAAAAATAGGGTACACTGTAACTGACGTTTCAGCCCGGCCCGGTTTCGCCACGAGGCAAAAACGGGCACACCGGCACTGATGACAGACAATAAAACATTTTAAAGGAAAGGACCAGGCGTATGAAGAAAAACGGACACTTTTTACTGAAGCTGACAGCGGTCGGCGCTGCTGTCTGCGGTATTTATCTTTACTTAAAAGACAAAGGCTACGTTACCGTCAGGGTCAATAACGACGCCGGTTCCACAAATGAAAATGCTGACAGTCCTGAAGCTGACAGCGGGAAATCCTATGTGACCATAGATTCCGCCAACCTGGTGGAAAAAGCGAAGGAAGTCGCCGACGACGTCAAAAAGAAGACCGCCGAGGTAGTCGGCGACGCCTGCGACAAGACCAGAGAGCTGATGGAAAACGCGAGGGACGCTGCCGCCGACGCCGCGGAGGAGGCCGCCCAGAAGGCCGCCGATTCCATCGAGAAGGCCTGGTATTCCACACAGGAAACCGCTGAGAAGGTGGAGCCTTTTTTTGATGAGGATGAGGATGAAGAAACGCAAAAGGACGACAATCTCTGATCCTCAGAAAAGTAAAATCACCGGCATATCACAACTTAGAAACTGCCGCGGAATAATCTGTAAATATTATTTCGTGGCAGTTTCCAGGTTCCGGCACAGGCCATGTCAACAGATGACGCCTGTGCCTGGAAATCTAAATTCCAAACGCCTCCCTCAGCACAGCGACTCCCCTCTCAATCTCCTCCATGCTCAAACCCCCATACCCAATCAAAATCGTATGAGAATCTTTTCCCTGTACGTCCATAGGATAAACTCTGATCTTTCGCTCCGCGGCCGCGGCAACCAGCTCCTCCTGGGTGCGCCCGTCCCTGGCGGTCAGCGTCAGGAAGGTCCCCGCGTTTTCACCGCCGATGAGAAACTGGCGGCGAAAGGGCCTGAGCTGCTGTAAGAGAAAATCATGCTTGGCCCGGTAGCATTTGCGCATCCGGTTTAGGTGCCGCTCAAAATGTCCCTCCACCATAAACTGCCGCAGAGTGCTCTGATCCATCCGGGGCACAGTGGAAGAGAAAAACCGGTAATTTTCCTGATAAATCTTAAGAAGAGGCCGGGGCAGCGCCAGAAAGCTGACCCGGATGGCCGGAGCGATGGCCTTGGAAAAGGTTCCGATGTAAATCACCTTGCCCTCGCTGTCGATGGACTGCAGGCAGGGAATGGGCTTTCCTTTATAGCGGAACTCACTGTCATGGTCGTCCTCAATGATATAGCGGTCCTGCCCCCGGTTGGCCCAGGAGAGCAGCTCCTGGCGGCGGCCGATGGGCATGACAATCCCCGTGGGATACTGATGAGAGGGCATGACGTAGGCGATGCGGGCGCCGCTTTTCTCCAGCTCATCAATTCTCATGCCCTGCCGGTCCATGGGAACGGTGCTGATCTGAAAGCCAAAGCTTTGAAAGCTCAGGAAGGCCTTCTGATACGTGGGGCTCTCCAGGGCGATATGGCGGCGGTCTCTCAGGATTTTTTCCAATAATAAGAGCAGGTACTCATTTCCCGCGCCCACCACCAGCTGCTCTGGCGAAATATGAGCGCCTCTGGAGCCGTGCAGATACCCGGCGATGGTCTCTCTTAAGGAATAATCCCCCTGGGGATCCCCCAGGGAAAACAGGCTGCTGTTGTCCTGGGAAAGCAGGGAACGGTTGATCTTTCGCCAGGTGCTGAAGGGAAACTGCTCCATATCCACCGCCGCGGTGGAAAAATCAATTTCATACTTTTCGACCGTCGGCCGCTGCCTTGTGGGCTGCCTGTTCAGCTCATCAAAACCGTACAACTCCCTCACATTCCCCACATAATAGCCGCTGCCCGGCTTCGCCTCCAGATACCCCTCGCTGACCAACTGCCCGTAGGCCAGATCCACGGTGGTGCGGCTGACCTGCAGATTCTGCGCCAGAATGCGGGTAGAGGGAAACTTCTCTCCCCGGGGAAGCCTCCCTCCTTTGATTTCGTTTTTAATATAATCGTAAATTTGCTCGTACAGATGGGCGGAACCCCGCTTCGTGTCGAGCTGTATCATCAGATCCATGGCGCTCCTTTGCTTTTTAGCTCCCTTGTATCTCTGCTCTCCGTGATACGGACTCCGCCTTTCAGCTACCCGCGCAACACCCTGCACTCCTTGCCACTGAAGGCAATGCCATATTCCTCTATTCTGTCGATATGAAAACCGAGGAAATATTCACTGTAATTCATATCCCGGATCTGCTGAAGGGCTTCCTCAGATTTTGCCTGCAGCTTTTTCCTGTCGTCAGCGTGCTTTACCTCAATAATGATGCCCTCATTTCTCAGACGGTTGACAATAATGATGTCCGCTCTTCCTCTGCCCGCTTCACGTTCTGACTTTACTATCCAGCCCCGGCGGCCTTTTGCCATGCCGACCAGAAGCGTATGATACGCGGTTTCTTTCATTTCCTCTGTATTGCCGCCATCCATGAAGCTGATGGATTCCTTCAGACAGATATTAATATTTTGTTCGATCTCCTCGGCTTTTCCTTCATCAAAAGCCCTGTAAAGCTCCTGCAAGCCGCCTTCCATCTTCACCATGAACCATTTCTCAATCTGGGCGGCAAATATCCTTCTGATCTCACGGTTCGGAATGGCAAGGCGCCAGGTTCCATCCTCATTTCGGCCGCGCTGCGTCAGGTAACCAGCCGCAAAAAGAACGCTCCAGAGATTATCAACGCTGCTGTAAAGATCCTTGTAGGACTGTTCAAAGTTAAGTTTCTTGTCAACATAACCGCCCTCGGATAAAACCTCCAGATCATACCGGTCACTGTCCTCTGACATCCAGGCAAACCGGTTAATGATGCTGTTCTCTCCCGAATTCGTCCAATAATTTTCCGGCGTTTTATCTGATGAAGAAAGAAGCTGGCGGCACCAGTTGATGACGTCCCACGGGCAGTAGATATCCGTTGTCCCAATACGGTATCCATCATACCAGTCCTTTGTAATGTCATAGTATTGCCCCAGATCATAATCATGCAGAAGCTTTCGTACCTCCTGATCTGTAAAGCCAAACCATTCATCGCAGACTTCATCCATCAGAGTGTACATGGTCGGGTTATTCAGATCTGAAAAAAGGCTTTCCTTTGAAATCCTCATACATCCGGTCAGGACTCCAAAGAACAGGGACTCGTTTGATTTCAAAACATAGCCGAAAATCTGGCGAATCAAGCCCACCATTTCGTCATAATATCCCTTTTCGTACGCTTTCTGAATTGGGGCGTCATATTCATCGATCAGAAGGATGACCTCTTTGCCATAATGCTTATACAGCAATCGTGAAAGATTATAAAGACTGTCGTCAAGAGGGCCATCCCCTCTCCTGATCCCGCGTAAAATCTGTCGGTCATCTTCATCGAGCCTCTCACTCTCCAGAAGGAAAGGAAATCTCCGCGCTTCCCTTCCGATAATACCTCTCATATTTTCCTCGGCATTTTCAAAGGATCTGCCCGATACCTGCTTCAGAGATATTGATATGACAGGGAATTTCCCCATATATTTATCACACAAATCAGTTTCCTTTGAAATATCCAGCCCGTCAAACAGGCTCTCATCCGTCCCGATTTCAAAGAAGCTCCGCAGCATGCTCATGTTAAGGCTCTTGCCAAAACGGCGGGGGCGGGTGAACAGATTTACCTCTCCCCAGCTGTTCAGCAGTTCCTTAATCAGCCCCGTCTTATCAATATAATAAAAATCACCCGTCCGGATCTTCGTAAAATCGTCAATCCCGATCGGCATTCTTTTTTGATTGCCCATACTGTCCACCTCCGCTTTCATGACAGGAAGCCATCATTTTCATTCCTGTACAGGAACATCTCAGCTTCAATTATTTCGAAAACGCTGTATCGGTTTCAGTGTAACATAAGCATTTGTCTTCCACAAGCATATTTTCAGGAGAAAACGGGTTACCTTTCGTTCCATATTGGAAACTGGAGTTTCGCTACTGTGATGCCGTTTTCTCCGTCTCTAATCGTATCTTCTGTTTGCTGCCCTGCAATTATTGCAGTCCTTGTACCTGCAATTCGTGTTCTGATGGATTTCTATCTCATATTCTCCGTTTAGTGCGTACGTTTTCTACCTTCGCTGGCGCATTGTCTGGTACCGTGAATTCTCACATTCCAAACTCCACGTAAAGTTTCCTCCGATACTCCTCACTGCAGGCCACTCTCATTACATCGCTTTCCCTGCCGGTTTCATTCAGCCTTCGGATCAGATCTGCCATCCGCCGCTCACCCTGGCCAATTCCCCGCTCAATTCCCTGTTCAATTCCCTGTTCAATTCCCCGCTCAAAAATTCCCTGACCCAGATTACACATTTCCTTCAACTCCATCCCAAATTCAGCCCCTGCATCTATAAGATACTCATTCTCCAAGATATCAACCCGTTCCTCCCAGCTTAATCCATCGCTGAATAACGCACATAGCAGCCGGTGCAGTTCATAGCCGGACTCTCGCTGCGGGACTTCGTTCGGCACGCCCAGCAGTACAATATTCAACAGATCTCGGTCCCCTCTCCAGCAGTGACACCCTAAGAGCGGTTCGTCTGTAAGATGTATGTAGTCCCAGGAACACTCCTTCATGTTCATGCAGACCCAGACACTGTAGATCCGTTTCATGTCATTAAAATTATCACCGGTAAAATCGCGTTCCTTCTGGGAGGAAATCTGTCTGCTCCCATAGAAGACTGCCCTGTTCACGATATAGTATGCGGAGGGTTCATCCTTCTGCGCTTCCAGATTCATGATGATCCGGGAGAGCCCGTCCCGCAGTCTGACATAAAAGAGAATATCAAAGACCGCTGTGCCTTCGCCGATTTCCTGCTGGACAGTGTTGAGGCCCACGATCCGGCTGCCGGACTGTGGCTGCCCGGCACTTGCCAACTCTCCTTCCGGCTTCCGCAAGGTCCCCAGGTCGGAAGTCTCTGACACATCCTCTGTATGTGCTTCACACCCCGTACCGGTCATCTCCGCGTTTGTCATCCCGGGTGCCACCGGCACATCCCCCACATGAACCTCTCCCTCAATGAACCGCTCCGCCTCCCTGGGCGTCATCCCTTTGAATTCCTCCACCACTGCTGTCAGAATACAGGCTAAAATGCATTTCCGCGACAACAGATTTTTCGCATAAGTATCGTACTGTGTTTTCTCATTCGCGGAAGTTAATAAAAGCTTTAGCTCCGCGTCCAATGATCGGCCTCCTTTTACGTTAGTAGCTGACAAGCCAGCTCTGTAAAAAGAATACCACAAAACATTGTAATTTGGGGACGATATATCGTCTATTTTGTAAAATTTTTATTAAATTTGTCGAATACGGAGCGTAAGATGTCATCCACTGTCGGTAATGGGAGTATAACACATTTCGTTTTCTGACATGGTCGACGGGTCGTCTTTTCTATAAATTTTTTCTTAAATATTTGTAATGCGGCCGTATCTATCGGAGCATGGCTGATTATATCCAAAGAAACACAGGCAAAGCTCATATCGCCTCATCCATCTTCGTGTTATCCGGCAAATGCCTCTGAATGTAGGATCTGCAACGTTCCAGGTGCGCTTCATCCCTGATTGCTTTCCAGGATCTTCCTCCCCATAAGCCCTTCTCAGCTTCCTGAACCAGTATGGGACATTCCCTGCGCAGCAATCTGGACGAAGCGCCAAATAATGTCATCCCAATCTGGCTCGGGGACAACTCCGACCTCAGTAAGACATGAACATGGTTATAGGCTACAGTCACCGCGACAGCTTCTATCCCTTTCTTTTCCAAAATCTCATGAATAATCTTTTGCAGACTCAATCGAATATCTTCGGAGTAAAACAAATTCTTTCTGTACTTTGCCGAACCCACAAAATGGTAATAATTTTCATAAGGTTCATAATCTGAAAGCTACTTCATCATGGTATTTTCCTCCCTCTTAACGGATCTCCTATCCGCATTTAATTTGATATTTTTGGTTCCAGTATGAGTTTATTCCTGCATATCCTCTTTCACATGCTGCTTCGGCATTTCATTAAAATCGGGCTTATATGATGAATGATTGTGATTGTTCTTCCTTACTCTATTATAATACTTAGGCTTTGCACGTAACGGCGCTTTAACAATAGCATGATGTCCCTTTGATGACACAGGTATCATAAGAGTTCTTCCTCGTCCAACTCGAATCCCAACAGGAAGTACAGATTGACCACAATAGGGACAAAATCTAAGACTTTTTATATGGGGCAAAATCTTCTTACACCGCAAGCACTGTCGAGCACTGTCTTTAATCCCTTCAACTTCTATTGATTCTTTAAGTTCACCATCCTCTCCTGTTGCCTCTCTCGGTATATCATAATCATCTCTATTTATATCCACACGAGCATAAACTTCTTTAACATTTTTTTGAAAATTACTCGCCTCTACATCTAGCTTATCCTGTCCGGTATAATCCACAGCAAGTGCACTTAGCAGCATATAAAGATCAAATTTTATATTTTTGTGACTCAAATAGTATTTGTCACACAAATATCGATTATTATTGCTTTTATAGCCAAGCACTATAGCAAGATTTATGATGCCTGGCCTGTCCAGATCATACAAATCCATATGACAATTTTCTATATTGTCATCATAAGAAGAAATACTTAACCCTGAAATAGAAACATCACCTATCAGCAACGGAATGCACAACAGGATTCTATTAATTCCTTTTTCCGTGGTAAATCTGTCCCAAAATGTTGGGTGATCTTTCCTGCATATAAATTGATATAGAAACCCAACATTATCTTTAGGTTCAACTATTTTAATTCGTTCAAATAATGGTCCACCTTTATGACTGATAAAAATAATTACCGAGTATATCAATATTATCGGAGACATTAAAAAAATCCAGAAGCAAGCTATTAATAAATCAATTGTTCTTCTCAGGACATTAAAATACACTCCTGTGAGCTTCTCGGAATAAGGAATCTTATTCGCGTTAGAAAAAGCACCACGGTTATCTAAAAAAAAATCTCGTTCCAACTCATTAAAGCCAATAGTTTCACCCCATCGCTTTGCAGATGGATATAATGCAATAGCAAACATCATAGTAACCGACGCGGCAATAACAGTTCCTGCATATATCAACAGCAATGTAAATAATATCATATTAGCATTCATCCTTTTGCCCCTTTTCATACTTAAAAAACCTATATAAAAAAGTTAAAATGCTTATTATGCAAGTAAATATAATACTCAGTCTATCAGTTATTATCCCGTTGTCATCATAATAATAGATGCATAAGAATAACACATTGAAAAAAATTAGCACAGCAAATAATATTTCTAACCTCTTCTCCATCTTTTCCTTTTGCTTAGGGAACATGCTAAGACAAAGGACACAAAGGAAAATAGAGCAATAGGTAAAATCTGAAAGATCAATGATACATAATTTCTTCAGTTTAGATGCAGATAAAATAACTAATCCTGAATTATTCACGGCGGTATGAAGTACCTGTATACCAGCCGCCACAGCAGC
>JAJQBK010000026.1 GCA_021203305.1 Lachnospiraceae bacterium
TTGTCATTTTCCTGTTTCCGGATCTACAACACAATTTCGCATTTTCTTCTTTTACATCCCGCCTTTCCCTGTAAATACTTTTCTCATATTTTTATCCCGCTTGCAAATCGACCCCAAAAAATATAATATAAAGCCTGAAACGACATGAAACGGCGGTAAAACGGAATGAATTACACCTACATTCTCCGGTGCAGCGACGATACTCTCTACACCGGATGGACCAATGATTTACAGAAACGGCTGGAGGCCCACAATTCCCAAAAAGGCGCCAAATATACAAAGAGCCGGACTCCCGTCCGGCTTGTTTATTATGAAGAATACTCAACAAAGGAAGAGGCCATGCGGCGCGAGTTTGCCATTAAACGCCTGACCCGTGCGGAAAAGCTGGCGCTGATTGCGAGCTTTGACCAAAGCCGACTCAGCGGATATGACAGCCGCTGATATCTCTTTCCTGGCTCATTCGCTCATGCGGCGCTGATACTAAGTAACTGTCGCGAAATAATATGCCCATCTTGCACTGACTAACGCGTAAAGCACAGCCTCCAAAAGCCTCGCTGCAGCCCGGAATCCTGTCAGAAAAACAGCACGTACAGCACAGTCAGAAGCAGTCCCAGGCAGAACAACAGTAGACCGAAGGACAGGCTCCTGCTGATCAGCATATAAGTCTCCCTCATGCGCCTGTAGCCGGAAGCAATCCTGTGCTCGTAGTCCTGATGAGGCTCCTCCCGCTGAAACACCACATCCAGCACATCGCCCACCCGGTTTTGGAGACTGCCCGCCAGATGGGTCAGGGCGTTGCCTTCCTTCAGCTCTGACCAGGCCGGCGATTCCTTAAATAAGGTTCGCCGCAGAAGCACCACCACGCCGTCCACCAGACAGTTGGCCGCCATACATACTACGGCGGAAATTTTCAGAAACACCGATACTGTCACATCCAGCAGACGATCCAGAATGCCGCACACAAAACCGCCCACTCCCGGCAGCAGACGAAGCAGCAACGGCCTGTAAATATTCTTTTCCAGATCCAGCCACCTCTGCCGGCGGTACACATACTCTCTGTGCCCATCTCTTTCCTTCACCAGAACCCGACGGATAAAAAACACGTATATGATAGCGCCGATGGACAGAGAAATCAGGCTCGAAAGCAGCGCTTCCCCGGAAAAAATCTGCACGCTCACACTCTCAAAGTCTGCTCCCAGGAATTTTTCTCCCACACGTCCCACCATCTGCGCCACGGAGTTTCCCAAAAGCCCCACTGTCGGGAAGAGTACGGAGAGACATGCCAGAATCACGCTCATGGGTCCTGACAGATACAGGCCCTTCCTGTCATAGGCTTTCTGCACCTGGGGATCCGCGTTTTTCTCCACAAAGACCACCATAAAGACCTTCAGCATATACGCAAAGGTACAGCCGCCCGCCACCAGGAACAGAATTTCCACTGCCTTCAGGATCGGCACCAGCATTCCGCCGAGGGCAGCTGCCGGCAGCAGTCCCTCCGCCACCATTTCCGTATACTCCGTGATGCCCTCATGAAGCAGCGTTTTGCTGGCGTAGCCCGCAAAGCCCACAACGCCGGAGAGACTTAACGCCGCGGCGCTGTAGCACAGCTTCAGCAGCGTCTTTTTGCGGCCAAAGCCCTGTATCACATTGAAATTTCTGGAATGGGTATGCTTCACAATGACGCCCGCGATGGTGAAAAGCACCAGCTTGGCGATAGAGTGATTCATTACATGAATCATAAAGCCCTGAAGCGGCACCGCGCTCTCCCCCCGCATCAGCCCAAAACAGCTGATTCCTGTCAGGATAAAGCCAATCTGGGACACACTGGAGCAGGCAAAGGTTCTTTTGATATCCACCGACCAGATGGCCAGCACCGCCCCCGTCAGCATGGTCACGATTCCCAGGAGCAGTAAAATAAAGAAAAAGAGCCCGTTCCTCCAAAAAACACAAAGCGCCGTCATCCAGACGCCGAATACGCCCACCTTGGTCAGAATGCCCGACAGGACCGAGGACGCCGGCGCCGGCGCCACCGCGTGAGCTTTAGGAAGCCAGATATGAATCGGCCAGGCTCCCGCCTTGGCTCCGAAACCCGCCATCAGGCATATCCCCGCCGCATATAGCTGAGTCCGGCCAACGCCAGCCAGCACCGCTTCATCGCGGACAGCCATATAAAGGACAGAATACTCCACGGACCCGAACAGAGAGTAAAGCAGAAATACTCCCATCAGGGCGCTCAATCCTCCGATCACGCTGATAGCCAGATACAGGTCTCCCGCCTCCTTCGAGCCCGGCTCCTCCTTTTCCTGCACCACCCAAAGGTAGGAGGAAAAGCTCAGCGCCTCGAAGCAGATCAGCGCCGTATAAAAATCCGCGGACAAGAAGAAGCCCACCGTTCCCAGGAACGCCGCCGCCCAGGAAAGGTAAAAGACCGTCAGCTTCTCTCCCTTTGGAAAATATTCCCGGCTGAATAAAGTAGCCACCGCCCACAGAATGACCGCCAGCACAGCAAAGACAGCACGAAAGCCATCCCATGTAAAATGCAGTCCCATGCCGCAGACCTGCTCCAAAACCATCGTCATGATCTATCCATCCTTTCCACCGGTTGAATCCTGCTTCAAATTCTTTCGCCCCTCAGCCTCCCCAAAAGCCGAAGACATCACATTGCTCCCGCCGCGATCTGCTCCAGCAGCTCCACAATCGGGCCGGAATGCACGCCGCACACCAAAATCAACGCGGAAAACACCAGAAGAGGCACCAGCATGTGCCAGCCCGGATCAGTCACCCCGCTGACAGCCACTGTATCAGTCTCTTTTCCGTCACTGCCAGCTGTATCGTCACACGCCACCGCCTCACTGATCACCGCCGTGTCAACTTCCTTCTCCCCGCCAAATAAGCTTCCCCCATCATCCTTCGCCGGAAAAAAAGCCCTCACCGGTATCGAGAGCATATAAATGGAGGTCAGAAGCGCCGAAATCAGCAGCGCAATCACTCCCGCCACCGCCAGCGGCGTCCCATTGTCAAAGGCCGCCCTGATCAGCTCCCATTTGCTGACAAAGCCCGCCGTGCCCGGCATCCCCAGAAGAGCCAGCCCCGCTACGGCAAAAGTGCCAAATACCACCGGCATCCGCCGCCCCAGGCCGTCCAGCTCATAAATATAGGTTTTCCCGGTTTGCGTAATCACCGCGCCGGCACAGAAAAACGCCACAATCTTAATCATCGCGTGATAAATCAGGTGGCATAACGCCCCGGCCAGTCCCAACGGGCTCATCAGTGTCGCCCCAAAGAGAATATAGGACATATTGGCAATGGTGGAATAGGCCAGCCTCCGCTTGAAATGGGTCTGCTTTAAGGCCCGCACCGAGCCATAGAGAATGGTAAATATGGCCGCCGCCATGACAATATACTGCGCCAGGGTTCCCCTCAGAAAATCCGCCCCATAAACATAATAGGTCAGCCGGATAATCGCGAAGGCTCCCGCTTTCACCACCGCCACCGCGTGCAGCAGGGCCGTCACCGGCGTAGGCGCCACACCGGCGTCCGGCAGCCAGGAGTTAAAGGGGCAGACCGCCGCCTTCACACCGAAGCCGAAAAAGGCAAGCACATAGACCAGCTGCAGCAGCTGGGCTCTGTCGCCCACCAGCGCCATATCCAGAATACCTCCGTACGCGAAGGACTGGCCGTCCCCATAGACAATACTGAAAATCAGGGCGATAAAGCCAAAGGCTGCGCCGCCCAGGGAATAGTACAGATATTTTCTGGCCGCCAGAATGGCCTCCCGGCTCAGGGTGTGAATCACCAGCGGCACCGTCGACAGCGTCAGAAGCTCATAGAAAAAATACATGGTCAGCAGATTGCCCGCCAGCGCGATTCCCAGCGTTACCCCATAGGTCACCGTATAGAACAGAAAAAATACCTTCTCATGCTTTTCATGCTCCATATACTCAAAGGAGTACAGAGTGGAAAAGGGCCAGAGCACACTGACAAGGCCCGCGAACACCTTGGACAGGCCGTCCATTTCCAGCTTGATCTGCAGATTTCCCGTGAAATAAACCACCACAAAGCTTTCCACCGACTCCCGCAGTATCAGATACCATACCAGAACCGACGTCAGAATGACCATGCTCATCAGGAAAATTTCCATATGCTTTCTGCTTCGGAACGGAAGGAAAAACACTACCACTCCGGCAAGCATGGGCAAAATGATCACCAGCCCGATTAAAAAGTGCAACATGACGCCTCCCTTCAGAAGATCCGGCCAACCAGCTGTGTCACAATTCCCGGGAACAGCCCGACAAACAACGCCAGCAGGGTCATGCAGCCGATGGGAAAGAGCATCTGCCAGTTGGTTTCCTTCTTTTCATAAGCCGGCGCATCCTCCTCTTCCCGCACGCTCATTATGACGTTTGCGTCAGTTTCCTGTGCCGCAAGTTCCGTCTCATTCATTCCGCGCTTTCCTTCTTCCTTCCCGGAATCCACACTCTTCAGCTTCTCATGAATTTCCGGCAGATACCCCTGGATAGAAACAGGGAACAGATACCCCGCCGTCAGCAGCGCCGAAACGAGCAGCACCGCCGGGCCAAGGACACTGAATACCGGGATATTACAGTTCAGCGCTCCCACCGCCAGATACCACTTGGCGATAAAGCCCCCCGTGGGCGGAATCCCCACCAGGCTCAAAGACGCCAGCGTAAAGAAAAACATGGTCACCGGCATCTGCTTTCCGATCCCCTCCAGCTCACCGACATATTTTTTGCCTGTCTTATAGATAATGGCTCCGGCACAGAGGAACAGCGCGCTCTTCACCAGGGCATGGCAGACCACCTGTAAAATGGCGCCGGTAAAGGCGTCTCCGGTATCCAGGCAGAACAGTCCGAACAGCACATAGGAGACCTGGCTGACTGTGGAATAAGCCAGACGTTTTTTCAGTAATTTTTCCCTGAAAGCCAGCATGGAGCCCATAAAAACAGTGATAAGCGCAAGCGTCAGAAGCGCCGTCTGCACCCAGGTCCCGGCAAGCAGCTTGGGCGCGAAAATAAAATACAGTACCCTGATTATTCCCAGCACGCCGCCCTTCGTAATGATCGCCGACAGTACCGCGCTGGCCGGCGCGGGCGCCACCGGATGGGCCGTCGGCAGCCAGGCGTGAAGAGGAAACATCCCTGCCTTCACGGAAAAGCCCAGCACCGTCGCAAACACCGCGGCCAGCATCCCGCCGGTCATGGCCGCGCCCGTCACTGTCCCGCCGGCCGTAAAAGCCGTGTCAACGCCGTAGGTGGCAAAATAAAACAGGCCGAACAGTACCAGAAAAGCTCCTCCAAGACTGTAAAACAGATATTTCAACGCTGCCATGATACTCTCATGGGTCATCTCGTGCAGCACCAGAGGGAATGACAGGAGCGTCATAAATTCAAAAAGAACGTAATAGGTCAGCAGATTGCCGGCGTAGTCCAGCCCGATCAGGACCCCAAATGTCATCACGAAAAAGCCAAAATACCGGTGCCAGTCCTTTTCCTCCTTCATGTATTCCCCGGAGTAAAGAGCCACCAATACCCAGATGAGCGCCATCAGGCAGGAAAAAAGCTTCCCCACCGCGTCCAGCTTTAACACCACCTGCAGCTCTTCCGCGAAGGAAAACAGAACGTACTCCGTCTCACTGTTCATGCGCAGCGCGTTCCCAACCACAAACACCAGGCAAAGAAGCAGCACATCCACACTGATTCCGCACAGCGTTTTTAAATCTGGCTTTTTTCCCAGGCACAAAATGAGTATCCCGGCCGCCACAGGCGCCAGGATTGGCACCAGCAAACAAAACAAATTCATCTTCCCCTCCTCCTCTTACGCAAACATCGAGAGCCCTTCCGTGATCATGTCCACAAAAGGCTGTGAGAAAATTCCCAGGGTAAAATTCAATACAACAAAGCCGATAATCGCGGCTGTATAGCACCTGTTGGCGCCCCAGACTGTGCGGGGCTCGTCCTTTATCCCCGACGGCACATAGATCCGGATCACCGTCTTCAGATAATAAATAGCGTTCAGGATCGTGCTCACCGCCAGCACAATCATGGTAGGCAGAAGTTTCCCCTCGCTATTGGAAACACCGGCCTGGGCAAACAGAAGCTTGCTGATAAACCCGGCAAACAACGGCACACCCACCATGGACAGGGAGGCCACGGTAAAACCGATACCGGCGATAACGTTCCGATAAGCCGCGCCGGTGAGCCGGATAAATTTTCGGCTGTAACCTGACATGTCCGTCATTCCGATGGTGGAGATAAACACCAGCGCCTTGCTGGCGGAATGGCTGAAAATGTGGAACAGAGCCGCGATCATTCCCGCCTCGCTGCCCAGGCCGATGCCCATGTAAATATAGCCGATCTGCGCGATGGACGAAAAGGCGATCATTCTGCGCACATCATTCTCCCGGATCGCGTTCAGGGAGCCGAAAATCATGCCCGCCAGGCCAAACACAAAGAATACATTGACAATATGGGTCTCCTGAAATACCTCGTAGCCAACCACCCGGTAAATAATCTTAATCAGCAGGAAAATATAGCCCTTACTGACCAGGCTCGACAGAATGGCCGCGCTGGAAATGGTGGAGTAGCCGTACGCGTCCGGCAGCCAGGTATGAAAGGGAAACAGGGCGCTCTTGATGGCCAGGCCCACGCACATCAGGGCGATGGAGACCAGCAGCGGCACATGATACTCCCCGCTTGCCGCCAGCTGCGCCACCGTTTCCTGAATATTGCTCATCAGCAGATGCCCCGTGATCCCGTACATCATACAGATCCCCAACAGCAGAAGGCCGGAGCCCAGCAAATTCATGATCATATAGCGCACCGCCGCCTCAATGGTCCGCCCGATCTGGCGGATCATGATCAGGCCGCAGGCCGCGATGGTGTTGATTTCCACAAACACATAAGCGGTAAATAAATCGTTCGTGTAAATCAGAGCCAGAAGCGAGGTCAGCAGCAGATTGACAAGCACATAATAATAGTTGACCTTACTTTGCTCCACTTCCTCGTCCAGCTTGTGGTAGCCGCCCATTAAAGACAGCAGCATGACAATGCAGAACATCAGCGCCGTCAGCGCCTCCAGCACCCCGGCCCGGATCTCATTTCCCCAGGGCGCCGGAAAATGTCCCATGGTATATACAAAATAAGTCCCCGTCCGCAGAGTGTAAACCAATGTGACGGCGGACAGCGCCGCCACGGTCACAATCACCCCGGCGTTCACCCGCTTCGCCGCCCTCCCCGGCAGCACGCTGCACACCACCCCCGAAATCAGGGCAATCATGATACTGAAGAAGGGAAGATTCTGCAAAAACTGATTCAATGTCATTTATTCTCCTCCTCCTCCTTGATGATCTCGGAGATCTCATCCAGATTCAGCGTGTGGTATCTTCGGTATAACCGGATCGTCAGCGACAGCATCAGCGCCGAAACAGACACACTCACCACAATACCCGTCAGCACCAGGCCCGCCGGAATAGGGTTGATATAAGCCTCCACATCTGTCACGCCGTCCGTCACAATGGGAGCGCTCCTGCCCTCTATGTAGCCCATGCTGGCCAGGAACAGGTAGACGGCGGTATCCATAATATTCAGGCCGATAATTTTTTTGATCAGATTTTTCTGCAGCAGCAGGTTGAAAAAACCGATGCCGAACAGCACCATGGCCACCGCCGCCATATAATTTTCCGCAAAATTCGGGCCCATCTTAATAGCCTCCTTTCCGGAACAGCACGTAAAACGAATACATGGTGCAGGCTACCACCAGGCCCACGCAGATATTTAAGGGCAAAATCAGGCCGGCGCTCAATATCCGCCCCGGGACCCCTGTGGAGATGATGCTTTCCAGCTCATTCGCTCCCGTAAAAAAGGAATAGCTCTTCGCCAGCGCGTAAAAGCCCAGGGCGCAGAAGCTGATCACCTTATAGGTTTTCGCCGTAAACAGCTTTCCCATCCGCTGAAAGCCAAAGGCGTTGGCATACAGAATCAGGCTGGCGCCGATGACCGCGCCCCCGGAGAAGCCGCCGCCAGGTCCCAGATGACCGCATAGAATAATATAGATTCCAAAAATGAACAGCATGGGAACCAGAAGAAACGCCACGGTTTTGATGATCACATCATTTTTCGGCTCCAGCGTTTTTTCGTCCGTGTAAATTTCTTCCTCCCTGGAAAGCTTTTCCTTCTCCTCCTTACTGTCCACCCGCATCAGGATCATGACCGCGATGGTGGCGATAAAAAGGACATTGCTCTCCCCCAGGGTATCGAAGGCACGATAATCCAGAATCATGCCTGACACGATATTGACCGCGCCGGTCTCGGTCAACCCCTGCTCGATGTAACGTTCGGCCACCTCATTGGAGGCAGGATTATCGGCGCTGCCAAAGGGAGGCATCCAGGACACTGTCACCAGGAGCAGGACAACGATAGCGATGCACATCACTGTCGCCAGCACCGGATAGACCCTGTCAAACATGATTTTTAAGGGTCTGCGGCTCACGGGATTCAGCCTGTCTGAGCTCTCCGCCATATTGACAATCGTGTCAGGAATGAGCTCCCGTAGCTGCTCCGGATCCTCCGTACCTGCCGAAAGCGCTTCTTTCAGTTTCTCGCTGGTAATTTCCTGTCCGCTTTCATTCCTGTCATCCCGCGGAGCTTCCTTCGCCTTTGCATCAGCTCCCGGCGCGTTCTTTGGCGGCTTCATCTCCAGCTCGCCGATATACAGATCCTGTTCTCCCTCCATCCAGGTGTGAAACCGTTCCTTTATAGAAGGACGGGCCGCCTTTTCCTTGTCCAGATCAATCATGGCCGTCCTCCTTCTCCTCTTCCTGATCAGAGTCTTTTCCCAGAGCGTTGATTCGCTTGAGCGTCACAAAAAACAGGATACTGGTGACGCCCGCGCCCACGGCAGCCTCCGTGATCGCCAGGTCCGGCGACTCCAGACAAACCCAGAGAATGGACATAACCAGGCTGTAGGACATATATATAATGATAGAATTCAGCAGATTTCTGGAAAAGGTCACGGAGATAGCGCAAATAATCAGAAAGCCCAGCAGTAAATATTCAAAAAGAGTCATGATTTAGCCACCTCGCAATCCGTCTCTGATTTTCCGCCCGTTTTCGTCTCCATGCACTCCGCCGGACGCTCTCCCGGATTTTCATCCGGCAATTCACAGTACTTCCCCAAATCAGAATTCGTCGCCGTCTCCATCCGGGAAATTAAATGAGAGGAAGCCGGGGAAGCGCACCACAGAAATAAAATGACAAGCCCCATCTTCAACGTGGAAAACTGAACGCCGTTTAAAATCATCAGCCCGATCAGGGAGGCTCCCAGCCCCAGCGTATCCCCCACCGCCGCGGCGTGCATCCGGTTCAGCACATAGTGAAACTTATATACGCCGAAGACCTCCAGCACAAAGGCCGCAAGTCCCGCCAGCAAAAACAGCGCGCCCGCGATAAAACGAACCCACTCAAGCACCGTCAGCACGCTTCTCACTTCCTTTCTCTTTGTCCTGTCCGGCAGTTCTGCTATCAGTATACACCTTCGTCAGCACCACCACCGCCAGAAACCCGATCATGGCATAAATCAGGCAGATATCCATCAGATACCCCTCCTGGAGAATCACCGCCATAACGGCGATAATCACCGTAACCATGGTATTGATCATATTGACCGCCACAATCCGGTCCGCCACCGCCGGCCCCCGCACAGACCGGATCAGACTGCAGAGCACCAGCACAATCAGCAGAAGCAGGGCTCCAATCAGAAAATAATGGATAACTGTCTCCAGCAAAGTCATACTTTCCGGTATCATCCTCTCTTCCCCGCCTCCTTTTCCATCTTTTCCAGCAATTTAACAAACACAGAGCTGTCCAGCCCCCGGGCCATGCTTTTGTCAAGGCAGTGGACCGTGAACTCATTTTCCTCCAGATTCACAGTGATGGTGCCCGGCGTCAGGGTAATGCTGTTGGCCAGAACCGCCCGGGCTGTCTCCGTTTTCAGATCAGCGTGAAAGGTCACCAGCACCGGCTCCGGTTTCTGATACAGATTGAGAATGATCCCGCACAAAACCACATTGGCCTTCAGGATTTCCCACACAAGCACGCCGAGATATTCGATGATCCGGAAGGTCTGCCTGATGATCATGATATCCTTCTTCACACTGAAGTCCATGAATCTGCAGACAAACCAGTAGATCGCCGCCGCGATCACCAATCCGAAAATCACGATTTCCAGGGTGACGCTGCCGTTGAACAGAATCCACATAACGAAAAACAAAATGTACATAATCCGACCTCAATATGTAAAAATCCGGGGCCTGGAGCCCCGGATCACTATTCTAAAGAACCTCTGTCAGCTTTTCTTCCAGCTCGGTCTTTTTCATGCTGCCCACGTATTTCTCCACAGCCTGTCCATCTTTAAAAATAATAAAGGAAGGAATATTTCTGATCTGATACTGCCCCGCCAGCTGATTGCTGTCGTCCACATTGACCTTTCCTATCTTTACCTTCCCCTCATATTCATCCGCAAGCTGACTCACGATGGGAGCCATCATCTTACAGGGGCCGCACCAGTCCGCGTAAAAATCAACCAGAACCGGCAGCTCGCTCTTTAACACTTCCTCTTCAAAGTTCTGCTCATTGAAAATCATTGCCATTTCCTGATTCCTCCGTTTCTTTATTAAACTCATGGTTTCCTTTTTATCATTTCGGAATACGATAAATAATATACTTGCAGATGGGATTTCCCATTGCGGAAAATTTCTCCTCGTATTCGGTCATCACATTGCCTTCGCGCAGCGCCACGTCATGGTGCAGATCATATGTGAGCGCCTCAAATTTCCACCCGGCCTCCTTCGCTTCCTCCACTGCAAAATCAAACAGCTTCCTGTTATCCGTCTTAAACTCAATCATTCCCTCCGGGCTCAGTATCTGTCCAAAGCGCTCAAGGAACTCTCTTCCCGGCAGCCGCCGTTTAGCGTGCCTTGCCTTGGGCCAGGGATCAGAAAAATTCAGATAAACCCTGTCCGCCTCGCCAGGATCGAACATCTCCAGAAGTTCCTCCGCGTCCGCGCAAACCAGCTTCACATTATTCACGGGCTCCGCCTCCAGCTTTGAAACCGCCTTCACCAGCACGCTGCTGTACCTCTCGATGCCCACATAGTCAATATCATCGTGAAGAAGCGCCATCTGATGCAGGAAGGCGCCCTTTCCCATGCCAATCTCCACATGGAGCGGCGCTTTCCGAACAGCCCTGGCACAGCGCCCAAACAGCTCCCGCCATCTGCCCTTCATCTTTTCCGGCTCATCGACCACATATTCGCTTGCCGCAAGGATCTCCCCGGCGCCGGGAACGTTGCGCAGCCGCATAGCTTCCTCCAAACATCACACACTGTTGCCGGAGGGATAAGTATGACAACATCCACTGTTGCTATGAGCACTGACTATCCACTCCCACTTAATGACTAATTCTACTTGCCAAGTCCAGATTTTTAAATAGCAAAATTTCATGAAATTTTAATGAAAACACTTTGGTTTTTGGAAAATTTATAGTATGATAAGAGACAGTTTGTCAAAGGAGTTTTTTTCTTATGCGTCTGCCTCATAAAATCCTTGCGGCGTTTCTTGCGGCCGCTTTCTTTCTCTGCTATGCCGGCACAGGCGTCCAGGCGACGGGAACAGCCGAAACTGACACAGCCGTCAGCGTTGACTGGCCCACCGGCCCGGCGATTTCCAGCGAGACCGCCATTTTAATTGAGGCGGACACGGGCACCATTCTCTATGAAAAAAACATGCATCAGCAGATGTACCCCGCCAGCATTACCAAAATTCTGACCTGCCTGATCGCGGTGGAGGAGGGAAATCTGGAGGACAACGTGGTTTTCACACAGGAGGCCCTGGACACCATTCCCTATGATTCCAGCCGGATCTGGGTAGATGTGGGGGAATATCTGCCCCTGGAGGACTGCATCGCCGCCATCCTGATCGCCTCCGCCAACGATGTGGCCGCCGGCGTGGCGGAGTATATTGCCGGTTCCATCGACGCCTTCGCGGATATGATGAATGAACGTGCTGAGGAGCTGGGATGCGTGGACTCTCATTTTGTCAACCCCCACGGATACCACGATGATGACCATTATACCTCCGCATATGATATGGCCCAGATCGCCAGGGCTTTTTTCTCTGTGGATATTTTATGCACCTATTCCAGCGAAAGGACGCTGCATCTGTACCCATCGGAGGGCCGGGATGTGGAAACCTGGGAGAGCAACAAAAATCAGCTGCTGGAAACCCGCACCTACGAATATGAATATCTGGTGGGCTCCAAAACCGGTTACACCGACATGGCCGGACAAACCCTGGTCAGCTGCGCCCAGAAGGACGGCATGAAGCTGATCTGCGTCGTCATGAACGCCACCTCTCCCCAGCAGTATGTGGATACCATCGAGCTGTTTGAGTTTGGCTTCAATAATTTTACCACAGTCGACATTTACGAAAATGACTCCACCTATGTATCCGATCTCTCCTCCTACGATGTGGAGGTGACAGACATTCTGGGAAACTCCACTCCGCTGCTGTCCATGGATACGGATGCCTTTGTGGTGCTCCCCAACGGCGCGGATTTCTCTGACACCACTTCCTATATTACTCTGGCAACGGAGGAGGAAAACTGCCTGGCCACCGCCCATTATCTTTACGGCGATCACGAGATCGGGTCGGCGCAGATCTACATGGAGGTCAGCGAGACCACCACGGCGTCCACGGAAGCGCCCGGAGAGCTGGAGGTGGAACAGACGGTTTCTGAGGAGGAGCCCGCCGGGGAGGAAACCGGCGAGAGGCAGGTGTTATTCATCAACATCCGCAACGTCCTGATTGCCGCCGCTGTCCTCATTGTCGCCGCACTTCTGCTCTGGTTTTTCAAAAAGCCCCTGCAGCAGCGAATTCAGCGCCGCCTCCACGCGCTTTCCCTGCGCACCCGCTACCGAAAGCGCCGCGACTACAGGGAAACCCGGTCTGCCCTGAAGCCAAAACCCATGGTTCGCAAAAAGAAACGGAAGCATACCCCCTCTCCCCACAGGCGAAGCTCCGGTTATCCGGTTTCCCGGTACATGGACTCCCAGCCTCGCAGAAGGGATGTACAGATGTTTGATATCAACGATAAGAAAGGAAAAAAATAGTCCCGTCCCGGAATCTGAAAGCGCCGCACTGATTTTATTTTCAGCGCAGGCGCTTTTTCATTGTCCCTTATTCGTTCGTTTTCTGGCCTTGTGCTGCGCCGCATGAGTGCGCATTTTTTCAAATTCCTCCATCTCCGTCTCTTTCATCGGCCGGATGGTCTTCACCGCGAATACCCGATCCTCCCCCGCCTTACAGACCCGGATCTTGCAGCGCATCATACCGTGTTCGCCGCAGCTTCCGGCATTGTAGTAATTTTTGCCGTTTGGTGAAAACCACTGGGTCTGCCTGCGCAGCGGCCGGTCGCAATAAAGACAGCGGATGGCGGTCGCCCGCTTTGTGCCAAGCAGCACATGCTTGTCAGGGAAAGCGGTGGAAATATATTTGGAATAGGTGTCAAACTGCCAGTGAACCTCATCCTCTTTCGATACCGGCAGACGATAGGTGTCAAAGGAAACCCTCTGCAGAAGCTCCTGCGAGCACACTCTCTGAAAAATTAACGATGTATAATAGGCGTCCGCGAAGGCTCTGTGAAAAGGCACCTCCGGATTCTCCAGTTCAAGAAACTCCACACAGCTCTTCAGGGATTTGCGGCTCCTGCCATCATCATAGCGAAGGCTGAACAGCTTCTGTACGTCGTAAAACGGAAGCGGCCTTCCGGACAGCGGCTCCATCCCGTGAAAGTCCATATTCTGCTGCAGCTCCGCCACATCCTGACTGCCCCAGGTGCAGAACCGGTATTCCTCCCCGCAGAATTCCAGGAAATCATGCATGACCTCCGTGAAGTATCTGGCCTTCTGCAGCTCCTCCTCGTGAATATGCACCAGATTCTCCGTGATGTTATGCATGTGCCGGTACACCACGGGCCGGACCAGGCTCTGGAAGCTGTCCATATACTGTCCCTGTTCATTCAGCCTGACTGCCCCGATCTCTATAATTTCAAAGGGCATGCGCTTATTTTCCCTGAATTTGGTGGAGCTCTGATTCCACTCCAGATCAAATACGATGTAATTCATGGTTTAAAAGTGTTCCACCCAGGTTCTCACCAGCCCGATCCAGGACTGGCATTGCTCCACGTTCTCGTCTCCCGACGGCGTCTGTGTCATCCAGTTGGCCAGGCCGATGCCATGCTTTCCCACCGGATAAATGTGCAGTTCAAAGGAAACCTTCGCCTTCTGCAGCGCCGCCGCCATCAGAAGAGAGTTCTCCACAGGAACGGCGTTGTCCGTCTGGGTATGCCAGATGAAGGTCTTCGGGGTATTCTCATTGACCAAATTCTCAACGCTCAGCTCCTTTTCCAGAGCCTCATCCCCGCCGCACAGGCTTTCAAAGGAGCCTCTGTGGGCGAAAGCTCCGCTGGTAATGACCGGATAGCAGAGAATCTGGCCGTTGGGGCGCAGAAGCTCCTTCTCCCGCTTCCCCAGACCGATCTTCTCCGCGATAAAGTCCCTGTTCCAGATACAGCCGTACAGCGCTGCCAGATGAGCGCCGGCGCTGCAGCCCTGAATCAGGATCCTCTCCGGATCAATATGCCATTCCTTCGCGCGGCTCCGCACCAGCGCTACCGCCTTCGCAAGCTCCAGAAGCTGCGTGGGATAGACAGCCCCGGGCGCCAGAGAATAATACAGCACCGCCGCGTGATATCCCATGGCACAATACTGCAGAGCCATGGGCTCTCCCTCCCTGGGAGACAGATGAGTGTAGCCGCCGCCCGGCAGCACAATAACAAGAGGACGTTCGGTGACCTGAAACACCTCGGAATAATTCTGAATATAGGTCTCCAGCCTGGCCCCCGGCTGAGAGCCCTCCGTAGTCATATCAAAGCTTAAATGCTGCATGATGTCCTCCTTTATCTCTTTTTGCCGCCCGGCATCTCCCTCCGCGGAAAGCGCCCTGTATGATAAATTCCGCGAAGCAGACCGCCAGACACCATTGTATATCAGAAGCCGCTAATTTGCAAGCGGTCAGTTCATCCCTGTCTGAATATGTAGTTTTTATTTTTCTCCACCACAGCAAGCAAAAGGCCGCCGAACACGCCGCAGACGATCACCTCACCAACGCCTACCGTCAGCATCATGTAGGGAATGGCCTCCCCGGCTCCATAACAGTATTTTAATACAAAGGGGACAATCAGAGTATTCGATACGATGGGCGGGACAGGTGCAAGCCACCTGATCCTTGCCTTACCCGCGAAATAAGTGCCGACAGCGCCGATCAGCGTTGCCAGAGAGCCGAACACCACATCCCCAATGACGGCGCCTCCCAGCAGATTGGCCAGAAAGCAGCCGATAAACAGCCCGGGAATGGCCGCCGGTGTAAAATAGGGCAGAATGGTCAGAGCCTCCGCGATACGGAACTGGATCACACCGAAGCTCCAATAATTGAAGATGCACACAAGCACCACATAGATGGCGGCGATCATGGCCGCCTGGACCAGGGTTACGGTCTTTTGATTTTTCATTGAATTTTTCTCCTTTAGTTTTGTTTTTTCGGTCAGGAAGGTCTCGAACTGACCGGCACAGGGCGAAAGCTACTATATCATAAAGCGGAAGCGAAAGCAACCGCGGAAAATATCTCGGTACCTTGACAAACAGGAGCTCTGATTGTACAATACAAAAGCGTGAAAATGAGACTGCGGAAAACAGTTATCTTGAACTATTATAAGGAGAGTAATCATATGGGAGAAGAAAGACAGCCGGTAAGCCCTGACCCCAATCATGAGCTTCTGGTTCTTCTGGAAAGGAGCGGCCATTTTCTCTATCATCGGAGAAACGGCAAATGCGGACAGCGGCGGGTTCTGATCCTCTTAGACAGATGGGAAAGGGAGCATGGCGCCGGGGAAGGAATGTCCCAGCAGGAGCTGCAGAAGTGCCTGGGAATCCAGTCCGGCTCCATCAGTGAAATTTTGGGGAAAATGGAAAGCAACGACCTGATTCGAAAGACAAGACAGACAACAGACCACAGGAAAATCTGCATTTTCCTGACCGACGCGGGCAGGGAAAAGCTGGAACGCAAAAGAGAGGAAAACCGCAGACAGGAGGCGCTTTTATTTCAGCGCCTGACCGCGCAGGAGCAGGCAGAGCTTCGGCAAATTATGGAAAAGCTTCTGGCCGGCTGGGCCGAAGATTTTAGTTTCGGCAAATCTCAGACTCAGGAAAGGAAAGAGGAAGCCTCATCATGTGGAAATACCTGAAAAAATATTTATTTTTCGCGATTCTGGCTCCCCTTTTCATGATCGGGGAGGTTTCCATGGATCTGATCCAGCCCAGCTTTATGAGCACCATCGTGGATGAGGGCGTGCTGGGACTGTCAAATGGCGGGGTGGGCGATCTAAGTATCGTGCTGAACACGGGGCTGAAAATGATTCTGTGTGTGGTCATCGGCGGCTCCTGCGGCGTGCTGTGCGGCGTTTTTTCCAACCTGTGCGCCCAGAATTTCGGCAACGACATGCGCAAGGACGCTTTCCGGCGGATCATGTCCCTGTCCTTCGAGCAGACAGATCAGTTTTCCACCGGCTCTCTGGTGACCCGGACCACCAACGACATCACACAGATCCAGAATATGATCCAGCAATGCATCTGGGGCTTTATCCGCCAGCTTGTGTTCATGGTCGGCGGCGTTGCCTGCATGATTTCCATGGACATCAGCTTTGGAATCATCGCCCTGTGCGCGTTCCCCTTCCTCATCGTGTGCATTGTATTTTTTCTCTCAAAAATCACACCCTTTTTCAGCATCCTGCAGGAGAAGCTTGACCATGTCAACAGCGTCATGCAGGAAAATGTGGCCGGCGCCCGTGTGGTCAAGGCCTATGTCAGGGAGGACTATGAGACAGACCGGTTTGGAAAAGCCAATCAGGATCTGGTGGATACTCAGCTGCACATTCTGCTGCTGCTCTCCTACATGACCCCCATCATGAATATCGTTCTAAATATCGCTGTGGTCGCTGTTATTTACGTGGGCAGTATCCGGGTACAGACCGTCGGCGTGACTCCCGGCAATATAATGGCGGCCATTACTTATCTGACCTACATTTTAAACAGTGTCATGATGTTTGCCATGATTTTCCAGAGCATCTCCCGAGGCATGGCTTCCTGGCGCCGCATCAAGGAGGTTCTGGACTGTGAGCCGGTGATTGCGGACGGCACATCCGATGCGGCTGACGTCCTCCTCCCAAAACCGGACAGTCAGGAAACAGATGGCTCCATACCGGACAGCGGACAGAACCTGTCTGAAACCGGGCGAGTGGAGCTGCGCCATGTGTCCTTCGCCTATCCCGGCGGCAGCGGAGAACAGGTCCTGACCGACATCAATCTGACCATCGAACCGGGAGAGACACTGGCCCTTCTGGGTGCCACAGGCAGCGGCAAATCCAGTCTGGTGAACCTGATTCCCCGGTTTTATGACGCCACAGAGGGCGAAGTCCTGGTAGACGGAAGAAACGTAAAGGATTACAGGGTTTCCGAGCTTCGGGACAGGATCGCCATCGCCCTGCAAAAGAGTGAGCTTTTCAGTAAAACCATCCGGGAAAATATTTCATGGGGCTGTCCGGGCGCTTCCGATGAGGAAATCCTGGCCGCGGCCAGGGCCGCCCAGGCGACCGAATTCATCTTCTCAAAGCCGGAGGGGCTTGACACCATGGTGGCCGAAAAGGGCATGAGCCTCTCCGGAGGCCAGAAGCAGCGTCTCTCCATCAGCCGCGCGCTTTTAAAGCGCTCGGAAATCCTGATCTTCGACGATTCCACCAGCGCCCTGGATTTAAAGACGGAGGCAAAGCTGTATGAGGCGCTGCGGACCACATATCAGGATGTGACCAAGATCATCATCGCGCAGAGAATTGCCTCTGTCCGCGGCGCGGACCGGATCGCCGTGATCGACAACGGACGGATTGTGGCCTGCGCCCCCCATGAGGAACTGATGAAAAGCTGTGAGCTGTATCAGGACATCTACCGGTCCCAGCTGAAGGAAGGAGGCGAGATCTATGGCGAATAAAGATTCCAATGGGAGCGGCGCCCCCTCACAGGAAAGCCGGAATACCGGCGAAAAATCCTATCAGCCCTCCCGCGCCCAGAACAACATCCGGATCGGCGGACGAGGACCCGGACGGAACCTGGAGGTAGAAAAACCCAAAGACAGTATGCATGCTCTGAGCAGGCTCCTTCAGTATTTCAGCGCTGAAAAAGGTCTGATCGCAGGGCTCCTTCTGGTAGTCGTCTTTCTGGTGCTGTGTTCCGTTTTTGCTCCGAAGCTGCAGAGCGACGCTATCGATAAAATCACCAACGGAGACTTTGACAGCCTGCCTTCTGTGCTGATCCTTATGATCGTGCTCTACGTAATCTCCGCCTTCAGCACATTGTTCCAGTCCAGAATCAGCGCCTTCTTGAGCCAGCGAATTGTCCGCCGGATGAGAGAGGACCTTTTCCGGAAGGTTGTCAATCTTCCCATTAAATATCTGGACACCCATTCCCACGGTGACATCATGAGCCGCATGACCAATGACGTGGAAAATATTTCCAACATTGTATCCCAGTCCCTGAGCACCCTGGTCAACGGCGTTCTGACCATTATCGGGACTGTGATCATGATGGTCTGGATCTGCTGGCAGCTGGCCATTCTTTCCTGTGTGACAGTGATCCTGACTCTCATTGTGACCAAACTGATTTCCGGCAAAATGCGGACTTTTTCCAGAAAGCGCCAGCAGCTTCTCGGAGAGCTGAACGGAACCGTGGAGGAAATGGTGACAGGATATAAGACTGTGGCCGCCTACAATCACCAGCCTCAGGTCATTGAGGAATTTGAGACGACCTCCGATGAGCTGACCCGGGTAGGCATTATCGCTGAAGTCATCGGTGGCTCCATGGGACCTCTGATGAATGTAGTTAATAATATTGGATTCGTGCTGATCGCCGCTTTCGGAGGGTACTATGCCATCCACGGTCTGATTTCCGTGGGTGTCATTTCCGCCTTCATCGTCTATGCCAAGCAGTTTGGTCGTCCCATCAACATGATCGCGGAGGTCTACGGACAGATCATTACCGCTCTGGCCGGCGCGGAGAGAGTGTTCTCCATCATGGATGAAGCGGACGAGGACAAGAGCGGCTCCGGAACCATGGAGAACGCCAAAGGCGTCATTTCCTTCAGGAACGTGAATTTCTCCTACGTTCCCGGAAAGCAGGTGCTGTACGATTTCAGCCTGGACATTTACGCGGGGCATAAGGTCGCCCTGGTGGGCGCCACCGGCAGCGGCAAAACCACAGTGGTCAATCTGCTGATGCGTTTCTACGACATCGACAGCGGTGAAATTCTGATCGACGGTGTCAACATCAAAGATATTGACTGCAACACCCTGCGTAGAAATACCGCCATCGTCCTTCAGGATACCGTGCTGTTTTCGGACACGGTCCGCAACAACCTGAAATATTCCAACACCCAGGCCACGGATGAGGAGATGGAACGGGCCGCCCGCATGAGCAACAGCCACAATATGATCACCCATCTGCCAAAGGGTTACGACACCGAGCTGACCGAGTCCGGGCAGAACTTAAGCCAGGGCCAGCGCCAGCTCCTCTCCATCGGGCGCGCCTTTCTTGCTCAGCCCCGGATTCTGATTCTGGACGAGGCCACCTCCAGCGTGGACACCCGCACAGAGCAGAACATCCAGGACGCCATGGTAAAGCTGATGCAGGACCGCACCAGCGTGATCATCGCCCACCGTCTCTCCACCATCCGGGACGCGGACTACATCGTAGTCATGGATCAGGGCCAGATCGTGGAAACCGGCAATCATGAGGAGCTGATGGCCGCGCGGGGCAGGTATTATGAGCTTTACATGACGCAGTTCGCGGGGAATCAGACGTAAAACAGGCTTCATTTTATCTAAAACTTTCTCATAGACATTCAAAGAGAGGAATCGTGTTCATTCAAGGCTCCTCTCTTTTATTTTATCTACAGACTGCACGCTCATCTGACATGGCGGCATTCAACACATCCGGTCAGCAACATTTTCATCAGCAACATCATCAACATTTCTCAACAACATTTCCTTCGGATATGCTTTGACATATCGTCAAAAACAAAGTATAGTATATCTGTGTGGCGTCCGGCTGTTCTTTTATTATATGATTAAAGCGGCAAAAGGGTATGATACCATGGATTGCTTCGCAAAAAACGGCCCCGCACAAATATCTTCATTTTATGAAAGAGTATCCATTTCTCCTTCATGAAGAACCATCTTTTCGGGAGTTTTATCATTATGGAAAAAATCGCGAGCTTCACTATAGACCACATCCGTTTATTGCCAGGCATATATGTGTCCCGGAAGGATCAGATCGGCGCCGAAACGGTGACCACCTTCGATATCCGCATGACCGCCCCCAACCGGGAGCCTGTCATGAATACAGCGGAGGTTCACACCATTGAGCACCTGGGCGCAACATTTTTGCGCAATCATCCTCAGTGGAAGGACAGCGTCATTTATTTCGGCCCCATGGGCTGCAGGACCGGCTTTTATCTGCTTCTGGCAGGCGACCTGGAAAGCCGGGATATCGTGCCCCTGATGGAGGAGATGTTTTCCTTTATAGCGAAGTTTGAGGGCGAGGTGCCGGGCGCGTCGCCAAAGGACTGCGGTAATTATCTGGATATGAACCTGGGGATGACAAAGCTGCTGTCTCAAAAGTTTCTGGATGAGGTGATCCAGGATATCGGCGATGAGAGATTATATTATCCGCAATAAAAACGGAAATCAGAAAACCATTCCTATTCACAGCAACAGAAAGTCAGATTTTGAAAGCTATAAACCTTTGATGTATGAAATAAAGCAGAATATATTGTATCTATTGTAAAGTCGGCTGACAACCGGCCGTTTATGAGCCGTCTTATCAGCTTTACATAGATACATTTTTTGGAGATTATTATGCGAATTGTAATAAAAGTCGGCACCTCCACTCTGGCCCACGCTACCGGGAACACCAATATCCGGCGCATGGAAACCCTGTGTAGGGTGCTCAGCGATATAAAAAACGCCGGCCATGAGGTGCTGCTGGTTTCCTCCGGCGCCACCGGCATGGGCTCCGGCAAGCTGGGGCTTCTCAAAAAACCGGAGGACATTTCCACCAAGCAGGCTGCTGCCGCTGTGGGTCAGTGCGAGCTGATGTACACCTATGACAAATTATTTCAGCAGTATAATCACTGCGTGGCGCAGGTGCTGCTGACCCGCTCCGACATCGAAGACCCAACCCGGAGAGCCCATTTGCACAATACCTTTTTCCGGCTGCTGGACTTCCATGTGCTGCCTGTCATCAATGAAAATGACTCCGTGGCCACAGAAGAATTTTTCATCGGAGAGAATGACTCTCTGGCGGCTCTGGTTTCCACTATCGTGGAAGCCGATCTGGTGGTACTGCTCTCCGATATTGACGGGCTGTTCACCGCAGACCCGCGCAATAACCCCGATGCGAAACTGATTGAAAGGGTGGAGGAGATCACTCCTCAAATGCTGCAGCAGGCCGGCGGCAGCGGCAGCGACTTTGGAAGCGGAGGCATGGCCGCCAAGCTGAATGCTGCCCAGATTGCCACGGAAGCCGGAATCGACATGGTCATTGCCAACGGCGCACATCCGGAGATTTTATATGATATTATCGAGGGCAAAAATATCGGCACCCGTTTCGTTGCCCGAAAGGAGGCATTATGATCACCACCGCGGAAATTCTCACCCGGGCGAAAGCCGCCGCGCCCAGTCTGCTCACCGTCACCACGGAGCAGAAGAATCAGGCTCTGGAGGCTATGGCCGCCGCCCTTCTGGCGCAGGCAGATCACATTCTGGCGGAAAACCAAAAGGACATGGAACGTGCTAAAGGCCATATTTCCGACGTCATGCTGGACCGGCTGCTGCTGACCGGCTCACGAATTCAGGCGATGGCAGAGGGCATGATCGCCGTAGCCAAGTTACCGGATCCGGTGGGACGTATTCTGAAGGAAACAGTGAGGCCTGACGGCCTGATCATACAGAAGCGGGCGGTGCCTATGGGCGTTATTGCCATTATTTATGAGAGCCGTCCCAACGTCACCAGCGACGCCGCCGCTCTCTGCATCAAAAGTGGCAATGGCTGTGTGCTTCGGGGAGGCAAGGAGGCCTTTTTGTCCGCCAATGCCATCACGGAAGCCATGAGAGACGGCCTGAAAGAAGCTGGGCTGAATCCGGATCTGGTACAGCTTGTACAGGACACAACCCGGCAAAGCTCCATGGAGCTGATGACCGCCAACGGTTATGTGGACCTCTTAATTCCCCGCGGCGGCGCGGGGCTGATCAGAGCCTGTGTGGAAAACGCCACCGTCAACTGCATTGAAACCGGCACCGGCATCTGCCACATCTATGTGGATAAATCCGCTGACCTGAATATGGCGCTGGACATCATTGACAACGCCAAGACCAGCCGCCCCAGCGTATGCAACGCGGAGGAGGTCTGCATTGTTCATTCCGCCGCAGCTGAGCAATTTCTGCCTATGCTGAAAGCTCGTCTTGTGGATGAGCGCGCTGCCGCCGGCCTTACCCCCGTAGAGCTTCGGCTGGAAGAGCGCGCCGCACAGATCATTTCCGGAACGGTTGCGGGTGAAAAGGACTTTGATACCGAGTTTCTGGATTATATTCTGGCTGTAAAGGTAGTGGATTCCGTGGAGGAGGCCATAGCCCATATTTCGGCCCACACCACCCACCATTCAGAGGCAATTATCACCAGTGATACCTCCGCCGCTGATTTATTTACCCAATGTATTGACGCCGCGGCTGTGTATGTGAACGCCTCTACACGGTTCACGGACGGAGGAGAGTTTGGCCTGGGCTGCGAGATGGGAATCTCCACCCAGAAGCTTCACGCCAGAGGGCCCATGGGGCTGGAGGAGCTGACCTCCTATAAGTATATTATTCACGGGAATGGACATGTGCGTTAAGTTACCATAAACGTCTCCTTACGATTTTTTACAATAGGAATGACTGTAAAATTTCTTTACTACGGCGAGGCTTTTATGGCCTGTGATTCATGTATTAGACGGTGCAAGATGCATAAGTTATTTTGTAACAGTTCCTTACTGCAACAATCAGCTCGCGAATGTATTTTGCCTGAAAAAAGGAGTTTTCTATGTACACTGCAGGTTTTATCGGCTGCGGCAATATGGGTTCCGCCATTGCCGCCGCTGTCTCGAAGGTCATTGAGCCCTCTCAAATATTAGCAGCAAATAAAACCCACGCAAAAGCGGAAGCACTGGCCGAAAGGCTGGGCTGCCGCGCCGGCAGCAATACTGCTGTGGCTGAAGGCTGCACCTATATTTTTCTCGGTGTGAAACCCCATGTGATGGCGGATATGCTCATGCCTCTGCAGCCCATACTGCAAAAGCGGACAGACACCTTTGTGCTGGTAACCATGGCCGCCGGTCTTTCCATCTCAGACATCCAGGCTTTTGCCGGCGGTTCCTATCCGGTAATCCGCATCATGCCCAACACCCCTGTTTCCATTGGAAAGGGAATGATTCAGGCCTGCGCCTCCCCGGAAGTGGATGAGACTTCCCTGAAGGAATTCCAAAAGCTTATGGCAGCCTGCGGACGGCTGGATTTTCTGCCGGAGAACCTGATCGATGTGGCCAGCGCCCTGTCCGGCTGCGGACCGGCGTATGTGTACCTGTTTATCGAGGCGCTCGCTGACGGCGCCGTGGAATGCGGGCTGCCCCGGCAAAAGGCCATGGATTACGTCTGCCAGACACTGATCGGCGCGGCATCCCTGGCACTGGAGAGCGGGAAGCATCCGGGCGAGCTCAAAGACGCAGTTTGCTCTCCCGGCGGCACCACCATTGCCGGTGTACATGCCCTGGAAAAGGACGGCTTCCGCAATGCCGCCATGGATGCGGTAAAGGCCGCCTATGACAAGACAAAACAATTGAAAAATTAAAGGCTTTCATTTCAAGCAAAATCCTGAAAGCTCATTCATAAATACGAATGCACACCCGTAGGTCATACCTTGTGTAAGTGTTCGATTAATAACCTTGCGACCCTGGTATTATCAGATAGCAGGAAATGGAGAATTCTTAAATGAGTAAGATTGGAATCATCGGCGCCATGGAACTGGAGGTCGCCGCTTTAAAGAAACAGATGACCTGTGAAAATAAGCTGACCTGTGCCGGCATGGAATTCTGGGAAGGGAAATTAAACGACGTCAGTGTCGTTATTGTACAGAGCGGCATCGGCAAGGTTCTGGCCGGCATCTGTGTCCAGATACTGGCGGACAAATTTCACGTCACCCATGTAATCAACACCGGCGTGGCCGGTTCCCTGAACGCCTCGCTGGATATTGGCGACATCGTAGTGTCTCAGGATGCTGTCTATCATGACTTTGATGTGACAAAGCTTGGCTACGCGCCCGGACAGGTCCCCGGTCGTGATACGATCAGTTTTGCCGCCGATCCGACGCTGATCGCTGCCGCCATAGAAAGCTGCGAACAAGTCAATCCGGATATCCATTGTGTTGTAGGACGGGTTGCCAACGGCGACCAGTTTGTTTCCGACCAGGAAACCAAAGAACGTATTATCCGTATGTTTGACGGCTTCTGCGCTGAAATGGAGGGCTGTGCCATCGCCCAGGCCGCCACCGCCAATGGCATTCCTTTTGTCGTTATCCGCGCCATCTCCGACAAGGCGGACGACAGCGCACAGATGGATTACCCCACCTTTGAAAGGGCCGCCGCGCACCACAGCGCCCTGCTGGTGGCGGATATGGTCAAAAGAATCTAAAGGAGCTGACATGGTAAACAAAATAAAATCCTTTTTTGGCGATGGCACGAAGTATGCATTCCCAATATTATTCCTGTATTTACTGTTATATTTCATATTACTTGCATCCTCCAACAGTTGTGCCATCACAAAAGCTTTCTGGATTTTTCTGGGTCTGATCAGTTTGGGATTTTCCATTCTGATTCTCTCAGCGGCCAAAAAAATCGGATCGTTAAAGCTCAAAAGCCTGTCGTATCTGATTGACAAAACCTCTTATCTCCAAATAATCTGCGTCTTTTTGATCAGTCTTATAGTTTTCTTGTTTTATTTTTCAGGGTCATTCACGGAAATGGCAGAAGGCAGCGACGTTTACGTTCAATATTCTCAGGCAATCGGTCAAACGCCTTACAGCAACTGGCACCCGGTTTTGCATACACTTCTGTTTTTCACACTTCCTCTGAAGGTAATTGAGCAATACAGCTTTATTGTTATTTTACAGCTGGTATATTTTTGTCTGGCTTTCACTTATCTGATATTTGTACTGCGTATCAATGGCGCTCCAAGGTTGTTTTTGGCTTGTCTTTGTATTTATATATGGCTCAACCCATTCCTGGCGCCTTACATGATGAGCCCCTTAAAAGATATAGCAATGATGATTTTTGCTATTCTTCTGCTGGCGTATTATATTCAGATCATTTGCTCCAAAGCTGCGTGGCTGCAAAAGAAGCGGAATCTGCTCCTTTTTTCCCTGGTTTCCGTCGCCTGCGGCTTCATGCGTCACAACGCGGTTCTCTTTGTGGCGCCTCTGGTGTTAATCGTCCTGTTTTACGCCGCAAAAGACAAAAAAATCAGATTTTCACTCGTTGCCACAATATTGATTACTGTCTTTCTGGTAAAAGGAATCTACCTCTGCCTTAATGTAGAAAGTCCTTCCCAACGGAAGGTGGAGACTATCGGGCTTCCCTTAACAATATGGTGCAACGTAATGCAAACCTATCCATCTTCACTGCCCACAGAAACGCAGCTTGCTCTTTACGATCTGATTCCGGAGGAGTTCTATGACTCATTTTACCTGAGCGCCGGTTTTAATTCTATCAAATGGAACGAGGGAATGAACCTTGATAAAATTGACGCCCTGTCCTATGCGGAAGTTTTAAAATATACGTACCAGTGTTTCCGATATGATCCGAAAGGCTCTCTGGAGGCTTTAGCCTCCCTGACAAGCTTTGTATGGAAAATGGACATCAGCGACAGTGTTTACAATCCTCTCTCAGATACAAACGAAGCTGTTTTTCCTGCAGCGGCCACCTTTGTCAGGCAATTAGCAACTCTGTTTGGAACAGGTTTCTGGGGAAGTCTGTTCGGCTCCTATGGACTGGAATTATTCCTTATGCTGATTACAGGTGTCATTCTATTGGTGCAAAATCGGATGTCCATACTGCATGTCCTTCCGTTTTTTTGTTATGATTTTGGCACCATGTTGCTTCTTACAGGAAGAGACTACAGGTTTTTCCTGTTTAATATTCCATTGTGGCTGCCGGTTCTCTTTTTGATGCTTCGAGACGATGCAATGTTTCACGAAATTTTTCTGGCAGAAAAAACAAAAAGACACCAAGAGCGATAAAAACACCTCAATAATAGGAGATAATAAAATTATGCCAGCACTCCAAAAAACTCATTGGTCGATAACGCAAGTACTGAGTCTCCTGATACTGTCCCTGTACATCTGGGCTCTTTTCCTGTTTTCTGATTTTGCCGGTCTATGTAAAATCACCCTCCCATTTGGAGTGTTCCTTGGGATTCTCAGCGTCCTTATATCGTACCTTCTGCTTTATTCCCTGAGAAAGCTTGCGAATATCAGGTTTGCCTCCTTCCATGAATCTCTGTGTAAAAACCAATGGCTGACAATTGGAAGCATATTTCTCATCACCCTCTTTTTTTTATATGATCTATTTTGCCGGCCAGTTTCCGGGAGGTCTTGGTGAGGATGTTATGAACCAGTATTCACAGGCTGTAGGAGATACTGCTTACAATAACTGGCATCCCGTTCTCCACACTCTACTTTTTTATACACTTCCCCTAAAGCTCATTAACCATTTTGGCTTCATTGTATTTTTGCAGCTGCTTTATTTCTGTTTGGCATTTACTTATCTGATTTTGGTTATGTACCAGACTGGATGCCCCAAGGTTCTTTTGATAGTCAGCTACATATATGTATGGCTCAACCCCTACCTGATTACCTGTATGATGACACCTATGAAAGATATTGCTATGCTGATTTTTTCAGTTTTACTTATCGCATACTACATCCGGATCATCTGCTCCAAAGGTGCCTGGCTGAGAAAGAAGCGAAATCTCATTCTTTTCACTTTAGCGTCAGTTTTGTGCCTGTATATGAGATACAATGCCTTGTTTTTTGTTGCTCCAATTATCGCCATGGCTCTGTTTTATGCTGTTAAAGATAAAAAAATCCGTCTCCACGCTATAATGCTGCTGCTTATATTTTTTGCCTCTGTGAGAGTTCTTTATTTTTGCCTTGATGTAGAGCAGCCAACTCAGAGAACTGTGGAAGCCATCGGATTGCCTGTATCCATCTGGTGCAACGTAATGAAGGAAACTCCTGATGTTCTTCCCACCGAGGCTCAGGACTTTATGTACAGTATCGCTTCTCAGGAAACATATGATTCTTTTTATGTCGGCACCGGATTCAATTCTGTAAAATGGGCTGGCATGGATCTTGATCTGCTTGACACCATTTCCTGGTCTGATGTTCTGAAATACACTTTCCAGTGTTTCCGTTGCGCTCCTCGCCAATCTCTGGAGGCTGTGGCCAGATTGACAGATTTTGTATGGGGGATTGAGATGAAAGATGAGCCTTTTACCATATTTGTTGCGGAAAACCAATGGGGAATTTCCTCCAATTCATCGCCCAAAGCCGCCCTTTTCGTTTTACAGATAGAAACCATTTTTACCTATAGTCCTCTGGACATATTATTTGGCTCCTACGGGCTTGGGCTGCTTGTACTACTGGTAATCGCTCTCGTCCTCTTTGCAGGGAATCGAATGTCAGCGTTTCACATTCTTCCTTTATTTATCTACGATTTTGGCACTATGCTTCTTCTCAGCGGACGAGATTCCCGGTTCTTTTTATTCAATCTCCCCCTGTGGCTGCCCATGATATTCCTGCTGATCAGAGATGAGACACCATTTACCAATTCTTCCAAACGTTCTCCGGTGGAATGTATTGAAGAATAATCCTTTTATCACAAAAGCGGCCGGATACAATAACGTTTCCGGCCGCCTTTTTCTTACTTTTTCTTTTTAAATACCAGCATCTTGCTGAAAATATAATTGGCGATGGTTACGAATACCGCCGTAATAAAGGTGCCGATATACAGATTTAATCCCACGGCGGTAAATATCTGCATCATCACAATATCCATTACCATGGTAGACAGGCGGGAGGCCACGAAGCCGGAGGCCTCCTTAAATATCTGCGGATTTTTGCTTTTGAATACAAATTTACGGTTCATAGGGTAGGCAAAAACCACACCCGCGGTCCAATTCACCAGGCTTAGGATAAAGTTTTGCAGGCTTGTGGGGTAAGCTGTGCCGCCGAAGGCAATCAGATTAAACAGAAATTTGGTGCCCCAGGCTACAATGGTGGTCATGACGCCTACGATCAGGTAAACGATAATTTCCTCATGCTGTTTATAAAGTTCCTTACATTTTTGTATCATTGAATATCATCCTTATATTGATTTGCTGCATTTTCCGCGAATTTCTTATCCTATCATGAACTACGTTCATGATAGGCATTCACCGCTCGCCGCGAGTAAGCATCCCCGAAAAGCGTCCCTTGTGTGAGTTCCCTCGGGTTCACGTGCCCTCATTACCTCACAGATTTACCACATTCCTCATCTGTCCGTTCTGATATGCCTGAATATTGGCCCGCACCTCGTTTACGCAGCGGATGCGTGCCTCCACGCTGGCCCAGGCCAGGTGCGGCGTGATGAAAAGCTTCTGAGAATCCATGATAGTCCCCAGAGGATTGTCGGCGGTAATGGGTTCTTTTTCCAGCACATCCAGCCCCGCCGCCGCAATGGTTCCTTCTGTCAGCGCCTGATACAGATCTTTGTTGTTGACCACCGGGCCGCGGGCCACGTTGATCAGAACCGCTGTCTTTTTCATTTTGCGCAGCGCGTCCAGATCGATCAGATCTCTGGTGATCGGGCTCAGCGGACAGTGCAGGGACAGAAAGTCGCTCTCTTTCAGGAGAGTGTCAAAATCTACCCTTTCATACTCCGTGACCGTGCTTTTCCCGGTGACAGAATAAAAGATGACCCGGCAGCCAAAGGCTTTGGCAATCTGCGCCACCTTACGGCCAATGTTGCCCATTCCTACAATTCCCCAGGTCTTGCCGTCCAGCTCCCCGAAAGGAACATCAAAATTGGAAAATCGCTGCTGAGCGCCGTAGGCCCCGCTCTTGACATAATTGTCATAATAGGGCAGCTTTTCGTACAGATACAGCGCCAGGGCGAAGGTATGCTGCGCCACCATCGCCGTGGAATAATTGACCACGTTGGCGACCCGGATGCCGCGCTGTCTGCAATATTCGATATCCACGTTATCATAGCCGGTAGCCAGCTCACAGATCAGCTTTACGTTCGGCGCGTCCTTCAGGGTTGCCTCGTTCAGGGGCGACTTATTGGCCACAATCACCTCCGCGTCCGGAATTCTCTCCCGAACCTCCTCGGGCGTCACGGTATTCCAGTAATAGGTCGTTTCTCCTAGGTCATCAAACCTGACGTCAATGTCAGTTCCTGCGCTGTTGCGCTCCAATACTACAATTTTCATCGGTTTTCCTTCTTTCATCTATCCAGTTTTTTAATTCCCATTTTACCGGGCTGTTCCTTTTCTGTCAATCAGCTCAGAGGTTTGCCTGGCATAAGCCATGTCCATACGCTCATTCTGCGCCTATAGTTTCACCACAGCCACACCATATGCCGACAATGTCAGGTTCCCGTCAACTGTTTTATCTGTCAGTAAATCCCGGCCATGCACCCCGGTCACCGTCACTTCCTCCGTACCGTGGTTCAGATAAAAGGCATAGCTTCCCTCCTCGCCGGTGCGCAGATGGTATTCCACCCCTTCCGGCAGCTCACGGCAGGGAATGCCGGCATCCCTCGCCATCTGTAAAAACAGCGGCTTCATCTGCTCCGCGCTGGTTCTGGCCGCGATATAATAAGCCTTTCCCTCTCCATATTGATGGCATGTCAGCGCCGGTTTATCCTGGTAATAATCACTCTCATAAACTGCCAGCACCTTAGCGCCCTTTAAATTCAGCACCTCCGCATAGTCCCTGACCTCCCAGGTCGTGCCGTCCTCAAACACCATCCCGTTTCTGTCAGAAGGATACAAAGTATCAATCTCCTCGCTCTCCACTCCGAACAACTCCTGCAGACCATCCCCCGGAAAACCACCCAGGAAGCATAACTGATTGTCATCCACATAGCCCGTAAAATAGGTCGTCAGGAGCTGGCCGCCACGGGCCACAAAATCCTTCAGATTCTGAGCCGCTTTGGGCTCCAGCAGGTAAAGCATGGGAGCCACTGCTACATCATAGCGGGACAGATCGCTGTCGGAAGCCACAATGTCCATCTCTATCCCCAGTTTCTCAAATGCCGTCCAGATGTCGATACAGGTTTTATCGTATTTTTTGGTGGGCCTGCCCAGCGCCATCACATCATCGATGGCCCAGCGGTTATCCCAGTCCACAAGCAGTGCCGCGCGGGCTTTCACCAGGCTTCCGGCCACCTGGCTGATTTTCTCCAGAAGCTGGCCAACCTCGGCTACTTCCTTAAACACTCTCGTCTCATCCGTACCCTTATGCCCCACCACGGCGCCATGAAACTGCTCATACGAGCCCCGGCTCTGCCGCCACTGAAAATACTGCACCGTATCAGAACCGTTGGCCACTGCCTGCAGACAGGCCAGCTTATGGACGCCGGGGCGCTTCATCTTATTATACTCATGCCAGTTGGGCAGTCCGGGGGCACTCTCCATCAGCATGAAGGGACGGTCCGGCTTCATGGACCGCATCAGAGCATGGTTGAACGCGTTGTGATACATAGTATCCTGAAAGCTTTCCCGGTCATTGTGAAACATGGGATAGCTGTCCCAGGAAACGGCGTCCAGCCCGGGCGCCATCTTCCGGTAATCCAGCAGATAAAAGAAATCCATAAAATTGGTGGTCACCGGTATGTCCGGCGTCACCTCCTTCAGCGTGTGCACCTCATCCATCATGAAATCGTTCATATTCCAGGTAGTAAAACGCTTCCACTCCAGATTTAAGCCCATCACGCTGGTCTCTCCATTGGCAAAGGGCGGATCAATCTGCTCAAAGCTGTTATAGGTATGGCTCCAGAAGGCTGCCCACCAGGCGTGATTCAGCTTATCAATATCATGGTCAAATTTATCAGAAAGGTACTGACGGAATCTGGCCGCGCACAGCGGACAAAAACACATGCCCCCCAGCTCATTGGAAATATGATACATAATCAAACCCGGATGCTGTCCGAAATTCTCCGCCAGCTTTCTGTCGATAATCCTGACCCTCTCCCTGTATTTCGGAGAGCTCATGCAATGATTATGCCGCACTCCGTGAAGTCTTCTCAGTCCCTTATGATCCACCCGCAGAGCCTCCGGATATTCCTCGTCAATCCAGGCAGGCTTAGCACCGCTGGGAGTGGCCAGAATCGTATAGATTCCGTTCTCATAGAGATGATCCATAATCTCCTTCATCCATTCAAAATGAAACTCATCCCTTCTGGGCTCCAGGCTGCTCCAGGCAAACACGCCCAGAGTCACGCAGTTAACCCCCGCCTCTTTCATCAGACGGATGTCCTCTTTTAAAATATCCGGCCGGTCCAGCCACTGATCCGGGTTATAATCGCCGCCATGTACAAATTTTCCTACCCTGGGGAATAAAATATTTTTTTCCATGTATTCGTTCCTTTGCCAGTATGTTTATATTTGCATTCAAAGTGGTTTCGCGGCCGCTTCCCCACGATTCTGAGGTATGCAGTCAGGGCATGGCCGCCACACATTGTCTAATGTAATTTATGCTTCTATTTTTGTCAATGAAATTATTGTACAGAGCCGTCCAAAACCTTCCGACTTTTCCAAAAAAACAGGTAAGGTACTCTGTATCCAGACTCCTTACCTGTTTATTCATAATAAATTTTCAGAGCATTACAGCCAGCTGTGCAGGCGTTCTGCCACAGGCATATCTTCACACTAAGCCCGAAAAGACCTCGCTGCGCCGCAGACGTCCCCCGGGAAGTGTTCAGTCATCACTAACCTCGCTCACTTCGTTCGCTCGCTGCGCCGAATGCGTCGCTCAGGAAGTGTTCACAGCCTCTTGAGCAGCTCTTCCCTCTGTGCCTCATATCCCGGCTTGCCCAACAGCGCGAACATGTTCTTCTTGTAGGACTCCACGCCAGGCTGATTGAAGGGGTTGACCCCCAGCATATAGCCGCTGACGCCGCAGGCAAACTCAAAGAAGTAGAACAGCTCGCCCAGGCAGAAAGCGCTGACCTCAGGCACCTTAACCACAAAGTTGGGAACCTGACCATCGGTATGAGCCAGAATGGTGCCGTTCATAGCGGACTTATTGACGAAGTCCACAGTCTTTCCGGCCAGATAATTCAGACCGTCCAGATCCACCTCTTCCTCTTCCAGCGTGATCTCCTCGCGGCTCTTCTCGATTTCGATCACTGTCTCAAACATAATCCTGCTGCCGTCCTGGATGAACTGGCCCATGGAGTGCAGGTCGGTGGTCAGGTCTACGCTGGCCGGGAAAATACCTCTCTGGTCCTTGCCCTCGGACTCGCCGAAGAGCTGCTTCCACCACTCGGATACATAGTGGACGCTGGGCTCATAGTTGGCCAGGATCTCCACCTTCTTGCCCTTTCTGTAGAGCACATTGCGCAGTGCCGCGTACTGTACCGCGTCGTTCTCCTCGAAGGGAGCCTCAATGGCGCGGGTTCTGGCGCTGGCGGCGCCCGCCATCAGCTCATCGATATCCACGCCGCTGACCGCGATGGGAAGCAAGCCTACTGCTGTCAGAACCGAGAAACGGCCACCCACATCATCCGGAACCACGAAGCTCTCATAGCCCTCCGCGTTAGCCAGATTTTTCAAAGATCCGCGGGCCTTGTCGGTGGTGGCATAAATCCTCTTGTTGGCTTCCTCTCTGCCGTATTTCTCAATCAGCTTCTTTTTAAATACCCGGAAAGCGATGGCCGGCTCGGTGGTGGTGCCGGACTTGGAAATCATATTAATAGAAAAATCCCTGTCCCCGATCACCTGATTCAGATGGGCGATATAGGTGGAGCTGATGGAATTGCCCACAAAATAAATCTCCGGTGCCTTGCGGACGGACTTGTCGACGCAGTTGGCGAAGCTGTGACCCAAAAATTCTACTGCCGCTCTCGCTCCCAGGTAGGAACCGCCGATACCGATTACCAAAAGCACCTCGGAATCAGACTGAATTTTCTCAGCCGCTTTCTTGATCCTGGCAAACTCTTCCTTGCCATAATCCACCGGAAGGTCAATCCAGCCCAAAAAGTCGTTGCCCGCGCCCTCTTTGGATAAAAGCAACTTCTTTGCCGCCTCCGCCTGGCCCTTGATATTCTCTACCTCGTGGTCGGCGATAAAGGGAGCGGCCTTGCCGTAGTCAAACGTAACCTTACTTCCCATAACTCATATCCTCTCTGTCATTTTATTTCAGGCGATACAGGGAATTTTCCCGATATCCTGATGCAAATCTGCCGCCGTATCCGCTGTATTTGTGAATAAGGCCGCGAACACGCGGCCATTTCTTCATAACACCCCGGCTCTGGCGCCAAATTCAGTGTAGCAAAAAAGGCCGGTAAAAGCAATCTTTTCTTAATCCCGGTTCTGAATATTCTCCCACTACTCTTATCTACGGCTTATTCGTCATCGGCGCTTTCCTCTCCCTCTGAATAGTAACCCCACTTCTCAATCAGACAGGTATGCCTCTTATTCTCATCCGCCTTATCATAATTGATCCCCACTAAGAGCAGTTCCCCGCCATAATCCTTCAGTGCGCCCTGATAGCGCCTGTCCTTAATCTGCTGAATCGCAGTATCCGCTGTTTTATCATATTTCAGCTCCACGATCATGGCTGGTTTATCTATGCCCTTTCTCGGCAGAAAAGCCAGGTCTGCAAAGCCTTTTCCCGTGGGAAGCTCCCGGATAATCGTGTAATAATTTCTGGCTGTGTAAAAAGCGATCGTGATGGCGCAGCTTAAGGAATTTTCATCGTTATATTGGAGAATAGATGTCTCCGAGGAATGCACTTCATCCAGGGCCGCCGCCACCGCCTGGCTGTTGAAGCTGATCGCGGCATTCAGCAGATCTTCTGAAGCCCGCAGCGCCCTGTTCACGCCCCGCCAGTCCGTATTCTGGACAGCAACCTTAAAGGACTCTGCCACCTCCAGATTGGGAATATATGCCTGATTCCTTGGCTCATCGTAGGCAAAATAGCCCAGATGGATCAACAGTGTCAGCACATCATCCCTGCTTTTAAAAGAAGTCAGGTCGTTCTGAAAACTCAATGTCTCAATCCCTATCCGTTGTCCGGCAAGAGCAGCTACAATCGCGTCCTTCAGGCCATCAAAATTCATGCTGATGTAATCCTTCAGAGACTCATAGGTCTCCGAAGTCGTCCAGTAACTGCGGAAACTCCTTCTGCGTATCGCGGACATAACCGAATTAGGGCTATACACAGAAGCTATTGTCTCAAAAGAATATCCATCATACCATCTCTTCATTTTTTCAAAACTGATATTCCTTTCTTCACACAGCCTGCATACTTCATCCTCAGTAAAGCCAACATAGGAAGCCAAAATATCCGGTTTTGTCATGGTAAATTCCTGAAAATCTGTCAGCGCAGATTCCGTGCCATACCTTTTGATCGGTAATATACCTGTTATATAAGCCGCTGCGATTGTCTCATCCGTTACCGTACCGCCCTTAAAAAGCCCTCTCAGCAGCTGCACATACTCCTTCTGCAGCCCACTGTCGTTCTTCGCCTCCCGAAACAGCGCGTCCCACTCATCAATAATAACCACAAACTCATTGTCCGTTCGCTGGCTGACCGCCGCAAGCGCGTCCGCTAAAACGGTCTCTCCCTCTTTCACGCAGTCCGGATAAGCCTGTCTCAGCTCCTCAATGACCTTTTTCTGAATATCACGAACTACATTTTTGATATCCTCCGCAGTGGAAATAAATCTCGTTATGTCGAGATAGATGACATCGAACTGATTCAAATATTTCTCAAAGGATTCCTTTCGGGAAATCTCAAGCCCCTCAAAAAGCGCCCGGGAATCACAGCTCTTATCATAATACGCACACAGCATTTTGGCCGCAAAGGACTTTCCGAATCTCCTGGGACGGCTGAAGCAGGTCAGCCTGTCAGGAGAGGTATTGATCGTGCTGTTCACGTAGTCAATCAACCCGGTTTTATCCACATAAGTGCCGTTTAATATTCCTTTAAACCCTTTATTTCCGGGATTCAGGTAAATGCCCATCTGCGCTCCTCTTATTCTTCTCATTGTAAATGGTCAGCTGTTGCTTCTCTACATTTTAAACCGCAGCCGCGGGGAAGTCAATGAAATATCATCAACCCAAAGAACAGATATTCTTCAAATAGCGGAGCAGCGCTTCCGCATCTTCTGGTTCCGCGCTTCTGAGAATAATCTTCCTTCCGCTGAGATCATTTATCCTCTTTTGATTCATCTTTATAATTTTCTCCGGTTTTCCTTCTTATTATTTTCGATCCACCCGCAGTGCGTGTATCCTCTCGTCATACTGGCAGGAGGTGTGCGCAATCCAGGGCAGCAGAGCGTTCACCTCCATCACCAGCTGATCATTTAACACATAGGGGGCTCCGTCCATCAGGTTTTCCTTTCCGTTGATCAGCAAAAAGGTCTGTCCTGTCTGGGCGATCAGATGATTTTCTCCGGAAAACACCTCCAGTTTTCCGACATCTGCGTCATATATATATTGAAACTCCCCCTTCCATAGAGTCTGCATTCTCCCCAGCAGTACCAGAATATTGCCCCAGACACTGCCGTTTTTATTGACAGAAGGAACCCCTCTGCTGTCCGGCTCCTGACCGTTGATCAGAATTTTGCAGTCATCCTGATCCGCGGGCTCATATTTCATGGCATCCGCGTCAGGATTGGGCAGGAAGGCATCCGTAGTAACCGGAGCAGTCACCGGATATATCTCGTACATGCCATGCTCCCGGGGCAAAGCAAGAGGACTTACCTCAGCCGATACGCTGGAAAACTCCACCGCCACAGACTCCAGTCCTTTCATGGCCGCTTTCACACGAATAGCGCCGGCTTTTGGCATTGAACGCAGGAAAATCCGATTGCAGCCACATTCCGCATATACGTAATTCTGATGAATCACGCTGTCATTCTTTCCATATCCGTTGAATCGGCCGCTGTTATACCCTCCAAGGAAAACTGCCGCCCCCTCTGTCTCAAAATCAATCCTGTCATCACACAGCGGACAGCGCCGCCCGTCGCTGTCCACCACCTCCACGTCCAGATAGGCAATATCCGCCCCATCGGCCAGCAGGCCATCCGGCGCGGTATGGACACTCAGACGAAGTGCGGCGGGGGCTTCGGCTGTGTACACGGTGTCTCGCGCTGCAGGCTTCCATATCGCTCGCTCCCTGTTGTGGGCAATTACTTCTCCCAGCGCGCCCTCCAGAGACAAGCCCGCCGATTCACATTCATCATTTCTGCAGAACCCGATAGCCGTCACCTCTCCGGATCGGGTCACATCCACTCCTTCAAACGGGAAAATAAATCCGTTAACCGGCTTCTCACAAACACCAGCTGTCTCTCCATTCACTAAAAGCTCTACCTTCAGAATGTCGTAGCTGGCCGCCACATACACCGTCTTGTGCTTAGGATCTCTGTAAGCGAACTCTCCGGTTTCCTCCCAGTAATCCCCGTTAAACTGTTTTAAGGGATAGCGATACCTGTCTTCTCCCTCCTGAGGATAATTCCAGTGGCCGATAATCTTCACCATCGGCGTCCTCGACTGCATCGCCTGATACACGGCAAAATTCTGCTTGGGGATGCGGGCCGCATCCATCCGTCCGCTCATCCTGGCATTCTCCGAGCAGGCCTGCCGCCCGTGCTGGGCAGAATCCGTCCAGCAAAGAGCCGCGGCGGCACTGTACATATCCTTTCCGGAGGCGCCGCCGATTCTGTCATGGAAAAATTCCGCATAGCCCCGGGCTTCCGCCAGAATTAAATCCTCCATGGTCAGGTCGTAAAAATTCTTCCCCGGCTGCTTTTTGCCCCCCTTTCCCAGATAAAGTCCCCTGAAATCATAGTCCGGCGGCGTGAAATCGTCCCAGATTCGCCGGGCCGCTTCCTCCCTGCTGTACTCCGTCTCCGTTACCGGGCCGTGCTCCGCCCAGGCTCTGGCGGCGTGACGGTTTAACATGGTGCCCACATACTCGGACTCCGCCACATCCTCCTGTGTATTCAGCGTCCGACAGCCCATAAAACGACCACCGCTGGGATCCAGCTTCCGTTTCAGAATCGTCATTTCCCGCATGTGAGAAGCGTTGATTCTGTTATTTCCGGCTTCCCAGAACAGAATGGAGGGATGATTTCTGAAGGCGATAATCACGTCCCGCATCAGCTCCACCCTCTGATCCCATCTGCGGCCGAAGTTTTCCGCCTCCTTGTCCCCGGCGGGCTGGGTTACAACCACGCCGTGACGATCTGTACTGCGGATATCCGCCGGGGAGGCCGCCACATGCATCCAGCGGATATGATTGGAATTGCTTTCCTTCACCCACATCATATCCTGATCCTTCAGCCACTGAGGCGCAATTCCGATGGCCGGCCACTCGTTGGCCGCCCGCTGGGCATAGCCGGTCAGCCACACCCGATGCCCGTTGATCAGCACGCCCCTGTCCTTGTCGTACCCCACTTCCCGGAAACCGGTTTCCACCGTCTCCCGGTCCAGGATCTCTCCTCCGCACTCTAATTCCAAGATCACCCGATACAGATAGGGATCCTCAATATTCCAGAAACGAAGCTCCAACGCCTCTGATTGTGCTGACACGGTTGTCACTTTTACAGAATCCAGCACTGTCGGAGCAACCTCGTCCTCCTCCCGGGGGATATAATGCTTTTTCACCGCGGATCCGCTCTTTTCACCCTCCTGTAAGACAAAGGTCTTTTTCCCAACAGCCGGTTCTCTTTTCAGCGAAAGCTCTGACGCTTCTTCTTCCTGATGAAGCTCCTCTGTCACAGACTTATCCGTCAGATATTCCTCCTCATACGCGTCCTCCGGTGTTATGGACAACCGTGACTTCACCTCTCCCACCGCGGGAATCTCAGTCTCCTCCGAATAAGAAGAAGCGATGCCAACTCCATCCAGAGTCTCCACCGTCACCTTCAGCCGCGCCTTCACATCCTGAGCTGTCTCATTCCTCACCTCAGCATCCACACAGACTCTGGCTGTATTTTTTTTCACATTATAGTCGCTTCCATAGACATACACGCCGCCGGTCTGCAGATTGCTGTACAGCGGAAGGGTCAGATAAACCCTCGGCTTCACATGCAGTTCCACCGACCGTGTAATACCGCCCACGGAAGGGTTAAAATCATTGCAGTTCCAGAAATATCCCACTCCTTCCCGTTCCGGCGGCACCAAAGCCTCCTGGGACGCCAGATAGGAGCCCGGCTCCACATCCGTTTTGTTGGGAGTCTCCGCAATGCAAAAGGCAATGTCCCGGGTACAGGTATTGTCCGAGGCTACCGCGATCAGATTTTCCTTCTCAAACTCCACATATTCCGTAATATCGAAACCGAAAGGAGCCACACCGTTCTCACAGTATCCCGCCATTCTGCCGTTGACATACAGATAACAGGTCTGTCGGACGCCCTCAAAGGCCAGCAGAATCTTGCTGTTTCGGGGCTGATCGGACAAGTCCACCCACTTGCGGTAAAAGCAGCAGGTCCGCTTCTGGCCGCTGCCCGCGTCCTGAATCCGGTTTACAAACAAATCCACGTCATTAAAGGTATGGGGCAGAGAGACCTCCTTCCAGCCGATCTCCTGAAATTCTTTCTCATAAAAATATTTTCCCGTGCTGTCCTTATGCTTCTCCAGCGCATCACGCAATGGAAAGGCGTCCGCCAGCAGAAAATGCCAGCAGTAATTAAAATTATATTTCATGCTTTTTCCTTTCGGTGATTCTTGCTGTTTATATTTTACGCCAGTACATCGCCGAAAGTCAACTCTCCGATTTCATCCCGCATTTTTTTACCGGCATCCACACCTCTGTTTTTCTCTCCTCCCGCGGCATCCAGTGATACACCACCAGCTCCGGCCCGTCCGCCAGTTCAAAGCCCAGATCCGGCATCCACTCCGTCAGAATCCGAACTCTTCTCCCCAGCAGTTCAAAGAGCTCATGAATGGTATTTTTTGCATCCTTCGTCTCAAAAATGATGTAAGTGGTTCTGGGCAGCGCAATATATTCCAGAGCAAGCTCTTCCACAAAATCCACTCCCGTCACCGCATGGTTATACAATTCCTCCCTCTCATAGCTGTCCAGCACATGACAGTAATAATAATCGTACCCCTCATCCGTTATATTCGTCATAACGCAATGTGCATCCTTATTTTCCGCGCTGGCCGCCCCGCTCAGGAACCATTGCTTCCCTCTGGTGGTTGCAAAGAGCTCCTCTTCCTGCGCCTCCCGCTCCTTCCCGTAGGGTGCCCCGGTAAAATGGGTTTTAAAGCCCGTCAGAAACATCTCTTCCTTTTCCTCTATCCGATAGTCCATCAGACTTCCTCCTTCCAGTGAAATTTTAAGGGTCAGGCGGGAGAAGGCTTTTAAGCTGCTCCCGTTCATCCTGGCCGCTGACGGCGAAATCCCGTGAAATTTATGAAATGCCTTCGCAAAGCTGTCCGGACTTTCATATCCGTATTTCAGAGCGGCATCGATCACTTTGATTTTGCCCGCGGCAAGCTCCGCCCCCGCCAGGGAAAGCCGCCGGTTCCGGATATATTCCCCAAGAGTCATGCCGCACAGAAGGCTGAATATCCGCTGAAAATGATAGCTGGAGGAAAAGCCCCTGGCGGCGATGGAGTCGTAATCCAACTCCTCCGTGATATGATTTTCTATATAGTCAATGGCCGACTGCATTCCCGTGATCCAGTCCATCTTTCCCTCCATCCTCTACCTCCATTGTGCGGCTGCCTTTTAACTCCTCTGTTCTGCCCAGTTCATGGATCTGACCGCTGCATTTCTATTTCCCTGTCAGATATTCGCCTGGCATTTTATCAGACAGCCTTCGTCCATGATCAGATGCTCTGTATATCGCCCCAGAAGTCCGGCAGAAGGCTTATGCGATATCATAATCACCATCGCCTCCTCCTCCAGAAGAATGCTCTCCACATTTTCCCCGTTCTTTTCATCCAGAGCGGAGGTCACCTCATCGCAAAGATACACGTCCGGCCTTCCCACCATGGCTCTGGCCAGCGCGACCCGCTGCTTTTCTCCGCCTGAAAGCTGCTCCACGATTTCCGGTGAGATTTCCCGCCCCTTATAACGCTCCAGAAGATAGCCCAGCTTCAGCCGTTCTATCACCTCCCGGTAAACCGCCTCCGGGATATCTCTTCCCAACAGAATATTTTCCTGAAATGTCATGCAGAATAAATACGGCTCCTGAAACACCGGGCATATATGTCTATAATACAGGGAATCCGGCACTTTGTCAGCATTTTTTCCGTTATAAAATATCGCTCCGTTCCTGCCATTATGAAGCACAGGCCCGCCTCCGCCGTCATCACCCTCTATCCCTGCCGTCGGCTGATCCAGCGTGCGGGAGAGCAGCCTCATCAGCGTGGATTTCCCGCTCCCGTTTTCTCCGGTGATCAGATATTTCTTCCCTGCCCGGAAGGTATGGCTGATATTTTTCAGAATCGAAATTCCATTTGCCTTATATGATAAATTCTTTACACAGAGCTCCTGAAACTCCTCATCATAACCGGTTCGATCATTATCGTCCATTTCTTCCTCTCCGGTTTCTGCGCTGGCATTGCATATTTTCCTTACATTTTCTGTTTTGTTTTCAGCAGCCGGATTCCCATCCGTTTTTCGATCTGCTCCTTTCAAAATTTCCTCATACCTTTTCAGCAGTGATTCCACTTCGTTGCGGGCATGACGCAGATAGGCCAGCACTTCAATGGGCGACGCCAGCAGACTGGCAAGCTGCAAGACTGTCACCAGACTGCCAATAGCAATATCGCCTCCGGACACCAGCACAACGCTGGTAATCAGCAGCAGCCCATCCTTGGAAAGCTGCAGAAAGGCGGTTGTCCCATATACGGCAATCTGACATTGCAGCTGTTTTGATTCCCTTGCGGCAATTTCCTGATTTGACCGGTTCATAAAGATCACGCTTCGGCTTTGATATCCGTAGGATTTCAGGACCGGCAGCCCTCCCAGAAAGGACTGCAGCCGCGCATTATACCCCGACATGGCCTCTGACACGTTCCTTCTTGCCCTGTCCCCTCTTCTCTTCAACAGGGATGGAAAGCAGACTATCATCACACTGAACAGAAAAATCTCCAGCGCCAGCAGCCAGTGAATGGATAAAATCGATACCGCGGAAAATAAAATCAGGCATACACATTTGATGATATCAACAGTGCCTGCAAAATACTGCTCCACGACAGCAGGGAGGTCATTATTTAAATAAGATACAAAGGATGCCGTTTCCTCCCGGCTCACGGCGCTCCTCCTGCCGGAATACGCCTCATACGCCCTGTCCCTCATCATCACTCTCTGCCGGATTTTAAATTTTCCAGCCACAAAAGTGTCCAACTGGCATAAAATCAGCTGCACCAGATAGATTCCCAGGTAAAGCAGTATGATTCCCGCCGCATCGGACAAATCGTCTATCACCGCCGTAATCAGCTTCCCCGCCAGAACCGGGATCAGCACCGAGTTTGCCGAATACCAGATTCCCACCAGCAGCGTTGCAAAAAAGATACAGATATTACCCTTCAGATGTGTGAAAAACGTCCTCAAAATTTCCTGCCCTCCATTTCCACAGCATAGTTCTCTGATTCTGATTTTATTTTACTGCGGCAATGGTTCCGTTTCCCGACATTTTATGCTGACATCCGACGGGGCACACTATAGGTGATATTTTTCTGTTCCTTATCATTCCGGAACTTTATCTTCCTGATCAGGAAAAAATATCACTTTCTTTTTATAAACTTCGAGAATGTTGCGGTTGTGATTTCAAGAAATGATAAGGCAATCTACAGGAAAGTATGTTTTAACTCCTTACGTATGTTTCCTTTAATTATTTTTCGCTTTTCGTTTAAAAAATAAATCTCCATTGACTTGTAGTACCATATATAGTATTATCGAGGAGGCTTTTATGCCCACCACAGAAAAGCTGATCGAAAAAATGAAGCAAAAGCCCCATGGGATTCGTCCTGAAGAAGCTGACAAAGTCCTGAAAGCTTGCGGATATCAACCGGTTCGGAAAAAAGGCAGCCATCGACAATATCTAAATCTCATCACAGGAGATTTAATTACCATAAAGCAGGAAAATCCATTAAAAAAGGTATATGTCACAGATATTTTGCGCAGAATCGGCCAATAGAAGAAAGGCAAAAGTACGCGCAGGAGGGAATAATACAATATGGAAGTCAAAGATTATATGAAATTGCCCTATACGAGAATTGTTCAGGAAATCCACGATGAAAGCGGTCATTATTTTTACGGGAAAATTCTGGAGCTGGACGGCTGCCAGAGTACAGGCGATACTCTGGATGATCTCTACGAAAGTCTGAACGAAGCCATGGAGGGTTATCTGGAAACAAAGATAGAAAATCATCTGAATATCCCCCTGCCGTCCACAGCGGATGGCTACAGCGGTAAATTCGTCGTAAGACTGCCAAAATCACTGCATCAGAGATTAGTGATAGAGGCCGACAGAGAAGGCATCAGCCTCAACCAGCTGGCTGTTTATAAGCTGGCGCGGTAATTGCCGAACAAGCTGCCAATATCCTGCGCATATTCATAACAAAAACTTATATTTTTCCCTCAAATCTGCTTGCAAATGCTTGCATTTAGCTTCTATATGCAGTATATTATAAAAAGAATGTGGTTTCGTGCACAGAAAGAAAGGAGTTGATATTCATGGCTACTACATCAGCCGTATATGCGCGGATAGATACAAACTTAAAAGAAAATGCCGAAAGCATTTTAAGCCAACTCGGCATTTCTCCATCCAGCGCCATACAAATGCTTTACAGCCAGATTGTCCTGGTAAAGGGAATGCCATTTGCCCTTCGTCTTCCTTCGGATAAAGCAGTTGCAGGTCCCGGACTGACACGGGCTGAACTGGACACCGAACTTACAAAGGGTATCCATTCATTACAATCAGGAGAAAGATATTCAGCGGATGAGGTCGATGCGCGGCTGGCTAAGGAATTTGGTATATGAATAAAGCCTACGACATTTCTTACTCACCAGAAGCACTAAAGGATTTGGAGAATATTTATTGCTATATTGCATTTGAACTTATGGTTCCGGACACTGCAGAAAATCAGATAAATCGTATTCGCAATCGCATTCGGTCTCTTGATCTGTTTCCCGACGGCTTTGGACAAGTCGATTGGGAACCATGGAAATCGATGGGAATGCGCAAACTCCCTGTTGACCATTACATCGCATTTTTTCTGGTTGGCAGGGATAACAGGGAAGTCATCATCGTCCGCATTCTCTATAGCGGAATGGATACTGAAGGTATGATAAATCAATAACTCTCAAATATTCTTCAAGATGCACTCATTACATCGACTGGCAAATCACAGCTCAAAAGTGGTGAAGGCTGTCCTCAATCAGTATGGCTTTCACCACTTTCATCGTCATCACATCCCTTTACAGCCGCACCGTCCGCGTCGCAATCCGCTCCCCGAAGCGCACGTCATGCTCCACAAGCAGCATGGTCGGCTCATAACGCAGTATCATTTCTTCTATCTGCATCCGTGAAAATACGTCAATATAATTCAGCGGCTCATCCCAGATATACAGATGGGCTGGTGTCAACAGGCTCGCGGCAATCAGCACTTTTTTCTTCTGTCCCTCCGAAAAGTCCTCCATGCTTTTGGAAAACTGCGCCCGCTCCATATCCAGCTGCCGCAGCAGGGCGCAGAACAGGCTCTCGTCCAGGCCTCTTTCCCGGCAAAAATCGCGGAGGCCGCCGCACAGAAAAGAAGTGTCCTGATTCACATAGGATACGGTGAGTCCCGCTCCGGTCATCAGCTCCCCATGCTTTATGATATCCGCCCCGCAGTCATAATCTGACTCAGGGAAATCTATCCCCCGCAGCGCCGCCTTCCCTGCCCGCGGGTCTTGTTCCCCGAATTTTTTCACAATTTCAGAAAGAATCGCGTGAATCAGCGTGGACTTTCCACTGCCGTTTACACCCTGTAACAGAACGCGCTCGCCCCGCCCCAGCTCAAAAGAAAATCCTGAAAGCACCGGCTCATCCCTGCCTTCATAAGATAATTCCAGATTTTTCGCGTACAAAAGACGTTCTTTGTGATATGTCAAGGGATAGAGTTTGAGTGCCGCCGGATTTTCAATATCCTGCAAAAGGCCCTCTTTCTCCTCGATCTCCCGGCCAATCCGTTTCTCATAGGCCAGAACACGGGCCTGCGCCTTTTTGGTTTTTGCGCCGATAAACGCGCGGGTATCCTTGCACCGGTCAGGCTCCTTAACCGGATCAAAGCCTATCTTGGTATTCTCGTTTTTATCCGCCCAGCGGCGGGTCCGGTCCGCGGCTTTTTTCAGGCTGTCAATCTCCCGCAGATGCTTTTCATTCTCCGCCTGGGCAAAGCTGTCCTTCCGCTTCTTATTTTCCCACCAGGTCGAAAAATTCCCGGCCTGTACCTCGATCGTTTTCCGGTTCAGCACAAGCACATGATCCACACAGGCATCCAGCAGATCCCGGTCATGGGAGACGAGGATAAAACCCTTCTTCCCGCGCAGATATCGCTTTACGGTCTCCCGCGTTTCCATATCCAGGTGATTCGTCGGCTCATCAATCAGCGGGAAATCATTTTCTCCCGAAAACAGAATTGCCAGCAGCACCTTTGTGCGCTCGCCAAAGCTCAGGCTTTGAAACGGCCGGTACAAAAGCTCTGCCTCAGCCCCAAGCGTGTCCATTTCCCGCAGAACACGCCATTCCTCGCAGCCGCTTTTTAATTCGTCCAGGAACGCAGACACGCACTCCCCCATCCTGAAATCCGGGATTTTATACGGAAAATAATCAAAAGCGGTGCTCGCGCTGATTGCGCCCTGATATTCGTATTTTCCCTGCAGCAGAGCCAGAAATGTGCTCTTCCCCTTCCCGTTCCTTCCCAGAAATCCCAGCTTCCAGTCGGTATCAACAACAAAAGAAACATTCTCGAAAATATTGTCAAAGCTCCCATCATAGCAGAACGTGAGATCTGAAACCAAAATCTGTGCCATAAATTCCTCCTTCCAAAAGGTGTCGTCAAAAGCACTGGTTTTTCATTTTCACGCCTGATGCCTGCTCTTCCCTTTCAAACCCCAGAATTTCCCTCGGGAATCAAAAAAGAGCGCAGAAAACGAGAACAAAAAACCAGCTTATGACAACACAAACAGACGGCTGATCCGCTGCAAAAAAATCTGTCCGTTTTTGACGCGTAAAAGCGCCCTTGTCATAAAAGCTGATTACTTTGTTGCCATTTTCCACCTCTTTTTTTAAATCTGAGGGCAGTATAGCACAGATCCCGGATATCCGCAATCATAAATTATTTTCTTTCGCCGATTCCAGACAGAAGCTGTCCACCCGAATACCGGAAGCAAAGGCCGAAAAACTCATCAGGTGCTCCCCCGCGGTAAGCTCCACCTTCGCGATGGGGGTCAGGCGCCAGATATGCTCCGCCTCGTATTTCCAGAGATTGCCGCCCCGGTAAAGGCGGTCTTTTGTGACAGGCATGTCATCAATGTTGAGCGCGAAGCGTCCGTTTTTCTGGTTTGTCACATATGTGAGTGCCCAGATGGTATAAGAGCCGCCGGTGCAGGAGAAGCGATAGTGCAGGGTTGGCGCTGTCTCCACGGTATCCCACACGCGGTTTTTCTCGCGGATGTGCATGGCGATTCCGCTACGGGAGTGGGATTCGGCGACGCAGTACGACCAGTCATAGTTGGTCGTATAGGCGTAAGAGGTCTGACCCCAGGCAGAGAAAGCGTCAATTCTGACAATTCCGTCACATTCTTTGAAAATCTGATTACCCATTGCCAGCAGTTCTTCCACGGTGGTTTCTCTGTTGTAGTCATTTCCCGCGGTTTTCCATGGGTCTTTTTCCGCGGCAATCTGTTCATCGGTTGCGCTCACGCTGTCGCCGCCGCTCTCCCAGTGAGCGCGGATCAACGGGCGGGGTGAAAGGGAAAGGTCGCTGTACCAGATTTTCTGTGCTTCCTCCACAACATCCTTTCCCGGAAAGTTGTCGTTGCCGGATTGAAAGCAAATGCAATTGACCTTACCCGGTAATCCATTCACAAACGCTTCCGCCCGTTCCCGCAAAGACATGCGGGCATCCGGTTCCTGCTGCGTTTTCCGCAGAGATATCTCAGCCGCGTCAGAACCGGTCAATGGATACAGCACAAACCCGGAAAAGGCAAAATACCGGTCCACCACCCGAAAATGAATCTCATGGCTTCCGGCGCACATCCCCGGCAAGTTCAGATACAGCCTGTCCACCAGATTCAGCGTATTGATTTCCCAGCTTCCCCTCCACTCATCATTAGATAAACTCTCTATGATCTGCTCCTCTCCGTCGTCCACCCGCACCAGGATGCGTATCTGTCCCACAGAATTCAAGGACGGGTAGCGATGTAACTCCAGCAGATAATCACCGTCAGTCAGCAATGTCACCTGATATGAAATCTCCGCGCCCGGCTCGTACGCCTCCAGCAGATCGCCGCCGCCTCGGCCAAGTCGTTTGATGGCACGCCAGCCGTTTCTTCTGTTATTTTCAGGAAGAGAATCCGCGCGAACCGCCACAATGCTGTTTACCTCTGTCGCCTCTTCGCATTTTTCGCCCTCCCACTGTGCCTTCGATTCAACAAGGGGCTCTTTTTTATCATTCCGGCATTCTGCCGCGAAATTCTGTTCTCCCGTATTTTTGCCAAGTCCCGCTTTCATCTGCGGCTCTCTCGCCTTTCCTGTCGGTATCGGAGGCACCGCCGCGGGAAACATGGCCGTCCTCGGCGGTGGGTAATCCTCCGGCGTCACAATACCGTTCCACTTGCCGCCACACATTTTTTCATTATAATATACCAGCATTTTGCGCCGCAGATCCTCGAAAAAGCGGGTATACTCCACGCAATCTTTCTGCTCTTTTTCAGCATCCGTCCCCGCCAGAAGCGCACTCCTGTCTGCAAAATAATACATCGCCCCGGTGTAGTACGCAGCATGGATTTTCATCAGCACCATCTCAAAAAAAGCGGCCCGCTCTTCCTCAGGAAGAGCCTCGTAAATCGCGTTTCCTTTCTGATACAGGGTGCGGAGCTTATTTAAACGCACGGCGGCTTCATTTACCGTTCCGGTCTGCGGGAAGACATCCTCCTCCATGAGCTCGATTTTGCGGGTGTTGGCCACCTGCGCGAAGTCATTCAAAAGAGCGGCGGTCTCCCGGCCGTGGCCGCCGGTGAAATTGCGGTCAATCCAGTCCGCCAGGTAATCGTCCACATCGGCAGTCCTGCGCCGGATCTTTTCCGGCTCCTCTTCCGCGGACATCCGTTCCTGCGGCACTCCGTGATATACCGCTGTTTTCCCGTCCGATTTCTGCCGGTTCTTCTGATTTTCATTCTCATCATCCGTGCCTTTTATCGGATTGTACACTTTCCCTGTCTCCCAGCCCAGCCGCAGCACAAACTCCATCTCCTGCTCCAGCGGCTTGATGGCACCCATGTTGGTCACCCAGAGTTTACGAATGCCGTTATCATAAGCCTTCTCCAGCTCATATTTCGTCTGCGCCAGCGGAATCGAGGAAATAAACAGGTATGACCGACCCGGCGGCGCCCAATAGGAATTATGATAATAAACCCCGTTGCCGCCCTTACGCTTCCTCGCCTCCCCGGACGGGTATCGGCGGACATAGCCGTAATTATCATTCGACCAGACCAGCGTCAGATCCTCCGGGAGTTCCAGGCCGTTATCATATAATTCCAGGACTTCTTTGTACGGGATAAATAATTTCAGAATATTTTTTTCGTCCTTACAGGCCGCTGCACTGCTCAGCCCGGATATCTCAGGTGAGCCGCTTTCCTTTTTCTCCTTCTCTTCCGCGAGGGGTTTCGGGCAATTTGCATCCAGAATTTTATTCGTAACAAAACCGGACGTCTCTTTGCCAATCTCCTTGCACAAAACCTCCGAAATAATCTCCTCTTGGTCGTGAATAATCATTTCCAATAATTCAATTTTCTGTTGCCGCAGCTCCTCTTCCGTCTCCGCTTGCAGATTTTCTGTTTCAAAACCGGAATCGTGGATTCCTCTCATCCCCAGGGTATAGCTGACCTCGAAATCCTGATTCTGCTCCACGCTCTCCCGCCAGTATTCCTTCAGGATCTCCCTGTTGCGTCCCTCAATGGAATAATCATACTTCGCATCCGTATACCCCTTCTTTTCAATCCAGGGTTTCCACTCTCTGTAGTTGCTGCGCATCAGCATGTCACAGTGGGAGGTTCCCACCACCACGCCCATCTTGTCCGCCAGAGCGCCGTTTTCCTTTTTTACATTAAAGGAATTGACATGCATGGCGGGCCAGATATAATTTCCCTTCAGGCGCAGCAGCAGCTCAAAAATTTTCTCATAGGTCTTCACCCCGATGGTATCCTCTCCCATGTGCAGCCTGACCCAGTGATCCAGTTCCTCCTCATCATTGATAAAAATCCCGCGATACTCAATCCCGGGATAATCAAACTTTCTGTACCCATCCCGCAGAGAGAACCCCTCCCTCTCCCGCACCGGCACATCCGCCCAGAAATACCAGGGCGAGACACCGAGCATCTCGCAAAGCTCGTAAATTCCATAAATTGTGCCCCGCCGGTCACTGCCCGCGATAATCAGACAATTCCCACACACCTGTAACAGGTAAGCCTCCTTACGCAGAGTACCGTTTTCATCCGTGAAATCGGCCAGGTTTACATATGGCTGAATGCTTTCGGAGACGCCTAGAGTACCGATCAGAAGTTCCGGTAAACACCGGCTTGCGTTCTTCGCTTTTCTATCCTGGTCATCGTTCCTTTGTTTCTGCGTTGAAACGTCAGTATCAGTACCTGAAACCCCCTCTGAAAACTTCACATGCAGAGTCTTTTTCAGATCCGTCCGCAGATTTTCCGCCGCGATTTTTACCGCCTCGGATTCTTTTTGATTCAGAATCATGCGCACTTCTCCGCCGTTCATAATTGTAAAGCTCATATTTTCCCCCTGTTTTCTATAAAACATGAATCACCGTCTGCGCAGGAAGCAGTCCCGCCCCATAAGCGCTGACCTTCACACGCCCTACCCCTGTCACAGCAAGCGCCACCGCGGCTTTTCCGTTGAATAAATGAATCCTGTCCCCGTCCCTTGGTTCCAGGCTCTGAATGTCTCCGTTGTCCACGCCCACGATACGGGCCGGGCCTTCCACGACAAATTTCACAGACGCGCTCTCGCGCAAGACAGGGTTGTCGTCCTTGTCGTATGTGCGCACTTTCAACAGCATCTGATAAAAATCAGTCTCTTCCCGCTCCCTCTTTGTATAAGCACCGCGTTTCTGCTGCCGTTCATTTTCATCCGCGCTTCCGGCCTTCTCATACGGAGGAGTGCATAACCTTTTCAGTGAAAGCTTCTGCTCCTCCCGCTCAAAGGAAAGCTTCACTGCCGGTCCCGGCGTCACCACCTCATGCCGACAGACCTCTTTTCCGTCCTTTAATCCAACCACCGTCACCTTCCCCGGCAAATAAGGCAGGTAACCCGTGATCGTCCGGTTGGGATATGCCGCCGTAGGCTTTAACAGAAATTCCTTTTCATTGACAAAGAGCCGCACCTGCTCACAGTTCGTGGCGATCATATAGGGGATGACCACGCCCTGAAACTGCGGGAACTCCCAGTGCGTTTCATACCGGGGATAATCCCATCCCTCCTTGGTGCCAAGGCAGGGAATGGTGTAGTCCATGACCGCGAACCGCACCATAGGCTCGCTTGTCCAATGGCTCTGATGCACCCAGGCGATAGGGCGTTTCTCCATATCCGCGGAAAAAAGCGCGCCGGACCAGCCCCTGGAAGGCGCTCCCATGGACTCTCCCAGATAGTCGATGCCCGTCCAGATCATACCGCCGATCACATAATCCCGCCTTTCCACGTCCCACCAGGGATTTTCATCGGAATAATTCTGCAGAATATGATCCTGCCCACGGAAATACATGAAAGTTTCCGTGCCCAGGATGGCCTTGTCCGGGATCAGCTCGTGTATCCGGTCATACCACTGCTCCTGATAATTGCAGGCGATCAGATCCACGCGATCCGCGATCAGTTTAATCTGCCTGACACGGTCGTCAATATCGTAGATTTCGCCCTCTTTCGCCTCATCCACGAATTTCTGGATGTCCACCACCTGCGACATATCTACTTCCTTCGTGGTCGGATAGGTAAAATGCGGGTTCATGGCCAGGGAAACCGGGCGCGTGGAGTCCAGCTCCTTCACCCGCTCCACATGCTGCTTCAGAATAGCCAGCATGGAGGGATAGGATTGATTCTCCACCTCATTGCCCACGCCCCAGAACAGAATACATGGGCGGTTGCGATCCCTTAACACCATGGCATCGATATCCCGCTGCCATTCCGTCTCGTGATAGCGGCCATAGGCACCACCGGTCCACTTGTCAAAGCACTCCTCGTACACATAGAAGCCCAGCTCATCGCACAAATCCAGCATTTCCGGCATATATAAGTGATGCGCCAGTCGCAGGGCATTGCAGCCGATCTCCTTTAAGCACAAAAGCCTCTCCCGCCAGATTTCGGGCTGCACCGCCGTCCCGAAGGAACCCGCCTCCTGGTGGACGCAGACTCCCTTGAGCTTCACGGATTCGCCGTTGATAAATAAGCCTTTTTCCGGGAATAATTTAACGTCTCGCAGGCCGATTCTCAGGGAGATTTCATCCCCCACTTCAACCAGCTGCAGCTTCAGGTCATACAACGCCGGATGTTCCGCGCTCCACAACTCCGGTTCCGGAATCGTCATCTGTATCACGCCGCAGCCCTCTGCGATATAAACCGGCCCTGTCCCAGCATTTTCAGCCGCCTTGCCCTCTTTCGTCTCCTCAAATTCTCCGGCACAATTTTTTTCAATATTTTCTTTACTGCCTCTGTCCCGGATATTCACATCCCTCAGCGACAGCACCGCCCTCACCGGCTGCTCCGTTCCAGTATGTATCTCAAGCTCCGCTTTCTCTTTCTCCACCTGGGTAAGCACCTGTACCTTTTCCCGCTCCAGATGCACCTCCGGCAATACCTCCAGAAACGCCTTCCGGTAAATCCCCGCCCCGCTGTACCACCGGTCCGCGGGCAGAGCCGTGTTATCCACCTTCACCAGAATCCGATTTTTCCCGGGGCGAACCGCCTCCGTAATATCCAGTGCAAACGGACTGTAGCCGTATTTCCCGCCGCCCGTACAAATATCATTAACCCAGACGGTACTGTTCTCATAGACGCCGTCAAAACACAGACGGTAAACCGCGCCAGGTAATACCTCATCCAGCACAAACTCCCTCTGATACCAGCCGATCCCCCAACGGTCAAAATACCCTTGCGCCGCCCCCTGTTTCATTTCCCTGTTAAAAGGACTCGCAATCTGCCAGTCATGCGGCAGCGTCACCGGGACATAATCCAGCTTCTCCGCCGCCTCCTTCTCCATCGGTTCAAAGCCCCGGTGCAGAGCAAATTTCCAGTTGTCATTCAGGTTGATTATTTTTCGCATATGTAACCCTTTCCTGGGTGCCTTCGGCGACACATTTGCAGATATTCTCAACATATCCGCCTACGATGACCCTAAATCGTTTTTTTGGCACTTCTATATATCTATATTTACTCTCCAAAGAATCCGCTTTCCGCAATTTTTCTAATTACCATCAGCGTATCCTCATAACTCACACTCTCGTTCAACAATCTCACCGTAAGAACATTGTAATCCTCTTTATAAACATCTCTTTTCTCTATTTCTCTCAACAGTTTAGGGACATCCACTCCAGAAATTGCCGATGGGCATATTGTAGTTTTTGACCGTACCTCTCTCACTTCTTTGATCAAACCGCGAAAAGCCTCATCCATTGCCACAAGAGGATACAGTTTATAAATATCATAAAGATGGCGGGAATGTCTTCTCACATTTCCCTGCAAATAATAGTCGCAAAGTGCAAATACCTTGTCAATCAATGTACGTTCCAGGCTCTGTACCTTCATCTGAAAAACATCAAGCTGATATAATTCCAAAAGTGAGGGCGCTTCCATCTCAAATAAATCACCCATATAACTGTGAACCGGTAAAGTTACTGTAGGAAAGGAAATTTCTGAAAAAGATGTTTCCAACAGAACAGAAGGTTTGACAGCACCTGTCTGCCTGTTCAGCACAGAATCATATGTCAACTCATATCGGTTATAATCCCGTCTGCTTCTGGTGTCCTCAATATTCGGTATTTCCAGGTTCAGCTCTTTTGCTATTCCGACGATCCCATATTTTAATTTTTTCTTCTCGCTTTGCGATAATGTCTCATCTATTGTAATATCAATGTCCTCTGAAAACCTTGAAATGACACAATAGCACTTCTGCAATGAAGTGCCACCTTTAAAAACAGCATAATCAAACTGCTCCGAAAGCTTTTTCAGTATCATTGTCACATAGTAATCTTTCTCTATGATTTCCGGTTTCAGTCCGGTCTTAAACACGGCCAGATTGAGTGCTTCCGTAAACAGATCTCTGTTCTCATGCAGATATACCATTCAGCAGCCCCACCTCATACATATTTTTATAAATTTTATCCGGATAATACGCCAAATACTCCTTCAAATTTTCAAAGCTGATTTCACGTGCCTTCATATATGTCGTAAGTCTTTCCAGGCGCTCATCTCCATCCTTTTCAGAATAAAAATCAATCTCCTTTATCAGGTCCAACAGCTGCAGCTGCCGGTAATTCTCCTCTGTCACTTCCACCTTAGGCCTTCTGAGAATTACCGTGGAAGAAGCAAGCTTCACCTCCCGGTAATCATTCGTGGCCTTATTCGTCACAACTTCACAATTAACCGGAAGCTGCGTAGTAAGTCCCAGCTGATTCGCAAATAAAATCCCCGTGATATAACCACACCGCCGATTGCCATCCTTCAAGTATTTCTGTTCAATTACCTTATCCTGGGAAAGCTGTGAACCGGACTGAAATACAGATTTCTTTGGAATAAAGTAAATGCCTGTGTCATATCTTTTCACCATACCATTATCAGTCAGCTTCTTGATCTGCTGCCGAATACAATTCATCGACATCCCTTTGTATTGGATATCTGCAATAAAAATAGGTTCGCCTTCCCCGAATTCCTCTTTCAGATAATCATACAGCATGATCCCGTTCACCTCCCGCAAAAATATTTTTGAAGAGATTTTCTTCTGTTTTATTATATCTGTCTGCGAAGCATTTTGCAACATTATTATTTACACTATCAACTATTATTTCTGTTATACAGCTACGCTCTTATAGATCGAAAATTTTTACTTTCGTTTTTTCTCCATAGCCTCTTCCAACTCCGCGCACATCAGCAAAAACGCACCCACCCCGTGCAGATCATTTGTACTGCAGGGCCGCTCACAGTAAAAACGGTAATCTCCCACTCCGGTACCGACACAGACATGGTTGACCAGAAGGTCCTCGCCGTCCCATTCCAGGTTTCTCACCACCCCATCAAATGCTCTTTGAGCTGCATCAAGCGCCTCTTCCCCCATCAGGCCGGTTCCCGCCGCACGGGCCAGCCCCGCCGCAAACAGGCAGGAGCAGGAATTTTCCAGCCAGTTACCCTCCTCGCCGCCTTTATTGACCACCTGATACCAGCGGCCGTCCTCGCTCTGGAAACGCATCACGCTTTCCAGCAGGTCCTTTACCACGGCAGCCAACGCCTGATAACCAGCCTGTCCCGGCTCCATCTGCGCCATCACATCCTGTACGCCCACCGGCACCCAGCCGATGGATCTTCCCCAGAATTCCGGCGCGAGTCCGGTTTCAGGATCACACCAGGGCGCCTTATGGCTCTCATCCCAGGCGTGATACCACAGGCCGGTCTTTTCATCCCGGGTATGCTCCCGCATCAGCAGAATTTCCTTCACAATCTCTTCCATCGGTTCCGGCTGATCAAAGCGCCTGGCATACTCCGCCGCGAAAGGTCCCAGCATATAGAGCCCGTCCAGCCACATCTGCCGTTGAAACCCTACTTTATGATAAAAGCCGCCGCACTCACAGCGCGGAATATCCTTAATCTGCGCCGCCACATTGTTAAGGCACGCCAGGTATTTTTCATCCCCGGTCGCGTCCAGCAACGTATAGAGCAAAATTCCCGGCTGAATATCATCCAGATCCGCATGTGCATATTCTTTGATTTTACCATCCGCCGTAAATACCGAGTCCACCCATTCCGCAACGTAATCCAGGTACGCCCGATCGCCCGTCAGCCGCCAGGTCTTTAGTACACCGGACAGAAAAACGCCCTGATGGTAATGAAAATGTCCTTTCGGCGGCAGATCAGCCGCGACATATTTTCGCATCATGGTATCGCAGGCACTGCGAGCGTAGTCAAGCGGCGTCAAAGTGGCTGATGTTTTCATACGGAAATCCTTCCTTTCTGATCTCTCCCTGCTTTTCGTAATATCTGATTTGGTTTCCCGATTCAAGGTCTGAAAATTTCATCCCCTTTGTCCCATCATTCTAATCCCGCCCGTCTGTTGTTTCCAACCTTTTTCCGGCAGTTTTTCCCTCATTTTGACCATTTATCCGAGACCGGACTTTTTATCTCGCATAATTTACTTTGCTTCTGCGGCAGGCCGCCTTTAATCCCCATTTTCTGTTTAATACACTGGAAATGCTCAAAAACAAAAGCTATCTCAACGGGGATACGGAAACCAGCGATCTGATCAGCCAGCTGGCAGCCCTGTTCCGCGGCCTGATCAACACAAAGGTATTTATTTCCGTGAAGGAGGAGCTTGCCTTCGCGAACCGCTACCTCACGCTTATGAGCGCCCGCTACGGGGACTGTGTGGAGAGCGACTACGATATTCCCAGTGAACTGCTGAACTACGGCATCATCCGCAATGTTTTCCAGCTTCTCATTGAAAATTATTTTGTACACGGCTTTAGCGCCGACGCCGAAAAGACACGCCGGATTCTTCTCTCCGGAAAATCCACGGACGCGACTCATATGATTTTCTGTGTGACAGATAACGGAACCGGTTTATCCGCCGAAGATATGCAGATTTTAAATGAGAAAATCCAGGAGCCGATCCGGCATGGAGAAAAGCATTACGGATTAAAAAATCTGAACCAGCGGCTGAAGCTTTTCTACGGCCCCGACTGTGGTGTGAAGGTTCTGCCCGGTATGGACGGCGGGCTCTGCGTGCAGATAACCATGCGAAAGATGACGGTGGAGGAGTATGAGAGTACGGTGGAGAAGGGCGAGGCCATCCTTTGAAAATACCCGCTGCACACCAAGCAGAGTCAGGTAATGGTCCGGGATACCGCCTAATATAATGAACGCGATCCGCGGCCCGAAGAGCAGGGTAAATTTTCCATTTACACTACCGCCTCCACCAGCACCTTCTCCATTTATAATCGGTTTCAGAAAAAGCATGAAATAACGTCTCCCTGCGTCCTCAAGAAAGGTCTCATCCCTGTCGCCACATAGCTCGTCAAAGCTTTCCGCAAATTTCTCCAGGATTCGTCTGACATTCAGGTGTCCGCCAACTACAAATTGATTTTTTTCACGCGCCCCGGCATCATATATTCTGCTTCCCACATATTCTTCCGACATAAACCAATTATAAAGCACCGCCTCAAAAATGCGATTCGAAATAACCGCGCTTCCGTTTTTATTTTTGACAAAGCCAAACATTGCAGCAATCTCAATGTAATCATTCATGGACGAATATGGTACGGGCTTTCCTGTAAACAAAAGATCGTACAGAACGCTTCTCAATTCGGGGAACTCCTTCAGTTTCCCCTTCATGGACTGAAACAATGAATTGGATTCATTCTCCAGAAGCTTTACCGCCTCCAGGATTCCTTCCTTTGTCCATGCGCTTTTCCTGTCCGGAAACCGCTCATTTCCTGAAATCTGCTCATCCACAAATTTGCACAGCCGTGAGGTCAGATAATAAAATCGCAGCTGGGCCAGAAAGTCTATGAACACCTGATTGTTCGAGGCAGAATCCACCTCATCGATCATCAAAACAACCGGCTTCTCCGTTTCCCTGCAAAGATTGACAAGAGAAAGAAACAGCATTGACAATGTGGCATGCTCCACCTGATTATCCGCATAGCTCACCAATTCTTCCCGCGCCTCCGTTGGCAATCCGCTCCAGATATCAGAATTTGCCGCGCAAACGCCGCCGCAAAACGCTCTTCTGACGCAAAATCCGCATAACTGAATCCCTGAAAATCCAGGCTGATCACAAGATACACTTCCTGTAAGTATTCCGCCAGAGCATTAAGCATCGTAGTCTTTCCATACTGTCTCGCCCTGTTAATGGTAAAATATTTCCTTCATCCACCATATTCTTAATTTCTTTCAGCCTGTTTGTCAAGTCAACCATATAATGAAGTTCCGGATCACAACATCCGTCAGTATTAAAGACTCTTCCCATCTGCTTTCTCACCCCGCTTCTTTTTACTTATGGACAAGCTGTTTTTATTATTATAAAGCCATCCATTCTATTTTCCAACTCATTTTCGGCCTTTTAGCCAGTTTTTTTTATTTCAACCATTATTCTCCTCTTCTCCTATTTTCAACCCACTTTGGTAATTGCAAACCGACCCTCCCGTCGTCTCCCCCGCGTTCCACCCCACCTCATTATAGGCGGCCTGATAATAATGGAACGCGTCTTTCATCAGGCCCCGTTCCTTCATACCCGCGAATTCTGTGGATACCATAGTCACACCGGCAATCCTCTCCGGAATCTGATCCTGCGCGTCCATGATTTCCTGATAGCTAATCCGCTCCAGCCCATTATAATGACCAATGCGGATAAGAAAGCACTGCTCCACGCCAAGGTTCTGCATGTGGTTCCAAAACATCTCGAAGCAGCGAATATACTCCCCGCCGCTCATGTGATGATCTCCGTCCGTCTCCCCCTGGCACCAAACAAGAAAAGTATGCCTGACGTCAATATGGTTCCGGGCCAGCAAATTTCGGGCATTGCCAAGCCGCCGTTCCACATCCTTCATAAACGGAGCCCCCGGCAGCCACTGCAAAATGGAGGATCCTCCTTTGGATGCCGAAATGCCCACAACCGGCGTTTTTGTCCGCTGATAATACGCGTTCACAAAAGAAGTGACCAAAGAACCGGTCTTCATGACGCCGTCATCAATTCCTTCCGGGTCATTTTCCGCCCTGCCGAAAGGCTCCTCCAGCGGCGACAGGCGATCCGGCGCAGTAATCGCCCGATACTCGTAACCCGCCCCCTCTATCGCCCGTGGTGCAGACTGCGGCCACCGCTCACAGGTTACGCCGCGTCCCGCCATATTGGATTGTCCCATAAACAAAATCAGATCGACCATTATTTCCTCATTTACATTCAGAAAAGCGTGGACATAAAAAGTAAGCCGCGCCTACGTCTCTCACGCTTTTTTCTATTGCTTCTCCGGCAGCGGCACCACCGCCAGCGTTTTCCCCAGCGCCGCCAGCACCTTCAGAATCGTGTCAAGCTGGGGACTGGTGTAGCCCTTCTCCATTCTGGCAATCACCGGCTGCTTTACGCCGCTCAATTCCTCCAGCCTTTTCTGGCTGATTCCCATCTCCTGTCTCGCTTTTATAATTTCCCCGATCAGAGCAACCCGCAGATCACTCTCAGCAATTTCCCCCGGTGTAAATATCTCATTACGGACATCATCCCAATTTTTTCCAATCGCACTGTTACTTTCCATTATGAAAGCCCCCTTTCCCTGAGATCCGCAAGCTCTCTTTTCTCCTGCTCTATCTCTTTCACCGGTGTTTTCTGCGTCTTTTTCATAAAATGATGCAACAGAACATAGCCTCCGTCTACCCATGCCACGAAGAATATTCTGTCTCTTATCGGCCTGAGTTCCCATATGTCATCCCAGGTACTTCACATAGGGTTCCCCTGCCGCCACACCATAATTCTTCAGAACCTCAATATAATCCTGAGTTTTATTCAGCTTAATCCGACTGTCTTTGTCTTTCTTCTGAGCCAGCTGTAAAATGTACTCCAGTACCGGCTACTTTCCTTTTTTATCCCTGTAAAAATAAATTTCGTGCAAATGATGCCTCCCTTCTCCTTATCAGGCTATTGAGTAAGGTAAACAAAAGCTCCCGTTTCACAAAGCTTTTATTTTCATCATTTGCACGTAATCTATTATATGTATATCAAATTTGCGTGTCAAGTACTTTTAAGTTATTGTGCTTTTCCATTTCGAGTCCGCTCTACAGCGACCCCTTGCGGCTGACACTCAGCCACACGCTGTCCACGCCCAGCAGAATCAGGTAAAGCCCCAGAATTCCTCCCAGCGTGATGAAGGCGATCCTCGGCTCGAAGGGCAGAATGAAGCCCAGGCAGATGCCGATGATATTGATAATCATCGTGAAATAAAAATGAAAGTCCCCAAAGTTAAAGCGGATATAGTTAAGCCACGTCAGGCGGGAGACACAGTGCGCGATAATCCAGAGTGGGAACAGGATGAGCAATACCGCCTTGCCCGCGTCCGGATGGAGCAGCAGCATACAGCCGGTCATCACACTCAAAATGCCTGTAATCAGGGAGAGCACCGGCCCGAAGCCGAAGAACACCTCCTGCCTCGCGTAAGCCACGATATCCAGAACACCCAGGCAGACAGCCAGTATCCCGTAAATGACAATCGCGCCCGTGAAAACAAGGTTGGGGCGAACGAGCGTCAGCACCCCCAGCGCGATCAGAACAATCCCCTCCGCAAACCGGACACGCCCGTAACCAGAATGATTTCTCATACTTCCTGCCCTCCTGTCCCCATATTTTCAAGCGTCGGCTGCCCGTAATCATCCTGCGTGCGGGTATCCGTGATCGCGATCGGCCTCTGCAAAATCTCCATAAACTCCTCGCCCGTGATCGTTTCCCTTTCATAGAGATACATGGCGATCTCGTCCAGCTTCTGGCGGCTTTTCTGCAGGATTTCCAGCGCCTTCGCGTGCTGTATCTTCACGACCTCCACGACCTTTTGATCGATCTCCCGCTGCGTCTCGGCGGAGCAGGCTAAGGAAGCGTCGCCGCCCAGGTACTGGTTGGTCACAGTCTCCATGGCCACCATATCAAATTCATCGCTCATTCCGTACTGCGTAATCATGGCTCTCGCCAGCTTCGTGGCCTGCTCGATATCATTGGAGGCGCCAGTCGTAATTTCCCCGAAAACGATCTCCTCCGCGGCACGGCCACCGGTATAAATCGCGATCTTATCCTCAATCTCGCCCTTCGTCATCAGGTATTTGTCCGCGGTCTCCACCTGCAGAGTATAGCCAAGCGCACCGGAGGTGCGGGGAATAATCGTAATCTTCTGCACCGGTGCGGTGTGGCTTAAGGACGCTGTCACCAGCGCGTGCCCCACCTCATGGTATGCGACTACCTGCTTTTCATGATCGGAAATCACCGCGTTTTTCTTCTGGTAGCCCGCGATGACCACTTCCACGCTCTCCTCTAAATCGGCCTGTGTCACGTACGTCCGGTTATCGCGGACCGTTCTGAGCGCCGCCTCATTGACAATATTGGCAAGCTCAGCGCCGGAAGCGCCGGCCGCCATCCGGGCGATGGTGTGGAAATCCACATCCTCACCAAGCTTGATTTTTTTGGAATGCACCTTTAATATCTCCTCGCGGCCCCTTAAATCAGGCAGCTCCACCGGAACGCGCCGGTCGAACCGTCCCGGCCTGGTCAGCGCCGGGTCCAGCGATTCGGGGCGGTTTGTGGCCGCCAGAATGATGACGCCGTTATTGCCCTCGAAGCCGTCCATCTCCGTCAGCAGCTGGTTTAAGGTCTGTTCTCTTTCGTCGTTCCCGCCGATCACGCCGCCGTCGCGCTTTTTGCCGATGGCGTCGATCTCATCGATGAAAACGATACAGGGAGCCTTCTCCTTGGCCTGCTTAAAGAGGTCACGAACCTTGGAGGCGCCCATGCCGACGAACATTTCCACAAACTCGGAGCCGGACATGGAGAAGAACGGGACGTTCGCCTCCCCGGCCACGGCTTTGGCCAGCATCGTCTTGCCGGTGCCCGGAGGACCGACCAGCAGCACACCCTTGGGCATGGACGCTCCGACGTCCGTATATTTCTGCGGATTGTGCAGGTAATCCACGATCTCGGCCAGGCTCTCCTTGGCCTCCTCCTCTCCGGCGACGTCCGAGAAATGAATACCCTCAGAGTCCGGCACATAGACCTTTGCGCTGCTTTTTTCCATGCCGAAGGACATGGCGTTTTTGCCGCCGATGGAATTCATCATTTTCCTGCTCATGTACTGGCCCAGAGCGATAAAAATCGCAATCGGCAGCACAAAGGAGATCAGGAAGCTGATGATCGGGGATGTCGTCGAGGTCGCCACCTTCGAAAAGGTCGCGCCGGACGCATACAGGCGCTCCACCAGATTCGGATCCTCCATGGCGATCGTCACATAAATATTCTCGCCGGACGCGTCAGTGAAATAAATTTCCTCATCGTCGATCTCCACCTCGCCAATGTCCTGCTCCTCGATCATCGACATAAAGGTGCCATAGTCCACCTCCGTCACGGTCGTCGCGGAATCCGAAATGAGCGGCGAAATGATCAGGTCAAAGACCAGCATAATGAGAAGCACGATCACATAATAATAGATCAATGGTTTTCTTGGATTTTTGACTTCCTTCATAAGCATACTCGCTTTCTTTTGCGGGCGCGCAGGCCCTCCTGATCCGGAAAATCCGATTCTCTCCCTCCGGGTCCGTGCGCTGTTTTACAGTTTCCATTCTTTTTTCATGGAAGAAATTAACACGAAAATTAGCACTCGTCAAGTTCGAGTGCTAATTGTTTATGTTTTTCATGAATTTTTAATATGAAAATGTTGTTGGGGGCAAAAGCCATCGGCAACGGCGCAACCAATATCCGCCCTGCGCGCTACACCATCTCCCGCAGCAGCGCCTCCAGCTCGTCCTCCTCCTGTTGCGTAAGCCACGCCCTCTGCGAACCCTTCTTTTTCCCCTCGTGACGTTTCGGCTGCGGGACATCCTCCACCCGGCTCATCGCCTCATTCAGTTTCAGGCGCGGCACCAGATGATTCTCAAAATACTCCACCAGCCTCAGCTGAAGCGCTGACTGTTTCCCCTCCACATCGCAGAGATTCTTTAACAAAAAAAACAGATACAGTTCCAGGGCGCACATTCCATAATAAGGCAGCACCTGCGCGAAGGTACCAGCCACCGCCAATATCCGAAACACCTCCGCTCCAACACAGAGAACGCTCAGAAATAAAAACTGAACGCTCCATTTTCCAAAGGATCTGTGGCTGATCCCCAGGATTTTGTCCTTTTCCAGGCAGTTTTCCACAAAAACAGGAATATTTGCCACTCCTTCGTTCATATGGTAGCACTGGACGAATTTGGCGTGAATGGCTTTCAGGCTTTTGTGGGAAACAGTGGACATATTTTCTGCTGCCTTTAAAAGCCCCCGGCAATGCGCCCACTGTACAAGAAGCGTCAGCAGCGACAGTATGAAAAATACTGCGATAAGTATGAAACTGTAATTATGTTTCAGGAAAATTTCAAGCATAGTGCACACCCTCTTTCTATAACCGTTTTATTCATTATAGGAAGTTTCTCCCCGACTGTCAGCCAAAAGGCATCGACAAATTCTGATTTCCTGCAATACCGGGCGGGAAAATACCATAATCACAAAACCACGTTGACTTTCCCACTGATTCGGTTTACATTATTAGCAGTAAACTAGATGAACTACACTCAGAAAAGGAAGGGATTTATCATGACATACTCTTATAAGACAAAGGGCACCTGCTCCAAACAGATCGACATTGATCTGGAGGACGGCATCATCAAAAAAGTCGCCTTTACCGGCGGCTGCAACGGCAATACCAAGGGCATCAGCTCCTTGGTAGTGGGTATGAAGGCGGAAGATGTGATCGCCCGCACCCGCGGCATCACCTGCGGTCCCAGACCCACCTCCTGCCCGGACCAGCTTTCACACGCCCTGGAGGAGGCTCTGGCAGCGGCGCAATGATTCTCGGTGCCGCCATTTTGCTGAATGCGCAGCAAATAACCGGGATATGAATTCCCGGCCATCTGCGCAATAATCTCAGAGGTAACCTTTTTATGAAAAAAATCGTACTCACCGGCGGCGGAAGCGCCGGCCACGTGACGCCGAACATCGCCCTGCTCCCCCATCTGGAGGCCGCCGGATATGAGGTTTTCTACCTCGGCTCCTATGATGGCATCGAAAAGAAGCTGATCGGCGATTTTAACGTGCCCTATTACGGCATTTCCACCGGAAAGCTGCGCCGTTATTTTTCCTGGAAAAACTTCTCCGACCCCTTCCGGGTCATCAAAGGCTTTTCCGAGGCCAAAAAATATTTAAAGGAAATCCGCCCGGATGTTGTGTTCTCCAAGGGCGGTTTTGTCAGCGTTCCCGTGGTGCGGGCCGCGGCAAGCCTGCATATTCCCTGCATCATTCACGAATGCGATATGACCCCCGGCCTTGCCAATAAGCTGTGCATACCCGTGGCAAAAAAGGTCTGCTGCAATTTCCCCGAGACCATATCCATGCTTCCCGCCGATAAGGCCGTGCTGACCGGCACCCCCATCCGGGAGGAGCTAACACAGGGCTCCCGGGCCGCGGGACTAAGGCTCTGTGGTTTCACAGCCGAAAAGCCGGTAATCATGGTCATCGGCGGCTCCCTGGGCGCTGTCCATGTAAATGAAATGGTGCGGGCCGCCCTGCCTGGGCTCCTTTCGGATTTTCAGGTGGTTCACCTGTGCGGAAAAGGAAAACTGGATGAAACCATGCAGAACACTGCCAGATACATCCAGTTTGAATATGTGAAAGACGATTTAAAGCACCTGTTTGCCGCCGCTGATGTGGTCATCAGCCGGGCCGGCGCCAACGCTGTCTGCGAGCTGCTGGCTCTGAAAAAGCCCAATCTGCTGATCCCGCTTCCCTCCAGTGCTTCCCGGGGGGACCAGCTCCTGAATGCCAGATCCTTCGAGGCTCAGGGCTACAGTGTTGTCAGGGAAGAGTCAGAGCTGACTCCCGAAGTCCTGACAGATGTGGTGAAAAAGCTATATCATGACCGGAATTTCTACATTGCCGCCATGGAAAAGAGCTCCCAGACGGAAGCTGTTTCCTCTATCATGGAGCTGATTACCGCTATCTGACCATTTTTCATTTGAATCTACGGAACCTGCCGCCATGTGAAATGACATAATTCCCCGCGAAAAGAGGGCAATACGGACTGCCCTCTTTTCAGCCCTCCCCCTCCAGTTCATCCCCCTTTTCGTCCTCCTCGAGCTCTAGCTCATTAAATTCCTCCCCCGCAAAGAAAACCTGCGCATTGATCCCCAGGCCCCCGCACAGTCTCACCAGGGTGTTGATCCCCGGATTCCTGCTCTTTCCATTTATGATGCTTTTAATGGTAGAGACATGGACGCCTGAACCATATGACAGCTGATATGGACTGCAACCCTTCTCATAACATAACCTTGTCAGCCTCTTGGCAACCGCTTCCTGTGACTTCATTTTACTTTACCCCCTCCCGCCGGTTTTCATATTTGCAAAAGTCCTCTCAGCCCCCGCACTGCCGGACATTTGCCTCTCCGGCTCCTCTCTTTAAGATATCATACTCCTTTTTGTTGAAACATGTAGACGATATATCGTCCCAAATATACAATTTCTGGCAATAATTTTCTTTTTTCTTCAAAACAGAGTGCCGTATTCCTGACATTTTTTACGGCATATCCTGATCCGGGAGCAAGTGACATAAAGTTGTTTATTCAAGGAAATTCCTCTGGTGGCAGCTTCGTTCCGAAACTTCATCCTACATTGTATTTAAGTAGGCTGCCCTTCGCAGAAGTCACGCATCTACATGTATTCCAGTACATTATACTATTTAAAAACGTATATTAGTTGACCGTGTAGTGTCAAAGAAAGTTTTTTATGTGGTGTTCTGACCGCGATGTCCGTTTATTAAATATAAAAAACATGATTCCAAAAAAAGAGAGGCAGCTTCCCGTCTCTCTTTTTTAATAGCTCCTATAATTGTTCTCTTCTGTGCGCAATTTATTTCTCGTACAGGAACTTCTCCGGCAGCTCCACATGGAAGTCCTTGGCCAGCTCCCTGAATTCATCCGGCTGAATGGTGTTCAGCTTATTCGGCGTCATTGCCAGCACCTTGCAGAGAATCTCCGCGGACTTCTCCACGGTGTGCATCAGGCCGAAGGTCTCATCGAAGGTGGAGCCGGAGCAGAACGCGCCATGGTGCGCCCAGACCGCCACATTGTATTCCTGCATCTTTTTGGAGGTCTCAATACCGATCGCCTCTCCGCCGGGAACCATCCAGCCGATGACGCCTACGCCCTCCGGGAATACCACCGGGCACTCAGTAGCCATCTCCCAGAGCTCTCTGGTGAAAACCTCATCCGTCAGCGGAAGCACGAAGGTCAGGGCTATTGTGTTGGTGGGATGAGCGTGATAAATAACGCGATGCAGACCGTTCGTCGTTGCCTTTTTCACTTCGTGATTCATCAAATGCGACGGCAGCTCGCTGGTAGGTCTGCCGCCCTCTACCAGGCCCCAGCGAATCCTGTAATTCTCGCCGGCCTCGTCCAGTTCGATGATGCAAAGGCAGGCCTCCGGGTCCACCGGAACATTGCGGAAGAACTTGCCGCTGCCGGTTACCAGAAAATACTCCCCGCCAAGCCCCGGCACATGAGCGCCAATAGGTGTCCATGGCGCATGATCGCTCAGACGCTCTTTTACGCTGTCAACCTCATGAGGCGTCATGCGGTAGGACAGGTTTCCGCCGTTTCTCTCGTGCCACCCCAGCCTGAAGCCGTCGTCCGCCATCTTGATAAAGCCCTGCATAAACTTTGTGTCCAATACCTTCATAAGAATTCTCCTTCTCCTTATAATTTCCCCTCACGGCATGGCTGCCCTGAGCGTGACCCACCTTCCAATATTCTGATATTATTCACCTGGTTATTTTCCGGATGAGCCATTCCCCGGGCCAACCGCCATGATGTGGGATTTTGTCTGAAATATTTGTTTTATGTTGCAATCAAATTATATTTCCTGTGGTTTCTGTTGGCAATATGTGGTTTTGCTGTTTTATGATGAAATTTCCCTTTGTTTTTGGGCATATTTTCAGAAAAGGAAAAATCTCACCCCAAACGCAGCCCTCAGTCAAACCACTCCGGCAAAGCTCCCATTCTTCGCTTTCCCTCCTGTCCGCCCTCCACGCCTTCTCTTTCCTCCGCGGACGGGGCGGATATTGTCCGCGCTACCGTTTTCTCCGGCTCCGCCGCTCTGCCTTCCGCTTCCTGAGCCGTCTTCCTTTCCGGATCAAAATAATCGTGAATCAGGTTCTTGATAAACTGATTGGCCGACTGCCCGCTCCCGTCCAGAAAGCTCCGCATTTTCTCATAATCCGCCATGTCCACCGGCGTATACTTTACTGAGATCATTTTTGTCTTTTCATCGTACTTTTTCTGCGCCGCCTTCTGGGCGTCAGACAGCTTTGTGTTTTCTTTTTCCGCCATACTATACTCTTCTCCTGTCGTATTGCCTGTTTATCGCCGCGTTTCTTTCAAAAGAATACTCCCGGAAAGCCCGCAGTCTTATTTCCAGTTTTTTTCATTATAATAATACATCGCCCCAAAGTCAACAAAACAAAACCGGCTCCGGGCGACTTTTGCTTCTGTCTCCGGAGCCGGCAGCTACAAATTTTTACAACAATTTCTTTTACGTTACTATTCACAGCCGCTTCCCCTCACATGCGCAAAAGCGTCCGCTACGCATCCGGCGCGGCAAAAAGCGCCGCTCATCTTTTTGCTTATGTGGGGCACCCGAAGGGCGTCTCGTAGAGGAGGTGACTGATTCTCAGTCAACTTGAGAGATATAAACAGCCTCTTACAAGCAAACTACGCTTGACGAGTCTGATTATATCTCTCAAGTCGGCTGTGAATAGTAACTCTTTTACAGCACAATCGCGTTGATTGTCTCAATCAGATCCACAACAGAGGACCGCAGCACCAGCGACACCGGCTCCCCGTCGATCACCGCCAGGCAGCTGGTTCCGTCATAACGGTACAGCTGCACCTCCACCTGGGGATAATTCTCATTGTCCAGGTAAGCGATGAAGCTGATCTCCTCCTTATCCGAGGGCTCCTCGTCCGTGAAGCTTTCCGCTGTCACAGCGTCCAGCACCTCTGAAAGATTGTCAATGTCAACCTCCACGCGGTAATTTTCAATATCATCGTCCTCCTCCAGCTCATCAGCGTTGACCACAACCCCGTCATAATAATAGTAGTAGGTGCGGGTATCCTCTTCCTCGTCATCCTCCGCCTCCACCAGCTCGGAGTAAATGGTGTAGGTGGTTCCCTCGATGGTAAAGTCCATCTGGTAAATGTCCGCGAAATCAGCGGTCAGCACCTCCGCGTGCCGAAGATCATCATAGCCGCAGGCAATCAGGTACTCATATCTGGTTTCGGTAAGCTCGTATATGATCTGGGAGTCGTCCACTCTGACATACAGACTGAGCGTTGAGATATCCACCTCAGCACCCTCCTCGGCGTCCTCAGCTTCAGCAATCTCCTCCTCAGCCTCAGCCAGTTCATCCTGATTGACGCCCACGGTCAGTGTAACAGTACGGGTGACTTCCGTCTCCTCTCCATCCTCATCCGTTTCCGTATAGGGATACTCTATGGTAATGGTCAGCACTGGATCATTCATGCCGTAGAGTTCCAGTTCTTCCTCCGTCGCGTTATAAGTTACGTAATCATACAGCGTAGTGTTTCTGAAGCCTTTCAGATAATCCTCCACACTGGCGGTATCCAGCGGATCATCCGTTCCGGTGACAAAATAAAGATCCTCCGCGCAGTAGGTATGGTCGCTTTCCTCTTCATAATAAATGCTGTAATTTTCCGCGCCGGAGAAAGTGATGGAACTGGCCTCGGAAATACTGTCCAGTGAATCATGCAGGATCATGTCGCTCAGCTCCACATCATAGGAATCCAGAGGGTCCACTGTCGCCAGATACACATTCCCGTCCCCATAGGAGATATACCGCTCTTCATCCAGAGTGCTGAAGCTCCCGAGCGTGATTTCATAGACCGTCTCATCCTCCAGAGTGACGTTGATCGTACAAACCGGGTCATCCAGTCCGTACTGAGAGTAATCCTCCACCTCCTCAATGATGAAATCCGCCTCATATTCCTCGAAAACGCTCAGAAGGCTCTCAATCATGTCAGTACTGGTAGGGAAGGCTTCATCATCATCATAAATCCACTCCCCCGTCTCCGTATCCTTATGGAACGCCAGGGAATTCTCCTCCGTCTCCCAGGAGAGGGCGGTCACTGTCTCCGGGTCAATGGATAAAACAACCTCATTGCTGTTTTTGATCTGCTCCTGCTTTTCATTGTACCGCGATACGGCAAAGGTCACCGCGCACAGCACCACCAGGACGCCCAGCAGAATATAAATTCTTTTGGCTCTTTTCATTTTTGCAGGCTCCTCCTTCTCAGTAAGACGCATACGCCGATGCCCAGGTACACCAGTGGGAATATGCCGATCATCACAAGCTTCAGCATGGAAGCAGTGGAGTCGCTGATCGTCAGGTAATTATAATCCAGCGACCTGCTGCTGATGGCCAGAGCCTCGCGCTCACCGATCATATCCGAAATCGCATTCAGAGTAATATCCACATTGGCTCCGGAGGAATAAGAGTTATAAGCATCCTGCAAAAAGCCGGAGGAAGCAAACCACACGAGCCTTCCGCCATTATTGCTCTCAATGGACACCGCCACCGCGAACGGCCCCTCAATATCGCCGTCCTCCATATCATAGGTTGTCAGGCTGTAGCCGTCCAGCTTGCTGAAGGCGGACTCCGATGTGGTCAGAAGCTCCGTCACGGTTCCATAAGCATTGGAATCCTCCGACACTGTCAGGCCGGAAGCGATGGGCATGACCACATAATAGTTTTCCTCAATCAGCGCGTCTGTAATATCGTCGCTCTGAATATTGGGCAGAAGCAGATAGGGATAATACACATAGTTGGTCCTCTCCGCCTCGATCACGATGCCCTCCTCCACGGTTACGCCGTAATACTCCAGCAGAGAATTCAGGTTCTCAAAGTCCTCTCCGTCCACAGGACCGGCGATCACCATCAGATTGCCGCCGTTGTACACCCAGTCAGACAGCATATCCACCTCATCCTCGCTCAGATCGCTCTGAGGCTCATAAATCAGGATGCAGTCCGCGTCCTCCGGAATCTCATCCACCGTCAGAAGAGACAGGCTCTGGGTCTCAATATTGGATTTTTCAATCTGCTCCGAGAAGGTTTCCGGCAGATCCTCCTCCCCGTGTCCTTCCAGCACATACATAATGGGCAGCTCATCACTGACCACATAATCGATGGCGGAGGTAATGCAGCCCTCTCCGTCAAAGGACCTGGTCATGGACATGCCGTAGTAGCTCAGCTCCTCCTGATAGATATCCGACCAGGCAATGTATCTGCTCTTGTCGCCGCACTCCACCACCAGGCTGTTGTTGGTCACGGTCTCATCCGTGTACTGTGCGGCAAAGGTGGGATAAACGTCCGGATTTCTCTTGACCACCGTCACATGATCGGACAGGCTGTCATATTTATCCAGCAGATTCTGCAGGATGGAATTTTCCTCACCGGACTGGACGATCCAGTAAATCGTCACATCCTCCTCCAGATTATTTAACACTACCTTCGTGTTGCTGGTCACGGAATACAGCTGGGCGGAGCTGATATCCAGCTGCGTCCAGGTGGAGGGCAGCGTTGTCGCCAGCACATTCACCACCACCAGCACCGCCAGCACAATGGCGGAAATAATCAGGGAATAGCTGCCCCCCTGAAAGGCAAGCCGGTTCATGGCGTTTTTATTATCTCTGACTTCCTTTTTTTCCTCACGCGGCGCACTCATCAGTTATACCTCCTCTTCTCAAGGGACTGTACAGATAAGAACAGAAAGAAAATGATCACTGTGATGTAATATACGATGGCGGTAATGTCAAAAACGCCGTCCACAAAAACGTAAAACCTCTCAAACAGTGACAGTTCTGTCATAATCTTTGGCACCAGGCTCTCGTACATCTCGCTGTTGATCAGGTAAGTGGCAGTAATGACAGCGAGCAAAGCCAGGCCAATCCCGTAGGCCAGATTCTCATTTTTCGTCAGATAATTGATCAGAAAGGCAATCAGCGCCGCCACCACGCAAAGCACAATGGCGCTTCCCAGGGCCGTGGAGGACACATATTCCGCAATGGTCACACTGTAATAATTAAATAAAATCACCGCCACGCCGATACCGGCCGCGAAGCCCTGATTCTCCGTCAGAGAGGAAATAAACACGCCCACCGCGATCAGCGCCGCGCCCATCATAAAGAACGCGAACAGGGAGCCGTAGGAGGTAGGCAGATAAACATCCCCGTACTGCGCAAAAATCAACGGATAAACTCCGACAATGCACAGCGGGATGACAAACACCACCAGAAGCGCCAGATACTTCCCGACGACAACCTGCGTCGTGGTCACAGGCAGCGCGTACAGCAGCTGATCCGTTTTTTGTTTTTTCTCCTCGGCGATACTCCTCATGGTCAGGATCGGTACGATCAGCACCAGCACGATGCAGCCCAGACCCAGCACATACTCAAAGTTGCTTATGGTCTGATTGATATTGTAAATCATGGAGCAGACGCCGGTAACCACCAGCAGAAAGGCTCCGAAAAAATACGCCGTAAAAGAATGAAAATAGCTTCTCAACTCATGTTTTAAAATGGCAGTCATTCGCCGATACCCTCCTTTTCTCCGGATTCTGTTTCCCCTGCGGCTGCATCCTCGCCCAGCGCTTTCCGGGCAATTTTCAGGGCCGCCTCTTTATTGGCATTCTCCCCGTTTTCCTTTACGGTTCCGGACTCCTGATCCTCCGCCGTTTCCTCCGTCAGTTCAATAAACACATCCTCCAGATTGGCCTGCTTTAAGGACATCTCCAGCAGCACTGTATCCTGTTTTGCGAACGCGGTGAACACCGCCCGGGACATATCATAGATATTCTTCCGGTCTGTTTTAATGTGCGCGGTTGTATACTGTTCCTCCTTTTCTGAGAACGTCAGCTCCGTCACGTGAGAAACCTTTCTCATAATTTCTCTGACAGTCTTCTGATCCGCGTCCGCGGTGATGGTGATCTCGTTGGGCGTCAGCAGCTGACTGGTCAGCTTCTCCGGCTCCCCGAAGGCCACCAGCTTACCATGGGCGATAATCATAATCTCGTCACAGATGGTCTGCACCTCCGACAGAATGTGAGAGCTTAAAATCACCGTATGGTGCTGTCCCAGCTCTTTGATCAGATCGCGGATCTCAATGATCTGGATGGGGTCCAGGCCTACCGTCGGCTCATCCAGAATAATCACCTTCGGATTGCCAAGCAGCGCCTGCGCGATTCCCACACGCTGTTTATAGCCCTTGGAAAGGGCTGATATCCTGCGGTTTCTCATCTCCGTGATCTTTGTCTGCTCCATGACCTCTTCGATCTGCTCTTTTAACTCAGCGCCTTTGATCCCCTTGGCCTGCCCCACAAATTTCAGATATTCCGCCGGGGTCTCATTTAAGTATAAGGGCGGCTGCTCCGGAAGATAACCGATCAGCCGTTTCGCCTGATCCGGCTCCTCAAAAATATCGTATCCCTCAATTTTGACCGTACCCGCGGTTGCGGACAAACAGCCGGTCATGATATTCATCGTGGTTGTTTTCCCGGCGCCGTTTGGTCCAAGGAAGCCGTAAACATGCCCTTCATCTATCTCAAATGAAAGATCGCTGACGGCGGTAAAGTCACCATACATTTTTGTCAGATGTTCAACCGTTATCATAAATATCCTCCTGCTTTAATCTGTCTGGCAGACGCATCTTCACTGCCTCCGATGAGGATCTGCCTCAAAAACGTTCGCATGCTATTGTAGTAGGAAACAGTGAAAAGAAGCTGAAGCTTCTGTGAAAAAAGAGTGAACATAATGTATACGCCGACACGCAAAAGCCCCTCGGCTTATCTCCGTCAGGAGTTCGCCGAAGGGCTTTTGTTTCACATACATCCTTAAAGGCATGGCGCCGTTGTTTTTTGTCGGGAGTCACAGACAGTGCGCGCCTGCCTGCGCTCCCTTTTCTTTTCCTGAAACAGCTATGAGTATATCCCGGATTTGTGTTCAAACTGTGGCAATAAAATGAAAAGAAAGAAAAGAGTTCCAAAATACCTTAGACCCGAATCCGGTCCCCGCTGCCGCGAAATCACAGAAGCGGCCAGTCTCACCCTCCGCAGTAAAATGTCCTGTGCACAGGCTCCTCTCCCAGCAGCTCCCTGCTCCTTTCATCCGGCTGGGAGCCTCCCAGAAACAGCGTATATTCGCCCGGGTACAGCACCTGCTTTCCATCCTTCCCCACGCTGAAAACTCTTTTCGCCGGAATATGAAGCGTAACGCGCTTTTTCTCTCCCGGCTTCAGCGTGACCTTCCGGAAAGCGATCAGCTTATGATTGGGCTTTTCAAAGGCCTCTCCCTCGTAACGCAGATAGCATTCCGCAATCTCCGCGCCTGTCATCTCCCCGGTATTCTGCACAGTTACCCTCACCTTCAGCTCCTTTACTGTCTGATGAAAAAGAACCTGCTGGCTTGAGCCGTCCTCATTTACAAAGAACAGCTCCGGCTCTTCATAAGCGAAACGCGTATAGGACAGACCATAGCCGAAGGGATACCAGGACTTCTGCTCGAGATACCTGTAGGTACGGCCCTGCATGCTATAATCCGTAAACTCCGGCAGTCTCTGATCCTCATAATAAAAGGTGACTGGCAGCTTCCCGCTGGGATTTGCTTTCCCAAACAAAATCCGCGCCAGGGCCTCCCCGCCCCGCTCCCCGGAATACCAGCTCTGTATAATGGCACCGGCCTGTTTTTCATACATACTCAGATCCAGGCTGCTGCCACTGTTGATCACCAGAACCACCGGCTTTCCCACGCTGAGAATCTTCTGAATTAAAACGCGCTGGCACTCCGGCAAAAGAAGAGTAGTCTTGTCGCCCGCGGCGTACGGATTGCCTGTATCTCCCTGCTCACCCTCCATGGTGCCGTCCAGTCCCACGCACAAAATCACCACATCGCTGTTTTGGGCCACGGCCACTGCCTCGCTGTAAAAACGATCCCGCCTGGACAGCTTCTCCTTCGGCCCACAGAATACACTGCATCCCTTGCTGTACAAAACTCTGATTTTCTCTCCCGCCAGCTTCCGGATCCCGTCCAGATTGGTGACCCACTGATCGGATTCCCCGTTATAATTGCCATACAGGGCAGGGACGCTGTAAGCGTTGGGGCCGATGACGCCAATGGTCTTCAGCTTTTCCTTATTTAAAGGCAGAAGCCCGTCATTTTTCAGAAGCACCATGGACTTTTCAGCCGCCTTCAGCGCCATGCGTACGTGCTTTTTCTTATGCACCTCCGTGTAGGGAATCCGGTTGTACTCGCAGTCCGGGTCAAACAGGCCAAGCTTATACCGGGTGGTAAACACACGGACGGCGGACCGGCGAATCTCCTCCTCCGTGATCAGCCCCTGCGCCAGCCCCTCCAGCAGCCTCTCATAAGTGCAGCCGCAGTTTAAATCGCAGCCCATGCGCACCGCCAGGGACGCGGACTGGGCGCCATTCTCCGTCACATGATGATGCTCATGGAAATCCCGCACCGCCCAGCAGTCGCTGACCACATGGCCGGTAAAGCCCCACTCCTTTCTCAGGATATCCACCAGCAACGTTTCACTGCCGCAGCAGGGCTCCCCGTTGGTCCGGTTATAGGCTCCCATCACCGCCTCCACATGGGCGTCCTTCACCAGCGCCTCAAATGCCGGCAGATAAGTCTCCCGCAGATCCTTTGGCGAAACCCGAGCGTCAAACTCGTGGCGCAGCGCCTCCGGCCCGGAGTGAGCTGCGAAATGCTTGGCGCAGGCGGCAGTCTTTAAATACTCGCCGTCCCCCTGCAGGCCCTCCACAAAGGCCTTGCCGCACTCCTCCGTCAAAACCGGGTCCTCCCCGTAGGTCTCCTGCCCCCGGCCCCAGCGGGGATCCCGGAAAATATTGATATTCGGTGACCAGAAGGTCAGTCCCTTGTAAATATCCCGGTCACCCTGGGCCACAGCCGCGTTATATTTTGCCCGGCCCTCCACGGCGATCACCTCCGCCTCCTTTTTCAGGAAATCCGGATCAAAGGCCGCCGCCATCCCGATGGCCTGGGGAAACACCGTGGCAATCCCCGCTCTGGCCACCCCGTGCAGCGCCTCACTCCACCAGTTATAGGCCGGAATCCCCAGCCGCTCGATGGCCGGCGCGGAGTGCAGAAGCTGGCTGGCCGCCTCCTCCACCGTCATCTTCTCCACCAGCGTCTGCGCCTGTTTTACAAAATCTTCCTGTGTTTTCAAAGCTTTACCCTCCCACGGTGCCGTGCTGACCGGCCTTTTTATTCTGAAAATCTTTTTCTGTTTAGTCTGTGCATATCCGATGAAATTTATCAGGAATGTCTGTGAAAAAAATTCCCTTCCGTTCTGTTTTCGCCATTATACCTTTGGACTGAAAATGTTACAATATAATAATCACCAAATTTCCCATAGAAGCAAATCACGCGCCAAAGCCAAAATTTACAAACGGATTACGTTTTTCACAAATTCTTAACGGGTTTTCACCAAAACGCCACAGGATTGCCAAAATTCATTCACAAGCCGATGGCAGAATGTAGTCATCCGAAAGGGATATGACAATTCCATCAATGAGAAAGGGGATCGATATTATGTATGATAACAATATAAATGAATGGAACAATCAATATGGATATACGCAGCCGGAAAACGGGCAGGAAAACAAACAGACGAAGAAGCAAAAAAGAGGCCGTTCGGGAGCCGCAAAGACAGTTGCGCTGGCCCTTTGCTGTGCGCTTGTCGGCGGAGCGGCTGGCGCGGGAGCCACACTGGCAGTCAGCAACGCTTCCGCTGAGACGGACACCACAACTATCCTGACAAGCTCCAGGGAAACGACAGAAGTATCTGTGGAGCTGGTTTCCTCATCCGGCGAGGAGATGACAGCGGCCGAGGTGTACGCCGCAAACGTGAACGCTACCGTTGGTATTACCACAAGCATTACCACCAATTATTTCGGGTACACGACTACATCGGCGGCCTCCGGCTCCGGCTTCATTATTTCTTCAGACGGATATATCCTGACGTGCTATCATGTGATAGAGGACTCTGACACAATTACCGTCAGTACCTATGATGGATCATCCTACGGCGCGGAGCTGATCGGATATGACGAGGATAATGATCTGGCTGTTCTGAAAATAGAAGCGTCTGATTTGCAGGCTGTGGTGCTGGGCAACTCCGATGATCTGAACATCGGGGATGGGGTTGTGGCCATCGGCAATCCTCTTGGGGAGCTGACCTTCTCCCTGACATACGGGGTGGTAAGCGCTCTGGACCGGGAAATCACCCTGTCCACCGGTCTTACCATGAACCTGATCCAGACGGACTGTGCCATTAACTCCGGGAATTCCGGCGGCGCGTTATTCAACATGTATGGCGAAGTGGTGGGGATTGTGAACGCGAAGTATTCCAGCAGTTCTTCCTCCAGCGCCTCCATAGACAATATCGGTTTTGCCATTCCGATCAGCCAGGTGGTGGATATTGTGACAAGCATCATCGAGACCGGTACTGTTGAAAGCCCGTACATCGGTGTGACTATCACAGATATCACTACCACGGCAGCCGCGAATACCGGCCTGACGGAAGGCGCTGTGGTATACTCCGTTACAGAGGACAGCCCGGCGGAAGAAGCCGGTCTGCAGGCCGGTGATGTGATCACCAAAGCCAATGATACCGAAATTACCTGTAGCGATGATCTGGTAACTTTTGTCTCCAAATCATCGGTTGGGGATGAAATCCTTCTGACAGTGAACCGGAACGGGGAAACCCTGAAGATTACCGTTACCGTTGGCGTTCAGGTAGAATCAGCCCTCCCGGAGGTTGAGAATACCGGCAGCGAGGACAGTTCCCAGGGTAATGACGGTTCTCAGGGTCAGGGCGGGCCCAACGGCAACGGAGGCATGAACCCCTTCGGAGGCAGCGGCCCCAACGGAAATAATAATTCCCAATCCGGCGGGCAGTCTTCCGACAACCCATTATAAGCATTGATATTACATGGCCTCAATCCGATAGGTCCCGTAGGTTAGCCACCTGCCCTGCAAATCGGAGAAATTCGTTTCCACGCCGTTTATCTTTACCGCAGCATATTCTTTCTCCAGGCAGACCAAAGCCTCGCAGCCGAAGGGCACCGTCAGCGTATAGATAAGGGTCTGTCCCTGCCGCTCCCAGCCGGCCTCATATGTGCCATACTGTGATTCGTACCTGGCATGCATATGTGTCAGACGCTCATCGGTGTGCGGCGCAAAGTGGATTTTCTGAAAACCGGGCGCGTCCTCCACAGGCTGCAGGCCGCAGGCATAGCGGTAGATCCACTCCGCGATGGCGCCGTAAGCATAGTGGTTCAGGCTGTTCATGCCGGTGGAGCTGATTTTGCCGTCGGGCAAAAGAGAATTCCACCGCTCCCAGATGGTGGTGGCGCCCAGGTTGACCTCGTAAAGCCAGCCGGGATAGTCCTCATTTAACAAAAGTGTATAGGCTTTTTCACTTAAGCCCGCTTCCGACAGGGCCGCGCAAAGATAGGCGGTGCCCACAAAGCCGGTGGTCAGGTGGCCATGATTGGCCTCCAGCAGACGGGTGAGCTGTTTTGCCGCATTCTCATATTCCGCGCCCTCAAAGAGGTGGAAATGAATCCCCAGCACATAAGCCGTCTGGGTATCATATTTCAGCATGCCCTCCGGGGAAATATAGGCGGCGCGGATAGCCGCCCGCACCTCATCTGACAGCTTGAGATAATGAGCCGCGTCGTCCGCTTTCCCCAGCACGGCGGCCGCTTTTGCGGTCAGAAGCGCAGAATACATATAATAGACGGAGGCGACAAAGTATTTGTCCGTGCCGCCGAAACGGCTCTCGCCCTCCGCGTCTAGGGCCAGCCAGTCCCCGAAGTGGAAACCGCAGGTCCACAGGCGTCTGCCGCCGCAGTATTTCTCATCCACGGAGACAATGAAATCCGTCCACAGCCTCATGTTGTCATACTGCTGTTCCAGCAGCTTCTTATCCCCATAAAACAAATATAAATTCCAGGGAATGATGGTGGCGGCGTCACCCCAGGCGCTGGCGCCGGCCTCTCCCCAGGTATCGACAGAAAAGTCACACGGCGGTTCCGCGTTCATTTCCCTCGCCATAGAGTTGACGTCGGGCACCACGCGGGGAACCGCACCGCAATTATCCGCCTGTTCCAGGCACATATCCTTCAAATACTTGGCAAAAAAGACAGCGGACTGCATATGAAAGCAGGCGGCGGCTGAGAAAATTTCCGCGTCGCCTGTCCAGCCCAGGCGCTCATCCCGCTGCGGACAGTCGGTCGGAATGTCCAGGAAGTTGTCACGCTGGCTCCATTTGGTATTCTCAATGAGACGGTTGACCTTCTCATTGGAGGTGTCTAAAAAGCCGGTTTCCTCCAGGTCCGAGTACAGCGCCCAGGCCTCAAAATCGTCCCTGTTGGAGTCATCGACTCTCATGCCGGTGACCTTCACATACCGAAAGCCGAAGAAGGTGAAATGCGGACGCACAAAGCGGCGCTCCCCGCCGGAAATCACGGAAAATTCCGCCTTCGCGGCGCGCAGATTGTCCCGGTAGAACACGCCGTCCTGCAGGATCTCCCCATGCTGTAAGGTGATCTGCTGCTTTAAGGGGGCGTCCGCCCAAAAGGTGACCCAGCCGGTGATTTCCTGACCGAAATCCAGCACGGTTTCTCCCAGCCTGGTGGTAATAACCTCCTGCACCTTGAGCACCTTCTGCTTTTTGACGGGAAGGCCGGTCATGGAGATCAGGTCTCCCGCGGGAGCGTTGGCCCTTACGGCATGGATTTTTTTCTGTGCGGGCGGATTTAAGATATCGGCTTCCATCCGGACGTCATAGAGCTCCCCTTCATAGATTCCGGATGTGATAACGGGAGATTTTAAAGCGTACCAGCTTTCGTCCGTGCCCAGAGACCAGGACGGCGCCGCGCCGGGGGCGGAACCGGCGTCTGTCACATACAGGTCCGCCAGCAGAATAAATTCGCTGCCGTAGTAATTTTGCAGCTCGGCATGATTGCTGTAACCGAATTTGCCTTTATACCAGCCGTTTCCGAGATACACGTTGATGCGGTTTTCACCGGGCCTCAGAAGACCTGAGACATCGTAGGTCTGGTACTGGATGTGATAGCGGTAGTCTGTAAAATAAGGAGACAGGTACTGATTGCCGACCTTTTCGCCGTTTAAATAAACCTCGTAGAGTCCCAGGCCGCAGATATAAAGCCTCGCGTTTTTGCCTTCCGGCGTAAAAGGAAGGTCAAAGTCCTTCTGGAAAACCGGGTGAAGTTCCTGTACAAAGGGAGCCTTGATCCAGTGTCCGGTCCATTCCCCTTCAGGGTGGCCGCCCTCAAAATAAGCGGGCGCGCTGACGGCGTGTTCCCCGGCGTTGTCCGTCACCTCCACCTGCCAGTAATAAGACTGCCCGGGAAGCAGGCTGACATCCGGAGAATAATGGCTGAGCGCGCAGGGCACCTCCCCGCTGTCATAGCAGCAGTCCTGCATGGATGGGTCCGGGGCGATACAGACGCGGATTTTCTCCGCGGCGGTACCGGCGGTGTCCTTCACCTTCCAGGAGAAGGTCAGATCCGTCAGGTCGATTCCCAGAGGGTTCATCTGATACCTGGTTTTCAAGTCATAAATTTTCATGGAAGCTCCTTCTTTCATTGCGTTTCGTTCCGTATATTGTACCATATTCTGTCAATAGTATCTATGGCAGCGGAACAAATCTCCTGCCGTTGAACGAAAATGTCGCTATCCCTTCCATTCCGTCAGCGACATCCCGGTCATGCGCCGGAAGGTTTCGCCGGTCAGCTTTTTGCAATGGATTATTCAGCATTTTTACTTAATTTTGGGGCAACGTTTCCATATGCCGGGTGAGTGGAAGGGAAGGGGAAAATGATTTTCCCGGTGAAAAAATAAATTGCTTCTTGTGAAATATGGAAATATATGGGAAAATTAATTTGCGGGCAGGCCATAAAAAGTGAGGATTTACGGAATATTCAGTAAACCATTGGCTGAAAAGAATTTAAAAAACGGCTGAGTAATGAGGGTGCTGGAATTACTGTAAAACAAGGCAGCACAAAAAGGAGCAGCAGATGAAAGAAAATATCAAAGCAATACAGGCATATTCCGCGCAGAATTATGCGCAGATGATCCGCAGTCCCGAGGGGCAGCTTCCATATCCCTTTATCGTGCCTGGCAGCGCTGCCTACAACGACTGCCTCTGGGACTGGGACAGCTGGCTGACGGACGTGGCAGTGCGCCAGATCATGCTGGACAACGGGAAGGAAAACCCGGATTTTGAGGAGGCGGAGAAGGGCTGCATCCTAAATTTTCTCGCGCATACCGGCGAAAACGGCCGCATGCCGATCATGCTCAAGGCCAATTCCATGTTCCCGAAGGAAGGAATCAACAGCAACACCAACATGCACAAGCCCTGTCTGGCCCAGCACGCGGCCTTCATCATCGGGCAGAATAAAGGAGACGCGGAGTGGCTGCGCCCGTATCTGAAGAAGCTTCAGGCGTTTGTACATTATTATGTGGAGCATATGCGCCACCCGGCCACAGGCCTGTATTTCTGGCTGGACGACCTGGCCATCGGCGTGGACAACGACCCCTGCACCTTTTACCGCCCGCGGGAAAGCTCCGCGTCCGTATATTTAAACTGCCTGATGTACCGGGAGCTTCTGGCCATGGCCTGTATTGAGGAGCGTCTGGGCGAAAGCGGAGAGGAATATCTTCAGGAGGCGCAGCACTTAAAGGACGCAGTCAACGAACATCTGTGGGATGAGCGGAACGGCTTTTATTACAGCGCGGACCTCAATCTGCGGCCTATCGATCAGGGCGACTGGCTGCATAGAGGGATGCCGCGCCATTGGGACTGCGTTCTGCAGAAAATTGATTGCTGGTCCGGGGTCCTTGTCCTGTGGGCGGGTATCACCGACTCTGAACGGGCGTCCAGGATGGTGGAGGAAAACTTAACGCAGGAGCGCCTCTTTAACGGAAAATATGGTGTCCGCACACTGGCGAGGACAGAGCCTATGTACCGCATCGTGGCCTCCAACAATCCTTCCTGCTGGCTGGGCCCTGTCTGGGGCGTCTCCAATTACCTTTGTTTCCGCGGCCTCGTGCAGTACGGCTTTGATAAAGAAGCCGCCGACCTGGCCGAAAAGACCATCCGCCTCTTCGGCGAGGATCTGCGCCGCTCAGGCCAGATGCATGAATACTACGACCCCGACACCGGCAAGGGCGTCATGAATCCGGGCTTCCAGAACTGGAACCTTCTGGCAAACAACATGATCGCCTGGCTGGAGGGCAGGGAGGTTGTGAGGGAGTTCTGAGATGAAAGGAGACTACTAAAATGAGCTTTGAAAACAAAGGAGCGCTCGCGGGCGAGCGGTACCGCGTTATTGTGACAACGGATATCGGGGGCAGTGATTATGACGATTATCAGTCTATGGCGCATTATCTGCTGTACTCGGATCTGTTTGATACAGAAGGGTTGATTTCCTCAGCCTGGGGCCGCGGTACGGTCTGGGATATTTATCAGGTGCTGGACTGTTACGAGAGAGATTATCCAAACCTGTTGAAATATTCGGATCGCTATCCTACGCCGGATACACTGCGCAAAATGACGAAGCAGGGCGCGATCAAAACCGCGCCGTACCGGGGATATACACTTCCAACGGAAGCTTCTGAGTGGATCATCAAATGTGCCCGCAAAGAGGATGACCGGCCTTTGTATGTCCTGACGTGGGGGCTTTTGGAGGATCTGGCGCAGGCGCTGCATGACGCGCCGGATATCACGCCGAAGCTGCGGGTTCATTATATCGGCGGCCCCAATAAAAAATGGGGGCCGAACGCGTACGAATATATCCGCCGGAATTTTCCTGATCTGTGGATGATTGAAAATAATTCCTCTTACCGCGGGTGGTTTAACGGCGGAATACAGAGCGCGCCGTGGGGAAATGAAGCCTTTATGGAGATCTTCGCCAAAGGACATGGGGCGTTGGGAGACTTTCTTTATTCCCATCCGGGACATGCGATCCGAATGGGGGATACGCCGACAGTCGCCTGGCTTTTGTACGGAAATCCCGCGGTGCCGGAAAACGGCGGCTGGGGCGGGCAGTATGATCGCGTGGGCGATATCATGCGGGTTACATATCATGGGAGTACATCGCTTAAGGACACGGTGGAGGTCTTTGGAACTCTGGAACTGATTTTGCGGGGGCCGGAATATGACGGGTGCGGGGATGAGCCGGCCTTTATGCTGGAGACCAAAGAACAGCTCTTCCCGGGCTTTTACTGCGGAAACGGGGAATACCGCATCCGTTTTGTGCCGAAGGAGGTCAGCGAGTGGCAGTATGTACTGCACAGCGATATCAAAGAGTTGAACGGGCAGACCGGAGCCTTTACCTCTGTACCTGAGAATCCTGCAACCCGCACACCACAGTCCGGCAATCTGACCAGCTGGTGGTCTGATCTGCTGGCTCCGGAATTCGCGGACGGTCCGTACAAAGGCACGAAGACAATTAATCGTTTCAGAAAAGATTTTCTGGAGGATTTCGCGAAGCGGCTGGAACGCTGCTGTGACACGCGTTAAGTGAAAAAAGCAGCAGGGGCAGTCGCCGCCCCTGCGTTTTTCATATGAATATCAGTTAAGGACCACTTAGTCCCACCGAAACAATGGCAGAATCGGTTACAGGTCAAGGATTCGCACCGCCAGCTCCAGCGCAATCGCGGCAATCCGATCCTTCTCCTCCAGCCGGGCGCCATTTCCCAGACTGCGGGCTTCCCACTGCTCAGCGTCCAGATTGTCCGCCGCGTAAAAGAACTGTATCAGATCCTTCCCGCGAAATGCCGCCGCTGCCGCATTGGCGGAGCACTCCATGTCCACACAAATACAGCCCCGCTGCTTTCTCCTCTTCACCTTATCCGGCGTTTCCCTGTAGAAAGCGTCTGTGGTCCAGGTTTTTCCAATCGTGTATTTCACCCGCAGTTCATCCAGCAGTCTAACAAAAACCTCCATATATTTTTCATTGACCGCGATCTCATCCGCGGCAGGCACGTAATGATAGCTGGTACCCTCATCTCTCACCGCCCTGTCCGGAACGATAATCGAGCAGTCAGAAATACTGCTGTCCAACACGCCGCAAGTGCCAAAAATAACTGCCTTCTGAACCCCCATCTGAAACACCTCCTCCAGCATTCCCACACTGGCGGGCGCACCCACATCGATCATAAACAGCGCAACCTCCGCATCATGAACGGCCACCCTGTAGATCGGCGTAGCCCCATTGGCGGTTCTGGAAAACGTAATAATCTCCTCCGCTTTCAACTCCATCAATATTCTCTCAAAGGTGACCCAGGAGTAACAGGCCACCGCCACCCTGGGCATGCCGTCGACAGGCCGGATCATTTCTGACGGGTTGATAACCGCCCTGGCGGAAGGATCAAATTCTTCTAAAATCATTTGGGTACCTCCGTGAATATTAAAAAATATCTGTCTGTTTCTAAATCTCTATGTACAAATATTACCCCTACTTTCCCGGAATTTCAATTTTCTCATACTTCCATTTTGTATTCATTCTGCCAGTCCGTAAATCTCAGACAACATCCCTAATTCGCTCCTCTGTTGGAAGCACCTTACCACGGAACGCCCCACCCGCGCTCCTGTCCAACTGGCTCTCCGACCTGATCCTGTTTATTTCAGTAAATCCGCCAGCGTGCATTCCCCCGCTGGGATTCTGGAAATCTGCCGGTACTCTTTAATAGCGGAAATTAACACATTGACATCCCGAAAATAGTTCTCCGTAAATGTTTTACTTTTTACAGTTCCAAACCCAAGATCCTGTTCACAAAATTCACTGGGCTTTTTCCGGGAAGCTTTAAAATCCATGTATTTATTTTCGGCAAAGATTACAAGCATTTCAATTTCAGGTGCGGTAATCACGTTGATAACATCAACCTTGTGTTTATACGCTTTGCTTAACCTGAAATTCTCCCTGCGGGAATCCAGAATACGGACAACTGAGATTTTATCAGAAAACCCTTTTCTCAGATATCGCTCTTCGAACTTCTTTGCGTCACGGCATCGGAGCGGTTTTTCTTCCACAAGCTGGCTGCGATGAAAAATCAATTTGTCATGATCCAGAAGAATGTTGATGATTACCTCCTCAGCTGCTCCTTCGCAAATACAGGCTACATATTTGGAAAACTCCATAAATCAGCCCTCCTTGTTTGCATGAATAAGAGCTTTTTTCAGATCCATGTAGGCTTCATACATCGGAACGGTTCCTTCCAGGAAACCGCTCTGATATGCCTCACTTTTCTTGATATCATTTCTCTTAAGAATAGTTGAAAGATTCTCAACGGAAATCCCCTGCCTGTTCCTGACGATATAGACATTGTCGTTGCGGTCAAATACATCAAGAAGTTCTGCATAATGCGTGGAAAAAATCAACATCGCTCCATTGGGGTTCACCTGATTGTCCATAAAAAGACGAATCAGGGTTGTAACGATTTCACGATTAAAATGGTTCTCCAGTTCATCAATAATCAGGTATCCTCCGGCCTCAAATGTTTTCACCGCCCTCAAAAATGTATTGATGCCTTTAATGGTGCCGGAAGAAAGATATCTGTTCAGTTCCGCAAACTGATTTAAAATAATTTCTTCCTTATCTTTAAACTTCAGAATAATGCGAACATCTTTGTTTTCCTTTTCGTATCTGAGATATTCTACACTGGGATCGAAGAACGCAATCAGTTCAAGCGGACAATCTGCGGACAAATACAGTTGATTTATATTGGTATACTGCAGCATATCAGAGGCGAAAATCTGTTCATTGTTCCTTTTGTTAAATGCCACCATAATACTGACATCGTCAAGCAGATACTCATTGAATTGGCGGGACATATTAATTTCTATGCCTTTGAAATCAAGGACATTCTTCTTGCGAATGTCTCTGGTGATTGCTTTGGTTTTCAGCGTTTCATGGACAATGACCAACTTATCATCCTTTTTGCTGATTACTGTCTGAAGCAAATGGATTGCCTTACCGTCAACCAAGCGATATGTTGCGCCGCTGTTGGCATAGAAGTAAGATTCGATGGCAACACATTCTCTGTCCTTTAACCCATCAAACACCTCCGCACAGTCAATACTGTTCAAAGGTTCATTGTTAAGCATTTTGCAGACAAAGGTAATCAGCTTCAAAGCAGACGTTTTTCCGGATGCATTAATACCAATCATTGCAAGTACATTGTTCTGAGAAAATGCCTGCGTTTCCGTAGAAAATATCGTGCTCATACTTTCAGAATCTTCCATGGTGACTCTCTGTGAAGCCAAAAAGTCAATTTCGCAGGTGCCTTTGAAAAGAGGAACCCCAGAAGCACGTATTTTTAAAAGTTTCATTCTCACACCCCATATAAATGTAGTAAACAGCTTTATCCCGTTATTATAATTACGTGATTTTCGTTTTTAATATCTATATTATATTACAAATTTTAAAAAATTCCAATATTAAAACCTCGTATCTCGTTTTTAATTTGTTATAAGACGTTCTTTGTATTTCATGCCCGTCTCAACAGTTTCCTTTGTTTCATATAATTGCGTATAAAAAGCCGCCGCATCGCCTGATGTATGCAGCAATGCTGAAAATCCTTACACAACAGGAAATCTGCTATGCTTCTATTTCTCATCCACAACCTGGAAAATGTAAAATTTCAGATAATAACTCTCATCCGCTGCCCAGAGAATCGGATGGTCCGGCGCCTGGGTACGAAATTCGACCTGGCGCAGGCGTTTGTGCGCGCTCCGCGCTGCCTGGCCGATCACTTTCGTAAAAGACTCATAATCCATGAAATGAGAACAGGAGCAGGTTGCCAGATAGCCGCCGTTTTTTACAAGCTTCATGCCCCGCAGATTGATTTCCCGATAGCCCTTCGCAGCATTCTTAACCGAACTGCGGGATTTTGCGAAAGCGGGCGGATCGAGAATCACCACATCATACTGCTCTCCCCTGCGCTCCAGCTCCGGCAGCAGCTCAAACACATCATGACACTCAAACCGCACGGTATCCTCAAGCCCGTTCAGGCGGGCATTCTCCTGTGCCTGTGCCACCGCCAGTTCGGACGCGTCCACGCCCAGCACATCCACTGCCCCCGCGATCCCCGCATTCAACGCAAACGAGCCCGTATGCGTAAAGCAATCCAGCACCTTCGCGCCCCGGCACAGCTTCTGAATGGCCAGACGATTGTATTTCTGATCCAGAAAAAATCCGGTCTTCTGTCCATCCCGCACATCTACAATATATTTCACACCGTTCTCTGCAATCGGGACTTTCGTATCGAATTCTGTTCCCAGGAAGCCCTTTGTGCGCTCCATACCTTCTTTCTCGCGTTCTTTAGCGTCACTGCGCTCATAGACCCCCCGGATTACAAGGCCGTCTGCCGCTAGGATTTCCTTTAAAATTGATACGATCTGTTCTTTAAACTGATCGATTCCAAGCGCCAGCGACTGCACCACCAGAACGTCCGCGTACTTGTCGATGACCAGGCCCGGCAGAAAATCCGCGTCTCCAAATACCAGACGGCAGCTGCAATTACTTACGCTCTTTTCATTATTATTATCAGCTCCACAAAGAAGCCCCAACGTCTTTTTCCTGTAATCCCACGCGTTCTGCAGACGCATCCGCAGAAATGCCTCGTCAATCTCCTGCCCGGCATTCCGCGTCATGAGACGAATCCGAATTTTGGAATTCTGGTTGATAAATCCGCGTCCCAGCGGGTATCCATCATAATCATGCACGGTTACAATGTCTCCGTTATGAAAAGCTCCGGTTATGCTTTCGATTTCGTTATCATAGATCCAGAGGCCGCCGGATTTGACCGTGCGTCCCTCGCCTTTTTTTAAAATAACCAGCGTATGATTGCCCATGCCGTGTTCCCTTCCTTTTTTCCATACATAACCACAAATTCAAAATACCCGCTTACACTCAGCTGTTCAGGCTCCTGCTTTACAAATTCCGGTATGCCAGTCTGCATTCCCCGCCCGACTGCTTCAAAGTATATCTGAAGTCATCCCTTAAAGCAATCAGAAACCGCTTAAGAATTCGCAAAATTTCACTTCAGAAAAATTTCAACCTGAATTATTCACGGCGGTATGAAGTACCTGTATACCAGCCGCCACAGCAGC